>JBHLRZ010000003.1:0-200191 GCA_048882045.1 Candidatus Thorarchaeota archaeon | reverse complement strand
TTAGCAATTTCCCAACCCCCTATTGCACCACCTGCAAGTCCTGAGATTGCCAATCCTATGGTTCGTCCTTGAGCTTGGGAAGCCAGCATAGTTCCTCCGTTAGACTGCATTACAGTAAGTCTACCATTTGGACATAATTTGGTGATTGCGTTGTCTAGACGTTTCATGTAGTTAACAACTAATGGACCCAGATATGCTTCAAGGACCGTGGTTGAAGTTCTCTCAAATTCTCTAAATTCAGGAAGTACTTCTGATGAAGCAACAATATAGGACTCGGAACTGACTCTGAGAGATTCAAGAAGTCGTTTCTCGTGGATCTGATTCTTGAATGAAAACAGAAGAGAGATTGCGACCGAATCTGGTCTCCTCATATCCACCGCTTTTTCAACATCACGGACATCCTCATTTGTTAACTTTGTTACTATTTCTCCATGAGCTGATACCCGCTCATTCACACCAATTCTGTCCTCTCTTTCAACAAGAGGTTTCGCGCGAGTGGCTTCGAGAGAGTAGATTTCATCCCTGTTTTGTCGGCCAATCTCAAGAACATCCTCGAGACCTGAGGTCGTAAGAAGAACCACTCTTGCACCAGTTCTTTCGAGCATGGCATTCGTAGCTACAGTTGTTCCATGCACAACCAGTCTGATGTCATCGGGTTTGATGGAATGTTGTTCTAGGATCTCCTCCACACCTCGAAGAACAGCAAGATCCTGACTCTGCGGAGTAGACTGCACTTTGTGTACATACTGCTCACCAGTGGTCGTGCAGGTGAGAATGATATCAGTGAATGTCCCACCGACATCTACTCCGATTATCTTCATCTCAAACAAATGGATTACGAATTTCCGAGATATGAACACTTGGGAAGTGTGTGCTTGCTCCTGAATCCTTATATCGAGCAAAAAGTGAACACTTCCTGATTCATCCCATGACAATCACCACATCAATTCCCCGACATCTCTTGGCGTTTTCCATTCTCACTTTGATTCTTATGCCAATCTCAATATATTCCACTCCAACTCAATTAGACTCATTCGCAGTGGCTGCTGATGACCCACTCAGCGTCATTTTGATGATTGGTGACGGAATGGGGTATCAACATGTAGAATTAGCTCGACTAGTTGAAGTTGGGGATTCAGGATCACTGATAATGCAAGATTCGGATTGGAATGCCTCAATCATCACTTCTTCAGCGAATTCTGCTGTGACTGATTCAGCGGCTGCTGCTACTGCAATGGCGACTGGATTAAAGACAAACAACGGGTTCATTTCTATAGATTCTTCCCACGTGATACTTGAAACAATTCTAGAGTATGCACAAACGCTGAACAAGTCGACCGGGATTATAGCAACTAGTAGATTGACACATGCCACACCAGCATGTTTTATGACCCATGTTGATGATCGTAACAATGAAGTGGAGATTGCTCGTCAGATTGTCGAGGTTGCCAACGTAGATGTGATACTTGGGGGCGGAATGAGTTATTTTTCAGGTGCACAACTTACGACAATGGAATCAAAAGGATATTCCATTGTTTACAATAGAACAGAACTAGCGGCAATGACAACAGGGCGTATCTTCGGACTCTTTTCACAAGATCATATGGATTACGAGTATGACCGAGATTATTCAGAACAGCCTTCAATTGCAGAAATGACGAATAAATCGCTAGAGATTCTTTCACAAGACACAGATGGATTTTTTCTAATGGTTGAGGGGAGTAAGATCGATCATGCAGCACATGCCTGGGACAAGACTCGGACAGCACTTGATACCATTGCCTTTGACAAAGCAATAGATGTTGCAATAGATTATGTTGAAGCTCATGTCAATACAATTCTAATTGTAACTGCAGATCACGAAACTGGAGGATTAGGTATTGTCAGTAACAATCTAAACTCAGAGCTTCCTGCTGACCTTCTATCAGAAGGCGAAAAAAGAAATCTCAGAGCTGATCGAGTCAGTAATATCACAGTGAGCTGGACTACTGGGTCTCACACAAGTTCGAATGTACCACTCTTTGCATTTGGCGAGCCATTCCTAAATCTGGCTGAAGATGTGACAATTCACAACACAGAGATTTTCGACCTAATGAAGGACCATTTAGATGGTCTGCCTCTCAGCGTTACACCTATTTCAACAACTACAACAACTACTGCGACACCAACTACTTCCCCAACACCTACACCTTTACCGGGCGATTCATCATTAATAGTGATTGCTTCAGTGACAGCGGTTGCACTTGTGGTGGTTGTAGCAATTTTGATGAAAAAACGATGAACTAGCTCATATTGGGGTGTTTCCCACAGGATCATCATGTACTGGCTATCCATGAGTATCGAACAGTTCTCGATATGGTTTGAAATCCCAACTTCTCATACAGTTCGATGGCAGGTGCGTTCACAGAATCCACACCAAGTGTTAAATTCTCAGCTCCCTTCTCTTGCAAGACTTCAATGACTCTTAACAAAAGGAATTTCGCCAATCCTTTTCGACGATTGGAAGGGTGTACTCCTATCGATTCAATGTGTTCTTCCACTTCAGTTCTTGAAAGAACAAGAATGAATCCCACGACATCCCCGTCCTTTTCTAACACGAATGATGCATCTTCATTGATTGGCCTGGACCTATTGAAATTCTTGTCAAATTCCTGTTTCCTCTGTTCTTCAGTCATTTCATATATCCACATAGCTTGTCCAGTCATGAACGCCTGATAGTAGCATTGAAACAATTTTTCGAAATCAGAATCTTTCAGAGGTGTCAGAGTGAATTCCTTCTGAAGTTCAGTTGGTTCTATGATTTGTAGTTCCATAGGATTTACAGTCATGAAGAGATTTTCCTCAAGATGGGTCCAACCAGCTCCTTCAAACCATGATTGGCGATTAGAGAACGCAATTTGGTTATCTTCTGAAATCTCTCCAAATCCAATTTCCATTCTTTTTATCCCGTTCTTGAGAGCGTATCTATTCACTTCAGAGATGATCTGCTGGGCTACTTCTCCTCTCTTTTGTCCTAGACTCACGAATGGATGCCATCTTCCAATCTCTGCTATTTCATCAGTCAATCGTTCTAGTCCCATCCAACCTAGGATTTGATCATCCTTGGAGGCAAGCACAGCAACCTCGATTGGAAATCGTTCATTCATGTTTATGAGATATTCTTCAACTTGGTCTACAGTGTAATTTCCCAGACCTTCACTCCGACGAACTTCACTTGTCATTACTGCTAATTGTCGAATATCCAGATCTATCCACTTTCTACGAATGATTTCCGCCATATGGTGGAGGTCACATCTGGCTACATTCATAAGCATTACCAAAGTCGCGTATGTGTCATATTGAATCTGCGCTACGAGAGATTGAGGTTCCATTCGATAGGAATGTCTAGTCAGGCATCGATACGCGATATAAATCAGAAGTTTATACGCTCGCTAAAAGCGTCATAAGTTTCAAGAAGTAAGTCATTTTTTATCAATAATAACAATTTGAAATTGATTATTGTTAGCCAAACTCTTCTTAGTATAGAAGTGTAACTTGAACTATTATCTTAATTTAAAAATGAAACAATTTAATACCACCTTTGCTCTAACATGGCTGGTATTCGCAACTGAGGTGGACTCTTCTAGAAAAGACTCGAAGCGTATTGCTTGCGACAAGAAGACGGAAATCCAGCTCACAAGGAATAAGAGGGACTGCTTAAAATGGACGAGATGATAAAATCAGAACCTGCCATAATTTCTAGACCAAGAAGTGTACTCTGGGCTATAACATTACTACTTCCTTTTTCAGCATTAATCGGATGGTATTTTTCTTTGTATGAACTAGTCTTGTTTGCTCCTGTATGGATTTTTCCGATTCCATGGGACAATATGTTTCTTATTGTCGGGTGGTTGATGTCCATAGCACCAATAATTGTGGCAGCAATTCTCATACATCCAAATATACGTGGTATAGGAAGACCATCGATTACATACCCCGCAATTGCACTTGGAGCAATTATTCCCATTGCATTTGCTGTTGTGTTTAACTTCTACTATATGGAAGGCTACAGTCTTATTATGCCGCTCCCCATAGCCTCCTTAATTCAATACACTATCTACAGCAAAATACAGTCAAGTTAGCAAAACACACAGAGCTCTGATGATGTACTTATTACAACAGCCACAGACAAGCACTGAGTTGAAAATCCAAATAACTCTATAATTAGTAGCGGAGGTAACACTTGACTACATTCTTAAGCAATGTCAATAGCGCGTATCTGTCAGGTGGCTGAGATGGTCAAACTAGACTATTCTACTGTGATTCTCCGGTTTGGAGAGATGGCAATCAAGTCAGACCAGACCCGCCGCCGAATGAAGAACATGCTCATGGAGCAAGTGGAGTTTGCACTGCGCGAGAACAATGTCAAGTTCGACAAGGTTCATTCTGTCTATGGAAGGATCTACATCGATACCTCGGAGGCTGTCAGAGCTGCTGAGGTTGCAGCCAAAGTCTTTGGTATCGTTTCTACTTCTCCAACCGTCCAAACAGCTGCAGAGATGGATGCAATATTGGAAACAGGGTTTCAACTCGCAATTGTTGAGTTCAAGAAGGGACTCACCTTCAAGGTCGGAGCTAGACGTATTGGTGAACATTCATTCTCCAGCCAAGATGTTAGGGAGAAGCTTGGTGAGAGACTCTTTGAGGGACTCCCTGAACTCGACTTGACTGTCGATTTATCCAATCCGGAGCAGGAACTCTATGTAGAAGTAAGGGGTGAGAAGGCTCACCTATTCACACGGACAATCAATGGTGTGGGTGGAATGCCCACTGGCTCCCAAGGGAAGGTTGTGTGCACGATTTCAACAGGACTGGACTCGCCGATTGCAGCATACAAGGTGATGAAGCGAGGATGCATCCCTGTCTTCGTTCATCTTGACAACACTCCTTATGCTGATGAGAACTGCTTAGATATCGCAGTAAAGCAAGCCCAGCTCCTAGCGAACTACATCCATGGCTTTGAGGTGAAGCTCTACATTGTGCCTCACGCTCCTGACATTGAGGAAGCACAGAAACACGCTCCCGAGAAGATGACCTGTCTGTTTTGCAAACGAAACATGCTAAGAATCGCACGTGAGATTGCGATTCAAGAAGGAGCAGATGCCATTGTGACAGGAGAGATCATCGGAGAACAGGCTTCACAGACCATTGCAAATCTTCGGGTCATTGAGAATGCAGTAACTGACTATCCAATCCTAAGACCCAATGCTGGTGACGACAAGGTCGACATCGAACATCTGGCTCAGGAGATAGGTACCTATGAGTTTGCCAAAGAAGGTGCATCGTGCTGCACTCTGAATCCCAAGTATCCATCAGTTAGAGCTGATCCTGGACGAGTAGCTGAATGCGAAGAACCAATGGATTTTGACATCCTCTCTGAGGAATTAAAGAATGCCCGTGTCATTGTACTACGAGAAGGCAAGTAGTCGTTAGATTCGCTCAAAAACAGTTTAGAATCTTAATTCTATTGATTAAAAGGATTCAATCTATTCTTTCCGGTAATACAAAGTTCTTAAAGAAATTTAACCCTGAAAAAGACATATCAAGGCTGCAAATGGCAGTCGGAGGAGTGTTAGACGTTTGCCGCGAGCAAGAAAAGACCGAATCATCCCAGTCGCCCCAATTGATCGACTCATAAGAGAATCAGGTGCTGGAAGAGTGAGTGACAAAGGCGCCGAGGAACTAGCAAGAATACTGGAAGAAACTGGAAAGTTGATTGCAAAGAGAGCGTTCGCACTAACAGAGCATGCTGGAAGGAAAACCATTACTGATAAAGACATCAAGTTGGCTTATGAACAGTGGAAACCCTGAGTCAAACGTATAGGTTTTCAAGGGATTATTCATACAACACTGTGACACAACGCGGCGTTTGGTGAGTGATATTGGGCAAGGTTGTTGACACTGTAGAGGATAATACTATCATCCTCTCTATGCATGATATCGCCCCGGTCTATGAGGACGATATTATCAAGTCTTACGACCTTCTAACTGACCTAGGAGTCACAAGCCTGACCCTGTTAGTGACACCTTTCTATGGCCTAAAGAAATCTAACAAGTTTTCCAACCGTGCCATCTTCACCAAATTCCTCAGGTCCCTGGACCTTGAGATCGCTATGCATGGCTATTCACACTTTTCAAAGTCAGGGTCTCAAAACGAGTTTGACAAGTTGACCAGGGACAAGTCAATATCTCGTCTAAAGGATGGTGCCTCGATTCTCAAACAAGGATTCGAACGAAGACCCACAGGATTCGTTCCTCCAACATGGACGTCTGCCCCGAAAATTGTGCAAGCTGTGAAGCAGATTGGTCTGGACTATTGCGTCAATGGAAATATGATCCATGACAATTTGAAGCATAAAATAGTCCAATCAGCTGACCGGATAATAAGTCAAGGACAGAGGTCTCTCTCAATCGAGTCTGCACTGTTTGAGATTGAGCTTGGAGGCGCACTACAGATAGGCATTCACCCATCAGACCACAGGATGAATGATCTTTTCGACCTATTGACAGAACTGAAGGACGAAAAGGGGTATCGATTTATCGGCTTCAAAGACTATCTATCGTCAACCTGATTTCGAAAAAACGAACCAAGACCCGCAGAACAGATTCTTAAGATATGAATTCTTTGCAGCACCTACACAGTCGCAGTACTTTAGATGCAAATAGACATCTTATAGCAACTGAACTACCGGTCTGACAGTAAAAGAGGAGGCACGCTCATGAGGAAGAGCAATCTCATAGGCATTCTAGTTGTAGTACTATTCCTATTCCCATTATTAAATACAACATCTGACTATAGCCCAGTAGCGGCACCTGCAAACACTTTCCAACCACTCAATGAGGGAGGATCTAGTGTCTGGGCGAGCAATGACCCGAGTTCTGGAACTGCACCTGCGCTTCCAGTTTCCATAAGTGGTCAAGTTTCAAATGGTGGTCAGGGATTAACATTCGACTCTTCCTCCTCTGGAGTCGGGTCTGTGACCATAACCGATGGTTGGACCGGAACCGACTTGCAAGCTCAAATCGACTCACTGCAATGGACTGCTCAAGATCTTCTTACCAATGGAGACCTGAATGATCGTCATGATGAACAGTTCATAATCGTCACAAATCCATCTTACATTAGTTATAATTCAGAGATTGTTCGTATTCCTGATGGATGGAGTCTTGTCAAGAATGCAGAAGATGATCTTGATAATGATTACACATCTCACCCCAATCATGGAGCATATGAACTTGTGAGTCATTCTGCTGGTTATGGGTCAACCTGGGGTATTAGATTGCAAGCTAATTGGGGAACTAGCTTTTTCCACAATCCAAATGATGAGATTTACATCCGCCAAATGGTATCGCTTCCTTGGAGAGAAGTCTATTCTGCAGACATATCATTCCGTTACAATGTAGATGGTATAAATTCAAATTTGGCTGACCAAGTTCATCTCTTTGCAAGACTTGCTGGAAGCACTGTTAAGTTTCATGTCTTTGAAAGTGGAGACACTACAGACACATGGTTAACTGCATCCGCAACAATTAATGCAGCATCCATGGCTAATCTCTCTACACATGTTGCCGCGTTTGATATCGGTATTGCATCTGATCTATCTGGTCAAACCCTAGCATATAACGCACAAGCATGGATTGATGAAATTCAAGTTGACTTCACTGTCCGACCATTTCCTGAGCAGATTGATCTCAAAGCCAATGGTACTCTCGTCTGGGGTTCCACAACTCACAGTGTCTATCCTTACGTTCCTGATGATGACAATCGTGACTGCTATGATGACAATACGTACGGACTAGATCTTGATGGATATCCCTGGGGTGCTTTTGGTGGAGTTCTTGATACAGGAATTTGGCATGCCTCCCAATTCAATCCATCAGGACTTTTCGAAACTGGCATGCAGTTTCCACTTGACATTCCACAAGGAGCCATCATCACTTCAGCCTACCTTGAAGTCCAAACCTCAGGTGGCTCAGCCACTCCATTAAACGGTATGCGTGTCCATGTTGCAGCTGAGGACAATGTTTCAGCCTTTACAACAGGTGGGGCTCACCTTGAGGATAGATACAGCTGGGTTGAAGCTACAATGCCGTGGGACTTGAATTCTTGGGTTATAACGCCTACTACACGCTATCGCTCTCCTGAGATTGGTCCACTTGTGCAAAACGTCATCAGTAGGCCTGGCTGGTCTGAAGGTAACTATATTCTGATAATGACTAGTCTGATGAACGCAGATTATTATCAACGCTGGAACTCGATAACTGGCACAGCAGGATATGATGGAAATGATAGATCCCGACTCTTTGTTGAGTACATCATCCCTGAACCAGATGATACTATCGTGTTCTTCGACTATCAAAAGACCATCACAATTGATCATACTAACGTTGTTTCAGACCTCGTTGATTTTCCTGTCTTGATAGACTTGCCAACTGATTCAGATCTTTCGAGTCACGTTCTCTCAAATGGCAGTGATATCGCGTTCACCATAGATGGTGCTGCAGTACCTCACGAGATTGAGTTCTTCGATCAAGCCTCAGGAAAATTAGTTGCATGGGTTAAAGTCCCATATTTGTCAAGTTCTACTGATACTGTCATAACAATGCACTACGGATGTCTGAATGCACCACCAAACTTGGGTTCAAGAGTATGGAATGATTATGAGATTGTTCAGCATCTGGGAAACGACCCGACTGGCATTAATTATGATAGCACAACAAACAACCATGATGGGACATCGTATGATGGCGACTCAACGATCGCACAGGTGAGCGGCAAAATTGGCGATGCTGTTCAATTCGATGGATTTGATGATGTAATATCAGTTGGGCAGATTTACACAGATGAGTGGAGTGCATTCACTGTTAGTGCATGGATAAACCACGACGTTGCTGGCGATGATAGAATTTTCTCGAAAGCTCCTTCAACGACTGTATCAACTGCTGTGATTCATCTTGCAGTTAATCCCAGTGATCTAATGCGGGTCAGGCTCTCGACTGATCAAATGGTCGCTCAGTCCAGGGACGGTATCTATCCCATGAATCATGGAAGTTGGTACTACCTGTCGTGGACATGGGATGCAGTTTCTGACATGATGTATCTTTATGTTAATGGCAGTCTTGAGAATTCTGTTTCTTGGCCAGGCAATACTGTTGCTGACTCCGACATTATGTTCATTATAGGAAACTGGGAAACTGGTACATCAGACACACGTCATTATGATGGAGCTATAGATGAGATTAGGATGCTTCCAACAGTTCGGTCTGCCGAGTGGATTGAAACTGAATTCAACAATCAGAACAATCCCGCGGGATTCTATACAGTCGGTTCACAAACGCAAATATCTGATACATGGACCGATGCTGGTGAAACACAGATAGTCTTCACGACTACCTCAAGTAATCCTGTATCGATGGATGTCACAATCACTATGGATGTTGGTGGTGAGGCACAGACAATGAACACTGACTTCAATGAAGGAGTCAGTTATTTCATCGAGAGTGGAGCAAGTATTGTGAACTGGACCGCAAAGGTCATGGTATCTCCTCCTGCTGGTGCAACTGCGTTCGGGTTTACTCTAGAATATCCGCGCGCTGAATGGAAACCAACTACTGTTCTAAATCCGATAAATCAGCGCAAGACTGTTGATTCTGACTGGTGGTATCATGGAGGAACACTTACGTTAAATGCGACATCAATTGATTTCTGGGGAGTATGGACAATCAAATTCATCAGCTGGAATTTCGTTCAAGATGTCCAGTTGTCCTCTTCTATGTATGATATTAATGACCTAGCAAAATTCACAATCACTACCCCAACTGTCCTTGGAGCACGAGCTGGATTGAATCTCATTGATCCAGCTGGTAACACATGGTTTTCGTCCTATAATCAGACAATCACAGATCCTTCACACAGATTTCCATCATTTAGATATCGTAAAGACATTACAATTCCGAGCTCGGTTATCTATGGTACGGTCACTGAGTTTCCTGTCCTGATTCAGTATTCTGATGATACTGACCTCCACGATACAACGAAAGTACGGTCAGATGGATCTGACATTCTTTTTGCGGATGGTGACATTGTCCTAGATCATGAGATAGAATACTTCAATCAGGACTATACATTTTCCGAAGCTAAGATTGTTGCTTGGGTCAAGATGAATCTCACTTTAGGCGCAGACAAAACGATTTCTATGTACTATGGAAGTCCAGTCGTTGATAACCTAGAGAATCCAGAAGGCGTCTGGTCCTCGGGCTTTGATGCAGTTTGGCATCTTGGAGAAGATGTTGTGAACGAAGCATCTGGAGCAATCCACTCAGATTCTTCAGGTAATGGTTATGATGGTGTTCAGAACGGAAATGTTGAATATATATCAGGTCGAGGAGGTTATGCTCAAGATTTTGATGGTATAGATGACTACATTTCAATATCTGATCAATTGACACCACAAGGTGATGTCTTCATTTCAGGGTGGTTTAGAATAGCCACAGCTCATAACGATCTATCACCAAATACACAGGTCATCATGGAGAAATTTATTGATATTGATCATGATATGGTGATAGCTCTCGTTGGACAGGACTATGGACAAGGAACAGTGCCAAATGGATCACTCGTCTTCAAGGTTGAGAGCTCTGCAAATAGTCCAATTTACAAATGGACACAGAGAATATCATGGAATCCTGGCTGGTACTATATTGGTTGCTATGCCGACGAGGATAATCCCTCAAATAACGTGATTTGGGTAAACCAAGCCTGGGATACCGATGCTGGTCAGGTCGGCACTCCAACTATGGCGAACATGTCCTATACCGAAGAATGGCGTCTGGGAGGTGGCGATTGGGAAACCAGTGGCACATTTACAGGTTGGTTCGATGGCCAACTTGATGAATTTAGAGTAGCATCAGTTACATCAGCAAGATCTACTGGTTGGCTACAGACGGAGTATAGGAATCAAGTCAGTCCCAGCACTTTCGCTGTTCGAGGTTCAGAACAAGTGCGAACATCTCCTGAACACACTATTTCGAAGACCATGGATTCTACTGCACCTGCGGGGCTCTGGACTGTAGAAGTATACTACAACGACACAGGCACTACAGTCACTGATAAGACTGGACTCTTTGAAGCCACCTTCACTGTTCGACATCCAACAGCACTCTCATTGCAGAAACCATCAGTGACAACGAAGACTGTCGGGGATGCATTGATTGTTGAGTACCAGCTGACTGATACCATAGAAGCTTCAGGTGTAGCCGGAGCTACAGTGACGATGAACTGGACAAGTCCTTCTACCATAACCCTCGATGATTATGGAAATGGCCGATACGGAAAGGTCTTGGAGACAACCGACTTGGGAGATGCAAAACAGTGGCGCATTGACATTAGCTCTTCTCATCCGTACTATAATGATGATTCTGACTCTTTCACTATAGACCTGTATCACGACACACTACTCGACGCATCCGGTGTAACAGCAACTCCAGCTGGCTATGACTTTACTGCCACACTTGCATTCACGGATGATTATACAGGATCTCCAATCACAGGAGCCACAATCACTCTGGATGGTTCTGGTGTTTCGTTCATTGATAACAATGATGGAACCTACGACATTTCGATTCCAACCGGAGCATTGAGTCTTGGGAACCACATGTACATCTTCAATGCTACCAAGGCTGGTGCATATCTGCACATGGGTAGTGTGCAAGTAACTTTTACTCTAAGAGAACACATCACGGCTGTTACAGTGTCAGGCGATTTGACCACTCCGTACGGAGATGATACTCCTCTGACAGTTTTGTTGATGGACTTGGACACAAGATTACAAGTCGATATTGGAGATGTCGCGAGCTTCAACTTCACATCAAGCTATGGTCAACAAATTTTGAGTTCATTGTTTAGCTACGATATGACCCTTGTAACTGACACATGGTCTGTCGGTACGGTTTCTGTCACACTTACAGTTACTATGTCCAATTCGGATATAGGAGCCCCTGCTGTATACACATTTAACGTAATAATCAGGCCTCATAGGACATCCTTGACTGTAACAGGTGTCACAACTCAACCGTATGGCAACCAAACGCCACTAACAATCATTCTGACTGACTTGGACACTGGTGGAATAGTGCCTATAGGTCAGGTCACAAACATCCATTTAGCTTGGACCGGAGGATCTGATGATTTCGGTATCTATGCCATCACTCTGGGTACTAGTACTTGGTCAGTCGGTGTGCAAACTGTGACAGTCACAGTAACTCTGTCAAGTATCTACCAAGCTCCAACTCCATATAATTTTGACATCACAATCAGAAGCATGACTACTCTAATGTATCATGAACCATACAACCTGCTTCTCCCACAAGGTCAAGACTTCGTTGTATACTTGCGTCTTAATGTAAGTGAGGCAGGACCATTTTACAGTGATCCAATTCAAGGTAGAATAGCAGGAGAATTCTCTGTATCAGGATATACAGAATCGATTGATGTTACTGATCAAGTATATGGGAGATATAAGCTGACCATTAATGCCTTGGAGTTCACTTCTGGCACCTATGACATAAGAGTCAATTTCAATTCTCTTGACAATCGATACAAGAACGCATTCATCGTCATCAGAGTCCAATATAGAGACATCTTCAGCTATCTCTCATCACCGAATTATCCTCAGGTTGTAACTCCATACCAGATGGATGTCCAGATACTTTTGAACTATACAGATGCAGATTTTGGTTCTGGAATAGAAGGTGCAACAATAACAGGAAGTCCAGATTGGATTGCAAATCAGACTGATCTGTTAGGAGGTATCTACAGCGTCTGGATTGATGTTTCCCTACTCAGTCAAGGAACTCATTACTTGAATCTGACTGCTGAACTGGCACCTTATGAAGCTAGAACTCTTAGATTCCGAATTGTCATAAGAGAGGCTTACACATCGTCAGTTCCTTCTGTCGGTTCCTTGGACATCCCAATTGGTAGCTCACGAGTGTTCTATGTTGACTATACGGATATTGATCGCTTAGTACCAATTGATAACACCACAGTTCCATACACTCAAGTTGTTTCGACATGGGGGAATTATTCGGTCATCTGGGAATCGGGACGATACAAAATCACATTCTACACTTCTGATTCCGATACAATTTCCCAGAACATTGTATACAGTTTCACATTCTCAAAAGGTGTTAATTACAAAGCTGCGAGTTTCAATATCACAGTTTCAATACGTACTCATAACACTGACTTCCGAATAGTTAGTTCCATCGTTCCTACCAGCACCATCGGCGTCTTCAACCTATCTGTCTACTATGGTGATCTTGACAATCTCGTAGGAATCAAATCACTCCTTGTTGATTTCTATGTAAATAACGCATCTGGACCCGTAAGTTCCAGCTATGGGTATGATTTGATCTTGGGAGATGGTTTCTATATCATTCAGGTGCCTGCATCTCAGTTCGGACTAGGTCTGCAGACATTCACAGTTTACGCTGATTGGACAGGAGCAGTCGCAAAATATCAAGACAAGTCCTTTGTCACCACTGCAAATGTGGTTGGAAGGGATTCTGCTCTTACACTTCTCGTCAGCTCTGAGCCCACTCCTTATGATGAGAATATGGAGTACATCTTCTTCTATAGTGACTTATTCAGTGGAATAGGTATCGATAATCTCACTGGATATGTATTCGTCTATGTTTCATTCCAAGGTGAATCTGCAACTCAGGCTGATATAACGCTGACTGATCTTTCAGCAACACAACCAGGCAACTACTCCATCTTCTTTGACACCAACATCTTCAGTCGGACAGGACTCATCTACATGAATGTCTTTGTCAACTGGTCAAAAGGTGTTTCTCCATTCTACTCAAACAGGACTGATGTCATCTCAGTACGAGTCTTGCCAAGAGATACACTACTTTCGATAAATCCGCCCTCCCCAGTCAGTTTTGGTGAATCAACATCGTTCACATTCACCTATGAAGACATCACTGGAGGATCAAGTTCATTCATACTGGATGACCCTAGTTTAAGCATCACTTCCAACATCACCTTCGGATACATAGAATCTGGAGGTACATTCACTTTCAACTTCGATACAACTCAATTTGGTGCTGTTGGTACTTTTGCGATTCGACTGAATGTGAATTGGAACGGCATACCATTCTACACGAACCGAACAGGACGCATCGTGTACATCTCCATAATCAATCGTGTCACGTTCTTGGAATATCTCGCCCCAGCTCCAACACAGTATCTCGATGAGGTGATATTCAATGTAACTTGGACTGACATCACGGGTGGAGCATCTGATCCAATCACTGGTGCTACAGTATTACTCTATGATGGAGGAGTAGCAATCAATTCGATGTACTACAGTGTGTTCGAATATGCTGCCCTTGGAATATACCGAATCACTCTAAACACAACATTTGTTAGTACTCCTGGAACCTATGTTTTAGGTGTGAGCGTTTCAATCGGTACTACTGGAATTCAGAATGTGTTCACCCCGCGTGATTTCAATGTTCGGGAACGGCTTGCTTTACTGGCTGCTGAACCGATCTCAACTGTGCCATATAATTCGTCAATCAATGTGATTCTGTACTACCAAGACTTGTTCACAACTGGAATTATCGGCAACGATTCAGCAGATGTTACTTTGGAGATCATAAATGGTCCGGGTTCGGGTCCATGGTTCTTCACCGTGACATGGCGTGCTGCCTTTAGTGACTATCAACTCAGTGTTGAAACCTATAATCTTGGTCTTCAGACAGGAGTGCCCTATACACTGACTCTGAGGATGAGTTATGCCTATCAAGTACCATTCTACTCAACTGATGAGCTGATTGTCCAATTCCAAGTTAGAAACCGAGTTTCCTCTCTGAGTCTTGACCAAGAACCTGACGTAACACCCTATGGGGATAATGCAGTCTTCTCGGTCTTCTTCAGCGATGTTGATGCAGGTGGATCTGGAATTGTAGGTGCTACGATTACAATCCCTTCGCTAGCACCAGCAGATTACGATGTTACACCGGGTCTTGCTGGAATCTATGTTATTACTGTTGATTCATCAGCACTTGGTAGTCCCTCAAGCTATCCTCTGAGTGTCCATGCGGATTGGTTTGGTGCACCTTATCACACAAACAAGACGAGAGAAGTAACTGTCATTGTCCGTGAACGGGAAACAAACATAGACGTTACAATCCCACCAGCACAGACTCTGTATCTTGATGATGTGACATTCACATTCCAGTACCTTGACCTTGATGCATCTTCTATTCCAATCACTTCGATTGCTGGAACTAACATTCACCTCTATTGGGCAAACATGTCCGAGATCAACTCAATCCTATACACAGTCACTCCGACTGGGACTTCATATGAAATTACTATAGCATCCGATGTACTCTCTACAGTTCCAATCAGTGGCCTCTCCCTCTCACTTCAAGTTGATTGGAACTCTGCCACAGCTCCTTACTATCGTGATGATTCCACAATCGTGAAAGTGACAATCACTGGTAGATCCATATTAGTAGAAACCGATCAAGTTGATAGAACACCCAAGGGTGACATCGTAAACATCTCACTATCGCTGACCGATCTTGACAACGGCAATCCAATCGTTGGAGCGATCATTCAGTTCAGCTGTCAAGGTCACAGTCTGCTCGAGGGGATTGACTACACAAGAACGGAAGGAGCTGGTGTATATACATTCCATGTGGACTCCCTTTCTCTGTCTGGAACAGGGACTTTCTTCTTCGATATCGCAGTCCAATGGAATCCGAGTATGGTTCCATTCTATTCCAATCGCTCTACTACTACAATTACAGGGTTGGTCGACCTTGTGCGTACGTCATTGACTGTAGATGCACTGGTACCCTCTTCAGTACAATTCACAGGAGATGTTTCATTACTACTCACTTGGCGAGACTTGGACCACAATCTGCCTTTGACTGGATATGCCGCAGTTATTGAAGCTCGAGTGAAATATCTAGTCAGTGGCTTACCTCCTGCAGGTCTAGTTGTCTTTGAAACTCCAACACCTGGAGTTTACAATGTGTCATTCAACACTTCTGACTTGCTATCTCTTGGAGCATACACTCTTGACATCACTGTCGCAGCATCAGTATATTCCTCGTCAACGGTCACACCTCAATTCTCAGTTATTGAGATTCGTACTGATCTAATCCCTCTGTCAACATCGCAATTATACAACTGGACTGACACTGCATATATCTACGTTGACTACAAGAACCTACTCGATGATATCCTAATTAGCGGAGCCACTGTCAGTTGGTCAATAGGAGGCGTGTTTGGGGATTACTTAGATGAACCGGGTGTCCCAGGTCAATATCGTGCTATTATCGATACAAGTTCACTGGGATTCTCAGGAACTCGAATAGTGCAAATATCAGCATCTCTGGATAAGTATACACTTGCAACGACTCAAGTTACACTGAATGTTCTCGCATTACCAAGTGATATTGTTATTATAGACCCTCCAACAGGTATCTTAGATGTCAGCAGAGGAAATTCCTTCACGATTGGTGTAAGCCTCAATGATACAACTCATCTGACCCCAATAGATAATCTTCAAGTACAAACAATCTATGCCACTTTCCGAGGAATACAGTATCCTCTGACCTGGGATAGCTTTTCATCATTATGGGTCGGTTCAATTCCAGGAGTTGCAACTATTCTTGACCCTGGATCCTATGACGTACAAATCACAGCTGGATTCTTTGATTACCAAGTTGCTGGAGATCTGTTTAGAATCAATATCGGTCAAACAGAAACACTTCTCGAGGTCAGAGATCCGTTAACTGGGTTCATAATTACAGAGATTGATGCTGTATATTCTGAAGTTATTTACCTTGGACTTAATTTGACAGAAAAAGCAAACAAAACAACTGTGATATTTGGTCAAGTCTTCATGTATGAACAATCCTTCGATGGACTGAATTTGACTTTCACCTACAATGACACACTTAAACTATGGGTTGCCGAGTTCAACACATCTCTCGGATTGTACGGGACTTGGGGCTTGACCTTCCGAGCATTTCCAGATGATCCGATACTTGCATCATCGACAGCAACGGTCACGTTGACAATCAAGAAGATTGAAACTGAGGTCTGGGCTCCTACACTTACGATTGAAGTTGACTGGGGATGGGCTGATAACATAAGTTTCACGTATTACGACACTTCATTCGGTCGTGGTATAGATAATGCGTCAGTTACTTATGACTATGGGCCATTTACTGGACTCATTGCATATGACCTTGGAAATGGAACCTATATGGTCTTTATCAACACAACGTACTTGACTTCAAATGCTCAACACAGGATAATCCTAGACCTGCAGAAGCAAAACTACCAGGAGCGAACTAGCGGAGCAAACATGTTTATCAAATTCCGATCCACGGAGCTTCTTGTTTCTGTTGACGATGAAAGAACACACCAGAACAGTGGTGATGTGACAAATCTCCAAGTACCTATGGGTGATTCCATTACTATCTCATTCTTCTTCAATGACACAAGTGATGTTGGTGGCTTGTTTGGTGGTCTTGATTTCGCTACAATCCAAGCAACATTAGTAGCAACGGACTACTTCCCCGGCTCAAGAAATGTGACTGGAGTTGTGATACGTTTTGGTGTGGGATTGTACAGCTTTGTATTTGACACAAACGATCTCAGTTTCTATGAGTTCAACAATTTTGAGAAGATCATTGAATCTGGTCAGTTCTTCCTGACTGTCAGGATGGAGTATCCAAATAGGATATCACAAGAGGAAACGGTCAGAATCAGCATTATCAAGATACCAACTGTCATTCAATACACTGGAGAAACTCAGTTCAGTCTCTTGAATGGTGATCAGCTCACAATTCAGTTCACCCTATATGACACCTGGCATAATCAGGGTGTTGAAGGAGTTCCATTCCAATATTCTGGAGGAAACACTGCCAGGGTTATTCTTGGAACAAACAGATCTCTAGGAGGCGGAGTCTATGAAGTCAAATTCGAAGTGATAGGTACCGCAGGAGATAACATCATTCGGCTTCAGTTGGGATCAGAATTTGTTGATTCCATTGAACTCCAGATTACCATAACAGCCAATCCCAATGAGACTGATATCCTGATAGGTCAAGTGACTCAAATTGGTCTGCCAATCAGCCTATTAGTCATCACACTGCTTGGCCTTTATGTACGAGTCTGGAGTGTACCAAAGCGAATACGTCAGATCAACGGTCAAATCAAGACACTACGTAAGGGCAAAGTTCCAAAGCCTGTGAGCGATGTCAAGAGTCGTCAGGCACTCATTGCAGATCTGTTCAATGACACATATGAGAAGATGAAAATCACTCGCACTGCGCAGCAAATGCCTGAGGAATCCATACCCATTGAGGTCCCAGAGATGGGTGAACTTCTCATGCAACTAGCAATCCTGACCAACCTGAGTGCTGGAGAATTGGAGGAGTTCAAGGCTGACATTGTCAAGATGAAGATGAGTGAGCAGGCGGCCTTCGTGAAAGAGGTCATAATGCAGGAAGCAATCCGTGCAGCCCGACGTGAGGGCAGCACAGTCGAGGAAATCATCGAAAAGGTCGAAGCCGAAGCCCGTCGTCGTCTTGGTGCAGAGGAAGCGGTCGAACCTCTTGATGTCGTCGATACTGGTGCAGTTGAAACAGTGTTCCTCGAGGAAGAGGAAAAGGTTGTGACCCCTAAGGTCGAGGAGGAGGTTGAGGAGGACACCTTTGAGGAAGTGACGGATATCACTTCTGAAAGGATGAGTCTGCATGAGATTGAGGAGCTCCGAAAGGACCTTGAACGTAGAGGAGTGCCTCCCTACGAAATCGACACAATCATCGAGCAAGCCAAGGAGCTGCCTCGTGACCTTGTAGAAGAGCTCGTCAAAAGTCTGGAGGATAGGAAGGGGTAGGTCAAGCCCTTCCTTCCTTTTCTCTTCTTTTTTCGAAAAATACTCGTCATTATCCACGAAATTCATTGAAATATAGTACAATCAATTCTGATGTACTGATACGTTAGATGCCACGCCACAGATGGTGAGCAGTAAAATATCAAAATGGTGCCGATTATGAGGAGCGGTAGAATTCTTACCCTAGTTCTAGTCACGTTGTTCGTGTTCAGTCTGGTAGACCTTTCAGGTACAGTAGTGCATACTATAGACACAGGTCTGCTCGGATCACCTACGGGTGGAATTCAGGTTTCCGATGCGGGTGGAAACTATATTGGCACTGGGTCTCCGCTAGCTGTTTCATTCTCTGGCACTTTTACAAATGCAACATCTTGGACTGACACAGCCACGACACTCTCGTCAGACTTCATATCTGGGACATCTTTCGTTGTTTCCAATGCCAGTACTGTTCTATGGACTGCATATGTTCTTGTTTCTCCACCAAGCGAAGTTGAGAGCTTGAGTTTCAGTGTGGAATATCCGTTCAATGATTGGACTCCGATTTCGGTGACTAATCCAATTGGTGTTGGACAGATATATCTGACTGATTGGTCATATGTTGCAGGTACTCTTACGGTCTACAGTTCTGCAGTCGACACTCATGGTCTCTGGAAAATAGAATTTAGCAGTATTAATGCTATCAGCGATCTCAATCAGGGAATTTCAGGTGGTGCACTCTCCTCCTCAGCAATATTCGACCTTACGGATGAAATGATGTTTAGAACAACAAGTACATGGATAACTGGAGCAACAACCACCTTTACCCTTACAGATCCCACTGGAGCGACATGGTATTCAACAACAAATACAACCGCAGGTGCAACCTCTCATTTACTTCAATCCTTTGCTTACAGAAAGGACTTCACTGTTGACCGTTCAAGACACCTCGGACAGAGCCTACAGAATTTCCCTGTTCTAATCGATATCATAGACACAGATTTGAAGACAAAGGTGCAAAGCGATGGAGATGACATTGTCTTCGTATCTGGAGGAAATGTTCTCTCCCATGAGATAGAACTCTTCGATCAAAACTATAGCCCTACGCAGGCTCATCTCGTTGCTTGGGTCAAGACCAACCTTACAGGCTCTGTGAACACTGTCATAACTATGTACTATGGTAATTCAATGCTTGGATCTCAAGAGAACTCCGAAGATGTGTGGACCAACAGCTTTGCAGCAGTCTGGCACCTTGATGACAGTACTACTGATGAGCAGACCACGGGTGTACATCAAGATGCAACATCTAGTGATTACGATGGTTCACAGCGTGGAAATGTGATAACAAATGGAATTGTAGGGTATGGGCAAGACTTTGATGGTACAGACGATTGGATTGAGATTTTAAACACTGAAGATCTTGAACCTACTGGAAGCGTCACTATTTCTGGATGGTTCAGACTTGACATATCTCACAATAGTTTCTCATCTACCACAAGACTGCTCTTTGAGAAGTATCTCAATGGAGATAATGATATGCACGTCGCTTTGGTTGGATCAGACTACACTTCGTCTGCACCAACAGGAAGTTTGGTTTTCAAAGTGGAAAATGATGCATCAGGCCAGAAATACAAGTACACTTCTCAAACCTCATGGCAGGCGAACACTTGGTATTATTATGCTTGTACAATGGATGCCACAACACCTGAAAACAACAAGATCTATGTCCGAGCAGTTGATGATACATTTGGGTCATATGGAGCTCTCGCTACTGCACAACTCTATTATGATGGCTCTTGGGGAATTGGAGGTTCTTGGATTGACCAGATAGCTGGAGCCCGGGCGTACCTTAATGGCCGGATGGACGAGGTGCGAGTTTCAAATGGAATTCGGAGTGGTGCCTGGATTGCTGCGGAATATCAGAATATCTACAATACAAATCTCTTCTATTCTGTGAGTTCAGAAGTTGCGCAAGAATCACCTGAATCCTCTGTCAAGAAGGTTGCAGATGTAACAGCCATGGCTGGAGAATGGACCGTTTCTGCTTATTATAATGACTCAGGCATTTCTGTAGGTGCCATGACTGGAATGTATGAGCGGAAATTCATAGTCCAGCATGATGCCTCCCTTTCTGTTTTATCTCCATTAGATGCTGTTGGTGGAGGAATTGCTGACTCTACTGTTAATGATGTCATATTCATAAGGGTCGAGCTCACAGACGATATTTTACATTCTGGAATAACCGGCTCCGAAGTGACCATGAACTGGACTATTTTAGGAACACCTACAACCCTTCAATTCAATGATTTCGGTGCAGGAGAATATGGAATTACGGTCAATACAACTGATTTGCAAGATAATAAACGTTGGAGGATACAGATTAGTTCTGAACATCCCTTCTACAATGATGCATCAAATTACTTTGAACTTGACCTCTATCATCCAACAGATCTCTCCTATGCCTATATTGAAACAACTCCAGTGGATTCTCCATTCACTGCCACTCTCTTCTACTATGATTCATTCTCTGGTGCTCCAATCTCAGGAGCTACAATCACCTTTGATGATGGAAGTCCAGTCACAGTTACAGCACAGGGAGTAGGTTGGTACAATATCTCAATATCAACAACCGCACTGTCAATTGGACTTCATACATACACAATCAATGCGTCAAAACCAGGTTCATTCATCTTGATGGACAGTGTGGACATCACCTTCACTCTAAGACCTCATTACACCGCAGTGTCAGCATCTGGAGACTTTATTGTGCCATATGGAGAAAACACTCCAATGACGGTCTTACTCGCAGACCTTGATTTTGGTACGATTCCTGACATATCCAATGTCGACCGCTTCATCTTTACATATGCTGGAGGATCACAGGAAAGAAGCTCTCTGTTTTCGTATGCTATGACTTTGACGACTGATACATGGTCAGTAGGAGATCACGAAGTCAATCTTACTTTGGTCATGGCTAATTCGGATTATTATCCACCAATACAGTATACATTCACAATCACAATTCGAGCTCACTACACATCGATAAATGTCGTCGGAGATATGACAACACCCTATGGGAACTCTACTCCTCTTACTGTTGTTCTTACTGACTTGGATACAGGTGGAGCAGTGCCAATTGGGGCTGTGTCGAACATCCGTCTTGATTGGACAACGAGTTTCGCAGACTTTGGAAGTTATGACATTTTGTTAGATACAAGCAGTTGGTCTGTCGGTGGGACATCTGTTACAGTTATCTTCACAATGTCCAGTACCATCTACCAAACGCCATCAAACTATATCTTCGCAATCACAATAAGGAGCATTTCTATCCGCGCATATAACAATCCAAGCAGTCTACACTTCCCGAATGGTGATGATTTCACAGTGAACATCACGGTTGAGGTTTCCGAACCCGGAGGCTTCTATGGTGATACTATTGATGGACTGTCCTCTGACATATCTATTGTAGGATATCCAACCGCAACAATCACACCGTTGGGAAATGGTATCTATAACATTCTTATCGACGCCTCCCTTTTCTCAGAAGGTGCATATTCGATAACTGTTCAGATTGACCCGACCAGTTCTCTCTATCAATCAACACAGTTTGTCATCAACTTTGATTATTCACCAGCAGATAGTGATCTCACTTCAAACCTCTATACAGTATCTACTCCACTAAACTTCAACGTGACTGTAACCTTATTCTATGAAGATCGTGATCGAGGAGTTGGGATAACCACAGCAACAATCACTGCATCAACGGGTTGGATTAGCTTTGTCCATGTTTCCAATGGTAATTACGATGTTGAGATTGGTGTTGTTGGACTATCTGTAGGTAGCCATCAAATAACACTCACTGCTAATGCGGATGGATATACTGAGAAGAGTGTCATCATTACTGTTATAGTCACTAGAATTCATACGGATGCCCAGCCATCTGCGATTTCAGTTGACATCCCGGTTGGTAATGTACATGTGATGTATATTGATTATACGGATCTTGACAACGGAGTACCAATTCCAAGTGTGATTCCGACAGTAACTGGATGGCCAGGCTCAACTGCAGTAAATGTTGTTTGGGACGGGTCTCGCTATGAGGTCACCTTCACAACTACTGGTTCTGATCCCCTCGGGCTCTATGTCATAACCTTCACTTTCACGAATGATCCCAATTACTTCCAGGTTGCGTGTGATGTTGAAGTGAATATTAGAACCCACGTTACAATATTCAATGTAGTCAGTGCTCCTGAACCGACGCCATTCAATGGAATTGTAAACATTTCACTTAGGTACTATGATTTTGATAGTAAATCTGGAATCAATGATTTAGCGAATATTCAGCAATATGTTTGGAATGGTACTCACTGGATTTCATCGGCTCTTGTCAGCAATACTGGAGGTATCTATACCCTCCAGATTGATGCATCTCAGTTCCCCAAAGGCATCCAGAATTTTCTGATTTATTTCAACTGGACTGGTCTAGCTCAGCAATATGAGAATCGGACTGCAACAACTTCCGTGAACATCATCGGAATCGATTCTCAACTCACATTACTACAAGCATCTGAACCAACGCCATATCTTGGTTCTGTGGAATACATCTTCTTCTATGGAGAAACAAGTGGCTTGGGTATCACAAATAGTAGCTATGGAGGAGGCAATGTCCACATCTATGTCAGTTTCCAGGGTGTCAGTGTTGATCTTGGTCAAGTAACGATTCTCGAAATTGACGATGCTACACAACCAGGCAATTATTCCATCTCATTCAGTACGACAATTTTCGGACAAACCGGACTTATCTACATGAATGTATACATCAACTGGACTGATGGTGTTGCACCGTTCTACACGAACCGTTTTGATGTGATCTCAGTACGAGTTCTTCCACGAGACACACTCGTTTCAATTGTTCCACCCACTCCTACACCATACAATGAGAATGCAACACTCATTTTTTCATATGAGGATGTGACAGGTGGAGGAAGTGTGGCAATTGACTATAATCCAACCTATCTCACATTAGGTTCAAGTCTGAGTGAGTATTCGTTCTACTATAACTTTTCTTCACATCAATTTGTCTTCTCATTCAACACAAGCCAGTTTTCTGCACCACTAGGACAGAAATCCTTTACATTGGATGTTGTTTGGGCAAGTGCTCCATTCTATGCTAATAGGACAGGACGTATCATCTTTATCACTACTATCGCAAGGCAGACAGTACTCGACTACCAATCTCCAGCTCCCACTTCATATGGTGACAGTTTATGGTTCATCCTTAATTGGACTGATGTCACAGGTACATCAGTTACTGGAATCTCTGGTGCTGTAGTCACCCTGTACAATGGTTTGGTCGAAATTCCTGGTGGATTTTATTCTGTGGCCCCAATCACGGGTGGGGAATACAATGTTACCCTGGATACTACCTATTTCGCCAATCCAGGAACCTACAGTCTTCGTGTTGTGCTAACTAAAGCCGAGTTCTATATTCCTGATGCAAGTGCTACTCGCTCCTTCACTGTCAGATATCGTGTCACACTGCTGTCTGGTGAACCCATTGGAAAGGTGCCCTACAACAACACTCTTGTTTATACGATAAACTTCCAAGATCTTGATACTCTTGGAGTTATTGGCAATGGGACTGGAGATGTTACACTCGAGATACTTACTGCTGGCGTTTGGTATTTCACAGTTCAATGGGAACCTGCATTCCAATATTATACACTCACAATTGACACATACAACCACCCCGAGTTTACAGTAGGAGTCAGGTATTCTCTTCAGATTCGAGCAAGCTATACCAATCAGGCTCCATTTTATGGTACTGACGATACTTTCATCTTCTTTGAGTTGAGATCGAGAGCATCTGATTTAGTACTTGATGATTCTCCAGATCCATCTCAATACCTTGACAACGTGACCTTCAGGATTCAATATCTTGATACTGACAGTTCTTATGGGATTTCAGCGGAGTCAATCCTTGTCTTTAAGGGAGCGACTCCACTTACCTTCGGAACACAATATTCGATAGTGAATGAGGGTAATGGTTACTATCTTGTTCATGTTAATACAACTGCATTAGATGGAATTGGTTTGACTCAGATTCGTGTCCAAGCAACCTGGAATCCTGTACAGAGTCCATATCATGATAATGCAGAATTATTGTTGAACACTTACACTGTTAGAAGAGAGACCAATGTAGAGATTACAACCTCTCCTCACCAAACACAGTATCTTGACATTGTACAATTTTCCTTCATTTATCTTGATCTGAGTCGAGAACAAGCAATAACATCAATTACTGCAACCAATATTGACATCTGGGCCGGAGGAATATTACTTACGTCTGGGCAATACTCCATCGTTCCAGTTGGGCAGGGATTCGATGTATTGATCAACTCGACAGAGTTTGGTGGAGTGTTAGTTACTAACTTCAACGTCACTGTCTTCGTCGATTGGGATGATGGTTCGGCACCCTACTATTTTGATGACTCGACTTTTGTCAGAGTTACTACCATTAAACGAACGATGTCATATGCTCAGCTCCCTGCTGAAAGCGCGTCCTACGGAGAACTCCTGAACATCACATTCGAACTATCAGATATTGATGGAGGCTGGCCAGTTTCAGGCGCAGTGATTGGATTCACTCACGCAACAATACCTCTGACCCTTGGATTGAATTACTGGATTACTGAAGCACCATCAGGGACTTATACAATTCAAATTGATACGAATGCTTTACTAAACCCAGGAACCTTCGTGTTTAGTCTAAGTGTCATGTGGAATCCCTCTATAGAACCATACTACGCCAATATGTCCACCATTGATGTGACGGGTGTCGTACAGAAGATTAACACTCAGCTTACACCTCAACTAGACTACTATGAAGTAGATTGGCAAGGGAGTCAAACCATCACTGTTAATTTCACTGAATTACTCTTCGGAGGTCCCATCTTTACACCCGGAATCAACGTCACGTGGTATTGGGATGAGGGTGGAGTTGATGGAGGGCTTACAACTCATATAGGCAGCGGAGAATATATCGCCTCGATAGATACCTCTATCACTCCTATCATTGCTGATGTCGGTACCTATGTCATCTCATTCAGGGCTGTAGATAATGATGGCTTCTACAAGACTTCGTATGCATATGTCACCCTTGTTGTCAGGAGTCTTGCAAGCGAAATGGTTCAAGATCGACCCATAGATGAAGTCACCCTCTTGAATAGAGGCGACGAACTTCTAGTAACAATGTATCTACAAGATGCATTTGGAGTTCCAATTCCAGAATCTAGAGTTGTTGAAGTTACTGGAACTCTTGAAACCTTCAATTTTGCATTAGCTCCGAATGGTACACTTGGTTATTGGAGCTATTTGATATCGTCAAACGGTCCTACGATTCTAGATCCTGATATCTATACAGTCCGACTAACTGCGATATTTGACAATTATGAACCTGCAGCCAATTCATTCAAATTGAGAATTCAACAGACATCGACAACTCTAGAACTCGCAGGTGAAACGACAGAAGATATGACCAGAGTCTATTCAGAACCGGTTCAACTGAGTGTAAACATGTCAGCTATAGGAAACAGCTCTTTCTATTATGCAGACCTTAGATGGTTCATATCAGAGGCGAATCTTGAAGGAGCCTTCACGAATAATCGAACAGGTATTTTCACAGCCATCCTCGATACTACAGCAATTGGTTATGGTATATGGCCAATCACAATTAGGGCAGTGGTTTGGGATAATGCATCCTTATACGCTGATTCTATAACTCGTCTCACCCTTACAATCAAACGGATTTTGACTGTTGTCCTTCCTCCAGCTTTGGGAACAGGTGAATTGTACTGGGGATGGTCAGGTGATCTCAATTTCACATATTGGGATGTGTCATTTGGCCAGGGAGTTCCCGGTGCAACAGTCACGCTTAGTGTGCCTGGATTTGAGTCAGTAGAAGCAGTTAACATTCCTCTGACAGGTTACTATCTGATACCATTTGACACAACTATTTTGCAGTCTGGTGAAACCAATATTCCCATCTCCGTTACTTTCTCGAAACTCAACTATCAAGAAGCTACAAGTATCATACAAATCAAAGTCCTACCAGTTCCGACAAATATCGAAGTCAATATTGAAGAAGAATATGAAGATCCGTCGTATGATCCAGGAAACTATAGAATTCCAATTGGAGAATCCATGAACATAATGCTCTTCTACAACGACACAGATGATTCTGATGGTTTTATTGGTGGCTTAGCTAATGCTCAGCTCGATCTGAGTGATATTTTTGGACCAACTCGTCCACCGACCTATTTCTCAGTTACAGAGTTAGGGAATGGCTCTTACAGCTTCTTCTTTGACACAAACGACCCATGGTTGTTGAATACTACATCTGATCCGAGGTTATTCCCATATGAGATAACATTCAGATTCTGGCTTGGTAATCATTCGATTGCTGAAGTGAAGATACTAATTCGTATAATCGATTTGCCCACTTCAATCGACCTCGCCGAGATCAACATTGGTCCTAATACATACTCAAATCCCGACTTCACTACATTTGATCTCCTTTATGGTGAATCTGGTAGTATAGTATTGCGGTACAATGACGAATGGCCTGGACATGCACCAGGAACGGTGATTACAAATGCAAACCTTTCATTGGATGAAGAACTGTCCTTCATTGAACTAGTATCATTCGGAACACCCTATGAAGATCCGGGACGCCCCGGCTATTACATCATAGAGTTCACTGCAGCTTCACCATTTATCGGAACAGATGAAGGAAGCTCTCAAATAATACTTAAGCTTGGTAAAGCCGACATTCAGGAATTATTCATAACCTTACGTATTGATGTTCAACCAACAGAGATTGCTCGAACAATGACGACTCTGTTCACCTTTGGAACTCCAGTTGGTTTCCTTCTGATACTATTGATTGGCCTCTATATGAGAGTCTGGAGTGTACCAAAACGATTGCGTCAAATCAACGCTCAAATCAAGGTGATTAAGAAGGGTAAGATCCCCAAGCCTGTTAAGGATGTTAAAAGCCGACGGGTGCTCATTACTGATTTGTTCAACGACACATTCTCTGAGTTAGAGATTACCCGGACCCTTGAAGAGATACCAGAGGATTCAATCCCAGTACAAGTACCTGAAGTAGGTGAACTGCTTATTCAGTTGTCCATACTCACCAATCTCAACCAGCAGGAGCTTGACGAGTTCAAGGCTGATATTGCCAAGATGAAGATGAGTGAGCAGGCAGCCTTCGTGAAAGAGGTCATCATGCAGGAAGCCATCCGTGCAGCTCGACGTGAAGGCAAGACAGTTGAGGATATCCTCGAAGAGGTTGCCTCTGAAGCCGACAGGCGTCTTGCCGGCGAAAAAGAGGTTGTGAGCAAGCCTCTCGTTGATGAGGAAGGTGAGGTCATCGCTGAACCAGAGGAGGAGGTCGAACGAGTCTTCCTACCTGAGGAGGATGAGCTCACACCTACCGAACCAGCTGTTGAACCGGAGGAACCTGGAGTACCTGTAGAAGATTTCAGCTTCACTAGCGACATGCTTAGTCCATTCGAGATAGAGGAATTGGAGAAAGAGTTACGGGACAAGGGTGTACCTTATTCCGAGATTGACATCATCGTGAAACAAGCCAAGGAACTTCCGCGAGAGCTGGTCGAGGAGCTCATCAAGAGCTTGGATGCTGAGAGGTTGAGGGAGTAGACCTACCTCTCAGACTCCCCTCTGAGAAAGTATGAAAGTGGTAGAGTATCGCCAGAAGGATCTGTCTTTGCCTTGTTTGTACGCTTAACTGGAAACTGTGGATGCTTAGCAAGTGTGTACGTTATACGAGAAGGTGAGTCGGTTACCTGAACGTGCACTTGGGCTGATGTTGAAAGGGTCCGTCCACCCTCCGGAAAGTTTGGATTCTTTACTGATGCAGGAGCAGATATGAGGGTGAAAAGAGACCTCTGGAGAGTCACAGCAGCTATCCTCGAAGCCATATGCGATATCTCCTGGATGCCCTCTCCCTTTAGACCCTCCTCTAGATACAAGTTGGGCAGGCCTGTTATCATGAGAACACGTGCAGGAATCTTGTCCAGAAAGTTCTCCATCTGATTCATCACAAGGTCGTAGGTTTGGGAGGAGTTGAATGCTCTAGAGATGTAGATGTTATCGAGAACCTCTTCAGGCTCGAGATTGAACTGGTAAGCTAGCTCAGAGAGACGCTCAACCTTAACCATGTTAGCACTGTCGATGATGATAGTGGGACTCTCAAGTCCCCCCTTTACCTTGAATGTCAGAGCTTTCACTGCAAAATGTAGAAAGTCGTTGTGAAGACACCTGTCACCATAGAAGAGATGGACTAGACCCGACTCGATTCCCCCTTCAAGAAGAGTGTCGATTGCCATCACACCTGATTCAGCTCTCATACTCCTGAATTCATCTGCTGTATGAAATCCGTGTCTCAGGGGTGTCTTCGAAGGTGTCATCTCACGCCTTTGTTTCAGTATGACATCATATAACCACCCCCAGAAGGACGAAAGTAGGGTTTCCTAGGTCGGTAAGTGTTTTAAGTCACATCAGCTGGGGTATGCTGTCAAAGCCGGGAGAAGGTTCTGTGTTGACACGAAAGATCAGGGTATGTCCAAAGTGTGGCTCTTCAAGGATTGCCGAGGCCAAGACTTCTGTGAGTGGCTGGCTCGTTCCAACAACATACTATTGTGAGGACAAAGAGTGTGGATACTCGGGTCCCACATATGTTGAAGTCGATGTAGAAGAGGCGGAGAACCTGCGACGAGTTATGAATGGGGACTCGAAAACCGATTGACACACAGTTTTGACCCAGAGCAAATGCCTTAAGTAGGCGTCATCCAGACAAAAGTCAAGGTGACTACACCATGGTAAACTACGAGGGTTTTGACTTCCCCGACGATCTATACTATACTGAAGACCAAATCTGGGTGAAAAACGAAGGCGGCAAGGTTCGCATCGGTTTCACAACCTTTGGAATGGATCTTGCAGGTAAAATCAAGTTTGTCAGACTCCGACCTGCTGGTAAAGCCATTGCTGCAGGACGAAGTATCGGCACTCTTGAATCTGGAAAATGGACTGGCCCTGTCAAGGCTCCGGTTGGCGGAGTGATTGAAGAGGTCAATGACTCGCTCAAGGACAATCCTGGACTTCTCAATGAAGACCCATATGGAGCAGGTTGGATTGCTGTCCTGAATCCTGACAATCTGGATGGAGACCTAGCCAACCTTCAGGGTGCATCTGGTCTTGATGACTGGATCAAGAAAGAGTTCGCAGAGAAGAAATCTGCATAATCAATCCAAATGAACGGCCGGATCTCCGGCCGCTTTCCATCCTTTTTACTTTCTACGAGCAAGTTCACGTCTTAGACCGACTGTTGCGTCATAGATGATTTCAGGCGGTGCAAGAACATAGAGCAGGTTCCTAGAGTATCCACTCTCAAAGACGATACTCTGGAATATGAGAGTCTGTAGACTTTTGTCAATGTCATTCGGCGCATACCTGACACTAAGCTCCTCACACTTCACCTCGACCACTTCCTCCAGCGTCTGTCGGTCGATGTAGGTTTCTGTCTTGTACCTCATCAAGTGCTCACATATGGCCTCCAACACAAGTAGTGTCATGAAGTCGTTCATCGAGATTGTTTCGATAAGCTCCATGTAGTCGTTGTCATGTGCGAATGAAGTGATTGACATGGTAGCACTCCTGACAGCATCGGAGTCAATCTCTTGTCCACCCGAAGCCAATGGCCATAGAGCCTTCAATGCCTCGACTGTGGTCTTTGGTTTGGATGCATCAAACTCCACAACCAGGTCTGTGATATAACGTACCACCTCTTCGGTGAGGCCTAACGGAAATGTATCCTCCACGCGCATTCTAACTATGTCATAAAGCTGAGACTGGGTATAGGTGTCAAGAGGAATCTCAAAATCGTACGCCATCTGAGTAGCCGGTAGTTTAGTGAGCAGTCGATAGTCATGACTGTTGAGAACACCGATCGTACTCGCCCTTATCTCCTTGGATAGCCTTGCGACCTTTGTGTAAACCTCTTCATTTGTTTCATCGATGTTGTCAATGACAAACACAGTCTTCTTTTCAGTGGCTGCGGCTGTCCTCTTGAACTGCAACCAAAGCACATCTAAATCGAAAGCAACAGTGATGGGTTTGTTGGCTTCTCTGTGTATCTTGTCATTCAACTCGGAAACTATCTCTAGTGGGTCCTTGTGTTTTGCATCCACATAGACCGTATAAGCATCGAACTGCTGTGGGACCAGCTTTGTGAGAAAGTAACGTGAGAAGACAGTCATTCCCACACCTGTTATCCCATGCACGAGGCAATTGACTCCGTACTCCTCTTCATAGGAGTCGCGATACATCCCATTGATGTTATCGAGCTCACGGTCTCTATGTAGAAGTTTGTCCGGGACGTACATTGGGTCGAAGAGACCCTTGGGGCTACGATGTGCACGAACCATTCTCATCAGTAATTCGTCACAGAATGATACTATATAAACCCCCGAAGAGACATGGCCGAAAGTATTCTTCCAGTAAGAGTGCTACAGAAGATACTTTCAGACTGTTTTGAAAGTCATACATCACAAATCATATACCTGAGTCAGATTTTGCATAATTTTAGTGGATTCATATGCCAACAATCATCCTCGCAATGCATGGTGCACCTCCGAAAGATTATCCTCGTTCAGACCTCGTTGATTTTTTCAAACTTCATATGATGCACGACTTGGGACCAGATGAAATGCCTCAGATAATGCAGGAGAAACATGAATACCTCCATAACAAGATGCGTGAGTGGCCACGGACTGTAGAGAATGATCCGTTCTGGGATGCGTCGCTGAGACTTGCTGAGGAGGTGAGTCGTATCACTGGTAATGAAGTACTTGTTGGATTCAATGAGTTCTGCAATCCAAGTATTGACAAAGCTCTTGAAATAGCAGTACAATCTGGGAACAAGGACATCATTGTCATTACACCAATGATGACTCCTGGTGGAGAACATTCATCTGTTGACATACCCAAGTCTATCAAAAATGCACAGGAACGCTATCCAAGTGTGTCAATCAGATATGCCTGGCCCTTTGATCGTGTAGCAGTTGCTACTTTCTTGGCAGAACAACTCTCAAACCATTGAGCCTAGCACATCATTACATTCTGGAGAGAGCAAGAACGGATTGAATCCTTCACCGATGACCCGCCTGATCTCCTCAAGTCTCTTCTTCTTGTCAACGTCTGAGAAGGGCCATTTATGCTCTGGCTTTGGCGTGACTCCTAACTCGTCGCACTTGTCCACAATCTCCAGCACAACATTGAGCATTTCCTCACCAGTTCTGCCCTCAGGTCTGATCTCTCTCGAGTGTAGAATGAGCCCATAGGTTGGTGTATTATCGCCAAGGTACCACTTGCTTGGACCATGACCGTACTTTGCAAAGGGTGCCATATCATGACTATTGAGAAGGGCTTCGATCTCGTTGAGGCTGTCTTGAAGATTCAACAGACTATCACCATGGAAACCATATCCTTCAAAGAGAGCGAACTGAACTCCTTCAGTGGGATTCCGCTTTGGTAGTTTGATTCTGATGTCTTTCATTCTTGCCAGTTCTTTGGCATCAAGAGGTTTGTAATCAGTGATGTCTTTTATGTCATCGATATTGTCCTTTGGGAACTCTAGGATGAGTAATGGTGGATCGAATCCTTCACGTACATCGTCGTGGGCAATAGTGATTGCTTCACCATATCTGATAGGGCTATTTCTCTCAATCATGTCAGTAAGTGTCTTTCCAAGAGCATTGCACTCTGAGAACTCAACGAGCCCTCCTACGAGGGTTTCTGTGAACTTAGGTCTAATTCGGAGCCGCAACTCTGTTATGAAGCCAAGGGTACCATGAGAACTTGCTACATCGTGCAGTGTGACACCAATGTCATTGAGTCGAGCTTCGAGAGTTTTGTCGCTACTCTTGACCCCTTCTGAATCAACCATAATAAGGCGGCCATCATAGAGAACCAACTGGACACGAATTGTGTTATCTCTCATGGTCCCATTCACCCAAGTATCATTTCCTCCACCATCGGTACTGAGGACTCCTGCTGCGGTTGCAGTGTCTCTGCTGCTGGGTGCAACGTAGAAACGCATTCCCATTGGATCGAGGAACTCGTTGATCTTGTCAATGATAATCCCGGGTTGGACATCCATGTAGCCTTGATCTTTGGATACGGTCAGTACGTCTTTCATCTGAAGCGAGCTGATCATGACACGTTCATCATTTCCTCCAGTACAAGCACCACTCAGTCCAGAACCTCCACCCTTTGGTGTCACAGTGAATCCGTTACTCTGCGCATGTCTTATTGCTGCGACGACCTCTTGCGTATTTCGCGGATAATAGACTCCCTTTATCTTACGGAAGTTGAGCTTGTAGTACATACTGGCGTTGGCACCAATGACCACATCTCTGATTTTCATTCTACTCAGCACCTCCCATTGTGTCAGACAGAAGTTCCACGATGTCTTTTGTCTTCAATTCTTGGCCAAGGAGTTGTTCTCTGCAAGAAGGACATGCTGTTATCACAGTCGTATGTTTGACTCCTTCCCTTGCTGCTCTCAACTGCATGATCTTGTCACTCAGGTTTGGATCGGTCATCCTCAAGAGACCCCCACCCCCACAACAGGAAAGGTCCATCTCTTTGAACTCGATTCCCATCTTGTTGATGAGTGACCTAGGTTCTGTCTTGATCCCTAGAATTCTGTGGAGTTCGCATGGATCGTGATATGAGAACTTCTCTGTCTGATTGTACCTATGTGATCCATCAATCAGTCTGTCGAAGAACTGAGTGTGATGCAGGGCCTCTGTCTTCTTCAAATTATGGTGTTCCCTGAGCTGAATAAGACATCCCGGACAGCAGGTGATGACATTCTTTGCCTGTGCTGATTCAATGACACTCTTGTTGTGCTCTCTGAGTTTCTCAGCTCCTTCGTCATCTCCCATGAGATATAGTGGATGTCCACAGCAGTTCTCTTCAGCTCCCATTACAAGATAGTCGACATCAAGCTTTTCGAGTGTCTGAAACAGTGATCTGAGGACATCAATCTGGTTAGCTCTGAACGACATGAGACAACCGAGGAAGATCATATTTTCTGCTGTTTTCCCTTTCTCGTAGACTCTGTCCTCAAGTCCCGGAATCTCATCCTCGAGCTCATCGAGCCAATAAATGGCTCTGTCCTCCTCAGCGAGACCATAGATGTTCTTCACGTTTGCTAGTGCATCTTTTAGTGGTTCCAGATACTCAAATTCTTCTGGTGCAGTTTCGATGGCCTTTGCACGCTGTTCATGCCATACCTTGAGCAGGTCGACTCCAGAAGCACACTGCTCCTCACACCTTCCACACATCGTACACTCGAAGAGGAGTCGTCTAAACTCTTTGGCTAGCTCCTCGTCGTCTTCGATTTGGTCCATTACCTGGAGAAGGTATGCTTTCCCACGGGGAGAGTACTGCTCTTCACCGGTAGCATCGAACATTGGACAGAACTGTAGACATGCTCCACAGCGTACACACTTGTCATAGGACATGTTTGGGTCACCAATTCATTGAGTTTCCGGAGTCTTATTTTGCGTCTTAATAATCTAGCGCAATTGATTGTTACCTTGAGATATAATACGCCCCATGATTGAGGCAAAAAGAAATTGAGGAAGCGGCGGCAACGCCGCTTTTCATCTATTACTGTCTATGTTTCTGGTGCCTTGGGAATGAAGCCCTTCTCATAGAGGAGCTCTGAACCACCACGGGCACGTCTGATGATTTCCTCTGCATGCTTGTAGAGTTCCTTCTCCTCCCATTGTTTCTTGGCAATCCCCTGCTCTATAGCTTTCATACCAACTGCCGTTGCTTCAGCAGGATACAGTTCCCACTGGTCCATTGTTGGGATGACCTTTCGCACGTTGGCTTCCTTCGCACCAAGATCAGCAAGAGCCTGAGCAGCTGCGATACACATCTCATCAGTGATTGTACTTGCCCTCACGTCAAGTGTACCACGGAAGATGCCTGGGAATCCGAGTGAGTTGTTGATCTGGTTGTCAAAGTCTGAACGACCAGTTCCAACGATGCGTGCACCAGCCTCTATAGCATCCCATGGCCAAATTTCAGGTAGTGGATTTGCACATGCGTAGACTATAGAGTCATTAGCCATCTTTGATACCCATTCTTTCTTCACTGAACCTGGAATGGGTCTAGATGCTGTGATGAGCACATCCATCCCTTCAATAACCTCCCCTAGGTCTCCTGTCATCCTGTCTGGGTTGGTCTTCTGGGCTAAGTCATACTTGAAAGTGTCGTAGTCCTTATCCTTCACAATGTCTTCACGATCTGCATAGATTGCACCTTTACTGTCTACCATGATGATATTCTTTGGATCAACACCAGCTGCTATGAGAAGATACGCAGTTCTTGTGTTGGCTGCGCCAACTCCCAACATAGCTACTGTCACATTCTCGATATCCTTCTTTACAACATTCAAGCCCCCAATCACACCTGCAAGTACTACTGTAGCAGTACCCTGGGCGTCATCATGCCAAACTGGTATCTTTACTTCTGGGTTGCTCCTTAGTTCTTCTAGGACCTTGTAGCACTTAGGCTTGGAGATGTCCTCAAGGTTAATCCCTCCAAATGATGGCTGGAGAAGTTTGACAAACTCGATGATCTTGTCTGCGTCCTTTGTGTCGACACAGACAGGCCATGCATCCACACCACCGAGGTATTTGAACAGAATTGATTTCCCTTCCATGACAGGTCCAGCTGCCAGTGGACCTATGTCACCAAGACCGAGAACACGAGTACCGTCGCTCACGACTGCAACCATGTTTCCCTTGTTAAGATGCTCATAGGCCATATCGGGATTGTCTTTGATGTCCAGGCATGGTTTTGCCACACCAGGAGTATACCATATCGCAAAGTCAGAGAAATCACGAACCGGGGCTTTACCAATGGACTGAATCTTTCCTTGGTAGAACGGATGAAGGACCATAGCGTCTTTTCCGGGTTTCTCTGCCTTTTTCTTCAACTCTTCTACAGAGAGCTTTTCTTCAGACATTATATTGGGCTCCTAGGAATTCGTAGACCAGGCTATACAGGCCTGTCAAGCAGGTTCGGGCTGCTCAAAGCCATCATTAAAGTCTATGCTTTCTGGTTACATCCCAATCAACTCATTGATAACTGATAGACACAATGTGTAACCATGTCTGGAGTTGGAGATGACTTTCTCAAATCAACAAAATACGAGCGAGGCAAGCTACCTGGGCACTACCTCGACTACTCGACAAAACCCCCTACCTACAAGACCTATCCTTCTGCAAGACGGATTGAGCTTCCTGCTCCTGATGTAACAGACGGTCCTGGTCTCTGGGAAACGATGAGGACCCGACGGAGTATACGTGCTTATACATTGGACCCAATTTGTCTTGAAGATCTGTCTCAGATCTTGTGGGCGACGCAAGGGCTCACAGCACGAATCGGGGAGTATGGACTACGAACAGCGCCTTCTGCAGGTGCACTGTATCCGATTGAGACCTATCTCTGTGCGAACAGAGTTGACTCATTAGAAACTGGTCTCTATCATTACAATGTCGAAGGACATGCACTGGAACTCTTGAAAGAAGGGAACTTTGCAAAGGAGGTCAAAGACGGAGCGTTGGATCAGCAGGTTGCTGAGCGTGCATCAGTTGTCTTCATTTGGAGTGCAGTACTTCAGAGGTCAAAGTGGAAGTATCTCCAGAGGGCATATCGATACATGTTTCTGGATGCAGCTCACATCGCGCAGAACCTAGCACTGGCAGCTCAGGGTCTTGGACTAGGCAGTTGTCAGATAGGGGCTCTTTACGATGATGACCTCAATAGACTCCTTGGACTCGAGCCAGATGAAGAGAGTGTCATCTACATGAGTAGTGTCGGAAAACCTCGTAGAGAACGCTAGTCCAACTCCTTCTGTTCAGATCCCATCGACCAGACTCTCTTGACCTTGCCATCAACAAACTCGTGAATCATCAATTCATCAACATAGACTTTCTTACCAGTTTCAGAATTGATTCCAGTAATTACAATCCGACTGGCAACTTTGTTCCCCTCTCCGATGATGTCCTTGAAAGCTATCTTGAGATTTTTCAAAGCTTCTCTTGTAGTGAGAACATTCTGTCTGATCCCATCATAACCTTCCAGTGTGCCATCCAGTCTCAGTCCTTTTGAGAACCAGTCCGGATGTGCATATTGCTCAATTACAGATACATCTCCGTTGTTCCATACTCTCTCGATGTATTCCTTCAGAATTTCTTTATTCCTTTCACTCAAGAGAAAATTCCCTCAGCGACCAATCAGAGGGCTTTTAGATAAATAATCCAGTATTCTAAAGTTTCAGACCCCAGAAGCTCGCAATTTGGTCTGCATGCTCTTTTGAACGGACCCGATCTTCACCTTCTGACCCTCCGAAAATACCTTCGACCTTACTTTCCTCGTCTAAGAGGAAAGTGATCCTCTTGACTCCCATCCCTAGGATATTCAGTCTGCTATATGCTCCGTAGAGTTTGGCTATCTCAAGGTCCTCATCCATTAAAATGTTGAAGGGGAGTTTGTACTTCCCTCTAAACTTTTGATGGACTTCTGCAGTGCCACCAGAGATACCGAAGATCGGAATATCTGAACCCTCGAAGAGTGTGTAGCTGTCTCTAATGGAGCAGGCTTCCGCAGTACAACCTGGGGTGAGGTCCTTGGGATAGAAATAGAGCACTATTTTTTTTCCTCTGAAGTCACTGAGTTTGAATGGATTACCTTCGTCGTCGACGGTTTCGAAATCTGGAGCGATATCGCCTACTTTTAGCATTACAAGTTCCTCTACAGCTTGAGGTCCCAGAATTTGATGACTTGGTCTGCATGTTCCTTGGTCTTGACCTTCTCGATTCCCTCTGGGCCACCAAAGATTCCCTCCACAAGTCCTTTCTCATCGATCAGGAAAGTCGTGCGGTCGATGCCCATGTACTCTTTGCCATACATGCTTTTCTTTATGTAGACACCATAGAGCTTGGCTATCTCGAACTCTTCATCCATCAACAGTGGAAATGGTAGGTCGTTCTTCTCTTTGAAACTTTTATGCGACTTCGCTGTTCCACCTGAAACTCCAAACACTGGAATGTCTGATTTCTCAAAGACTTCGAAGTTGTCTCTAATAGAACAAGCTTCAGCCTGACATCCTGGTGTGTTGTCTTTTGGGTAGAAATAGAGAAAGATCTTCTTTCCTTTCAAACCACTAAGCTTCACTTTTTCCCCACTTTCTGTGGTCGTTGTGAAATCTGGTGCTTTGTCACCTATCTTTAACATTGTAATCTCCTTGAATAAGAATTAACAATAATGAATTGACATTCGCAGTAATAAGCGTTTACGTTTAGCAATCCTTAAAGAGTTTCTGAAGGCTGGTCAGACTGTTTCAGGTGGAGTCAGGATGACTGAGCGCATCATTGCCTATCGATCGATTGCCAAGACCATTGCTGCAATTCTCTTGGGAATTTCTGGGAGTATTATCGTCGGCTATGTTATCTCAGATTACATTTTCAGACTGGCCACAGGTGATATTCTCATCAACTTTGCAGCATTTGTTATGCTTCCACTGACTCTTACCATCACTGGTTTTGGAATTGGCTGGTATGGCAAGAAGAATGCTATTGTTTATACTGAGCCTAGTTGGCACTACGAACCAACACAGTTGTCCATAGAAGACACCAAGATCATGAATAAAGAGTACAAACGAAAATACTGGAGGATGGTTGCGAACAGCAACTACTGGATCTTCTTCATTCCCATTGCACTCCTTCTTATTATGGCTGCTTTTCCTGTCTATCTCCTTATTGAAAACCCCTCTCTTGCTCCATTGGACCGGTGGATGTTTTCCCTATCATTAGGACTATCATTTACAGTTTCTTCAATCGGGGCTCTCCGGGCTACATCGAACGAAGCGTCTGAGGATTTTACAATCCTCCTTGTTCGAGAAACTATCAAACTTGCTGAATCTCAGGAGGACATATCTGGACTCACAAACATCAGGATTGTCTTCGATAAGGCTGAAAAGGATGGGTACAGTGTCTATGATGCTCCGAGAGTTGTCAGTCGAATCTCTGGAATTGAGAGAGAGGGATATATTGAGTCTTGGACTGAGGAGCTTGGATCTGTAAATCGAATCCTTTGCCGTCTCTACGAATCTGACAAGCATCCAGAGGTGATTTGGTGGTGGTTCTCTGAGGATCAGTATTTCAGAAAGTATGTGGACCAAGACAAGAATGGATACTATGTCAAGTATCCTATTACATACAAGAGTGGCAATCCAGGAGTGAAAGATCCTAGAAAATTGATAGAGAACGCTGCGGCAATCATAATTTTAGAATGGCTCCACACAAGAGGTAAGAGTGATGAGCTTACTGCATTCTTGGACAAGCTTGGAGTGGAAACGTCGTGAGTGAATAACATGACTGATGCGCCTTTCAATCAAAAATCAACAATCTACCTCCAAGTTCTCATGTTCATAGTCATTCTAGTCTGGAGCTATATGGGATTCGAGGTGGCACAATATCGCCTACTAAACTTGTACGTATATCCTTACGTCTGGTTCTTTTGGGCGACTCTGCTTTTCCTCAGTCTGATGCCAGCTCTTGCTGCGATTACTTGGAGAATTAAAACAGGAATCTCCTACACCGAACCAACTTGGAATCTGCGAGAACGCGAAGTCATGTTCACAGAGTATGAAGAAATGACCAAGGAGTATCAAAAAGCATATCGGCATGTTCTCTCAATAATCGACTATCCTTCGATATTCATTCTAATCATTGTGTATATTGGAGCTGTGCTCTTCCCGTTTGTGACTATGCAGACCACAACAAGCATAATTGCTGCAACACCAGTCGTATTCGGTGTTCTATTTGTCCCCTTTGGTATTCTCTTTGCCAATGTCTTGTTCAGGTTCATTCCGAATGAAGCCACTTTCTACTTCACATACCCCAATCAAAAACAACTCCGGAGAATCATTGACACAATGAGTAAATCTCCTGGAATATCATGGGCTGGAATACGAGTCACTCTCGGTGAGGTTGAGGGATACTATACCATTCGCGATCCAACACCCACTGCTAGGATTGAGGACATCGAGGGCGTTTCTTGGATCGAGTTTGAGCTAGGAGAAACAGGAGATTTGTGCAAATTTGTAGCATACCTACAATTGGGTGATGGTGAGGAATCGATCGTGGCTGAGGGGTCTCTGCAACAGCTAACATCCTACTTTATAGCGGGGATTGTCAAGAAGATTCTACTTGCATACATCAATGCAAAGGGAGAACAAGAGCTCCTCGCGGACGTCCTGGAAGAAGTTGAGAGTTATCTGAACCGTTTCAGAACTCCAGCGTAGACCTTATTTCATCCCGTGTCTTCCAAGAGTCGGAGGATGGATTGGCTTGACCGAACCGAAGATTATTGATTATAGTCGCCAAGGAAATGTTAACAAAGCATTTGCAGTCATTGCATTCGTAACCGCAATTGCTGCTATTGTATTCAACTACCTTTATCCATCCTATCAGATTTTGATCTACATTGGATTGCCACTCATACTCTTCATTATATCATTCGGGATGGGAGCTGGATCAAAGAGAGCGATTGACTATATTCCTGGAAAATGGGAGAAGAAGAAAACCTGGGTCACCTTTGCAGAGTATGAAGATATGATTGAGAAGTATGAAGAATCATATGGGGACTTATACGCTCATCCAGGTGATTGGTGCAGCTCTTGCTGTTCAATGCTCATCGTTGTGAGTCTCGGGTTTGCAATGCTGCTTCTACCTGAATTCAATATCCTTCTTTTCAATCCGTTCGTCGATTCAGTCATTCTGATAACTGTCCTCTATGCAATTGTTGCTGTCACTGGATTCGTATTTGGATTTCGAATTCCCAAGATAGATGCACAGGAATTCTTCAAGGCTCCTGTGATGGGTGATACATATGAGTTCGCTAGGGCAATGTCTGGAGTTACTGGCATTCGCGCAGGTATGAATGTCGAGCTAGGGATTCGTGAAGGTGTTCAGACCATTCTCGATGCTGAGATTAAGGCGTACGTACAAGGGCTTCCTGAAACTGTCCAGATGAAGGTGCAAGTGTCACACTCTGGATTTGCTTATCCCTACTTGGTTGGTACAATCTATAAGGGAGGAACCATCGCCCCGAGGGAAGAGAGGTATAGAATTCACACGAGATATCCAGCACTCTTCGAGTATTCAATGGATGATGATGTTATTGTTATAGTTGCTCGTTTTGATATTCCAAAGCGAACGAGCAGTGTTCCAAGCATTTCGACCAGAGACTTCAGAGAGCTGGCTGCAGTTTTGGCTGGAGAACTAGCTGACACCTATAATCCTCTATAGACCCAACAGACACCTTTAATTAGTCCCTCAATCGCGAACCAATCATACGCACGCGACGGGATTATAGGACAATGACATCGAACTGGACAGACAAATGGGTGTTGATGCTTCTCTTTGGAATCATTGTACAAGTGATTCTATATCCACTGGTTTGGGTTCTACAACTCCCATTCTTCTCAGTTCACGAGTACTTTCCTGATGTTTTTGTGATTTCCCTTATTTCACTCGCAATTCAGATTGGTGGTTTCTATACAATCATGAACAGGACAAAGGGAATGGACCCACAAATCTATGGTCAGGGACGACCTTTCCAGCATAAACTGCGTGAGGAAGATGAAGATGTTGCCACACGGAAACCTACCTTCGACTGACTTTGAGGTGAAATGATGGAAGAACAGTCCAAAGAACCTGGTTTGTTCATGAAGTTCATTCAAGACTATCGCATGAAAATGCTGATTCCTGAACTACTCGTAGTGTTCGGTGTCTGGTACTTCATACCTATTCTCAATCCCTCTTTCAGTATGCTCAATGGCAACGTCTACGAAGTATTTGGAGTCTGGATGTATCTTTTTCAACCTCTATACTTTCTTCCAAGTGGATTACTTGTGTTACTGACAGCCTTCACACTACATGGAATCTATCCTTTGGACAATTACCATGAAGGTAAAATCCTCAGGTTACCACGAGCTGCTACGATTATGATCATCATCTCGTTCTTTCTACTTCCGGTTCTGGTAGCCTTCCAGATGCTAGGCTACTATATGACAGAGATGACTGAGTTCGTTAGCAGGAATCCATTCTGGGAGAGAGTCGAGAGCATTGGCGATCTTCTATTCTATGCTGGACCAATGTTCTTCGTTGGTCTCCAGTGGTGGCTGTTGATTCCAGTCTTCTTCCTATCTCAGGGAGTAGATGGTATACACAAGATTGCCCACCATGAAACCTCAAGTGAGAAGATCACAGGGCTGTTCTACTTCCTATGGCCGATCTCCATGCCATTCTTCTTTAATCCAGTAGAGATTATGGCTATGGTGGCCTTGTCGATTCCAGCCTTTGCCTTCTACTCTTACATACGACCTTACTATACGTATGTCACTGCAACCCACACGTTGTCATTTGCGATTTTACTACTTGTGACCGTGCTTTTCTCGCCTTTCTTCCCATTGATGAATATCTTCTTTCCAGGATTCATTCCACCACATATTCCACCGCGTCTGTTCCCATTGCTGGTTGGATAACGGTGAAAAATGAACAGGTGTAATGAAGAGCCATCTCAGGCTCATCGAGACCACCCACTCAATGAAATTTCCTGCAACTTATCCAGGCCTAAATCCTCTCAGCTTGTTACACTTCTCTGAACTCGACCTTTCCTTCGGATCATCTTATTACAAGACTGTACTGCAGGACAGTCTTCACAAGGTTCAGGGACATCTTCCACAGTCTGTTCTTCGCTATAGAGAAGGAAATGTTCAGCTACAGAACTACCAGGTATGCGTTCGGATTCTACACTTTGTTCCTTCCGTTTGACCATACACTTGTGTTTTCGAAGACTGTCACTGAACTTCTCCATGTCCCCAGACACAACTACTGCTGTAGGCCCTATCTTTCTTACAATTGACTTAGTAAATTCAGGTATGAGCATCAGCTTTTCCATATCCTTCTCGTTCTCTGTTTCAAAGAGTGTAACATCTTCAATAGTAGTAAACGTAGTCTGTGAGGTCCAGTCAGTAATTGATCTGACAACATTCCTTGGAATTGGTTTACTACTCTCCTTCTCAAGGAACCCAAGGATGTCGTCCTCACGAAGGCCAATCTCGATCGCTTGAAACACAGAGGTATCAGAGAGCTTGAAAGTGCTAACTACATCAGTGCGTACAGGTTCTGTGATGAGCATCAAACGATAGAGGTTCTGAAACTCCATCTCGCTTGTAAAGACTGTCAATTCAAAATTGGGTAGTACAAAGAAACTCTCTCCATTTCCCTTTGTTCCAGAGTCTGATTTGCCTTTCAACACATCAGCTCCAACATCAGTGAGTCGGACACCTAGTAGTTTCTTCCCCCTATACGCAGCCTCGACGATGCCCAAGAGGATTGGGGTTTCCAAGGATAGCTGTACCCTCTCATCATCCACCTGGATCCATTTCAACTGCTGATTGTCAATGAATAACTCGCTCCGTATCCAATCTCGTAACTCCTCAATACTGATCCACTCTTCAGTTGTGGACTCTCTTAGTCTACATATCGCGAGGTTTAGTGTGTATTCAGTTGGTTGGTCTGGGGTAGCCCAGATTGCTCGTGTTCGTCCTAGCTGTGATTTCAACAGTCGTCTTGCTACATGGAAGTGGTGCCCTGCAAAAAGTGCGTTCACATTGGCTGGCATCACTCTATCGTTCTCGCCAATTGTGTAGGCTCCGACTTTGCGAGCTAGTTTCTGAACAAGTTCAAATCGGTCATCTGTAGTCTTTGACATTGCCTGCTTTATGTGGTCTATCTCTCTTTTCGGGAACTCCCAAGAACTAGTCATGTGAACTTCGTTCTTGGCAATGTAGGATACCAGTTGTAGCATGTCAATGAGTAAACTATCTCTCTCATCTACAATGTTCTTGACCTTTTGTGGTTTTTCTGGTTTGGGTTCAGGCTTAGATGAAAAAAGACTCCTGAGATGCGGAATGAAGTACTCCAAAATTTTGAACTCCGCTACCTCCCTCCCAAACTCAGTGAGTCTCGACATCATCCTTCGAATGATGATTCCTTTCTTTCGTAGGTCTCTTTCAGTCTGATTCAATTGACCATAGCTATAGATTTTCCTGAATGGCTTGAGTCTGTCGTAGCTCATCGCACCTCCACTAAGTGTAAGAACACCGAGGAGGTCTCTTTCTAGGGGGGTAAATGTGGCAAAGATTTCCTCACGTACCTCAGGGTCCTTCATCCTCTCTGCGAGCATCTTGATAAGAGACGCACCACTGTCTTTGCCAGTAATGTCGATTCCCCATTTCTGACAGGCAATGAGTAGATCCTCTCGTAGGATGTGTTCAAGTTCTTTCTCCAGTGTTTCTTTCGCCATTCTGTTTCCCAGACCGTAGATTTGAGATTTGCAAACAAGCGCCCAGCTTTTGAGTAATTAAGTAACTTTTGGTTCTGTCATCATCTCAAATCGGGTACGTTGTGAATTACATCTACATAGGTTTTCTGGAAAAGAAACAAGCTTATGTATACTTGAGATGAGTCGAGGGTAGGTGTGACAGATTGGAACCGGCCCTCTGGTGTGTCAAGTATCGACCCAAGGAATGGGATGACTTCGTTGGGAAAGAGAGTACCATCAATCAGCTAAAGTCCTTGGCAGAGTCCAGTGTGTACACCAATATGATCTTTTATGGCCCATCCGGCACAGGCAAGACAGCAGCTGCAGAGATCTTCTCACGAAAGATTCTCACTGACAGTTTTAGCGCCAACTACAAGATGCTCAATATTCGCGATGTCTGGGATGTTCCTGCAACTAAAGCCAAAAGGTCTGTCCAAGATTTGGCAAAGCTTGGTCGAGAAGAACGCTCAGAACTCGATGAATACATGTCAGTAGTGTATAGAGAAGCAAAGGCTGCACGAAAACTGAGAGGTCGTTCTGGGGAACCAACGCGCAGTCAGCTTCTTCAGGAATCCATCAGGTTCTTCGCCTCAACAGGTACTGTCCTTGATGACAAGATCAAAATCCTAGTACTGGATGAGGCTGATGCTCTTACATACAGTATGCAACAGGGACTTCGACGTACAATGGAAATGTACAGTGATGCATGCAGGTTCATCCTAATCACTCCAACATTGACTGGATGGAGTCCAGCAATTCTCTCAAGGTCACTGGTTCTGAGATTCCCTGCATCCTCTCTAGAAACTACTCAAGATCTTATCAGAGAGATTGCATCAAAGGAGAAGGTGGAGGTTGATGATGCAGCAATCACTGCCATTGCTCGTGAGTCAAATGGTGACCTACGTCGTGCAATCAGCCTTCTACAGATTGCTCACACTGCAAGTCCATCAGTAACCGAGGATGTTGTCTATAAGTACTCTGAAACTCAGCTTGTAAATCGGGTCAGGAAAATTGTGACCTTATCGCTGGATGGTCAATATGGGCCAGCTCGAAAGACCTTACGGAATCTTCTAGCAATTGAAGGATACTCCCCCCAAGAGGTCTGTCTAGAAATCGAGCGCGATTTGGTGAAGCGTCCATTTGAACCAGAAATAATGACTGCTGTGATTGATAGGGTTGCGGAGATTGACTATCGTCTTCTCCAGGGCAAGAACGCATTCATTCATCTAACTTCTCTTTTGGCTTCCTTACGAGTGTTTGTAACAGAGGAGTCCTAGGACATCGGTTCGATTTCCTTCCCAACAGTCAAATTATCTCTTAACATCTCAACGAGATTGGGTGACAGAATTTGTTTGTCGTATAGAAATTCTGCTTTGATGCAGTCATTCTCTCTAACAATCATCTCATTCTCAGTTCCGATGGTGAGGATCCTTCGTACCATACTCGGTGTACCATACCTACAACGGAATGATATGAACTCAACTGCATCCTCTATACGAACAGGGTTGCCTTTCTTTCTGAATAGGTGTGTTAGAATTAGAAGTAGGTCTCTCCCGTTCATGGACAGGCGATTTCCGACAGCCTTTTAGAAGTTGTCATGATTCATCCACTCCAGAAATGAAGGAGCGCCATTTGTTCAAAGTTCATGGACATACCATCTATGAAATACAGAGTCTACTATCAGAATCATGTGCTATCTTCGATTCTACTATGTCATTAGACATATCCACACTTGGAGGATGGTCGAACATCAATATACGTGGTCAATATGCTGATGGCAACTTTGTACTGAAACTGCCTTGGCGTGTTTCTAAGCAAAATCCCAACTATTACAAATCACTCTTTGACATCTCACACTACTACAACAGATTGGGCATCGCGGCTTCCCCATTATCCATAGGAACACTCCCGGACAAGAATGAAACACCATTCATCATCTTCGAATATGTTGAGGGAGATATTCATCAATCTGTCGAGCAATTCTCAGACTATGACATCAGCCTTCTGAAGGAGAGTCTCAAAATTCTTTATCGAGGGAAACCTGCAGGCCTAAGAGATTATCATTCTCCTGCATCATTTCTCAGTGCTACTCACTCCCGAATCAGTTCACACGAGTTTCTCAGAAGCTGTTCAAAGGTAGTATCTCAACTAAACACGTCCCTCAGTGAACTATTGCCAATGGTTCAGTCCCATGCAGACTCTTTGGGTCGTTGGACCTCCTCAGTTATGCATGGCGATCTCTGGTTTCCGAATATTGTCATTCAATCGGACAAGGTTGTGCTCCTTGATTTCGAAGATTGTGTCATTGGGAACAGATTCTATGACTTGGCATTCTTCCATGAAACTCCTGCCACTTCCGAAATTATGCCTATTCCAGGATTACTTGACAGGGATGATGCAGAGATGGTTACACAACTGAGACCCATTGCTCTCTCCTACATCATCATTTGGTCAATAGAACGTCTTCTCTCAATGGAGGCTGGTTGCGTCGAACCAAATCTAAGTACTCCTCGAGTTCGCGTAGCTGTAATTGAGTACACACGATCGAAGATTGAACGATTGAAGAAACTTCTCTAGTTGAAGAAACTCTCAGGAGGAGTTTCCCAGACCTTCTCGTCAGCAGAAGCAATAACATACTGGTATCCCTGCTCAGTGAGGAAGAGCTGACGCTTTGCTGCAAAGTCCATGTCACGTGTGTCTTTTGTAATGAGTGAGTAGAAACGAGCGAACGAGCCATCTGTCTTGGGTCTCAGAATCCTTCCCAATCGTTGGGCCTCTTCCTGACGCGACCCGAAAGTTCCCGATACTTGGATGGCAACGTTTGCGTCAGGGAGGTCTAGTGCAAAGTTTGCAACCTTCGAAACAATGAGTATCTTCTCTTTTCCCTCTCGGAATGCCTCATAGAGGCGTTGCCTTTCATCATTGGATGTCTTGCCTGTAATCAATGGCGCGTCTACAACGTCTGCAATCTCCTTCAACTGGTCCAAGTACATTCCAATGACAAGAACATTGTCTCCGACATGGTATTCTAGGAGCTTATGGATGATGTCTATCTTCTTCGGATTCTCAGCTGCAATTCTGTATTTTTTCCGGTCTTCAGCCAAGGCATATGTACGTCGCATATCATCAGGAAGCTCAAGTCTAATCTCGTAGCATACTGCTGTTGCAATCCATCCTTGATCCTCCAACTGCTTCCACGGCATGTCAAATCTTTTCGGACCGATGAGGCTGAACACATCCTCCTCTTTCTCATCCTCTCGAACCAGCGTTGCAGTCAGACCCAGTCGTCTTGTGGCTTGAATGGTTGCAGTTACCCGAAATACTGGTGCAGGAAGTAGGTGCACCTCATCATAGATGATGAGTCCCCAGTTTCGAGCATCAAACAATTGGAAGTGAGGGAACTTGTCCTCCCTGGACTTTCTCCACGTGAGGATCTGGTAAGTTGCCACTGTAACTGGTCGGATTTCCTTGTTGTCGCCTGTGTATTCTCCAATGTCCTCTGGCTGAAGAGTGGTCTTGTCAAGAAGTTCTGCGATCCATTGTCTGACTGCAACTACATTCGGACACAAGATGATTGTCGATGTCTGGAGCTTGTACATTGCTCCAATGCCTACCATTGTCTTTCCAGCACCACATGGAAGTACAACAACACCGGAACCGCCCCTCACTCCTCCGCCAGCGTGGAAGATAGCAACTGCATCCTCTTGATAGGCACGAAGTCCCCACTTCTTGCCCTCGAGGGTCATTTCACGAATCTCAAATGGAAGATGCTCGCCCTCAACATATCCTGCGATGTCTTCGACTGGATGTCCTAGCTCAAGTAATGCATGTTTAAGGAACCCTCGTTGAGCAGGGTCTACACGAATAGTAACCTCATCTATTCGTTCTAAGAAGTATTCTTGGAGTTTCTTGCTAGCCCATATCTCTTCAGCGAGATCTTCTTCTTCAGCCAAAAGAAGGAGGTCTGGTCCTTCCTTGTACAATGAGAGTTGACCATATCTTGACATATAGTCTACAATCTCTCTTGAGATATTACTCGGAATTGGATATTTAGCAAACTCCTCCAGGGCTCTAATGACCTCTTCTGGAGTCATTCCCATTGCTGCAGCGTTCCAGAGACTGAGTGGAGTCACTCGGTATGTGTGAACATATTCTGGGCTCTTCACAAGTTCTGCAAAGCGAGCCAATGAGTCCCTAGCATCTTCATACAGAGGATTATCCACCTCTAAAAGGACTGACTTGTCTGACTGTACTATCAATGGGTTGGTAGGGTTTGCCATTTTACTTCATCATCCAATCGATGCGTTAAGGATAGCTAAACTCTCACGCGGAAAGCGTGAAACGGCGGCGTGTATTGGAGATAAATCCTTCCCTATGGGCTGTGGTTTCAATCGACTATTCCTACTGTGACCGGAAACCCTATATACTTCCAATCTCGAACTCGAATCAATTGGTTAACGGAGGTGCTTTGAACACATGATTGTAAGAGAAGAAACTGTAGTTGTGATCCGCACCGACGTTGAGAAAGTCTGACTGACTTTCGCTGCTTCTGTGTGCTCATTCATTCATTCTACGCATCGTGTTTGAATGCCATTGAGGCACAACGTATGTTGTGGGTTTCGACTTCTTGTGGTTCTATTGTGCTACGAATTATGATGCGTGACGCTCAGCCGATGAGAGTGAAACAAAAGTTGTATACTAACAATCACAAAGTAAACCGGTCATCGACAACTAACAACGGTGCCGGTGAAAGCAGACGTTCGGACAAAAAGAGTCCAGAGAAGCGGAAAGCTCCTCTCTTGCAGCACGTACCAGGCTTAAGCCATGGGTGTCGTTTCAGTCAGTATGAGGTGGCATAATGGCCGGAGTGGTTGAGAAGCTCAATCCGAGAAAGCCTGATGCCCTCTCCATTAAGAGAGATGCCCAGCGAGGTAATCAGAGAGGATGGACAGTCCAGATCAGTGAGATCACTCTGGATGAAGTGAAGGAAGACGCTGTCAAGTTTGGCTTGGCTACTGAGATATTGTACCAGATGAACGCAGGGAAAGAAGCCTCGATATTCTTGGCAATGTGGAAGGATCATCCCATCATCCTCAAAGCATTCAGGTTCTGGAACACATCTCAGGCAAAGAAAAAGAAAGGATTCTTCGCTCCTGGGAGAATGCAGGTCTTGGCTGCAAAGGAGTATGACCTACTCAGTGCTTGTTTCAAGGCAGGTATGAAAGTACCAACTCCAATCGGTAGAGTGGGCAACTATCTCACAATGCGTTTCATTGGTGACGGTCTAGAACCTGCACCCCAATTGCGAAATGTCCAGCTTGAGGAACCCGATCTTGTATTGGACAAGATACTTGACGATTATCTCCTCATGTATCGGGATGCCAATTATGTGCATGGGGACTTGAGTAGTTACAATATCCTCTGGTGGCAGAATAGTCCTTGGATCATTGACATGCCACAGGCTTGCAAGGTCGGACCATGGTCTGACATGAAGAACATAGTGTCATTACTCAGACGAGACATAGTCAATGTCCTATCGTACTTCAAGAAGTATGGGATTAGACGAAACCCTGATGAGATACTCGATGTCTTTCTGTCAGAGTATGTTCCACATAACCAGAGGCACTTCGCTGAGGAGGTCGCACGAATATGAGTCGTGTCGACAAGTTCAATCCTCTCTCAAAAGGGAGTGCTATTGATCAGAAACGTGATGCTATTCGAGGTGGTACTTGCGGGAAAGCCACAATCGAAGAACCGAAGTTCAAGGAGATCCGTGATGATGCAATCCGGTTTGGACTGGCTCACGATGTGCTTTATCCTATGAGTGCAGGAAAGGAGGCCTCAATCTTTCTTGCTACATGGAATGACCATCCTATCATCCTAAAGGCCTATCGACTCTGGGCTACTCCCCACAAGCTATCAATGGGCAAAGGATACATCCGTGAGTCCAGTGGAAAGAAGACAAGATGGATTCTTGGTCTTGTGGAGGACATAGCAGTTCAGGAGTTCGACATTCTTCAGGCCTGCTACAAGGCTGGAGTCAGGGTTCCTACTCCTATCTCACGGGTTGCAAACTATCTCACTATGAGGTTCATTGGTGATGGAGAAAATCCAGCACCACAACTCCGTGAAGTAGAGCTTGAAGATCCAGAGGCTGTGATGAACGAGGTTCTAGACCAGTATCTTCTCATGTACAGCGAAGCACATTACGTTCATGGGGACCTTAGTGGTTACAACATCCTCTGGTGGCAGGATAGTCCATGGATCATTGACATGCCACAAGGTGAGGTTGTCAACAAGTGGTCAGACATGAACAAGGTTGAGCTTATGCTTCGTCGAGACATCAAGAATGTTCTCAAGTACTTCAAGAGCTATGGAATCGAGCGAGATTCAGAGAACATACTGAACGTGTTCCTGGATGCCTACATTCCAGACAACCTCCGGAATTATAGGGAGCTCAGGAAAGAAGGTTTGGAACTCTTGTAGAAAAGAAAATATCTTCATGAATGTTCAACCCTAGAACATGGAGGAAATCAACGACCAACAGGGATCAAAACGATATTACACAGCTATTTTCGTGTTTCAAGGAATTTTGTTACTATCTGGTATGTTTCTTAGACTGATTCCTGAAGTCAATGTTCTTTTTTCAGGCATAGCTCCTGCTCAACATCTGATTGGAATGTTGGCTCTCATATCTGCTTTCGAAATAGACACAGAACCTGACAGAAAGCGGACCAAAAACTGGCTCTTGTTCCATATTCTCTATAACTGTTTAGGGATTGCTATGACATTTCTTGTTGATTATGTTATCACTATCAACGCGTTTAGAGTTCTTTACTCTCTGCTATTCATTGTTCCTATGATTACAACAATCTCTTATCTCTACAACACTGATTTCGTTTCAACTAATAAGGATGACATGTAAACCCTTGTTTATAGTTAAACAAAAAGGCATAGTGAGCCTCATACCAAGGGCAGAGGCTCTCTCTGGACCTAGTAAGGTCGATTCTTTGGGCACAACTACCGCTCTAGACCGTCCTTACGGTCCATCGACATCGGATTATGCGACCTTTCTCAAGACGACTCTGGAAACTCCAGGAATCTTCTTCAGGCTGTCTTCAAGCTCGTTGAGTGTCACAACCAGTTGGTCTGGAATGAAGTAGCACTCATAGTAGCATCTCTCGCCACGAAGACATACGCCGGTGGTGAATATGATGTCACTCAGCTTGGCGTCGTTGAACGCAAAGTTCAGCTGCTTCAAGAAGTTACGAGACAGATCACTTATCTCGATCCTGAGCAGATAGATGTCCTCATTGGCAACAGGGAAGATTTTGACGACGCGGTCTTTGTGGTGCATGACCACTAGCCCTGCTTTTTCCCCTATATCTGCCACAAATTCAGCTGGAAAGACAACCGGTTCACCGGGTGTCAGATGTAGAATGATAGCACTCGTAGCCCCTTCTTTATCAATCACCAAAGATTCATACACGTCCTTCAGGGTCTGTACTTCATTTGTGTTCTGTCTCTGTATATATAACTTATCCGTCGGGAAGGCTTGGATTCTGTTAGATGGAGATTGTACTTAATGGGCTCCATTTTTGATGAAAATTCCCCTTATTGGCCAATTTTCCATGATTTCGTGAGTCGGAATCTATAATTGGTTCCACATTTCTGAAAAGGTCGGAGAGAGAGTGACGTGAATCCAAGACTTGCGCAGTTTCTAGGCATCATACTCGTGATTGTGTGCGGAGCAATGACTCTGATTGTCTATCAGAGTACGATGACTGTTGGTGGTGAAATCATGACGCTGATTGCATCTGGTATGATTGCCTGGTCAATCCTTGCACTTCCTGAGCTGATTGCTGGTCTTTGGTTGATTGCCAAAGGAACTCGTGAAGCTCGAATCGGTGATGTATCGGGAGACTTGATTTCTCTTGTCCAGAAGGAGGGTAGAATCAGTGTCGACGCTGCTGCTAAGGAGCTAGATGTGGATTCTGAAACAGTCGCTGATGCTGCTGAGAAGCTTGCAACTCGTCGTATACCTCTGGTCTATCTTGATCGAGCCGCTTATGAGATAGTCAGTCCCAAGGCTGTGTCATTAAAGGAGAGTCTCCTGCACCTTCTCTATGCTCAGAGAAGAATGACCTTTGACCAGATTTCGAAAGTTACAGAAGCTTCCGATGAACAAATCGTCGACGCAATGAAAGAGCTATCAAAGTCAGGAAAGTTCAGGGGAGTGATTGATGAGAACTCACGTGTAATCTATACACAAGAAGCCGTATCACAGCTTCCTAAGGCAATCACTGAGTGTCCAAATTGTGATGGTAAGCTGGACGCGCCTGTTTTACCTGGTGAAGAGGAAACTTGTCCTTACTGTGGACACAAGATCGTCAATCGTTTGAAGTGAAACTTTCATACTGCACACGCATAAGCCAGATTTCCATGTGGTTCACAACCTGTGCATAGCGAGTACCAGCATGGAGTTCGGAGAAGAATTCATTGATGGCGTCGTGGACATCCTCATATGACATCGATTTTCCACTTGCAGTTTGTAGTGCTATTGGTGCATAACTCTCTTTGAGGATTGATGCATAGTCTCTTCTCAGACCCATCTTGTCTCCAAAGATCTCTATTCCATGAACCTTGCCATCAATTGTGACAATCATTCCCACATCATCGTCAGACCAATCAAATCTCGTAGCTAACTTTTCGAATGCAAATCCATGATTCACATAGAGTTCTCCTAATGCACTGGTTCCTGAGTGCACACCCCAAGATCCAAGAATTCTCTGGACCTCACTCCAAACATACCTTTGATCTCGCCCCCCTAGTATCGCCCGCCGCATTGAAACAGGTGTGTTTGTATGTAACCACTCTCCAGTCTTTGCAGACCATCGACCTGCTTCAATGCAAAACACGTTGAGAGATCGATTCCCTTCAATGACCATGCTTTCAGCTATGATCCTGTCCTGCAGACCTCCTCCAAGAACTCCCTCACCGCAACGTATCAGAGTTGGTTGTTCTGCGTTGAACCGGAGACTCGGAACATTACCTGACTCCTCAACTTGCATGTTCCCTACTTCGAGAGCTATCTGAGTCGAAATGATTCCGTTGAACAGTTCTGCGTTTACGTCACTCAGACCCGTTACAGCCATGTTTCCATAGATCTGAGGTATTCCCTCTTCTAGACTCTCGATATGCTTCAGCACATTTAGTTGTATATCCCCACTACTCAACAGTATACCCTCATGGGTCACTTCCGTGTTGTTGTATAAAAACACCGCAGAACTCTAGAAATCATGAAGCAAGACGTTGACGCTGAATCTTCCACTTGTCAACCACAGAATCATTTTGAACAATATAGTATTGATCATAGAGATTGACTGTGAGGCAAGAATGGTTTGGAAATATCCTGACAGCGTCACCCGGTTTCAGACTGTGTTCTGTTGCTATACTGATTTTACCATGCTCTTGAGATAATGAGCTGAGAATGAACTCTTCTTCAATGGTGGAGGTGTGATAGTCTTTGATGATCTTTCCATATCCGCCAGATTCATCGATCTGAGTTGGACCAAGGTCCTTTGAGAGAGCTGTTGCTCCAGCATCGATGATTACCCTTCCAGGTGAAGTACTGATTACACTCGCCAAAACTGTGAGAGCAATATCATTGAGCTCACAGACGCCTAAGGCAGCTTGAGTGTAATCGAAGAAAACGTAGTTGCCAGGTCTAATCTCCGTAATTCCTTCTCTGAAGGAATCCGCCAAGCTTGCTGTGGGAGTAGACCCGATACTGACGGTTTTTGTTTGAATACCTTCCACTCTCAGTGAATTCGCGAAATTGATCATGACATCTTGCTCGTGCTCAGCAATTCTCTTGATCTCACCAATTGACCTTGCAGAATACGATTGGCCTGCATGGGCGAGGATTCCCTCGAAGTTCAGCTTGCGTGAAATCTCTTCTGCCAATTTTAGAGCGGACTGGCTTGTCGGATCTACTCCGACCCGATAATTTCCACAATTAACCTTGAGTAAGACACCGAAGTCAGCATTATTTTCTGTTGAGAACTTTGCAAGCAGATCTACTATAGTGATGTTGTCAACAAGCACATTCAGATGAACCTTCTTTGAAATACTAAGCATTGTATCGAACTTGTCAGGTGCAAGTGGAACTGCATATGTTATGTCAGTGAAACCAGCTTCTGCAAAAGCTTGAGCCTCAGCAGGTGTAGAGACCGTGATGCCTTTGGCTCCAGCCTCCTTCTGACGGTTGCCAATTTCAATGCATTTGTGGGTCTTGATGTGTGGTCTGAGACCCACTCCGTTCTCTTCAGCTTTCAAAGCCATTGCTTCGATGTTGGTATCTAATCTATCAATGTCGATTATTGCAGCTGGACTAAGCAGGTCTGTCACTTTCATAGATGCCAACCCCTTATGTAATGCCGTGTTGATCTCCTCGGATGCGTCTTCTCAGATTCAATCTGGCTTCATCAATTCTCTCTCTGACTTTACTCTTCTTAGGCCAGTATTCCTTTATCTCATCAAATCCATGGACATCCCAATAGAGTGGACAGGCACCATAGCAATAGTCAAAGTGGTCACAAGCTTTGCACCCTTCTGGCGCAAAGTCTTTCGCCCTCCAAAACTGGGAGGCACGATTGTACCATACCTTCTCGAAACCCTCGTGCAATATGTTACCAACAGGTTCGCTGAAGCTCGAGCAAGGCAATAAGCCCCCTTCTGCATCAACAGAGAGCAATCCATCACAGCAAGCACAACTCTTCGCACCGAGACCATGAGCGATTGGATTGAATAGACAGACAGGAGTAGGTGCATACCAGACAAACTGAATGCCTTTCTTGTTCGCTCGTTTCTTTACTCGTTTGACGATCTCTCTGATCTCAGAGTACTTCACCTGGAGTTCATCTCTCAACTTTGCTGCAGTACCTGTGTAGATGACCATGTTCATGCTGAAGTATGTCAAACCCAATTCATCAGCATGAAAGTCCACAAGGTCTTCGAGCTTGTCCAAGTTGGGACGACATATCGTTGTGTTACAATGTGTATAGATGTCTGTTTCTCGTAGATTCTTGATTCCTTGGACAGTCTTGTCAAAGGCTCCAGGAATCCCGACTATGTAGTCGTGCGTTTCTGCATCTGGTCCCTCTATTGAAACCTGTGCACTGTTCAATCCAGCATCGACAAGTCGTTGGACAAATGCCTTGTCATGACACCGAATGCCATTGGTGATCAGGTTGACTCGTAATTCTCTGTTTCTCGCATGAGTGATCAGCTCGAAGAGGTCTTCTCTCAGTGTTGGCTCTCCTCCGGTGAAGGAAAGACTTGGTACGTGTGCATCATCAACTATGATGTCAATGACTCGCTTGACCTCTTCTGTTGTCATTTCTCCTGACTCTCGGAACGGAGAGTATGCGTAGCAGAATCTACACTTGTTGTTGCAACGATAGGTGAGTGCAATCTCGCTCAAGACAGGGTACTTGATCTCACCCTCTCCGAAGGGGACTATCTTTGCTGTCCTGTAGCTGTAGATGTTCTGGTTTCCTATTGTCATGTTTCGAAGGTCGTCTACAAATGCTGCCAAATCGTTGATGACCTTCTGTTCTTCTCCTCCAGCATCCACGAAGTGTGCAACAATCTTCTCAATCGGCTCCTTGTCCATAAGTTTCTTCAACATTCTCATGGCTGTTTCATTCAGGCTCATCGTCTTGTTTGGTCTTAGAATGAGGAGGTTGTCCTGTGGTCTTGCAAAGAAGAAGTCCTTGACCTCCTCAATGAATGCTGGTATCCAGTGCAGATCTTCCAATGAATAGTTGTATTCTGGAACAGATCGAGTTGAGGTCATTAAGCGCTAATCCAATCTTAGGTGTCTTAAGGGTTCGGATGGATGAGTTTGGAAATCTGAAAGTTTTAAGAGTCCCCAGTATTGATTCATTGACAGTATCATCGTGGAGTGTGGTCGAATGAGCACAGAAATCAAACTACCATATGGCACAATTAGCAAGAAAAAACTCATCATGCATTTCAGTGCCTATGACATGGACCTCCCAGTCATTGCGGCAGGAATCAGGGAACGAATGGACGTTTTCCGTGAGCTTGATGTAGAGTTCGCTGGATTTGGGACTGAAGTCCCTAAGGACATGAGCGAACAGACACCAGCAGTAGTGAAATGTTTCTTTGAGTATGTCGGGAAAGAAGCTGATGCAAGTGTGATACTGAAGCGAGTCTACCACCTTGTCTGGGGTGGGATGATTATGGAGTTTCCAGATATTGTGGAGTGGGCTGCAGCTAAGGCTGACTTATCTAACCTCACTATCGCTCAGGCTGATGTCTTGCGTGCTCAGCGTGGAGATTGAAGTACTGGTTCAGAGGGTCAATCTGTGAAGCGTAAACTGGGCAATTACCTGATCATTGGACTACTGATATTGTCAGTGGTGCCCATATGTTTTGCTGGAGGTGTTCCCAGTCAGAGTCCAGTTGTGAATTTAAACAGCGTACTGGTTGATGTTTTCGTTTTACCAAATGGAAGAATCAATGTTACTTACTGGATTGAAATTACTGTTGAGAGTGGTTCACTAGGCGGTTTTGACTTAAGAGGAATTCAGGAAACCAGAATCTGGGACCCTGATAGAGCATATGCGCAGGTTGGAGAAGAGAAGTATAATCTGCTTGTTACAACATATTGGGATGGATATGGACTGGACTGGGTGCCAAGAACTCAAGAGGGGGAAACAGTCACTGTAGTCTTTGGTTACTTTAGCACAGAGAGAGTCATTGAGAAGACGACCTCCGAAACCTATGGCGATTTAGGTGTCTTCAATTGGGCTCCAGTCCAGTGGGAAATTCCCATTGATTATGAAGCTGTTCAGGTGATCTATCCAATTGTAATGAATTCCACATGGATTGAACCATCGCATGGAATAACTCCTGAGGGAGCAGAATATGCAGGGTATGTAGTTGATGACAATCAAGGTCTTTGGGACGGCGGAACTCAGTATTCATTTGATGTTAACAATCTCCTTGCATATCCATATGACGCAGGTGCTGCTACAAGAAACTTCACTGTCAGTCTAGAACACAACAACTTGGATGCGTACACTCACTTTCGGGTCTGGCACTACACTAATTGGAGTTTCTATGAACCATTCTTGCAAGCCGGGGCTTTAGGATATAGTGCAGTCAGCTACGTAAATGCAAATGCAGAAACTGAATTTGATCTGCAAGTGGCGATATACAACTTTGGAGATGCTGACCTTGAGGAAGTTATAATAACCATGTCTCTTCCTGAGAATCTTACACTGACATCAGGGTCTGTGACAACATATGTTGGTGACCTCACAGGCGGAGAAACATGGTACCAAGTATATTCAATCGTACCAGCTAACACTCCGCAGGTGCTCACAATATCCTTCCAAGTCAGTGCATCGAACCTCAACTCAACAGATTGGTTACAATTCACAGTGGACATCTATGTTCAGGAGTACATCCCTCCATTGATCAATCCCAATTATCTAATAGGTGGATTTGTCATATTCTTTGGTTTGGGCGTCATTTACTACGGATACAGAAGAGTCACTCGAACCTATGGTGCAAAATGGGAAGCGGATGATACAACCTATGTGTACGAGAGTCCGGAGATTTCCATCCAGACTTTCGGTGAACCAGGCACAGTTGCAGAGTTGGATCCAATTGAGTCTGCGTTCTTTGTCAATACAACCCGACAAGATTTGGTGACAATGATTCTGATGTCTTGCGTCAGAAAGGGAGCTGTCAGGGTACTCTCGACAGAACCACTCAAACTCTCAGTCACAGGCCTTCAATTTCAAGACCTTACTTACTACGAGGAACTGTTCTTAGCTGCAATTGTTGAGAATGAACTGGATCCTGAAAAGGTAGATGCAATGCTCGAGGAACTTGCTGACAAGGTTCAAGAAAAATCCTGGACTGCTGACTTTGAAGCTACCAAGACAAATCACGATGAAATGATTGAAGGTGCATGGGATGAGCTTGAGAGCTATCCCACTCTGGATGGACGGATGGACTATTACTTCAACCGTCGATATCATGGGGGTGGATGGGCTTGGTACTGGTTATACATGCATCCACGACATGATCACATAGGTGATGTGTTCACCAGACCAGGACCTGCAATATCTCCGCCAATAGTACCAGACTGGTTCTCTCAGTTAGCTGACGCAACAGGAAACACTATCTCTGGAGTCGGTCAGGTGGTTGGTGATGTTGCTGCTACAACAGGGCAAATCATGAATAATGTAGCAAATACTATTGGTAGTGTTTTAGAAGGTGTAGGAAACATAATCACAGAGCCGCTTAGACCCCTCATTGAGAGTACAAGCAGGTGTGTATCTCACGATGCCTGCCACAGTGCATGCGTTTCACATGATGCCTGTCATAGTGCATGCCATAGTGCTTGCCATAGCGCCTGTGTCTGTCACAGTGCGTGTCACAGCGCATGTCATAGTGCCTGTGTGTCAGGAGGGTTCAGATAGATCTTCTCTCTCTTGGAATCAATAGTCTGTGAACAGCGATACTCTGTCCAAAAAGGAAACACTCCCAAGAGTGACGACTCAAATGGCAAACACTTTAGGTCAGCATTGCATTTCTCACTTGGTCACAATGAAAGCTGCAGAGAGATTCGTGAAGGTCTGTGGAGAGGTTGGGAATTTTACAGAACGTCTTACAGGAGTGAGTGTTGTTGATGCGTATACAGGACCTCCTGAGTTCCATCCCAAGAAACAGAGCACAGACAAAGCATCTTCGGATATTGTTTATGAAATCCAGCAGACCTTTGATATGGTGAGGGATGAGATTAATGATCCTCTCCGGTTCGAGTATATGATGGGTGAGCTTCATTCGCTGAATGTTGTGGTGGATTGGTTGGATGGAAAAGACATGTCTTATGGTGAACTCGTGGAGGGTCTCTTTCAGATTCCAATGGAGAAGTTTTCTGAGCGTGAGATTGACAAGGGCAACGAGCAATTGGCTGAGGTTATGGCTGACTATCCAGGTGCAGATTTGTCCGAAAAGATAGAACGTTACACAACGGAGGGCGAGGTTACTGGAGATGCTCTCAAAAGATTGCTTGAAACCGACCTTCAACAACGGTCTTCTGAAATCGGTCAGGAGTTCAGGACCAAGATCTATTCAGTAATGGGAGCTTCCGTCCCTGACAATGGGATTGAATATGAAGCTGTGAGAGATGAACCATGGGGTGGGTATAACTGGTACAAAGGAGAATTCAAGTCTCTGAACCAGTTCAATATCGACAGAAAGTTCAACAAGGACATACTACAAGCCACCTTGTATCATGAATATGAACACCATGTGTCTAACTTGTGGAGAGAGAAAGCCTACTTGAATTCAGGAAATCTTGAACTTTCAATAGTACCTCTACATACTGGCCGATGTGTCATATCTGAGGGTACTGCTGACACAGCTAAGGATTTCCTCGGAATTACTGAAGAAGAATCTCGAGTTGCGGTATATGAAGCGTTGTACCCTGTCCGAAGGATGACTTCAATCAATGCAGCGATCCTTCTTAATGATGAAGGAAAATCAGAAGAGGAAGTGATTGATTACATCTGTGAGAGAACATTTAGGACACGTGAAACTGCTGAAGCATCTCTCGCTTTCATAGGTCCTCGAACAAAGGATGGAAAGACGAATTTCTTCGCACCTTACATCTTCACATACTATGTCGGACGCACAAACTATGTCTATCCCTCATTTCTCAAGGCCATTGAGAAGGATGTTGTCCCTGAATTCTTTAGAACGGTCTACATGAATCCTTATTCAGGTTCAAGTGTAACATGGAATAAAGCATTCGAGTGGTTGTGACAGGCAGATCGTGCCAAAAACGAAAAAGCGACAACCTGGGACTGGAATGAGGAAGCAGTTTGAAACATTCCTCTGCATCACTCAGATTGGACTGTTAATTTTGCTCTACCTTCTTAGAACCTTCTTCGAAGCACCAGCTTCCGGACTAATCATCACATACTTCGCAGTGACGGTTCTTATCATAATCGTTCTTTATGCAATAAATCCGCATGCTGCAGAAAAAGCAATGAATGTCCTCCCAAGAGGAAGATATCCTTAGATTTGACCTTTGACTCTGTACTTGGGTTTGAAAAAGAGTAGGTGTGTGATGGTTCTTGACCACCACACACTAACTGATTGAATTATCTCTGATTCTGGGCTCTGTTATAAGCGCCTTCCAATTCCCTACCCATCGGGCTTGGGATCGCAGTTCTTTCATAATCGCCCTCTTTTCGTCTAATGAAAACGTAGAGAAGTGTGACATAGACGATATCGAAAGTCCTCAGCACAATCGCACTTGGAATCGAAGCGAAGACAACAAAGACCACAGTAATCACTATCGTCATCATGATGTCGCCATTCGTATAGATCCATCCAAACAACGCCCCACCAAGGGCAAATCCGATGAAGAACATGAATGCCAAAACGCTAAAACCCCATCTGACGGCGGTTTCTTTGATCATGACATCAACGAAGTTCTTTCTGACAAGACCTGCGCTACGCTTGATTCCCTCTGTCGCACTGAGTTCTTCAGCAACCATGGCTGGTATGGTGAAGTAGTTTATGAGCGCCCAGATCCAACCTATTATGCCCTCAGTAGCATAACCAACACCCCTCGCTAAGGCATTATTCGATTTCCGCGCCACCGCCTGAATGATCATTCTGATGAGTGTCACAATCACACTCATGATGCTCAGAACAATCAATCCTCCGACGACACCAAGTGACGCCTTTACACCATCTCCAAGACTAGGATCTCTTCCTCTCATGTAGATATAGGTAATAGCTGAAGTTGTGGCATATGAGAAATTGTAGAAGAAGATGGTGACGAACAGGTAGACAACAACACCTATTGCAAAAGGCCATCCATTCTCCAGAGTCAGGTCAACATTGCCTAGTAGAATGTTCATTCCGTCAGGTATTACCACAAGCATGATTCCCGCAAAGAACAGTGCAGATACAAGTGTGAAGATCATGGTGAGGAATGGGGGTACGAATGTTCCTTTCTCATCCAAAGTGACTTGACCTGTTAATTTGATGATCTCTCCTGCTCTCCTCACTCTCTCTTTGAATACTGTAAATAGTAATAGAGTGATGAAGAGAGTGAAAAAGCCTGGTATCAGTATTGGCCATGCTGTACCTAGCATCGATATTGGTATAACACCTGTAACAATGAGGAACAATGGGATCGCCCAGGTGAGTAGATTCATCAAAAATGCCCCAATGTATATGAGGGTTCCACCCAACCGTTTTGCCGCAACTGAAGCTCCAAGAGCCATAATTATGCTCAACACTAGCAATGCACCTAGTCCAGCTCCCAATAACCAAAGATTATCTGCAAGGAGAGGGGATACCATAGTAATGAGACTCACAATCTCCGGTTCATAGACGGACCAAAGTTGCATAAGTGAATAAATTCCCAAGACGATAAAGGCACCGAAGACTACGAGGAGTCCTGCAATCGCTCCTTTATGACTGGGATATTCCTGTTTTTCATGATATTCGTATAGATCAGAACGTGCCATTCAAACACGCCTCCTAAGTAGTCTTTTATCCAATGATATCCGAGCCTCAAGTTAAATGTTAGCACAAAGGTCCGACCCAAAGTTAATTATAGTGAATATACACAATCTAAATCATGGAAGAAATCAGGTATTGCGCCCCTGGCCACATTTTCTGTAGAGCGAACAAGGTGATGCTCGCAGTGGACGGGAGCGAGGGGTCTGCTCGTGCAGCCACGGTTGCATTCGAAATTGCAGAGATGACCAAATCAAAGGTGTTTATCATTCACGTGATAAACGACTCAATTGTGAAGCAGTTCTCGCTGATGTCAGAAACTGATCCTGAGGAAGTACTGGTCAAGTATGAAACCCAGGGACAGAAACTTCTGGATGGGTACAAAGGAGCAGCTGACGACTACAAACTTGAGGTCGAACTCCTTCTTGAGAAAGGTTCACCCCCTGACAAGATTATGCAGCTATCTAAGGAAAAAGAGGTTGACCTGATTGTGATTGGGTCTTATGGGATGGCTGGTTCTCTAAGAGGTGGAGTAGGGAGTTCTGCTGAACGCGTTGTTGTGGGATCAGAAGTCCCTGTCCTCGTGGTGAAGTGATCACCATCCAAATGGCATGCTGGGGATTTCTACTCCATCAACATCTCTTAACATTCGAAAGACACCTCGAATGCTCAGAACCTCCCACGCAGGTGCAGCATAGGCAAGTGCTATTTGCTTCGCATCTTCTTTTGGAATTCCTGCCCTGACTAGTGTGTTATAGAAGGTCTTAGCACCTTTCTTGACCTGTGCCCGCCCTTTTCGGAGAGCCCACCACACTTTGAAGAGGAGTTTAGACCCACCGCCTATTGCTGTTCCAGTGATGGATGCAATAGATCTGGCTGTTCCCAATTCTACTCATACCCCTCATCATCAAAGTACTCATCTTTGGAGTCGGAGTGTCGCCGTTTCTTTCTTCCAACTGATGCTTCATCACTTACCATCGACATGATCTTACTAAAGTCGAGAGCTCCAACGAATTTCTTTGTCATATCTAGCGCAACATCTTCCGGGATTCCCTCAGCAATTAGCCCACTGTAGAACTTACCTATCCCGGCTGCCAAATTTCCAGCTGCCTCAGGACTATATATGCTTCCAATCAGATTTGTAATCAGTTCTGGCACTGATGTGTTGATTGCTTTGAACAGCTCTGGCAGTGCTTCAGCTACAGCCCTCAGTTCTTCTGCATCGTCAGAGCTAGATTTTCTCTTCTTCCTTGGTTCATCTGAATAATCGTTACTCAATTGATTGTTCACCATGCATAGTAGTAGTGGTCACTGAATATAGGAAAACTGGTTAAAAGTGACCAGTACAACCTCAATCGTTTTCATTGAAAGATCGAGCAGTAAATTTTCCACAATCTTCACAGACTATCTCAGAGTCCCAGTAAGCATCCCCACTGGCTGTACTGACACACCACATGCCATAGATGACCTTGACATTGTCACTCTTGCATTCCCCACATCCCCTGAAGTTGATATGGTCCTTTAGAGGATGATTCTCAATCAAAACACCTGTTCCGTAGTACTCTCTCCAGGTCCAGTCATTCTTGGTGTTTTCGATTATATGTTGTCCATATGCAGATGCGTAATCCTCTGGTACAAATGATGGAGAATCTGTAACCCTTTCGTAGAGCACTTCTATACACTACTCCTTTATCAATGCAAAATACCTCGCCCGGTCATCCTCATCCTCAATTATTTGGAGGATCCCTCTCTCCACAAGATTGTTTACACGTTCTCTCACAATCCTTCTGGATGCAGTACCACGCTCTGCTCTGACAGCTGCAGTAATCTGACTGATATTGAGGGGACGAGAGTTGTCTAAAATCTGGATTATCCGCCAACTTATGTCGTCTTTCTTCAAATCTCCAAACCGTGATTCAAGTCGTTCTGCTTTTGTGAATTTCCCCATGAGGCGGACCAGTCCATCATAGAACTCAAACCCCTCCCTAATCACCTTGGCTGATGACCGGACTTCTTCTATTCCGGGTCCCACACGTTCAATTAGTGATTCTAGTCTGGCTAATCTTTCTGATATTTCATCAAGCCTGTCTTGCACTTCCTCTATTGTCATCTCTGGCTCTTTGCTGTTTTTAGAGTCCTTTTTACCAGTCAAGAAAGTGTCGCCGAGAGAGACACATAGCACAAAGAGATAAGTTTGATGGACTCTGCGTATAGACAATATGATTTGAATGAGTGAGAACATTGTCCAATGATGAAAGCAGGAAAAAGGCTGCCAACGTCCAGCCCCTCAAGGACCTATTTCACATCACTCACTTTTCCCGTTTCTATCGATTATACATCCCTGCATCCATTTTGATAGGAGCGATAAGTGGTCTTTTCATGGTCGCACTCCAAGTGATGATTGATGTGACCACCTTCGCTTTCTCTGGATTCCCACTCTTTATCGCCCCCATCATCGGTGGTCTCTTCTCTGGAATTCTCATCAAACTTGGTAGGACTGAGATTCAGGGAAGCGGAATCTCAACAGCCATTGAATTGACTCACCAGCCCAGCAAGCTTCGAACTGGGACCAAGTTCACTAAACTTGTTGCAACTTCTGTATCGATTGGTACAGGTAACCCTGTTGGCAGAGAAGGTCCAGCAGTACTGATTGGTGCAGGTGTTGGGAACACTATAGCACGATGGCTTGGATTTGATAACGATTCCGACCTGCGAGTATTTTTAATGATGGGGTCTGCAGCTGCCACTGCAGGAATCTATATGGCACCATTAGGAGGTGCTCTGTTTGCTACTGAGGCTCCCTACAGAAGAGATGCAAGATTAGGATACTTTGTGCCTACTGCAATTGCAGCCTTGACTTCATTCATTGTATTCAGCAGTTCCTTTCTATTACTCACCGGCAATGGTATTACTCCCCTCTTCCTCTTTCCTGCGGAGCTCCAAATCACGCTCATGGAAATTCCACTCCTCATTTTCTTCGGTATCGTCACTGGTCTGATTTCTATCCTGTTTGCAGTTAGTCTGATGGCTACTCGTAACTTCTTTACTCTCAAGTTTCCTGATTGGGTAGACCCTATTATAGGATCCTCCTTGGCATGTGTTGTGATATTCCTAGTGGGATTGGTTTTAGATCCCTCACTTACAATAGCTGGAATGGGTTATGAGGTCATTAACGCACTTGCATCGAACCCACAACCTCTACTAATCATAATCATTCTTCTATTCGGAAAACTGTTCGCATCATCTTTTGTTGTTGCAGGCCGGGTTTCTGGAGGTGTCCTAGCCTCCTCACTCTTTGTAGGCGCTATGCTTGGCTCGTTCTTTGGTGAAATCTTCTTTCCTCAGAATGTTCCAGCTTTCATTGTTTTAGGAATGGGTGCAGTGCTTGCAGCAACCACGAACACACCAGTTGCGACCACTATCATGATGCTTGAGATGAGTCTTTCATTCACTCTCATCATTCCTCTTGTGATCTGTGTCACAGTATCATATCTTGTCAGCGCTGGTACATCATTATACGAAGGCCAGAAGGTAAGTAGAGATGACGAAGAACCCGGATTCTTCAGTCCGACCAATGTCCTCGAAACTGGAAAAGCTCGTTTCAAGAAAGATTCTGTCAGTACTCTTGCTGATTCAGATGATGAGGAAAACATCGTGTAAAACTCTATTCCTCACCTCTACGAAAATTAATAGGTGAAAACTCGTATAATATGGTCTAACAGGGAGATTGGTTTCGTAGGGTTGAATCCAATCACCAAGGAGGATTCACATTGCAAAGGAAAGCTATAAGCACGCTAATAGCGCTCAGTTTAGTTCTCTCGAGTATTCCTGCTCTTCTCTATATGATGCCATCTGCAAATGAGCAGTTAAGACAAAATCAAGCAATGCCGCCTGATTTCGCTGCACTTTCTCAAATCTATGGGGAGCAGATTCCAGTTGTTGTACGTCTTGACCAAGGTGTAACTCCAGCTATTCAGGATACCATTCTCAGTCTGGATCTACGATTCAGCTTTGGGAGTGCAGACAATAGTCATATTGGACCATACTATCTTCTTCAAGGTCCAGCCAATGGATTGCAAGATCTAACTGATTCAGGACTAATCACTGACATTGCACCGCAAACGCATGCTCAGTTCATCCAATCTCCCAGAGATCTTTCAATTCCTGAAATAAACGCGGATGATGTCTGGTTGATGCTTGATGACCTTGGTATCAACGTTACAGGTGAAGGTGTACTGATAGCTGACCTCGACACCGGTGTCGACTGGAGACATCCCGATCTATGGTTTGCAGATGGTCAATCATTTCCCTATGTCAATTCAACGAGCACTGGGTTCGTCAATGGTACTGATGCGGTAGACTACAATCGTGATTTTGCATTGTCGGCTAATGAAACACTCTATGCACTTGACATCAATCGGAATGGAGTGTTTGATGTTCGGTTTGACTGGCTCTGGGTAGACAGTAAGATCATAAACCAGATTCCAGATGTTGGAGAGCAGTTTTTCGTGGTGAACGATACATCTGGCAATGGTTTACTGGATGGATATGAAAGTCTCATCGAATTAGAAACTCCAAAGACGAAGTTCATTGTGGAAAAGAATAATTCCGTCCTTGTGAATTGGGAACGCGGAGTCAACCTAACCTCCAGTACTCATATGGATACTGATGGACACGGCACAGCCGTTGCTGGTTTAATGATGGGCGGACAGCTAGGTTTCAGAGACCTTGTGGGTGTTGCCCCTAGTGCTGATCTGATGATGCTGCGCGTTATTGGGGAAGCAAACTCCTATCTTTCCATTGAAGAGGGTCTCACATGGGCATCCAATCACGGAGCCGATGTTATACTGACTGAAATCGGTTCATGGACTTATCATTTTCTTGATGGTAGTTCACTGGCCGAACAGATGATAGATACACTTGTTGCATCAGGAGTACCTGTGATCTCACCAAGTGGGAATCTGGGTGGAAAGGATAAACACTCAATGTTCAGTCCGTTGCCAGATGCTCCTTACACTGTAGACTTTTCAATTCCGAATCTCCCCAATGAGATCACTGAGGTATATATCACAGTCCTAAGTGTGAATCCAATTGACTTTGCCAGTGTCAATTTCAGTCTGATAATGGATCGAACATCATTCGGTCAAAGTCCAATCACTATCTATCTTCATCCAGGAATGGGCTACTATGCTTGGTTTGCTGAACCACCGGTGCCTCCGTCAAACTTCATCATTGAATCCTTTATCGATGTGTCTTCACGAGGAACTAGCATGCTGGGAATCTGGATACATGGCACACTCCCAACAACAGCTGCACCTCCATGGCACGCGCTCAATGTAACAGCTCCAGCTTCTGCAACATTCCACGGGTATATCTCAGATGATCAGACTGCATGGACTGGTGGTGCTATCTATACGAGTGACGTAAATGATCAGTATCATATCACGTGGCCTTCTACTGCCGATAGCACAATCAGTGTCGCCAGTTATCATACCCGCAGTATCTATGGTACTGCGGGAGATAGAGCGAGCTTCTCATCAAATGGACCCAGAATTGATGGCTTCGCAAAACAGAGTGTGGCTGCGCCAGGTGGCTATGATGTCATCTCAGATTGGGCGAACGGATCATCTTGGGCATCTTGGTATAATGGTGGTGGAGTCTTCCCGTTTCAGCCGCAGTTTGGTACATACCGGTTATTCAGTGGAACAAGTGCATCAGGACCTCATGTGGCTGGCACAGCTGCTCTAATGCTTCAGATGAACTCAACTAGAGGATCGGAGTTTAAGACAATAATAGAAACCACTGCTTTGAGTGACTCTTTTACTGGCATTACTCCAAACCCTGAATGGGGACATGGGAAATTGGATGCTGCGGCTGCTGTTGCATACCTCGCAGCAGATATGCTCCCCCCTACGATCGGTGCTCATAGTAGAACTCCGATGACTCCGAATGCCACACAATCAGTTGTAATCAATGTCACAGTCACAGACAATGTTGCTGTAGACACGGTGATTCTATCCTACTATGCTGGAACGATTTGGATCAATGTGACGATGTCGATCAATGTGGCTGACTACTATGACGGAACCATTCCAGCATTTTCTGATGGAACACTTGTGACGTACAGAATCTATGCAAATGACACCGCAGGTAATTGGGCAGTGACTGGAACATACAGTTACACTGTATCATCATCAACGACAACCACCACGACAGGCACTACAACAACTACGCCTACTGGAACAACAAACACCACATCGCCCACACCAACTACACCGGAGAGCCCTGATTACCTTAGGATTGCCTTGTTACTCAGTTTCGTATTTGCACTAATTGTACTCTATTTTGTGTGTGCGCGTAGGAGGTCGAAATGAATTCTGTTCTTACGTACGTTGAGCAGATTTGCAAGGTGAGCAGGTCTTATATGAGCTGAGGTTGTTGCGAAATACGTCAAAAGGTCGAAACCATGAAGCAACTTGGTGAGTTCACTCTCAAACTGGGTGTAAAGAAACACATGCCTATTGAAGTTCTAGTTGACACTGAGAACACCATAGTTGTTATCGACTGCAATTGTTGTCAAGAGTACTTATCGAGTAGATTACCTGGTGGCGTCCTTATGCCCATCGCCAGTGCACTAAGGATATTCTTCAAGGGTCGAGGTATGAGAAACGTTGACGTGAATGTGAGTGGAGTACAGATGCGACGGACCTACAAAGGACTCATCGACGAAACAGTACTCCCTGAGATGAACAAGGTACTCGACGAAGCTGTTACTAAGTTCACAAAGAAACAGAAGAAGAAATGATGTGAGAGGGGTGTATCCCCACTCACTCCATACTATTGATTTTCTTCCTGAAACTCCTTCAGATATTCTGCAAGTTTCTTTACACCTTCAAGAGGCATTGCATTATAGAGTGACGCTCTCATTCCTCCAACGGAACGGTGTCCCTTGAGACCAACCAGTCCTCTCTCAGTACCTCCATCAACGCACTTCTGTTCTAGCTCAGGAGTAGCCAGGGTGAATGTCACATTCATGAGTGATCTCGAATCTTTTCGAGCATGTCCCTTGAAGAAACCACTGGATGAATCAATAGCATAATAGAGGATTTTTGCCTTCTCTCGATTCGTCTTCTCAATTGCTCTTACTCCCCCAATTGATTTCAAGTGCTCGAGTGCCAGCTTGCAAATATAGATCGCAAATACTGGTGGAGTATTGAACATGGAGCCCTTCTCTGAGTGTGTCTTCCACTTCTGCATTGTTGGAACGTTCTCTTGTACTCGGTCCATCAAATCTTCTCTAACTACAACCAACGTCACTCCAGCTGGTCCCAAGTTCTTTTGCGCCCCTGCGTAAATCACCCCAAAGTCTTTGACATCCATTACTCGATCCATCAGATTCGAAGACATGTCGCAGACTAAAGGTACATCACTAGGGACCTTAGGCCAGTAGTGCCATTCTGTTCCATAAAGTGTGTTGTTCCCTGTGATGTGAGCATAAGCTGAGCCCTCGTTGAACTCAACATTTTGTGGGATGTATGAGAAATTCTCATCCTCGGAGGAAGCGATGACCTTGGTTTCTCCGAATAGCTTGACCTCTTTGATTGCCTTTGTTGACCAACCACCTGTATTCACATATTCCATTGGCTTTCCGGGAATATGGAGGTTGACAGGTACCATATAAAATTGTGAAGAAGCTCCTCCACTTAACCATAGGACTTTGTAATCCTCAGGAACAACCATCATTTCTCTTAATAGGGCTTCAGCATCGTCCATTGCTTTTTGCCATTCTTTAGAGCGATGTGAGATCTCCAGCACTGACATTCCTGTGCCTGCAAAATCAAGAAACTCGTCTCGCGCTTTTTCCAGTGCTGGCAAAGGCAATGTAGCAGGTCCAGCATAGAAATTGTATACTCGCTTAGTCATTTCAATCACCTTAGTTTGTTGATTGTGAATCCTGTCCAGATTTTCGGATGGAAGAATGTACTCTTCTGAGGCATGGTTTCGAATTTGTTTGATACAGCCTCAACCTCTTCCACTCTTGTAGGATTCATAAAGAATACGGCTTGGGATTCTCCCTCTACAGCCTTAATTGATTCATCCACTGCATCTCCGATCCCTTTGATATAGGATACAAAGCCTCCACCACCCATTGTACCTTGGAGCAGCTTTTCCTTGTCGATGCCAAGCATCTTGTCAAGGACTAGAGTGTGGAGAATTGCTACATCAAGACTTCTCAACTCTGGAGACTTGTCTGCCAGAAGGGAATTCATTATCTCTGTGTCCTTGAGTGTGAAAGCATAGAACTTGCCATCATTCATGAACAGACCGAATGAGTGTTTTTTCTGTTTGAACATATTGTCCATTAGGCTGAACATATCATCTTTGTTGTCGAAGGCTTCAAGATCGAAGTACTCCGTGATATCTTCAAGTAGCTTCTCTCGTGAGATCTTCCCCAAGTTCTGTACGACTCTATGAGTTGGAAGCACAACAAGTCCAGGATTCGAGATATTCACAAAGGTAAGCATTCGGTATTTTGCAGATTCTAGAGTAGGATTCTCATTGGAAAGTGCAAGAGCTGTCTTGTATCTATGGTGACCATCAGCGATTATGATATACTTGTCAGCCATGTTTGTTATGATTGTTTGGACATCAGAATTCTCATCAACTGCCCAAATTCGATGCCTTACTCCTGTGTCGTCAATCATGTCTGCAACTGGAGCTTTCTTCATGTTCTTCTCAAGAACTGCATCGACACTTCCTTCTTTGTCAGGATATATCACGAAGATTTGACCGAAGTTTGCCATAGAGCTTCGACATAAGCTCAATCTATCAACGATGTCTTTTGGCAGGGTTTCCTCATGTTGGAGGACACCTGAAAACTCCCTAGAATCTGGTACGCTAGAAACAAAGTCCTCCAGTTCAATCAGACCAATAAATCCGAATCGAAAGAGTTGCTTGCCATCGACCTCAAAGTCCTGTCCATAGACATAGAACGATTCATTCTCATCTTGCTTTAGGATTCCATCTCTCACCCACTTGTTGAAATGATCTGCTGCCCGGGTATACTGATTGTTGAACTCAGAATCTCCCTCTTCTCGTTTGTTCTTGATGACCCATGCAATGTTGTATTCCGAGAGAGACTGCAATTGGTCTATCTTTTCACCTTTGATAATATCATAGGGAGGTGCGACCAATCGAGAAATGCTTCCTGCCTTCTCCTCGTCGTATCTATAGGCTTTGAAAGGCTTGACACGTACCATGTTCTCACGTTCCTATCACGGGTTTGAGTACTCTGATGACGCGGGCACCCAGCATCTTTGTCATAAGTCTTTCTTTGTAAACGCGTTTTTTTCCCAAACGTCACACTTAAATAAAAACCGGATAGGAAATCGCGAACCTAATACGATGGGGAGAAACCTAATGGAATTCTGTGAAAAATGCGGTGCGCTAATGCTTCCCAAGAAGCAAGAGGGCAAAAAGACAGTAATGCTCGTGTGTAGAGAGTGCGGGCACGAGAAGAAAGTCCGTACTGCTCCTGAGTATAAGGTTGAGCATAGAATAAAACACACTCCACGTGAGAAGATTGTTGTTGTCGAAGAAGAAACCAGACGTGCTGAAGAAATGTCAGAGGACGAACGTCGTGAACGACGTAAAGAGATCTTGGAATACTTCGAAAGTGAGGATTGAAAGAGGACCTCTTGACAATCTTAATATCAGCTGGCTACGATAGGTATCATACCTATCACGCTGGGCCGTCTGATATACTTACTCGTTTTGTAAACTCTATTCTCTTGGGTTTACAAAACACATTATGGAGGACCTGAAAAAGATGGGAACGAAGCTTCATTATGACTATCAAAACTACTTGCTATCAAGAGGAAACGTTGCTGACAAACTTCGGCTGGTATCCGCAGGATATGAGGTGCCGACTGGACTTGTTGAAGACTTGATGAACGAAGTGAAGACTATTCTGAACAAGGATGGCGGAATTCCGTTTGATATGTCTCCAGGTAGTCCAAGCTGTGTGAAGGAAACTGCTGAAATCTTGGCTCTCATATCTCAATACAAGAAGGAATGGCCAGAAGTAATTGAGAGGTTGGTCGAGTTTCTAGTTTCTCGACAGAAGCAAGATGGTGGATTTGGAGAATCTCTCAAGATAGACCCATATATCGAAGATAAGTGGGGAGAGTTTGGTCGTGACCACTACCCAGTAGCAAAGAGTGTGACATGGTTGACAGGCAAAGCATTGGAGGCATTATGTCTGGTCGACTACAAAGATGAAGAGAGAATACGTCGAGCTCGTGATTATCTGCTCTATAGCCAGTATGAAGATGGTAACTGGCCTGATTTCAAAGACCAAGACACATCCGATCCACTCGCAACCGGAAACATCCTTAGTGGACTCAGAGCAGCTGGAGTGAACTCTGAGAATGAGGTGTATGTCGATGGTCGCGCAGCGCTTTATCAGCATCTGAAAGACGCCATCGAAATGAAGTCCACATTTGACATGGCTGACCTAGTATCAGCAGGCTCTCCTGAAACTGACCTTGAGAATGAGGTTATTCAGTCAGGTATTGAGCTAATCATCCAGTCTCAGAATGAAGATGGTGGTTGGTCTCCATTGGGTTCAAAGAAGAGTGATCCCGAACTAAGTTCGATTCTTGCCTTTGTCGTCAAAAAACTCAGTAGAATAGCCACTTAGAGGTGTTCAATGTTGAGTGAGAAGACCTTGTCAATCCTAAAGAAGGATGGTTCCTATTTGGCAGGTGTGTTCACACCCCTAGGTCTCTATACCTCTTCTCTCCCACGAAAGACAAAGAAGGAGGCAATCAGCGAGATAAATGGCAAAGGTCTCCGGATTGTTAATGACGAAACTTCACTGGAGTCCCTCGTCGCAGTTTTTGATGTCCATGAAGGCAAACAAGATGCAGCAATCAAGGATGTCAAACTCGATTTCTCTGGGTTCACTGAGAAACAGATTGCAGTTCTCAAGGTCGTAATGCAGATTCCTTATGGTTCAACCATGGCATATGGGGAGGTGGCAAGAAAGGCTGGTTTCCCTGGTGCTGCAAGATTTGTCGGAAATGTTATGAGAATTAATCGGCTGGGACCAATCATTCCTTGCCATCGTGTGGTTTCAGCCACTGGTCTCGGTGGATACACTGGTGGAATAGACAAAAAGATCGATCTTCTTTCGCGCGAAGGAGTATTCACGGAGAGTTTTTCCAGAAATCCTTACATAGACATATGATACGCTAGTATTACTATTGGGATCCGTTTAGATCGGTGACTGAGATGAACCTGAAGGTACGACGAAATGGCGAAATTGTGGAGTTGAGAAAAGTCGAACTCGAAGGATTGAGTCCACCACTATTTCGAACATTAATCGGATATAACTCACTGAAGCGACTTGGCTACTCCATCTCTTTCATCCGACCAAAGAAGAGCTCGAGTGGCGATTTCGAGAGAATCAGATACAACTTCATTGAGAGGGGAGTCATGACCAAACAGCTCGAAGGTGAGTTGGAACCTGACATGAAGCGTGGTATCTTGAATCAACTTCCTCGAGGTAACTTCTCAATCATTCTTCTCCTGACTCAGGTTCCCAGGAGAGGTGTCAATATCCGGCTAGACAAATTTGAGTACGAATTCTTGGGATGCATTCTGATGAGGAATGACGAAACACTTGATGTAGTAATGAATACAACACCAACCCGAGACATTCTCATGCCCATGTATGAATCTGATGAAGTAACTGTTGAAACATAGTAATTAGATTCTTCTTGTAAATGGTGTAGAGCTTTCCTCTAGTCGTCTTAGTTCATCACGTTTCTTCTTAGCCCTGTAACCAGCCAGAGCCGCTCTACCTACAAGTAGGAAAATTGGGACGACCCACCAAATGATCAGCATTGTCATATCGAATTGCATGTTTTGTCATTCAGATTGAATTATGAAAGGAGTTAAGGCTGTCGCATATGGCATGTTGTTTATCAGTAGGGTTTCACAGAAAGATGTGGGGATACTGCAATGGCGAAAAGTAGCAGGGAGATCCCGAAAGAGATTGCTGCCTTTGGAGAGCGCCAGTTCAAGGAAACCGGTGCTGCCATGGTTGAAGTTCTTAGGGTGAAAACATCTGTAATGCGTAAGCACTTCAAGAAACTCAAGGGTATCACATTCTTGGTCGCAGTAGTATCTCTAGACAGAATTCGTGTCTATTTCTTCAATGCTGCAGGTACTATTCTTGTAGGCGAGAATGTAGACACCAAAATCTACAGTAAGATTCGACGGGATTCAAAGCTCATAGCCAAATTTGAAAAACCAAGAGAACTGACTCCTGAGGAGTTGCGTATTGAAGCCACTCAGGATCTTCGTGATTCGTTGGCAAAGGCAATACGACGAATTTCTAGAGCTCTAGCAACAGGTGAACCACCTTTTCCAGATATCTTCATCACACGTACTCGACAAATTAGTTCGAGTCACTCGTTTGGCGTTCAGCTAGGAGAAAACAGCGAACTACTGTTTGAAGAATCTGCTATGGGAGATAAGTCAGCTCAAGGCATCATCTCGCGTGCTGCATTCTTGACACTTCTAGAAGATAAGACAGCCAACTTTGAGATGGCAAATATAGTCGGGAATGGAATGGCATTATTCCTGTTGAAAGAATCCGATAGGAAACCTTTCCTCGAACAGTGGAGAAAGAAGAGCACAAACAGTGAATCTATCCCTATTATGAACCACATTATTACACATGCTCAGAGTTACTCAAGCTCCGGGTTCAGCAGAATCCTATCTCTTCTTCGAGAATCTTCTCAGAACTTTTCTAATCAAGAATGGATTCGAGCAATTGATGTCATTCATCATGGGACTCACATCACTCTAGGAACTGAGGATTATCATACGATTAGAGGATTCTGTGGAACATTGCTTAAACCCCGAAAACTAGAGAATCGCCGCCATGTCATGGAATCGATTCATCTTGCTCCGCGAGTCATTTGTGACCCCACTCCACTTGGTACTACTTTGACCCTATCTTGTACTGAATCGGATGAGAAATCTTGGCTCGAAATAGAGTATATTCAAGATCAAAAAATCCAGAGGTTTTCTGTGGCTGATGTAAACGGAGATGCTATCAATTCAATTGACTACTGGCTGAATCTTGAGGATGTGTACCCATCTGCTGGTGGTCTCATACCTCATGGAAAGGACATCATCAGAACAGCATTATCTCAATTGGGAGTTTCGACCATTTCTCCATCGACATTTGTGGGTCGAATCGAATTCACAGACAGACAGTTGAACTCTGCAGAACTCGCAGTCTTGGAGCGATTGGCTTCCGGAAGCCTTGAGGTGCTAGCAAACACGCTGGTTGGTTCTCCACAAGTAATTGATAGTCTACTGAAGAAAGGGCAGATCGCGCTGTGGCCCAGCTTCAATCACATCGGTGTGAATCCCGACTTCTTACTCCAAGGAGAGCACAATGCTATCATGGACATTGTAAGGTCCTGCTGTCTTGAAGGAACAGTCATTTCTACAGATTCTGAAGCCACAGCAGTTGTGTCTGCTCCAAATAGTTGGAAGAACACCCTTATTCAAACAATGAATGAGAATGGTCCATCACTCTGGCTAGTTCGATCAATCAGTTCTCCTAGAAATATACTGCGTGATGAACAATCCTTCTCATATGATGAAACGGTTTTCACTTGGAGTGAGGGTGCTATCTGAGGATTTCTACAATGGTTCCTATTGCCCTTGTGTTTGCTTCTCGTAACACAATCTTATCACCCTCTGCAACAGCCTCGGGTGTCATCATGAACTCAAGTCGAACCCTAGCAAAATCTCCGACACTCAAATAGTCTGCATCATAGATCTTCTTCAAAACAACCGTTTGCTGGACAGTGTGACATTGAAGGACTGGTGAATAGCCAACTGCAATCTTGGTTGGGTGTCGTGTTACTACGATGTTTGCCTCGAAAGTCTTACATCCGTTGAATTCTTCATCGGGATCTGTGATCATTTGCCCTCTCCGAATGAGATGCTTGTCTACGTCTTTAATGTCAAATCCAAACAAGTCTCCAGCTCTGACGGTGTTGATCCTTTTCTTGAACATCTCAATACTGAACAAACGGCCATCAAAGAAGTTGTTTCCTGTGTCAGGTCCAACCCTTAGGGTCTGTCCCTTCTTGAAAACCCCCGCCTTGACGGTTCCAGTCACAACGACATTTGTGCCTTTGATTCCTCTGTACACCTTATCGATATAGGCGCGAGCTGGTTCCTCTAAGGCTGAGTGTTTTGAATTGGATGGTAGACTCCTTAGGAGGTACGTGAGGAGTTCCAATGATGATGGCTCAAGCGCAGATGTCTGAAGTATTGGCACAATGACCTGATTGCCTAGTTCCCTCACAACAGGAGGAATTTCCTCTTCACCGCGGACAGAAACCGGGATTCGTCCTACATCCTTCAGACTCTTCCTCACTACATTTTTCACAAGTTCCAGGTCATCCGGACTTGTCTTGTCAATCTTCGATATCACTACTATGAATGGTGCGTTCTGGCTTGACATCAGGATGATATGTTCACGAGTGATTTCATCCAAGCGTGGTATGCCGAAGTTCTTTTCTTCTTGACGAATCAGATTCGCTTCCTCCGGTCCAGGAATAAGTACAAGACCATATTGCGCATCAGCTCCTAAGATTGAACGGATCATTGTCTTGCTGTATTCCTTGTGACCTGGTGCGTCGAAGAATGTAATCACCTTTACAGACTGGTCAAGGACTCTTGCTGACTCTTCCTTACTGAGAGGATTGTCTGGGTAGATTGTCCCTCCTTCAGCATCAAATCCCATGAAGGCGAGATGGATGTCAGCTGTCTGACCACGCGTGATTTCTTGTGGATGAGTGAGAAGAAACGACCTAGCACTTCCGCTCCCATTGTCGGGTTTTCCTGTCACAAGTGCACCAATGAGGCTTGACTTTCCCGAGTTTACCCTTCCCGCCACGTTGATAGAACATGTTTCCTTTACCTCCTCCGTTGCTAGTCGTTTGAGTAGATAGATGCCCACCATTCCCTGAGGTGTTTCGACTTGTTCTTCCTCGACAATCTCTACAGACGCCTCTTCACACAACTCTGTCAGAATACGCACCGAGGTCTTCAGCGAATTCTCTGAGATTCCATGTATCTTCCACTCTTTACCTCCGATATCTTCGATTCCAATAAGAAAAACTCCCTCGAATGGATTCTCACAGGTCATGTAGCGAATGCGAGTGACTAGCTTCTGTTTCCTGTCAGTCTTCAGGTCAGCTCTTGTGAGTTTCCGCTTGAATTCAGTGTTACGATTCTCGCCTATGTTCAGGATATTGAGAATCTCTTCAGGAGTTGTCATGATATTGGGTCCTGTTCCATTTTAGTAGTTATAAGGCCTATCACCAATCTTGGGAAAGTCCAGTTTCGGAGAATACCTTCTTGACCAATATTTCAGCATCTTTGAATTCAGTCGGATCGACACCTCGAGTTGTTATCTCCATTGGATACGTAATGTTGAATTTTTGTCCAAACGTCCTGAGCATGTACCTGACATCGAAAGTTTCTTGATCAGCAATGAGTGTCACTACCCTTTCAGGTGAATACTCCATCATCACAGTAAATCCTTCGTGGTTTATTGATCTCAGCAAGGCTTTGTCACCCAGTAGTTCGTCGGAGAAAGCAGTGATTGCTGAAATGAAACCCCCAATCATGGAACTATCCATCTCCAGTGTTGAGTCGAAATGGTATACATAGATGGGAAGCCCTGATCCTCGATCAATAACAATCAATGAATGCAGATTTGGAGTTGGTATCTCCTTCAGTCTTCCAGCAGCTGGTTTGAAACCGGTCAATCGATCTAATGACTTTGTAAGTTCTGAGCGTTCCAGTTTGAGTGGTGCTATATCCTCTGAACTGACAATCTTGAGTTTTGAACGTGCCTTTTTCTCTAATCGTGTGTCATCTAAGGTTGAGGATAGACTGATTACCTTCTCAAGATCGGTCTTTGCTTCTAATCTCTGGCTAGCAAGTGCATACATATCACTCCTGATCAGGAGGGCTTCTGCATAGAGAGTTTGAAGACCTTGCTCGTTTGATATGTGGATAAGGTCGTTCAGATGGTAGGCAGCTCTCGAGATGTGCTCTGGAGCTTCGGACTGCATATAGGCTTTGACATACGTGGATGCCAGCTCAAGCTCGGCACGCACTAGAAACTCGAATAATGCATTGTCCTTTGCAAGCACTAGTAGTTCCTCGAAAGTGTCAATCGCTAGGTCAAGATTGTTGTTTGATGACTCATGAATCCCTTTCGCAAAAAGGTAGGCTCCCTTCTGTAATGGTCTCTCTGTAGTTTTCCAAATCTCTTCTGCAATTTCAAGCTGTTTATTGGATTCCTTTATGCGACCTGTTCTAGAGAGTAGAACACAGTACCAAGAGTAGACCTCAATCGTTCCTCTTTGGAGTTTCTTATCAAGCCGAATACCCTCTTTGAGATAATCCTCAGCTTCTTTTTGCCGACTCAGAATAGTTGATATCTCCCCAAGGTTTGCCAAGCTAACTATCTTGCCAGACTCTACCTGCATCAATTCTAGTGAGCTCTTGAAGTATTCCAATGCTTCCTCAAATTTCAACGAGTTAATTCTCAGAGTTCCCAGATTATTCAGAGCCATCGCGATACCAAGCTCGAACGACAGCTCTTCACTTATCTTGTGTAATTCAAGATAGTGTTCTTCGGCCTTTCTGAAGTCTCCTTGTAGATTGGCGATATGTCCTCTGAGGTTCTCTACAAGAGCCTGAAACATCCTATGCTTCGTAGGCTTGATCATGTCCTCCAGTGTATCAGCTATTCTAGCTGCTCTAAGACTCTGACCAATCTCTCTCAGGAGAGTTCCAACAACATAAAGTGTGAACATAGTTTCAATGAGGGGCTCTTCTATCTGTTCCGGATTCTGCTCGAGGAGGTTGTCAAACTCTATGATGCTTACAACAACACTTGTGTCTCTTTCAGCAGCTGAGGCAAGAACCTTAGCTGTACTTAGTCTCACCCGGTCTGCAGGCGCAGAGGATTCTTCTACTCTTGATTCCATATCTGTCACAAGTTTCCTTAGGGTCTCAGCTTCAGCTAGTACAAACAGGACAATCGCTCGAAGGCTTTGCACTCTAATATCTTCAGAATCGTTCGAAAGGAAAAGCGCCTCAGCTAATCGACCTCTGACAAGACATGCATGAAGACCAAGAACTAGCACTCCTAACCGTGGATTTGACTTCATACTCTCTCTAGTAGCAAGTTCAACAACAGTGTCTGTGAAAGCCTCGATGAGTTTGACCTTCTTCTTGTAACGTATTCTTGTCGTTTCAATAATCTCGTCCCAAGGTATCTCCTCGTCCTCAAGAAGGCTAGTAAATTCAGGGGGCACACTTTTCCTACTCAAAATCTCCACGCTTACCGACTGCAGGTTTCGAACGGTATTGGCTGTTCCGGTTATATCGAGTACTTAACAGAAATGCATATCAGTTCAACATATAGGACGACATAGCCACATTCCAGAGGGACTCTAATGTATAGACGCTATCTGATTCTACTGGTCCTATTAATACCAGGATTTGTTGTTCCAACCACAATAGCCACCAAGATTGTTATTAATCCAGTTGGCGAGTCGACTCCTCTAATCGAACCACGCTTAAGGATAGAAATGCAAAACTCTGGAACGGAATCAACTGCGCTACTTGAATTTAGGGAGGAACTCACTTCATCCCAGATTAAGCATGTTGAGGCTCTTGGTGTATCATTTACAAGAAGAGGTTCAACGATTGTCAATGTTGGTAGAATCTACTCTGCCAAAGTATCTCAGATTAGTGATCTTTATGCACTCGAAGACTTGGGTCTTGTTAGAGCAACATCTGGCACCAAGCAGTTTGTACCATCAATCACATCATCAGTTCCTACCATGAATGCTGATGATGTCTGGAACAACATCAAGTTGGATGGAACTTCAGTTGATGGCACAGGAGTTAAAGTAGCAATACTTGATACCGGTATATCATGGATGCATCCGAGCTTTTGGAGACAGTCTGCTGGTCAATATCATACTATCGAGGATAGTGGGAACTACTATGTCGATCTTGACGATGACTCAATTGCAGATGCCAATGAAGGACCAATTGAGTCAGTTAACGGTCTTGTAGGTGCAACTGTGGCATACTCTGCTGACTATATGTATATGAACGTCGATGGCATTTCTGGCTTTAGCTTCATGTCTGGAGATCGTTGGCTAGGCGGAATAGACGCGAATGATGATAGTGTGATCACGCTAGGAGTAGAGGATGTGGTTCTACTTGATGTGAGCAAAGTAGTAATTCTCTATGACCAACCAGAATCACGAGTCTATGTTCGGGGTGTAAACCTTACATTGGGTGCTTCGATTATCGATCCTCATGGTCATGGAACTCATGTAGCATCTGTAGTAGCAGGAGGTCAGATTGGATTCACTTCTTATGTGGGCGTTGCGCCTGGTGCAGATCTCATAGTAATCAAAAGCGACCTCCAGTCTGCAGACATTCTGGATGGAATCAGCTTTGCTGTGGAGAATGATGCTGACATCATTAATATGTCATTTTCTTCGTATCTCGGATTTCTTGATGGGACTGACATCGAGGACCTTGCTGTAAGTGAGGCTTTCCTCAGACATGGTGTGGTTTCAGTTACAGCTGCTGGGAATTTAGGTGACAAGAATAAACATGCTCGGTTTCTATCCCCCTCAGGAAACAATGGATCTGCAACTTTCAATGTCAACAATGCACCAGATTATTCATTCCTAAATCTACTCTGGCATTCATCAGACAGAGATGAACGGATAATACTCACAACTCCAACGGGAGTTGACATCGACCTCGGACAGTTCTCCCTCAATCCACACAGATCTTGGGAACTCGTAGAGAATGAACTCAAAGCATATGCCTTCACTGACATAAGTGCAAAGGGACTCAACAACCTAATTATCCAGGTCTCAGCTCAGGACCACACTTGGGCTGATGGTTCATGGACTATGACCGTCGACAATCCATCTGGCGAGTCAGTTTGGATAGACGCGTATACGTGGGATGGACAATGGGATACAACCAACATGAGAGTTTCCAGTAATATTGACTCAGGTCGGACGATAAGCTCTCCTGGTACTGCTGATTTGGCAATCACGGTAGCAGCCTTTAGCGAATCTAGCTCTAGCATACTCTCGTCTTCAAGCAAAGGTCCAAGGGTTGATGGTGTTCCGAAACCGACTATTGCGGCTCCAGGATATAACATACGTGCTGCATCGTCCTCTATCATGCCAACTCTATGGGTGCGAAAGGATGGGACCAGTATGGCCACACCCCATGTTTCTGGTGCTATGGCGTTGATTCGACAGGCATCTGGTGAATCGTCTGCTTGGCAAGACTACTCCGCACTTGTCGATGGAGCGGGGGCAAGCATGATACACTATGATTCTGCATCCAGTAGTTGGGGTTACGGACTTGTGGATGCGCTCCATTCGGTCAGACATGTTCTAGAGTCTCCAGCAGCTGATGCTTCACCCTCCTCAAACTGGGTTGGCATTCCAGACCTGTTTACAGATCCTGATGACCTCTCATTAGAGGGAGGTCTTGACATAACATCTGCCCAGGCATTCATCGACGGAAACACAGTTGGTCTTGCTGTGGTTTCAAGAGGAATCCCAAATTACTCTGGATCTAATGTTCTCAGTATTGGCTGGGATTCAGACTCAAATCCTGGAACTGGACAAAACGGAGCTGATTACCTGGTCAATATCACCGGAGGTGTTTCTGAGGTATTCGAGTGGGGAGGAAGTTCATACTATCCCTCATCCCTTACTGCATCATGGTGGGTGAATGAAACTGTAGTCATCGTGAGGATTGATGGTGTCCCCACCGGAACTCGAGGTGATATCTCAGCGTCGACACATAATACTACTCTCGCAAATGCTGACCAGGCTGGACCTGGAACGCTAGTAGACTTTCTCCGTCCAATGATGAGTACCATGACCATTGAATTTACAGATGGGTCATTCATAGTTGGTGTTGAATTGACAGACAGAGACACACCAATCGGACTCGTCACGACCTTTTGGAATATTGTTGATGGTCCATTAAATGTCTTGAACTCTTCTTCTCGGACTGGAGCGAGTGCATTAACTGTAACTGTCCCTCCAGAGTTAGTCGGGTCAGAATATGTCAACAGTCTTCTGTTCAACATAACATCCGAAGCGCTTAACGTTGTCCTTCCGCCTCTAATACTTTCTACTCAGATCGGACCTAATTTGATCTTCACTAGTGCTAGTCTTGACCATGAAATTGTGAGGGTAGGACTTTTCATGAGCGACCGTGTTTCAGGAGAGCTGATTCTTGAAGGATTTGTTTTGGCTACTCTCGTGTATATAGCGTTTGAATCAGAAACTGGTTCTTGGCTCAATCTCAGTCTAAGTAGTGGTACTGGCGTGTACAACTTTGATTACCCTTCCAGCTACTTCCAACTTGGTTCACATGAGGTCTATGCAGTTGCCTTAGGGCTAGATCTTCCTGGTACTGAACTACTTTTTGCAACTCTTACAATAGTTCAGGATTATACGATAGTGACATTAGGTGCCGTCGCATTGGTTGTAGGTGTGTGTGCATACGTAATAATACAACGTCGAAGAGGCAAAGTAGAATGAAAATTGTTATTGTTGGATATGGGCCTGGGGGTGCCGCTGCAGCACTCACTGCTAGGATGTTTAACTCAGAGGCTGACATCAAGATAATTACTGAGGAAACAATCGAGGCTCATCGAAAACCTGGTGCTGCAATGGCTTTAGAATATCCTGACACAGATGATCTGAAAATTGAGGACTGGTCATTTAAAGCACTGAAGAAGAATCGAATCGAGATCCTCTCAGGCACAATAGTAACAGGGGGAGATTCCAAGAAGAAGACACTAGAATTGGATGGATTCAAGACTTTGGAATATGACAAACTTATTCTCGCTACTGGAGGAATCCCTGCTGTTCCTTCGATTCCTGGAACTGATTTGAAAGGAGTACACACAATTCAGACCATGGCCGACACTAGCAAAATTGGAAACAAGCTCTCTGACATGAGATGCATCATGGTTGTTGGTGCTGGCTTTAGCGGTCTCGAAACAGCTGAAAGACTGCTGGCACTTGGCAAAGAGGTTCATCTTGTTGTTCGATCAAGACTGATGCGAAAGCAGCTTGAAGAATCGATGAGTAAGGAGCTTCTTTCTCGACTCTCAGATAGGTTGAAAGTCCACCTTGGAGTGTCACCAACAGCAGTTGAGGGTGAAAAGAAGGTTGAGAGGTTACTTCTCGATGGTATCCCCTACGAAACTGATGCAGTCCTATTTATGACAGGAGTCCGGCCAAACACAAAACTGGCGGAGGTACTCGGTTTGAAATTAGGCAAGTTGGGTGGGATTGTTATCGATGAGAAGATGATGACATCAGTTGAAGACGTGTTTGCAGTAGGAGACTGTGTCGAATTGAAAGACCCATTTGCAAAAAACCCGTTCCTTTTACCAATAGCGAGTGTAGCAGCACGAGCTGGTCGTCAGGCTGGAGTCATTGCAGCGGGTGGGTCCAAGATTTATGACAATACTATTCGGAGACTTCAGTACGATCATCTCTTCAAGACTGATATCATTGTGGTTGGTCACTCAACGGTAAGTGCAAATGCATTAGGAATTAAGACAAAGGTGGAGTATTGGGAGGACTCAACTGAATTCGCGAAGGTCGCCTTAGTTTCGACTGAGAAGGGACAGTTGATTGGAGGACAGGTCATCTCTTCTAGAATGGGTGCAAGACTCGGATACGAAATACTGGAACGAGTCGAATCTGGTGCGAATCTTAATGATAAACCTCTCCTGAGACCCAGACATGAACGCCTCAGGGAGTTTATCGAAACAACGTATGGTCCTATTCGATAGCAGGTGGAGGGAGTTCCCACTCTTCTTCTCTTGGTTCTTCAACATATTTTCTACGTGGTTTTGGTTGACCACGCCTTCGCATGATTAGGACATATACGATTCCAACCAAAACGACCCCAAGTAGAGAGTAGATGAGTGTAAGGACAACTACGTCATCAGCTGCATCCACTGGAACCAAGATGATCTTCTCGAAGATTCTCGTGTGCCCGGCAAAGTCTGTGGCGATAATGCGAACAGAATAGAATCCCCCACTTGTGAAAGTGAAACCAGTAGAGAATTTGTACCCTAGCTCCATAGTAACAATTCCAGTGAGATTTGCACCAGTAGGTCCAATCACACTCATTGACACAGTATTAAGATCATCATCAAATACATAAGCTGTTACATTCGCCTGTTCTCCTACTTCAGCAATCTCAAGATTAACGTCAAAGATTCGAGGCGAATCAGGTGTGATAGCTTTTGCTAGATTTCTTAGGAGCCGAAGATTGTCAGCTCCGAAGTTGATCGCATCGAACAGGACATCATCATAGAGAGTTGATCCATCTGATATCACGAATACTTGACCAGAACCATATTCCGCTCTAGCAACAATCGCATGTGTCTTCTCTGAGTCCTCCCAAAGGAGGCCTCTAGCATTCGAGACCAATGGGTCAATATGTAATGTACTTCCCTGAAGAACATAGATGTCGCTCACACCGTCCATCAGTGGGTCATCCTCTACATAGCCGCTGTAGTTGGCTCCGTAGAGCAGTCCGTAATTTGGGAGTCCAAACCCAATTGGTCTGACTTCGCATTGTATTCCAAAGGGTTCAAGAATTTCATTATAGGAATCGATAGCAAAGGTTGGCTCACCAGTATCCGGATTGAACGACTCTGACAAGACTAGAAGTGTCCCACCATTCTCCACAAATGAATGAAGTGCAGAAACCTCGTTATCCGTGTACGACGTCTCTGTATCCATTATGGTGAATACATCGGCGCCCGAAATGGTACTCAGGTCGATGTAGCTTCTTCTGAGGTCTTCCGGGTCTCCGAACTCTGTAACAATCATGCCACTCTCTCGAAGATACTCTGTAAAGTAACCATAGTATGAAGGATCGTCAATGTCTGCATTAACACCTGTCGAGTGATGTTCCATGTCCACCATCATCCGTCCTCCAAATAAAGTGATGGTGAACGCTATCTCAACGGTGGCTATTATGTCACTACTTTGCGTCAAGTTCAAAGAACCTGAATAGAAACCAGCTACAGATAGAGGCATATCCTCAGGAACCTCGAGTGCGATTCCAAAGTGAGAGTATCCTTCTGGAACAATAATCTGGTCACGATTCGTTGAAATGAACTGACTTACATTTCCTGAAACAGAGATGTTGACTAGACCGACTTGATGTGAAGATATGATTGTCACATTCTGAGGCGGTCGATCATCACCTACTATTGTCACCTGTGAGCTCCACGGTAGGGTGGGGTAAAACCGTGGCGTCATTAATGTAATATCTCCAGTCGAACTAGTCAGAAGCTCCGAAGCTCGTGAAACATTCGCAAGTCCCCATCCCTGACTCATAGAATCTGCACCCAAGTCTGTCGCAGTACTCATCAGTGCTACCTTTGCTTGAATAGGAGTCAGCTGCGAGTGTTTCTGATGCATCAGTGCTACAAGACCGGCAACAATTGGTGCCGAAGCTGATGTTCCTGACCATCTTGTATAATTTGTACCAAACTGCGTCTGGTTGTAGGGGAGGTACTCAAGAGAGGTTGCCTGACTCCCCCTTCCTGATACAACTTGGTTGCCGGGTGCAACTAGGTCTGGCTTTGCGACATATCCAATTGGATTTGAAACTGTCCTCAATACTGGGCCAACACTACTGAATGCAACAACTCCGGAGTTTCCATGTGAAGAACCAACAGTAATGGCTTCCTCGACTATCCCTGGTGAATTGATTGTCATAGCGGCTGGACCAGAATTACCCGCAGCAATGACCACTGACACACCGTGTGTAATGGCATTCTCAATCTCTTGGACGGAAGGTTCCACGACATATGTGTTATCACTCCATTCTCCTCCAAGACTGATGCTTATCACTTCCACACCCTGTAGAACAGCAAACTCAATTCCCTTCGCTATTACAGAATCTTCTCCAGCTCCGTTATTATCCAGGACTTTGATTCCAAGGATGCTTGCTCCAGGAGCTGTCCCTTTCAGGAGACCATTACTGGCTGTACCATCACCAGCTACGTTCCATGCACAAGCTGTGCCATGTCCGTTGTCATCATAGGCTTCTATCCCATCACTCGGATTCATGTCGTCCTGATTATTGATATAATCCTTGAAACCTATCATATTGTTGACTAAGTCTGGATGGTCTCCATCAACACCACTGTCAAGTATTGCTACAGTAATTCCAGTACCGTTGAATCCCTCGCTCCACATCAAATCAGCACTGGTAATCGTGTCGAAATGAACATACCCATTTCCGTTCTCTGCTAGTACATAGTTATCAACTGGAACTTCAGTCACAATCTGATGTTTGCGATCGAGGATGATACCATTTGTTAGTGTCCTCTCAGCAAGTTTTGAAATGTCTCCACTGCCAATGTATAACGAAACCATGGGTATCAATTGAAATGCGTGTCTGATTACAACACTCTCTAGATTCAATCCCTGGATTTCTTCAATCATCTCGTTGGGGGTCATGCCATCAGGAAACTGAGCTACAACTGGAATGACCTCATCACTCTCAGAACTCAGAATCTTCTCAGCAAGACTCGGAGCAATCTTAGATTGATGGTCTATGGTACCAGAGGCACCACTCACAAACATAATCATCGGTGTACAAAGTAATCCAAGAATAAAGAGCACTGCAAGTTGTTTAGTAAAAGATGTGGGGATTGCTGGCATTGTGCGAAGTCCTTCCTCGCCAACGACCTCTGGAGTTAAGATAAGGCTTTTCTTGAGTGCTATCATGCACTGCATGAGCTGAGCCATCTAGCTCGGAAACTCCGAGAGACGGGCGTAAATCGGTTCGCGATGATAGTATGGTGAGGGCAGGACATATAGTCTGCCCAAGAACGGAGTGAATTAAGAAAATGGGTGCCAAATACGCTTACGAGCGACGCCTTCAGTTGAAACACTTCTTCGAAGATCGCGAGTCTAAAGAAACCAGAAGGACCTGGTTAGAGCTCCAATTCAAGCTTCCTGAAAAGGCAGAGGAAGGTTGGGTAAACGATGGTAAGGTTCGACTCTCAATTGGTGAAGATCGCGACATCAAAGGATCCTTCCTTCTCTCGATAGAAGAAGCTGCGCGACTTGTCAAGGCGTTGGACATCATCGTGACAGATCACGAGGCTGAGAAAGCCGCAATGTGGAGAGAGTAGTAAAGACAGTAGGAAACTGTCCGCCTGATTTGTTTCGGACAGTCCTCATTCTCTTTCTTGTTACACACAGAGAATAGTTTTATCCTTCAAGTTGTCATTGGTTTTTGCGTCACAAGGAGGATTCCACATGACAAGTCCCATCACACCAGCCCAGCTTGAGATGCTGGTAACTTTCGAACTCCCTATGGATGACATTGTTGCCTCTCTACCTTATGTGCTCCCGATGATCACACTTGGAGTTTTGCTACTTTTCTATCAAAGACACCTCGTCCGGACGAGCATGAAGCGAAATCTGATGATACTCATAGGTACTCTAAGTTTTGCTATTGCAGTCATAGCGGTCATCTATGCCAGCCTGGGTGGTATGCTTGGTTTTGGATCATGGACTACATTCATTAACGGACTACAACTACTGACCGATTTCTTCTTCGGGTCAATTCTCTACTCTCTTGTGTATGTCATTGCATTCACTGCGATTTTAAGCCTCATGGCATACTTCGTCATTTCTCCACCCGATCCAGACTTGACCAGGCTCAAGGAAGAGCTCAAGGAAGCGCAACAGGAGTCGAAGACTGTAAAGGGCGACATCAAGAAACTAGAGGTTGAAAATAAACGGCTCAATGAGTTTGTTACAGAGAAAGAAGATAGACTGACCTCCTTGTCAAGCGAGCTCGATACTATCAAGGCTGAAGTCGCTGAACGTGAGAAATCGATTGCTCTTATGGAAGAGCAGTTGAAATCAAAGGGTGCACCTGTGGCTGCCACAGATGAAGGGATGGCTGAGCAGTTGAAGATGAAGGACCATCTCATTGCATCACTGGAGTCTGAGATTTCAGACCTTCGCATTGCAGCAGCAGGAATACCACCTTCAGCAGCAGACCATGGTATTGTCCCTGAGCTGTCCAGTAAGTTGAAGGAAGCCCAGACACGCTGGGAGGATCTTGGAAGAAGAGCCGAGGCCGCCACAGAAGTTTCTGACAGTGTGATATCTGATCTTGTTGAGTTGATTTCACAGGTTGAATCAAGTAGCAAGGATGAGGGAGCTAAGAAAGCACTCGTCACGCTGATTGAGAGTCTGGGACGATCAATGACTAGAGTATCAAGAGAGGTGGGTGACACTCATGGTGAGGAACCTAAGATCGAGATGATTGGTGCCATCATCATGGTGAATGAGATCGTTGATACAATAAAGAAGACAGTTCGTGAGCCATAGAATATCTGAATCTCATAAGCTCCTCATATCAAACTTTCAAAAACAGTTGAGATTTCCATCAATTTGATAAATAATCAAGCATGTGGTGTATTTGGGTACACATAGAGCGCTTTTGAGGAGATATATCTCTATTTGAGCGGAAAAAACGGTTATGAGAACCTTTTTACTCCTTCTGAAGTGTCCAGTCCTGCATATCGGGTTACGAAGGAAAATGAACGGTCTGTTCTAGTACATTTCTTGCACAATCCTTAATAGAGACAGCTTCTCTCGCGATTGTTAATCACAACCCGTGGAGAACGCTTAGAGGAGACACAACTGATCAACACTTGGTCAGTTTTTGGAGGTTTTTATGCGTCTAGTAGATGCCATCAATGCGGATTGAAGCTCTCTAGACTTGTTGTTCTCCATTGAAAATGTGAGGAGAAAAACGAAAAATGAATAACCTGAGAAAAACTGCGGTTATGCTCTTAATTGGTGTGTTCATTACAAGCGCGCTGTTTGTACCAATCACACCATTCGCCTCCGTTAATTCCCAGGTAGCAGCTCCAACAAATTATGAACAGGATTTCGTCGAGAAATGGGCTCAGCGCATTTTAGACGAACCGGTGTTGGAGAAAGTAGATCCAGTAATCACATCCTATATTGAAACAGGTATATTGGATTCTAGTGTGGACACCACTAGAGATGGTTCCACAAAGCTGTTGGTGTATCTTCCACCATCTTTCGATGATGCTGCACTCGATAGTGTAGCAAATGTCATGTGGAAGGTGGACTTCAAACTTGTGAAGGTCGCATCAATTTCTGTTAGTTCAATAGCAGCAATGAAACAGCTTGTCGCTATGGATGACATTCAGTACATCCAGGCGGACTATTTCCTAGAACCTGAACCAAGTATGAACTTGGCTGAAATAACTCAGCCAGATATGTTCTACATTAGAGATCTCGTAGGTGCTACTGGAACTATTGCTTCTGGTTATGATGGAACTGGTGTTATCGCGGGTGTAGTCGACTCTGGTGTCGACTTCAGCCAAGAAGACATGAGGAACGCAGAATACTATAATGGTAGTTATCCGATGTCTTACGATCCATCAAGCATGGGCTTAACAGAGATGGTAATCGCAAACTATACAGTTGTTCCCGATAACAATGCAACTGCATGGCTTGAAGCAGGTCATCTACTAACCTATGAGATGGGTGGAAAATACTACCTAAATACAACTGGTTGGGATCCAGTCTGTAACAACGAAGGCAGTCACAGGAGCCTCATGGGTCTTGCACCTCCATATGGTGACGGATATCCATACGGTAACAACATCGGGTTCATCGGTCTCTATGAATGGGCTTGGGGTGGAAACAACGTTTCCGAGTTCGTCTACCATGAGATGTGGAAGGACTGGGAAATTCCTGCTCCTGCTCCTGGAACCAACTACACATTTGGTTGGGCATTCCAGCAGAAGATCGATGGATATGCCAAGGTATTCGCTCCTTCAATGATCTATGATGGAGATCTAGTCATTGACTGGAACGGTACACTCGCATGGACCAGAATGTGGAATTGGGCTATCCGCTCACAAGTTTCTGCATCCTATGCGGCTTGGGAGATCGATCTTAACACAACTGCTGACAGAAACCTGATCACTGGAATGATGGACTGGAGCTTCGTCGATGACTATAACGATGGCTACATCTTCAATAAGGACAACAACATCCTGATGGCTAATGTAGATGCAGATCCTGAAATCGATGTATCCCTTGGTTCACTGAGCTGGGCATACGACGGTGACGGTTACTTGGCTGAAGATCCTGGCCTCTTCTTCGGTATCACCGATGATGGTATGGTCTGGAACGCAATGTTCACAACCGACACTGACCACGGTCACTGGACTGCTGCAGCAATTGCATCTGCCGGTACTTTCGGTCATGACGTCTATGAAAATGGTACTCTCTATTACCTGAAGGGTATAGCTCCGGGTGCGAAGATAATCGCATCTAAAGGAATCACATCAGCTGGAGACCTTGGATCACAAGTGTGGTGTATGGGCTTCACACTGAATGAGACCTCTGGCTATTGGGAGTACATTGGAGATGGTCCATTCCACAGAGCACACATGGTTTCCAACTCTTGGGGTTGGGGTCCAGGTGGTATGTATCTACAACTGAGAATCTACTCAATGGTCTATGACCTTGCATCAATACCTGATGTATTGGCAACTGGCTATCCTGGAGTACTCATGTTCTTCTCGGCTGGAAATGAAGGCATTGACTATGGCTCAATGGGTACACCTGGTGGAACCTACTCAGTAGTTTCAGTCGGTGCAACAATGTCCAACCAATTGTATGTAGACTCTTACGGCCCGTATCAGCCACATCATCAGCAAGCACTCTTCACGGCTACAGGACCTGCTTACGCTGGCTTCGTCAAGCCAGATGTAATGGCTCCTGGTATGTTCGGATACAGTCCAGAACCCTCTGAGAATGATTGGCTTGAAGCTGGTGACACATACCTATGGTGGTCTGGAACAAGCTTGTCTTGTCCCATTGCTGCAGGTGTTGCTGCTCTCATCATGGACGCAGGCAACAACTTTGATCCACAGAGGACAAAAGACATACTTCTGTCCACTGCTACAGACATGGGTTACGACCCACTAGTACAAGGTCATGGCTTTGTCAACGCTGAAGCAGCCTGTGCAGCTGTCGCGGCTAGTGCTACCGGAGAATACATCTTCGAAACAGAAAGCTTCGAGAACTATGGCGACCAGATTGCCGACTCATGGGCATACTGGGTTGCTGATTGGGCACCATTCGACGACATCTACTACGGTCATGATCCAACACTGCTCACACCGGGCGGTCTTGAATCAAGCAGTCTCTTCTATGGTACTGTGACTCGTGGAGAAGTCAAGGAAGTCACAATGAACATTGAGGACTTTGCAGGTACTGGTGCTACTCTTGGCTCCTTCAGTGCCGCACCTCAGCCATGGTACTACACCGAGGCTGACAAGTTCACGTTCTCGTTGACAGGTTACACCTACAACGACACGTTGAACAATGCAACGACAAATGGTTTCTTCAACCTATACAACAACATGACTGGTCCACAACAGACTGGTTTCGATCTTGCAGAATATGTAACAATTCAGATTGCATATGATGCCTCCGAATCAGTCGGATCTGCACGTCTGTTCGACTGGACTGACGACTACGTGGATCTACAGACTGGTCCTGAACTGAACTGGTGGAATGGAACTCACGGAGACACTCTCATTTATGTCCAGAGAAGTGATAGACCCAACCTTCGAACCATGAGGGTTGCTAGTCCACTAACAATGGGAACCTACTTCACTGGTAGTCCAACACTTGTGCTGTTTGGTGCAACTGGTGTCACTGTTGATGTGACAATCCAAGTCTGGCAGAAGTCGACAACATCTGAAATCAACCTTGCAGACTTTTCTGCAGGTGTGATCAATGCAACACTGACTGTTCCTGTCAATGCGGAATATGGAGTACACCAGGGTTCAATCACATTCGCTGATGGAGCATGGACTCACGAGATTCCATACTCATACACTGTCGAGTTTGATATGACCGGTGCCGAAGGTGAGGTAATGGTCCTCGTCGATGGCGCTACTGATCCTGAGACAACTCCATACGATACGAACACTGCGGTAACCTGCTTCACTCCTGGTACAACCAGTACTCAGGATGGCGGTGGTTTCACAACATTCCACGTCAACATTCCATACGTCAAAGCACTGAACGCATCAGTCCTCGTCATGAGGGCTTCGTGGCAGAACCCAGGTACAGTCGTAGACTTTGCTCTGAGAACAGAGACTGGTTCAACCACTGGAATGCCAACTACTGATGACGGTGGTCGTCCATTCGATCCGAATCCAACTGAACCCCTGAAAAACACCATTATCTGGGATCCTGGACATCTGATCAATGGAACCTACTGGTTCGAGTACAATATTCACGTGTTTGATGGTGCAGATGTACCCGAAGACATCCGAATTGAGTTCCAGTTGTATGGACCAACTGCTCTAGCTGATGCAGTTGATTCCTTCACATGGACTGCTATTGATAACCCGACTCCGACTGCCATCTCTGGTGGTCAGATCCTGACGGGAGATCATATCGTGCTAAACAGCACATGGGATATTGCACCCGTAGCAGGCTTGCCTGAGTACTCCTCAATCGCAGCCTCACGAGTGTCATTCCTGAGCGGTCTGTATGAGGTCGACACTGGTACCTACGCTGACCCACAGGGTACAGATGCATGGCCCATCCCACTTAGTGCTACTGATCTCTATGTTTGGGAAACCGTAAACGGCGTTGCTATTGATGACATCACAACTGTCACACTCGACGCTCAAAATGGTGCAGACCCATCATTTGATGTCTACATGTGGGATGACCTTAATGCAGATGGTCTCGTGGACTACGCAACTGAGTTAACAAGTGGTGCATTACTGTCAGTTGACAACGGTGGTGGTGGTGCAGTTGAGTCTGGTGTGTTCACCGCACCTGCCTCAGGTAGCATCGCTATCAGAGTGTTCTGTTGGGACTGGGCCTATCCTGGCGCAGGAGCTCCATATTCACTGACAGTCGACTCCAGAGTGTCAATCGACATCAACAACGAAGTCGCTGATACAGCATACACCACATACGACACCTACCAGTTCGAGAGGAACGTCAATTTCACTGTGTTCCTGTATATCTGGACTGACACCGATGTCGCTTGGACATTGGAGGTCGGCATGTTGAGGTTTGAAAACTTCTACACTCCAACAATCACCGTCAATGACGCGATTGATTTGGGTGGTGATACCTTCAACTTCACATGGACGGCTGACGATGGCAACGCTGCTGACACGTTGTACTTCAGCGTGTGGGTGAGTTCTGACGGAGGTAATACGTTCCAGCTGGTCATACAGAACATAACGGAAACGTTCTTTGTCTGGGACTCGGATGGCTGGCTCATTGAAGACTACATCTACATGGTTCGTGTCTATGACAACGACCATACCTATCCAGCAGGTGTGGATGGAGCCATTGCTCCACCATTGTCCTACTGGCCTGGTTTGTTTGCTGACGATATGAGCGGCACGTTCGAGGCTGGAAATGTCCTGCCACCGACACCGACCACAACAACGACTCCACCTGTTACCACTACAACACCGACTGGACCAACAACTGTAGGAATCGATCCACTGTTGATCGGACTCCTTGGCGGTATTGGCGTCGGAGTAGTGATTCTACTCATACTCTTCCTAATCAGGAAGCGGTAGAGCAATAGAGTTGTTGCTATAGTTTAACGGAAAATGGAGGCTTCGGCCTCCATCCCTTCCTATTTTTGAAATATAGGAACTCTAGTGCAATCTGGGCACCTTTATTCCGCGTTTTATAATGTGAAGCATAATCTGGAATGAATCTTTGACTTATTCGAACCGTTCCCTCACGACGATTTCGGAGAGGCTTTTACGACCCCTTAAAGTTGGGAGATTTCCGTCGATTCTACCCACTGGAACCATTGCTACAGGACGCATGTCTGAGGGGATATTGAGGACCTGCGTAACTTCCTCCTCTTCAAAGGCTCCAACCCAACATGCACCATAGCCATGAAGATGCGCACCATAGAGAATGTTCAATGTCATTGCAGCTGTGTCTTGAAGAGTGTAAAGCTTGCGTCCTCTCTTTCCATATCTCTCAGCAGATTCCTCTGGAACAGCGCATATTACATACACAACCGGTGCAGCAGCAATAAACTTCTGATTTAGTGCTGCAGTAGCCAGTTGGTTCTTCAGGTCGTTTCTCGTCACAATGACAAGTCTCCAAGGCTGACGGTTTCCTCCACTAGGAGCTGTCCTCCCTATGTTTGCAATGTCATCGATTGTGGATTTAGGAATTGGTTCACGTGTGAATTTTCTTATCGACTGTCTTGAAATTATTCTATCAATACATTCTCTGTTCAATCATAATACCCCCGGATTAATGATGTTGGGCGGTCGGTCCCCCTCCAATGCGGCAATTAGGTTCTCTGCGCACATCCGTGACATTGTTACTCGAGTCCTGATACTTGCACTACCAATATGCGGTAAAATGACAACGTTGTCCAATCTGAGCAGTGGACTATCCTTTGGAATTGGTTCCTCTCTAAACACGTCAAGTCCAGCACTTCCAATCTTGCCAGTACTGAGTGCATCGTAGAGGGCATCCTCATCCACCACGTTCCCTCTCGATGTATTCACTAGGACAGAATCTTCCTTCATGAGCTTAAACTCTTCCTCTCCTATCAGGTGTGTCGTTTCAGTTGTTAGAGGAACATGAAGTGTTACGATGTTTGATTCTCTAAGAAGGGTCTGGAGATCTACATACATTGCTCCTAACTCGCTCTCGAGACCTTCGTTCCTCTTCCTAGAGAAGTAAAGGATTCTCATGTTGAAACCCAAAGCACGTCGTGCAACTGCCTCACCAATTCTCCCGAGTCCTATAATGCCTAATGTCGCACCATAAACATCAGATCCAAGGAGGAATTGAGGTCCCCAAGCAACATCCCACTTCTTTTCTCTCACAAATTTGTCAGCCTCCACTAGTCTACGTGAGGCGGCCATAATCAATGCCCAAGTCAAATCTGCAGTTGTTTCCGTGAGTACACCAGGAGTGTTTGTAACAACAATCCCACGTTGTGTGGCTTCCTTGACATTGATGTTATCATATCCAACCGCATATTGTGCTATGACCTTTAGGTTTGGTAGTCTGGCCAGAAGATCAGTATCAATTCTGTCTGAAAGCAATGAAATGACCCCTACACAGTCTGATGCACGTGAAGCGATTTCATCAGTCGTCGGAGGAATTTCATTTGTCCACACATCAACCTCATACATCTTTGAGATTAAATCAAGTCCCTCTTCTGGGATTTTCCTTGTGACGAATACTCGGTTGGCCATAATCATCTTGAATCCATGTCCAGAGTTATTTATGCTTTGAAACCACACCTTATATTGAAGAAATGATATTCGGTATGCGGATTGTGTGCTAGGATGACGATTGAACTGCCAAACAGTGCATTGATAATACTTAACAGTCTCACCTCTGAGGGGCCAATGACTCCAAAGACCCTGATTGAAAAAGTCGATCTAGCACCTCGAACCATTTCCTTTGCGCTCAGGACTCTTGTCAGAGAGCAGATCATTACGAAGACTCCAAACTTTGCTGACATGCGTCAACCAATCTACCATGTCAATATGGATAAGGTTAGGGAGCTTCGGATGCTTTTCAACAAAGGGCAGTCATCATTCTTCGATCCTTCTGCGCGTCAACCTTCGAGTTCGTTCAATCGTTAAATGCTCCTCATTTTTAAGTAAATACTCGAAAATGTATTGAACTGCTGTGACCTTATCTCTTATATTGGAATAAGAGTATTAAAAAACGGGAACAGAAAGACCCGACCATTTATGGGATGGTAGAGAACAACATGTCCATAGAACTACCGCGTAGTGCAATAATCGTTCTGGACCGCTTAACTTCTGAAGGTCCAATGACGCCCAAAGCAATCAGCAGTAGAGTGGACCTAGCACCTCGAACTGTCAGCTTCGCTCTGCGGAAACTAATGGGTCAAAAGTTGTGCAAGAAAATTCCTAATCTCACTGATATGCGACAACCACTATACGCTGCTGATATGGAACGTGCGAAGGAGCTTCGTGTAAAATTCGAACACGTCTTCAGACAGGTTCTCGTATAATCCACAGGTGTCACCCAAGCTCGTAGCCACTGTGTGGTTCTGAGCGCCTCCTCCTATTTTTGATGATGCTTATAGTGCAAGAGGATTATGTTAATAACAAGATTAATTTTCAATTCTAAGAGAAGGAAGATGGCGCACGAAGGACTTGCTCTGTTCATGGTTGTTCTAGGTGTGTTATTACTTCTCGGGTATTATCTGGGTCCCAATAAGGAGGTCCGGCTCGTGAAGCGAAAAGAAGGAAAGGTGATGCTTGTTCCTTCAGCAGCCCTTCTCTTTATACTGGCAATCATTGTCTACAGTGGGATAATTGGTTGAACTACGGAAACTCTAGAGCCACTAGCTTACAAAGAATGGCTGTTGACACGAGATCAGCGGTTGTTCCAGGATTCAAAAGATTCCCTTCTCTTCGAAGTTCAATATCCAATTGGAACATCACTTCCACAGGGCCAGATGAATGATTCCACGCACTCATAATCTTCTCAGCGAGTGCCCTGACCTCCTCTGCACGTTGTTCGCCAGCCTTTTTGGTTATGAGGCCATCAGGCCTCAGTGACAAAAGCCAGATGAAGGTTTGGACAATTCCTTCCTCCAAGTCTTCAAGGTTCTCAGTGACGCTATCAAGGTAGGGGAAGACCTTCGTCAATGTTAGACTGAACTGATGTGCCCATTCATTGCTTATCTCATCCACTTCCGAGGACATCTCGAAGAGTGCTTGGAGTGTCAGTGAGTCACTCTTGATATTCTCGAAGATATTCTCGTTGTCAATGTCATACCGACTGTGCGCATCTGTCCAACTAGTCGATTCGTTATGCCTTGGACTCGTTGACCTTGCCAGATGAAATGCTCTATACAGATTGATAGTGTCTTCCACTGTGGTGTTCTGAACAATTACTTTCAACCACTCAGCAACTCGTTGGCTCGTAAATGAGCCATCCTGTTTGATTGCTGCTGCACATGCAACCACGAGAGGAACATATAGTAGAATTGTCCCAAGAATTGTATTGCGTTTGTTTATCCCAGTGAAGGTGTCCTGGGCACTCTGGAGGATCAATTCACCCAGACAGACTTCAGAAGGCTGAATCTCTCCTTTCACTAACGCGATTCCTCTTTCTGCACTGAGATGCAAGCTCCTCGCCATGAGTGAGGCACTAGCGAGAAAGTGTCGATAGTCTGTGTCTGAGAATCCCATCTGTCTGTTTACATTCCCTGGTTTTGGCGAACTTGCCTCAAGTAAAATGGATAGCTGACCAATGCTGGAGAGTGTCCAGGTGATGTCCTTCACGATTCCCCCCGGAGTACAACCTACTTAAGACATTTGCAGTAGTCAGCTCAGAAAGCGTAAAAAGCCCCTCACACCTAAAATCTGACGAATTAGATATGAGTCTATCAGCACGCTTGACATTCTCACAGATTGGAATCTTCATATCCATCATTGTATATTTAGCTGTTAGAGGATTCTTTGTGGTCCTAAACATTGGGCTTCTTTGGACCCAGGCAGGAGGATTCCTCTCCATAGCATTCCCTCTTGCACCTGTGATTGTCTTGGGTTTCACAGCCTGTGTTGTATCTTACTCCTTCTCCTATCTTGGTCTATGGATGATGGATAACAATTTGTACCTGTTGGGAGTCATCACAATATTGATATCAGTCATTCTCATTCCAGGAGGGCTGGCTGTCTATTCCTGGTTTGCCTTTCCCCTTGTCACTTAATCCACTATTTTAGGAATAACCTCGGTAGCACGACCCTTGATGACTATGTCTGCAACATTGTTTCTGTTTATCCCTTCAAGATTAATGAGAATAATCTTGGCTCCCGCATTCTTTGCCAATTGAGGAAGAAATGCAGCTGGATAGATCGTCAGACTGGAACCGATTACCAACATGAGGTCAGCTTCGCGGCAAAGGGCAATTGCTTCTTCCATCGCCTTTTCAGGTAGAGGTTCTCCAAAAAGTACTGCCTCGGATTTCAAGATTCCATGACATGCGTCACACTTTGGTGGTATCTCTCCATTGACTACACGTTGATGTACTTCTTCTCCAACATATTCCTTCCCACACTGAGTACAGTGAGCACGGAGGTAGTTCCCACGTAACTCAACTATCCTCTTACTACCTGCTGTCTGATGTAGGTTATCGATGTTCTGGGTGATGATGCCAATAAGCTTCTTAGCAGTTTCAAGTTTTGTGAGTCCATTGTGAGCACTGTTTGGTTTTGCCTGAAGAATTGTTTCAGCCAACTCTCGACCCATGGTCCAAAATTTAGTTGGATTCTTGTTGAAGCTCTCTATTGTTGCATACTCGTGGGGATCGTAGCGCTGCCAGAGACCTCCTTCGGATCGGAAATCTGGAATCCCGGAATCAACACTAATTCCCGCTCCTGTAAGAGCTATAATCTTGTTACTCCTGGCAACCAATTTTCTGGCTCTTTCAATCTCATCCTTGTTCGACATTTCAACTCAACACCTTCATTGCCCTTGATTTTGTTTTCGGTCTTCAAAAGGACCTATGTCGAAAAGGTTTTATTTGTTTAACAAAGGATTGGCCCGAGTCACCGAGGGCAGCTGTGGATTAATCAGCAACCCAATATACGACCCCTTTCTGTACAGATTGTCAGTCAGTGTCTACTACGATTAGGCAGCGTGGACTTGAAATGCACGATGAAGGCGAAAAAGATCAGGATTTCGAGTTAGACCTGTCAGATGAAGGTCTCAATGAACCTGAGGAAGTCTTCGAGATAGTACCTGAAGACCCTCTCCTTGAACAGGTCAAAGATGAGAGCGAGAAGTCCAAGGACTTGTTTGATAGACTTCAACGATTGCAGGCTGAGTTTGATAACTATAGAAAACGGATGGAGTACAGATTCTCAGAAGCTGCACAATTCGCAAGTGAGGACATCATCCTGAAGGTTTTGGATGTTTATGATAACATTCATCGTGCACTCCAAGTGGACTTCAAGAAGGATCCAAATGAAGCCAAAGCTGGAGTTGCGGCGATTCAAAAACAACTAGATACAATTCTTTCCAAAGAAGGTGTGCGTCCAATCGAGTCGCTAGGTCAACAATTTGATCCCTACTATCAACATGCGGTTCAAAAGACAAACGACCCGGACAAGCCTGACGGATTAATTCTTGAAGAGTATCAGAGGGGCTACATGCTCAAAGAGAAAGTTCTGCGACCTGCAATGGTCTGTGTGAACCGAATAGAAGTCCCTGTCGAAAAGAGTAGTGATGACGATGATAACAATTCGGAAACCAATGGTGATTAACGATGACAAGTAAGATAGTTGGAATTGATTTGGGTACAACAAACAGCGGTATCGCCTATATGGAAGGCGGGAAACCCACCATTATTACAAACGCTGAAGGGAAGCGTCTGACTCCTTCAGTCGTTGGAATCACACCGAAGGGTGAGATAGTCGTGGGTGAGCTTGCAAAACGTCAAGCAGTATCGATGCCTGAGCGTACAGTCCGATCAATTAAGAGAAAGATGGGGCAGGACTACAAGGTCAAGATAGGTGAAAAAGAATACACGCCTCAGGAGATCTCTGCAATGATCCTGACAAAGATGAAGAAGGATGCAGAAGCATTCTTGGGTGAATCTATTGAAAAGGCGGTTATTACAGTACCCGCTTACTTCAATGACAGTCAGAGGCAAGCTACCCGTGATGCTGGAAGAATAGCTGGATTTGAAGTTGAACGAATTGTGAACGAACCCACCGCCTCCGCACTTGCGTATGGATTGGACAAGGGCAAGGAAGTGAAAGTTCTGGTATATGACTTGGGTGGAGGGACTTTTGATGTATCTATCTTAGACATTGGGGCAGTCGATAATGAGACCGTTTATGAAGTCCTCTCAACGAGTGGAAACACACAGCTCGGCGGTGACGATTGGGACAACCGAGTCATTGACTGGATGGTTGAGGAGTTTAAGAATCAAACTGGAGTGGATTTGAAAACGGACCTTTCTGCTATGCAACGAGTTCGAGATGCTGCAGAACAGGCAAAGATCGAGCTCTCCACAGTCATGCAGACAAACATTAACCTGCCCTATGTCACAGCTGACCAGAGTGGTCCAAAGCATCTCAACATCGACCTGAACCGTTCGACATTTGAAAAGATGACTGATGATCTGGTTGATGCAACAGTCGGACCTATTCGACAGGCATTGAGTGATGCCAAGTTGGAACCTGAGCAGATTAACAAGATCCTGCTCGTTGGAGGGGCTACTCGGATGCCAATGATCCAACAAATCATTCGTGACCTGTTCGGAAAAGAGGGAGACAAGAGCATCAATCCAGATGAATGTGTTGCACTTGGAGCTGCAGCTCAGGCTGGTGTACTTTCTGGAGATGTGAAGGACATCCTGCTTCTAGATGTCACACCTCTGACACTTGGTATTGAAACTTTAGGTGGAGTATCAACTCCACTGATTGAAAGGAATACAACAGTCCCGACCAGAAAGAGCAAGATTTTCTCAACTGCTGCTGATGGTCAGACAGCTGTTGATATTCATGTTGTTCAGGGAGAACGGCCAATGGCCTCCCAGAATATGACGCTGGGGAAGTTTCAGCTCATCGGAATTCCTCCCGCACCGAGGGGTACACCACAGATTGAGGTCACATTCGATATCGATGCAAATGGCATTGTCAATGTAAAAGCCAAGGATCTAGCCACTGGTAATGAACAATCAATCACAATTACTGCAAGTACGAATCTCTCTGACGATGACATAAATAGAATGGTCAAAGATGCAGAAAAATATGCTGAAGAGGATGCAAAGTGGAAAGACCAAGTAGAAACTAAAAATATGGCTGACCAAATGATCCATCAAGGTGAGAAACTACTGAAGGATCTTGGTGACAAAGTGCCAGCTGATCTGAGGACCGAATTCACCTCGAAGGCCCAAGAACTGACCAAGGCCGTAGAGAATGAAGACTATGAGAAGATGAAATCTGGTACAGAAGAACTTCAGCAAATCATATACAAGATTTCAGAGAAGGTCTATGGTGCGGCTGGACCTGGGACAGCTGGACCCGGTGCAGCTGGTTTTGATACTAGTCAGATGGGAGCTGGTCCTACCGGTCAAACTTCAGCATCTTCTGGAGAAGACGAAGAAGATGTCGTTGACGTAGATTTCGAAGATCTAGAATAATCAACGATGGGTGATACTCTGTGGCTGAAGACGACTACTATGAACTACTCGGTGTAGGTCGCAGCGCTACGCAGGACGATATTAAGAAGGCTTATCGAAGATTGGCAAAGGAGTATCACCCAGATCGTAATCCCGATCCAAGCGCCCAAGAGAAACTAAAAAGAGTGAATGAGGCTTATGATGTCCTTGGCGATCCTGAAAAAAGAGCCAATTACGATCGCTATGGGACTGCAGATTTTCAGGGTATAAACATGGATGGGTTCGGAGACATATTCAGTTCTATCTTCAGAGGATTTGGAGGGTTTGGAGGTTTTGGTCAGAGAGGTCGAGCTGGGCCTCCTTCTGGCCAGACTCTGCGTATGACCATCAATCTGACCTTTGAGGAGGCGTTCTCTGGTACTGAGAAAGAGATTGCTTTTCGAAGGAAGGTCCAGTGTTCCAACTGCAATGGAAGCGGTGCGAAACCAGGTACACAACCAGTTCGCTGCAGAACTTGTGGAGGGCAAGGACAAGTGGTCAGATCGATGGGTGGGTTCATGAGTGTTGCCCAAACCTGTCCAACATGTAGAGGACTTGGTGAGTCAATTGATACCCCGTGTCCTGAGTGTCGTGGGTCAGGAATTGTTGACGAAAGAAAGGAAACAAAGGTTCCAATACCTCCTGGAGTCGAAGACGGACAGGGAATCCGGATTCAGGGTGGAGGGAATGCTGGTGAGAGGGGTGGTCCACATGGAGACCTCATCTTGATGTTTTCAGTCAAACCCCATGAATTCTTTGTTAGAAGAGGTTTACATGTGTATATGGAAACAGATGTCCCATTCTCAATTGCTGTTCTGGGTGGCGAGGTTGAGGTACCCACAATGTGGGGAAATAGTAAGGTTAAGGTGAAGAGTGGGACTGAAAGCGGAACTCTGTTCCGTATGAAGGGTAAGGGTGTTCACACAGAAGATGGCCGGAGTGGTGATCAATTGGTACGAGTGAACATCAAAATTCCACGGAAGCTCAACAAAGAACAGAAAGAATTTTTGAAGAAATTCGATGAAGTCTTTGACTAGAACTCGAATGGTTTGCAGATACATGCTCTCATCCGAAGTTTTGGAAATGCATGAGAGTTTGCAGGGCGGACCACCCAGGCAGTGTCTGCACCTCGACCAGTACCTCCAATACATACAACGTTCTTATCAACTGAGATAAGACCAGCATCTGCAGCCATCATGGCTATCTCTGCACATACTTTTGTCCCTTGACCGAATGTCTTCAAAGCAACAGCTGCAATCTCTGTTGGCATCCACGTTCCAAGCTCTTTTCGAAAGCTCCTTGCAACACCTGCAAAAGCGTGAGTTGCAGTCAGCACTTTCGCACCAGTCTTCACAATCTCTGCACGATTCTTTTCACTAAGCTCATTCTCATTTTCCCTAGCAAATCCTGACTGGTGTGAAACAACGACTACATTCATATCTGAAAATTCCTTGGCGGCCACTATTCCTGTAGATCCTTCAGTCGTTGCAACGACAACATCCCCAACATCTGGATTGTTATTTAGATACTCCCTAACCAGAGAAAGTACTTCTGATGTATGTTCGCGAGACGCCTTTTCGAAGTAGACTGTCTTCATTATTTATGCATCCTTCGTTTGTTGTGCCCTTACATAGAATTCAAGAACAGCCAATGCAAGAAGGGTGATGACTGCTAGATTGAAGTCTATAACTCCCTCAGTGAGGGTTGAAGCTGCCCAAGATGCAAGAACGACCACTAGAATGGTTGCTGTCAATCTCATTGCATAGCGAACCCATTTGTCAGTCTTTTTCTTTTCATCTGGTTCCTGCATCTGCTCCTTCCCGTACTCCTCTGCAATTTCTTCCGGTGTTCCCAATTCATCAAGAACTTCTCGTATGAGCAGTTTAGGATCTTCCCCCAATCTCTTTGAAAGCTTGTCTGAATACGATTGCTCAATATGAGTCTTAAGATCCTCTAACAGATCCTCAGTTTCAAAACCATCCGGTAGTAGACTACCTGTCTTCTTGATATATCCTCTAATAATCTTATCAACTTCATCTTTCATTTGAGTGCCTCCAACTTCTCAAAGATATCATCAACAATGACAGTCAGCTGTCGATACACACGATCTCCCTCACCAGTAAGAACGTAGACCTTGCGGCTGGGTCCAGAGTCGGATTTCTCTGTGTGTACATTCAGAAGTCGTTCTTTTCGTAGTCGATGTAGGATTGGATAGAGTGTCCCCTCTTTGACCTGAAGAAGTCCATCTGTTCTCTCTTCAAGTTCTCGAGCTATTCCATATCCATGAATTCCTTCCTCATGTAATTTCACTATTGCAAGAACCGCATACTGAAGAATCCCTCTCCTGATTTCAATCTTCCAGGATTCTTCAAAACTTGGTCCCTTTTCCAACTGACACAATCCTCTCTTTGGTTCGGAGCCTACTTTTTGTGTACATCTCCTTAAGTATGTCTATTCTAGACGAGGTCTGCATCATGACGCCTACTTGGACGGAGTGCCCTCAACTCTAGCCAAAGAGTGGAAGAATACTCTCGAGGCTCACGGATGAGCAGATAGAAGAATGAAGCAACGAACCTCAAGCAACCACTGGCAATGAGCATTATGAAGACTGACAAATACTCACTCCCAAGTGACAATCTAATCACCTCTCCGAAAAACCCTGCTAGCAATGAACCAAAGAGGTAGACTATCCCTGTAAATGTGTTGAATACTGCCAGATGTGAACCCCTCTCTTCTTCCGGGGAGATGTCGTATATGTAAGCAGTAATTGCGTTCATCCCCGATGCAACACAAAAGCCTGCAAGAATGTTTGCCGCGTATACCATGAAAACATGAGTGGCAAATGCGTACATGAGTGGAACTAGGAACAGGAGACCTCTTCCGAGAAGAATCAACGGTCGCCTCCCAACGCGGTCACTCAGTTTCCCAAAGGGGACTGTGAACAGTACAATTGCCAACGTCATTACTGCTGAAGCTATTGCGATCTCGAGATTTGAATTGTTGAGCCAGACTTTTTGGACCACAATGAAGTATGGCCACGCCATTGACATAGCAAATGAGAAGAAGACTGCCACGAAACAGAACCTTCGAAAATCACCAGGTTGGGAGAGAAGACGAAGCATTGGCGGGAATTTTCGTGGACCGTCATCCTTCTTTGGTTTCTCCTGTATCCTTATTGTAAGTATTGAGGAAACTATCCCCACAGAAGCTGTAAAAAAGAATGCACCGTAATATGCTTCTCGCCATAATTCAGCTGGTGTCTGGATTGGAATCAGTACTTCACCAAGAAAATTGCGGAGTAATAGAACCAGACTGGGCAAGACTGCGATGAATCCAGAGATCAGTGTGGCTGAAAGGGAAGCAATATTCGTCACAAGTCCTAATTTTCCAAGCTCAGTTCCTCGGTTTTCTTCGTCCATCAATCCTCCAATGAGTGAAAGCCATGTAGGAATCTGGATACTGAACAATACTGATTGAATAGTATATAGAAAGATCAACTCGACTGGTGTGGACGCGAAGAGGAACATATAGACAATTAGTAGTCCAGTAAGCGTTCCAAATGCCACGAATGCCTTGGTATGCCCAACCCTGTCTGAAGCACCTCCCCATAGAGGTTGTAGCAACGTGTTTCCTATATTGCCCACACTTCTAAAAGCTCCCTGCTCAATGAAGTTTTGAGCTCCATAGAGGTGCTCTTGCATATCAATCAGGTAAGCAGACAGGAAAGGTGAATGAAGGCCCACTGCAAACTGAGTCAATGCACCTACAAGATATGCACTGGGAGGGAGCTTTTGCAGCTCATATTTCACTCCCTTGACTTCTTCCACAGTATCGACCATTCTTTGACAGCGGCTCTCGGACCTCCTATTAACTGTAATTCTTCCCTAATGTGAGAACCGTCATGGTTAATTGCAAAGCATCGTATACAACCGTTGGTTGTGAGAGCTGGAATTGCTCGATGAATCTGTTTACAGGGAAAGAATGGTTCGTGTTCAAAAACACATTGAGAGCTCAGGTGCTGATGTAGCATTTCTGACTCCTTCACCCAGCTTCCAATACTTGGTTGGTTTCGCGTATCAAATGCATGAACGTCTACTCGCCCTCATTGTCAGAAAGGAGGGAGATCCGATTATCATCTCACCTGCTTTTGAGATGTCTGATCATCAATCGCACACCTGGATAAAGGAATTCACATCTTGGGCTGAGGATGAAAATCCGTATAGAAAAGTCGTGGAGATAATCGGTAGGAACAAAGTGGTTCTCTTTGATGAATCAATACCACTTGGTGTTTTTTGGTCGCTAGAGAGAGAGATGGGAGGGTTCAAGGACACCGCATCTGTTACTCCAGTGATTGACAAGATGCGAATATCAAAGTCGGAAACCGAGATTGAGCTGATGAAGAAGGCTGGCCTTGTCATTGACGATGCGGTATCGAAAGCATTTGCTGAAGCACAGCTTGGAATGACTGAGATTGATGTACAAGATATCGTGCAGAAGGAAATTAGACGACAGGGAGCTGTCGCTACATTCGCTATAGTCCAGTTTGGTGAGCACAGCGCTCTTCCCCATGCATCCCCTGGATCAAGAGAGCTGAAGAAAGGTGATGTGGTGTTGATGGACTGTGGGTGTTCAATTGACGGATATAATACCGACATGACTCGTGTTGGAGTGGTCGGTGATCCAACTGAGGAGATTCAGGCTGTCCATTCCACAGTATTACAGGCTCTGGAAACTGCCATGGATAAGATCAAAGCTGGCATGGCATGCGGAGCTGCCGATGGTGTAGCTCGACGTGTCATCGACGATGCAGGATATGGCGATTTCTTCACTCATCGACTTGGGCATGGAGTTGGGCTTGAAGTCCATGAATCTCCCTACGTGGTCAGAGGAAGTTCTGAGATTCTGAAGTCTGGAATGTGTCACAGTGTTGAACCCGGTGTCTACTTGGAAGGTAAGTTCGGAGTCCGAATTGAAGACCTAGTCTGTATACGGGAGGATGGTCCAGAGCTACTCACATTCACAATTCGGGATCTCATTCAGATGGATCTGTAGATTCGTCATCTGAAGTTTCTTCTTGTTCTGAAGAACGTCCCAGAATCTCATCCATCTTCTTTCTGTCTTCTTCAGAGAGGTTCTGCATTGCTTCAGCTGACTGTCGCAGCATTTGATTCATTATGATTGTATAGACTACAGGTAGTGATGAAATGGTTTCTATTCTCTCATTGAATTCTTGCTCAGCCAGTGCTCGAGCCTCTTGAAGTGCCTCCTTACTGACCTCTCCTTGCCCGACACCTGGGCAGTCCTTAGAACTTAGGACATATTTCTCTCCGTTGTATTCCAGAGGAAATGATCTACATGAGATTGGTCGAGAGTATCTGATCTCGCATGCGTTTGCACTCTCGTTGTAGAAGATACAAGCTGTTGTTTCAGAATCGTTCTCAAGGGACTTCCGCAACATCTCTATACTGATGAGGTCCTGATCTGACTGAGGTAGCCTAAGTATAAGACCGGGTAGAATATTCATGAGATACCCCTGCTTTGTCCACCGTGCGATATCTCCGTGTGTGACATTGATATTTGGCCTGATGTGACATGTTTTTGTATCGCACTTGCTCTCCAAACACTTGAAACTATACTTCGTCTTCTCCGTTTCTGTCATGTCTTCACCTTAGGATGTGACTCGGCGGTTTTCTAATTCGACCACTCTTTAACGTTTTCGAAACTACGAAAATACCTATGACGTCAGGTTTTTATTCAGTCCCAATTGGAAATAATCAACTCTCCGGAGTAGGCTTTTGTTAGCACTCGGAGCATTCAAAATGAGTGAGTGGTATAGTAACGACACTGAGCACGTCTTGACACAGCTAGAGTCATCTATGGAGGGTCTCTCCAGCACCGAGGCTGAAATCAGGCTTTCAAAATACGGCCCCAATGAGCTTGTAGAAACAGGAGGAATTAGCCCATTACGAATGTTTCTCAGCGAATTCACAGATCCAATGGTCATCATACTTATCATAGCCATTGGTATCTCATTGGCGACAGCAGCCCTAGATCCCATTCATGGAGAGAGTGGCATCATTGATGCGATTGTCATTTTCGCAATTGTCATCTTTAATGCAATATTTGGTTTTGTTCAGGAGTACAAGTCAGAGCAGGCTCTTGAAGCACTCAAAGACATGGCCGCTCCCAAAGCCAGAGTAATGAGGGATGGTCTCTGGACCGTTATTGAATCTAAGAACATTGTTCCTGGAGATCTCATTGGTTTTGAAACAGGGGATAGGATCGCTGCGGATGGTCGAGTTATCTATTCAGTCGGGTTCTCAGTCGATGAATCTCCTCTTACTGGCGAATCGATAGCTGTTCGTAAGATGACTGATCCAATTCATCTTCCAAATCCTGTTGTTGGTGACATGAAGAACATGATCTTCCAAGGAACCACTGTCACTGCAGGAAAAGGGAATGCTATAGTGACCTCCACTGGAATGAAGACTCAGTTTGGTCGAATTGCTGAACTGGTCCAAGAAAGTGAGAAGGCCATGACTCCGCTTCAACTGGACTTAGATGATCTCGGTAAGAAATTGGGATTACTCATTATCGCACTCTGTATAATCGTTTTTGCCGCTGAAGTTATAGAGAACGCTGCCCCAAGTACAATGGAAGCCCTTTTAGCTGCAATTGCTTTAGCAGTTTCAGCAATCCCTGAAGGTCTTCCAGCAGTCGTCACAATCACCTTAGCAATTGGTGTTCAACGAATGGTCCAACGTAATGCCATTGTGAGAAGACTTCCTTCTGTTGAAACACTTGGCTCAACTACAATAATCTGCTCAGATAAAACTGGAACAATTACGAAAAATGAGATGACCGCTACAACCATGTTTGTCAATGGAATGACGGTTTCGGTTGGGGGTGTTGGTTACAATAGAGCTGGTCGGTTCACGCGTGCAAGTGAGGCGTTAGATCCACTGACAGACCCTCATGTTGACAAACTCCTTGAGATTGGTCAGCTGTGTAGCAATTCAGTCCTACAACCGGATGTTTCTGGAAAAGCTGACTTCAGTGTTGTAGGGGACCCGACAGAGGGGGCTATACTTGTCCTTGCAGAGAAAGCCTGCAAGTCGCATGATGCAACTCTGGACAAGTTTCACGAAGTAACAGAAATCTCGTTTGATTCAGCAAGAAAACGGATGACTTCAATTGTTCAGGACAAATCGGGCGAATTGACTGCTTGTTCAAAGGGGGCTCCTGAGGTGCTCTTGCCACTCTGTACCCATATCTATGAAGGGAAAGAAGTCCGGGTACTTTCGGATAAGGAGCGAGAATCCATTGTTGAAATAAATGCAGGTTTTGCAGAGAATGCACTCAGAGTTCTCGCTTTTGCCTATCGTCCTCTTGATGGAGAAATACCCGGTTGGGAACCTGAGCAAGTTGAGAAGAATCTAATTTTTGTGGGTCTGGTGGGAATGATTGATCCTCCAAGAGACGAAGTTCGCGATGCAATGCGTATTTGCAGGATGGCTGGGATTCGCCCCATCATGATCACTGGAGACCACCAGCTGACCGCACGAGCTGTCGCTGTTGATGTTGGTCTCATCGACACAGAGGGAGAGGTGCTTAGTGGCGCAGACCTGGACAATCTCTCTCCTGAAGAGTACAATGAAGCAGTAATGCGATGTAATGTATTCGCTCGTGTTGCACCAGAACACAAACTCCAGATTGTCACTGCTCTTAGGGCTAACAACGAAGTACTGGCCATGACTGGTGACGGTGTGAACGATGCTCCTGCGATAAAAACGGCTGATGTAGGTATCTCGATGGGTATCAGGGGAGCAGATGTCACGAAGGAAGCCTCTGACGTCATACTCACGGATGATAACTTTGCGACGATTGTGTCAGCAGTGGAGAAGGGTAGAGAGATCTATTCGAACATCAGAAAGTTCGTTCGATTTCTGCTTGCAGCGAACTTCGATGAGGTGTTTCTCATCTTCACAGTAATCATGCTTGGACTCCCACTCCCAATCACAGCTATACAGATTCTCTGGCTTAACCTAGCAACTGACGGATTCCCAGCTTTAGCGCTGGGTGTCGACCCACCTGAAACAGGAGTGATGGACAGACCACCTCGTAAACCAGGTGCTAAAATGATGGACCGTGGAATGGCGACATTCATCATTATTGCTGGATTCATTGCATTCCTGTCATCACTAATCATGTTCATGTGGTCCCTGCAGGTTTATGGAGGATGGATTCCTGGTATTAATGGACCTCTTGTTGATTGGCAAACTGACATTTCCCCGGTCACCAGCTGGAGCTGGCAAAATGTTCTGGCTCATGGTAGGACAGCAGTCTTTGCCAGTGTTGTCTGTTTCGAACTGTTGTTCGTATGGAACTGCAGGGATGAATATCATCCAGTCTGGAAGACCGAGGTCCGAGGCTCAAAGGTCTTGATGGGTGCTGTTGTGCTCTCTATTGCTCTCACTCTACTGACGATTTACTTCCCGCCAATAATGACTCTGTTTGAGACTATGCCCCTTAATGCACTCGACTGGGTTGTGATTCTCCTTACTTGTATCCCGGCTCTGCTCATTCCGCCGCATATAATCTTCGGTCATCATCGAAAGGAACAGAATGAAGCGGATGCTAGGAAGGAAGTCGTTTATTGACCCAATCATAGAGGTCTGAAAGGACACGTTCTCTCTCTGGTTCCTCGTGAATCTCATGATAGAGTCCATCATAGAGTTTCCAAGTTTTGTCAGCTGATGCTATGTTCTCAAAGAACTCCTTGTTCTTCTCTGAACTCACAGCTTTGTCCTCACCAGACTGTTGTATGAGTACTGGAAGTATAATTCGTGAAGCAGAGTAAAAAGCGTCCTTTGAGGCTGAGAGCACTTCGCTGCTAAACCGAGCTGTTACTCTCTCAAATCTCAGTGGGTCCTTTTCATGACGTTCTATTGCTTCTGGATTGCGACTCATTTCAGAATAGTCTGGGTTCAGCTCGAAGTATCGCTTCACATTCAAGATTGATAGGAATCTCGCAGCTGTGAGTAAGCCAATTCTGACTTGTTGCTTATGACTGACACCTGGACATTGGAGCAACAGACCATCTACTGTCCTAGGATATCTGATAACATATCGAATCGCGTTGATCGCACCCATTGACGATCCAAACAGGTAGGTTATCTTGTTCAGATATCGGTCCTTGACCTGCATCACAAGATTTTCAATGTCTTCAATGTATTCGTCAAAACTCATCACATGTCCTTTCAATCCGGAATAATGTCCGAATCCCCGTTGATCCGGAATGAATGCTGCAATTCCTCTCTCTGCTAGGAATTCTCCCATTTCTGCGAAATCTCCAGCGTGACTACCAAGTCCATGAAGTAGGATCATGAGTGCCCGTGGTTTGTCATCATCAGGACGATAGACAGCCATGAACATCCGCGTACCATCAAAACCTATGTACTTACTTTCTTCATACTTCAACAGGACCACAACATGGCTTCATACCCTACCGCTATTTATCTTCGTGTGAAAACATGTGGATGCCTGACCTGTTTAGGCCAGTCATACATTAGAATCAGAACCTGTTTGGTTTTGGTTTCTCACCTGAGTAGTCGTAGAATCCCATACCAGATTTTCTTCCAAGCCAACCTGCACGAACCATCTTCCTCAGCAGCGTAGGTGCTCTATACTTGCTGTCTTTGAACTCATCAACGAAATAATCCGATATGTGTAGAGCTGTATCAAGCCCCACGAAATCTAGGAGTGTCAGAGGACCCATTGGCCAATTCAATCCGAGTCGAATCGACGTATCCATATCCTCCACTGTAGCCACTCCTTCCTGAATTGCGAACACGGCCTCTAGCAAGGCTGGAACAAGAATGCGATTCACAGCAAAACCTGGAGCCTCATTTACCAGCACAGTTTCCTTTCCAACTTTATTCGATACTTCCACAATGACTTTAACTGTTTCTTCATCAGTGGCTTGCCCTCTGATAATCTCAACCAGACCCATCACTGGCACTGGGTTGAAGAAGTGCATACCTATGAACTTCTCTGGTCTTTTGGTCACAGCCGCCATCTGAGTTATGCTGATGCTTGAGGTGTTTGATGCCAGGATTGTGTGTTCAGGAGCCAAATTGTCAACCTCTTTCCAAGTATCCAGTTTGAGCGAAACAATCTCTGGGATAGCTTCGATGACAAGGTCGGCATCCTTTACAGCTTCCTTCAGGTCAAGGACACCGGTGATTCGGCCAACAATAGCGTCCATTTCATCCTGATTTATCCTCTCTTTCTTGACGCTGCGTTCAAGGTTCTTCTTGATGGTTGCCATCCCGTTGTCAATGAACTTCTGGTCAATGTCACGCATCATCACGTCATATCCAGCTTGTGCACAGACATGGGCGATCCCATTTCCCATGAGACCTGCACCTAATACTGCAATTTTCTTGATCTCCATTGTATACATCCTCTGATTTGATTTAATCTACCCTGGGCTCTTGTTAGCTACTAAATATGTCTGACTGTCCAATCTTGTGCTGAGAGCATCATTATTATTAGTTACATTTTGTACTTCTGGCGCGCTGTGGAGTTGCAAATCAATGCCTCATAATGGATCCACAAAATCTTGCAAATCAAAGAGACGACTCTGGGTGCTTGGTCTTTTGGCTATTGGAAGTGCAATCTGGTTCCTCTTCCGAACTGGTAAGAAACCATCGAGGATCTACTATCCTTGTCAGCAGGCCGCTTTGACCAATATTGAGGTCTTTAAAATTGCATTTCTAGCGTCAGTTCCTTCCCTCGCCTCTATACGTTCAACATTAAGTCCATTAAAACCGGTAGGCATCCTTGCAGTTCTTTTCGTGGGTTCTGTTTTCGTCACTAGCGACACAGGAATGCAGGCACTCGGTTTCACACTAGCACAAGACAATGTAGACTATGACTGGATCCCCATTGATTTGGAAGAGAATGTTGCAACAAGCGAAGAAGCATCAGACATCTTCCTGGTTCAGAATGTCACTGGAGCAGAAGGTAATGTTTCTCTTGCTATCTCCACACTCCTCGATATGATGGAAAGTGAAGAGTTGTATTTCTACAATACTACATCGACTCCTGATGGTCTTATAGAGGCTGATGATGTAGTTCTTCTCAAAGTCAATGGTCAATGGGCTTACAGGGGTGGCACAAATACTGACCTATTAAAAGCGGTCATAGAAATCATAACATCCCATCCCGAAGGGTTCACTGGCGAGATAATAATTGCAGACAATGGACAGGATCTAGGGAGCCTGGATAGATCCGAGTCAAATGCATTCAATACCAGTCAAGCAATGGAGGATGTCGCTCAGATGTTCCCAGGTCATACAGTGTCAACTATCCTCTGGGACGACTATCGTTCCTCTACTGTCGAAGACTATGATTCAGGCGATTTCAATGAAGGATATGTAAGAAGCAGTGTGTGGGACAGTGACACAGAGATCTATCCTTCCTACGCCAAATTCGTGACCGATTCAGGTCTCTATGTGAGCTTCAAGAACGGAATCTGGACTAATGAATCAGGATTTGATTCCAACCGACTCAAAGTCATCAACATGCCTGTGCTAAAGACCCATTTCCGCTATGGTGTATCAGGCTGCATCAAACATTACATGGGTGTGCCGCAGGGCTACATTGTCCCGTCTGTCGATCGTTTTATTCCTCACGAACACTTCTCCATTGCCTTGGGAGGTATGGCAACTCTCATGGTCGAAACGCGAATGCCCATAGTCAACATCCTTGACATGATTTGGGTCAATGCTAATCCGCTGGAAAGCTCATCAACACGCGGTCCTTGGTCTTACTACACCACAGCAAGTTTTACAGACATAATAGGAATGAGTCAAGATCCAGTAGCTTTGGACTATTGGGCATCAAAGAACATCCTCGTTCCGACTGCAGAATATTTAGGATACGATGAGTGTTCCTCGCTAGATCCTGATTATGCTCCATTGAGTGACCAGTTCTTTGGAGCAACTCCAATGGATGAATCATTCCATAACTATCTGAATAGGTCTAGACAAGTCCTGGTAGATGCAGGGTATCGAGCAACCATGGATACAGCAGAGATGAATGTCTTCGTACAGACATTGTCAGGTACTGGTCCTCCCCCTACTCCCACAACTTCAGCAACTTTCGACCCAACATTGATCGTGGTTGGAATACCTGTCACAATATTGTTTGTGGTACTCGCAGCCTTTATGTTGAAACGAAGAAGGTAATTGGTCTCTAAACCTTACAATACCTAAAATTGCACCGAGAGTCACCTGTGGCGATGGTTTCACGACGAGTAAAATTAATCCAGTCCCCTACGTAGTCCATGAAGATTTGATCGTATTCACAGAGGATAGGTCCTAACTCAGGTTTCCCAGCCTCCTTCAGAATGTCAAAATATAGACATCTGTTAATGTCAAATCCATAACATCCAGTTTCTTGGTCTACTTCCTTGAGTTGAAAGTAGTCATTAATGTAGTTGGCTTCGTTTCCTTTCCGAGCCCAGTCAACGAAAGCCGTCCACGGGTCCTCACTCTGTTTGAGTTTTTCCGATTCTGTTGAGAAATAGTCCCTCATCATTGCTATATAGATCGATACGACTGTTTCCTTGAGCTCTGAGAAGGAGGCCCTTACCTCACACATGACATCGTCCATGGCCATAACAAACAACGAGTTCATCCCGTGTTTCTTTGCTAGTTGGTTTGGTAGCATATGCTCATAGTTGTTGTAGTGAATCTTGAACTGTCGTTGAAACAGCCTGAACATGGGCATCCCTCTCTCACCAAACTTCCTCACTAGTTCCTGCTCTGTAAAAGCTGAAAAGTGTTCTATCAGTTGCTGAGTGGAATCGCCATCAGACATGTCTAATCACGCTTTTTGGCACCCTGCCTACCCTTGATATGCTTGTCTATGTCGACATGGAGTAGTAACAATATGTGACTCCCTTCTGTGACCCTGACAAGTGGCTCCGCTATATATAGTAAAAATGGACAGTATTTCTTGTGAAACATCATGGCTCTAAGTAAGAACTCACGAAACACATCTGTACTGAAGAACGAGAAGGTTAAGGTCTCGACTGAAGCCCTCACATATGCCTATCAGTACCGTAGGTGAATAGAATGCATAAGACTGAACGACTGATAAACTGGCTCTCTGCCACTCCTGGAGTGATCGAGGACTGGTCACCAAGTGGTCACAGAAATGGTCAGTTTGTCTCAGAAACAGCATATCATGTGACCAACCTATAGAAGGTTGTGAAACATTATGGCTCTATCAAAGAACAACAACTGGTCTGCTCTAAGAATCAAGCGTATCCACGACTTCCCGCGTACAGATGCGCTGACTCATGCATACATCTACAGGAGGTAATCTTGTTCAATGTACTTGGGCAATGTAATTGGTCCGAATTACAAGCAAAATAGTACATTCGACAAATTATTACGCTGTTGTAAATGTTTATATGAAACCAAAATGATATAATGGTGTGTTCTACAAACCAAAAAATGGAAGTGTGGTGAAACAATGATGACTGCTTTATCAACACCTGCAACGAACAAGCCCTGCTTGACAGTTGAGAACAGGTCTGTAATGGTCCAGTCATTCGGAGCGCTCTGCAACGCAGGGACCACATTGCCACGATAGAACATTGATGCTTTCATATCAAAGTTAACCGGACAAATCTCCTATCTCCGCAGTGGCCCTCGATGTGTGATCCGGGGGTCACTGCAATCAATTCCCAAAACGCTTCACGCCCCAATAAAGTGAGGAAACGCAAATGAGTAGAATGAAAGCCTTTCTTGGTCTGCCAGACGCCAATGAAAAGGTTCTCCGTCTGGCAACTATAATGGCGATGCTCGGACCGCTGGCTAATGTTACCTTTGTGCTATCGACCACTTTCTATGTCATCTTTGTTGCTGAGGCATTGGGAGGTGGACCAGGAATGTACCTTCAAGGGATGGGTCTTGTAGGCACCCTTGTCGTGGTCCAGATGGTGGTCCAGATTCTTTTGGACTATCCGACAGGGGCAGTCGGTGATTGGATTGGACAGAGATACATCGTGGCATCTGCCTCTGTTTCCTATGCCATTTCTTTCTTCATGGTTTCTTTTGTCACAACAGAAACTCCATTCTTCTATCTCATGGCTGTCTATGCCATTCAGGGCTTTGCGCAGTCTCAGCAGAGTGGAGCCTGGGGAGCATGGTTCGACAACAATTATCGCGTTGCTATGCCGGGCGACACTGACCGCAAGCAGTATGGTGTCTTCTGGGGTCGAATGGGAATGATGATGCAGATCTTTGCGACAGCCAGTCTGATTCCTGGCGGGATCTTAGCAGTGGTATTCTCAAGACCATGGGTGTTTCAATTGCAGGCCATTCTCGCACTGTTTCTTGCAATACTCGTATTCAGGTTAGTCAGGGACTTTCCAGAAGTCGAGGAGCAGCGTACCGGGCGTCCTGAGATGAGTGAGTACGTATCCATATTGAAGGGTGGAGTGAGTTTCCTATTCAAGCACAGATTTGTAAGGAATATCGTTGTCGGTGGAATGCTCGCCACAAGCAGCATCTTGGTCTGGGGCAATCTAATTCTGTTCCCAATGTATTTCCTCTACCTAATAACAGATGTTGCAGTAGCAAGTTTCAGAACAACACTATTTCTGCCCGGAGTTATAGCACAGGAACGATCTGGAGTGTGGAGTCGTCGATTTGAGCCAAAGAAGTGGATTCCACGGTTTCGCTTGCTTCAGACCTGTGGATTTGTGTTCTTCTGGGTCTTTGCACTGATAATGTGGATTCTTCCACCGGCACCCCCTGATGGAAACACCCTTGTGGTCTATTGGCCCTTCACAGAAATTGCTATTCTGACACTACCTATTGAGAACTTACTCCCGATAATTATCATCTTCTCCACCTTTGTGGCAACGAGTTTCTTTGGAGGGTTCGCAGAGATTTTGACGCAGCGTGTGTTACTCGATGTCATTCCGAATCGTATCAGGAATTCGATGTATTCACTATCTCCAACAATTGCCACCTTGTTCGCAATTCCTCAGATTGCACTATTCGGTTGGATTGTAGCTATCCCTGTCATCGGCTTTCCCCTGACCCTTGCCCTATGTGGTCTAGTATCATTGGGTGGAGTTTTTCTGATAAGGAACGGTCTCCACCAAGAGCGTCCTGTCCTTGAAGAGGAAACCTGGGGCAATGGAGCTGCATCACAAGCATCTCCTGAGATTGCTGAAGAGGTAGCTATTGAAGAGTAATCTAGTGATGGCTGTACCTTGGGACAGCCATTCTCCATTTTGTCTGCCAGCACAAAGTTAATACTCACTTTCGTTGATTGAGCTTCGGTGCTTACAATTGAGTGATAGACCACAGTTTCTTACCGTTTCCTATTCTGGTTCTGGATTAGACACTATGAAGCATGAGAGGAAAATGGTGAGGGAGAAGGATGTCAAGTTTGACGGTGAAGATGGATCAGTAGAAGTAACGGATGTTCGAATTGTCTGGTACAAGAATCCAAGCAAATGGGGTGGTGCAAAGAAGTGGGGGGCCATCGCAGGAGCAGTTGCAGGAGCTGCATTACTCGAAGGTGCAGGAAGACAGATGGGTGGACTGGGTCGAAGTATCACACGCGGTCTTGCTAGAGGAATAACCTACGCTGCAGTTGGTACTGCAATCTCGTCTTGGAGTCGAGATTCTTATTTCAACAAGGATGATAAAGGCAACACCGAGAGCCTTGCTATTCCGGTAATCGCAATCAGCCAAGCGACCCAGAGTGGCAACAGACTGATAATTTCACTAAAGTCAGGCGGTGACATGCAATTCGATTTCAAACAAAAGAAGGTCATCCCCTCGGTAATTGCCAATCTAACTTCCGCTCAAGAGGCGGGAAAATGTCCCTACTGCGGAGCGAATGCTGGAAACGTACCATCCTGCCCCAACTGTGGCGGGGTTATTGAGGGTGGTTCTGGCGAGGCAGCACCAAGTGGTGGTGATTCCATGACCATTCACGTTTCTGATCGGGGACCATCGAATGCCGCAGGCTATTGTCATAATTGCGGCAAGGCTTACCCAGCTGGAGCTCGATTCTGTGGTGGCTGTGGACAACCTGTAGGATAATCTCAACTAGTTGGGCTTCATTGTTCGAAGCCCGCCTTCTTCTTTTCTAGAATCAACGAAACAAATCTTCTTCTCTAGACCTGTTGATATCTGATGCTTTTTCATTTCCCGTTGTATAGTCATATCCTCGTACTATCACAACTGGAACTCCTTCATTGGCCTGTCCCATAAGAGGTTCCACATATGCAGCAATCTCATCAATTTGGCAAACTGTTGATCTCTTCAGGATTCTTCCGTAAAGGTCTCTCTTTCCGACGTTGAACTTGAAAGCATTGATTCCTGAACACCCGATTGCAATATTGATTGAACCTCTCCTCCAGGGACGGCCATGAGTATCTGAAACGATTACTGCAATTTTTGATCCAGTCATTTCGACCATTCTTTTTCTGATTCTTGCAGCGGAAGCATCAGGATCTTCGGGTAGTAATACATATTCTTCATCTGGCGCATTAGATTTGTCAACTCCGCTGAAGTTACAGACCAGTCCTGTTTTAGTTTGAGTAATGAGAACTCCCCGATTTCTAATTATTCCCACAGCCTCTCGAAGAGCTAGTTCGACATGTACAGGGTTGAAACCATTCATGTCTGCTATTTCTTGGGCTTTTTCTGATACAATGACATCCTTTGCCTTTGCTATTCTTCCTTCAGACTTGGATACAATCTTGGATGCAACGACGATGATATCTCCCTCCGATAGACTCGTCCTATCAAGGATCATGCTTGCAATGTCGTGTCCTTCCTGAACCAATGGGATATATTCAACTGCAAATGCTTCCACTGGTCCTGGTTTCAAGGTGATTCACATACTGGCTAGTTTTCATCACCCAAAAAAGGTGTTTATCTTAAATTATTCTCAAACACACCTTCTAAAAACAACCTCAACTTCTGTTTCATTTGTGCCATATAAGCCTAAAAGCGGTCCAGATGGTACAAAATAGCAGAAACCAGCATTTTGAGAGGCTAGTCACGGAAAAGGCTAATATATCACTGAGATTACATGCGACTGTTAAAGTCCCTAGAGCCAGAGTTATACATTGTCTACCAGGAAACGACCTCTTGACGTTAACACCCACTGGAGAGATCAATATTGAGCTCAAAGAAGAAATCGAAGAAACCACCCAAGAAGGCGCAACCTGCACCGACTCCCACTAGAACAGATACAGGAGACATCAAGCAGGGTACGATAGCCAAATTCATGAGAAAGAGAACTCAACTAGTGGGTTTTGAAACTGGACTGAATAAACATACGCAATATGCAATCGAGTTTCTTGACAATGCTATTGATGCCTTGGAGAGCTGGTGGTGGAAGGCTAGCAGACGACCTCGTCTACAGGACCAACTTGATCCTGCAGTCGTCGAAGAAGTACGCGCAAAACTCCAAGAGGGTCAGATCGATACTATAGCACTAAGTAAGCAACTAGAACGGGATGTCAAGGCTGGTAAAGAGGTTGAAATTCCTCCACGACGCAAAGAAACGATAGATGACGGAATAACTGAGTTCCGGAAGTTTGTTGCTCCGCTTCGTCCTCTATTGACCAAGCGTGAACCCTTAGTGGTCATTGAACTGAAGGAGGTCCAGATGCCGGACCTAGTCCCGATAGATGATGAAGAAGGCTTCAAGGTGTATGAGTTCTCATGCTTCGATACTGGAGTTGGAATGATTGCCAGAGACCTAGAGAAATTTGGGATTTATCTCGCCTCAAGTAAATCCGAGAAACTTCGACAAACTAGAGGTAGCCAGGGATTTGGAGCGCCATCTGCATTCAGCGACGCTCAGAACACAACTGGTAAACCGATATTCACTATTTCAAAACGATTCAACTCAGACGCGGCTACTGTTACTAACTTCTACACAACCACAGCAAACACAAAGGACCATGTTGGTGGTCCAGTTGACATGGATCTCCCGTTCCATCATGGTACATTCATTAAGCTCTATTATCTCAATATTCAATACAGAAGGGGGTATGCTGATATCTATTGTGAGATGGCCTCCCTTCTAAATTCCCATGTCACCATCATATTCATCGATCCATATGGACAAGTCAACATCTTCCCAAGAAAGGTGAATCAGTTCCCTGAGGAACCAAAGTACGCGCAACCTCATCCTGCAAGCATCAGAATTGGTGAGTTCCAAGACTTGCTTCGTGAAACTCGAGAGTCTGATCTGAGAGGATTCCTTACAAAGGCATTCTGCAGATTGAGTTCTAATAAGGCAAAGACAATTGTTTCGAATGCTAGCAAAGATCTCAGAAGACGTCATCTCGATGATCTAAAAATGAGTACACCGACTGATTCACTTTCCAAGACAGAAGTCGAACTGTTATATCGCTCATTCTCAAATGAGGACTATATCGCTCCACCTACAGACACAGTGGTCCCTGTTGGTGAGGAGGTCTTCGAGCAGACAATCAAAATGGCTTACAAACCCGACTTTGCAACAGCTGTGACTCGAAAACCAACATCAGGAAAGGGTCTCTCGTTTGCAGTCGAGGTCTGTATCGCTTATGGAGGAGAGATCAAACCTGCAAGCTCTGCTCCAATGGTTCTCTGGCGTTTTGTTAATCGTGTACCAAAATTGAGAGATAACAGTGACTGTGCAACTTGGAAAGCAACTGCATCTGTCAACTGGAAAAACTACAAGGTAGCAACTTTCGACAATGGAATTCCACGTGGACCAATAATGGTCTTCATTCATGTTGCAGGAGCCTATGTCCACGTCATGTTCAAAGGACAGAGTAAGCAAGCCCTTGCTGAAGACGAAGTCTTACTCCGTGAAATCAAACTAGCACTTGAAGATGCTGGAAGACGATTCAGACGATTCATCACAAGACGTGAAACTGCTCAGAGAAAGGCAAAACGAGCAGGAATTCTCGCCATGTACGCAGATCAATTCGCTCAGAGTCTTGTTGCGATTGTCAATGATGGTCATAAAAAACCCAAGTTCGATGCTGAAACAATCGCTAGCAGACTGAGAGATTCGATAACTGGGTTTGAAACTCAAGCAGACCAAGAAGAAACTGAGAGAGATACAGTCGGTTCTGATCTTGTGGCTGATATCTCCCTTGATGATGAAGAAGAAGTTGCAGCAGAAGGAGGCGAGAGCGAATGAGCCGCAAGAAGTCGAAGAAGAAGCCTGAAACTGTTCAGGCAACACTTGGAGAGGTACTTGGCGAGGACAAAAAGAAGAAGACAACCAAGAAGACAACCAAGAAGACTGCTAAAAAAACACCGAAGAAAGATTCGAGCAAGAAGAAGTCCTCAGCAAAACCAAAGAAGAAGACAACCAAGAAGACTCCAGAAAAGAAAGAACCTCCCAAGAAGAAAAAGCCAGCCACGCAGAAAAAAGCCCCAGCAAAGAAGAAACAAGCTAAAAAGAAAATTGCACAACCTCCTGTTCCAGAGAGTGAATTCAGTCTCAAGCAGCTCCCTGGCGTAGGGTCGAAGCTAGAGGAGAGGCTAATCAAAGCTAAATACGAAACGGTGGAGAAGATATCCCGTGCTAGGTCTTCCTCAATCGCTAAGAAGGTTGAGGGTCTCAGCGCGACAGGGGCAAAGAACCTTGTGGATGCTGCGAAGGACTTGGTGAATAAGAGTAAGGCTCTCCCCACAGCTGAACCACCAGTGGAGGGTTCTGAAGAAGCTGAAGAAGTTTTGCCTCCTAAGATTGCACTTACTGATGTTCCTGGGTTGGGTTCAAAGCTCGCTCTCTCTATGGAGAGGGCAGGATATGATTCTGTAGCAAGAATCGCTAGGGCAAGTCCAAGTAATATCGCAAATAAGGTGGACGGTTTGAGTTCTACAAAAGCTGAGCAGATAGTTGTTGCAGCTAAGGAACTAATTCATTCTCAGGAAGTTGCACGAATTACTGGAGAACCTGAAACACTCAAAGTTGTTGCATCTGCCAAGACTGTTGAAGCACCAGAGAAGGAACAACCAGTTGAGGAAGAGATTCCTATGGAACCTGCGGCCAAAAAGTCAAAGAAGAAAGCAGCTCCGAAGAAGGCACCTACGCCAAAGAAACCAGTGAAGAAAGCAAAACCTACCCCTAAGAGAAAGAAGGCTAAACCTATCAAGAAGGAATCAGGTTTACCCGTTCCAAAAGCTGTGGCTGAGTTCGCTGTGGAAATGAAGGAGAAATGGGCAACTGCTGAGGAGAAAGTGAAATCGCCACTACCTGAAGATGCTACACCCCTTCTCGAAACAGTCGAGGTTGTAAATCTCACAGCTGATGACACTACCGAAAGAATCGTTGATACTGCACTCGATATCCTGAATGAAACAATGATGACAGGCAGACCTGCCTTTGATATCCCGAGCAGAAGTGGTGACAATATCGTTTGGGATGAGATTCGTGATCTTTTGCTATTAGGAATGAAGACAATTTCTAGACCGTACCATTCACTTGCATCCGTTGTAGATGCGACCCGTACGGCCAGGGTCATGGAAATCGTATTCAACTTGCTCAAGTCTAAACTTCATGCTACGAAACGAGAGGTCTACTATAGTGATGTCAATCTCTTTCGAGAGCAAAAATACAGTGACAAAATAATCGAAGATGTCGCATCCATGATCCAGACTACTCGAGATAGTATCCATGTCGTTGCATCAGCTCGAGGATCAGCAATGGGCCGAGTCACAATTAGAGATGGTGGGGACCTCATCGACCTTACCAAAATGGGTACAGGCGGTTGGGCTGTGACCCCCTTCCTGGATCAACTCGAGATTGTCGAAAGCGATGCTGAGTTTATCATCCTCTCAGAGAAAGATGCTGCAGTGATGCGGCTTGCAGAGGCTAAGTATTGGAATCGTCAGCCCTGCATTGTACTGACAGGAAAAGGTTCTGGAGATATTGCCACGCGAGCATTTTTGAAGATGCTAGTAAAGGAGCTAGAAATTCCCGCTTTTGCTTTGGTCGACTCTGATCCATATGGGCACTATATCTACTCTGTATTCTTGAGAGGTAGTAAACGTCTTAGCTATGAGTCACCATTCATCGCAACTCCTGAACTCAAACTCTTGGGAGTATTAAGCCGAGATCTAGATGAATATAATATTCCAAAATCAGTCAGAATCCCCATGCAACCGACCGACATGAAACGAGTGAAGGATATGCTGAAAGAGCCATTCGTCCAACAAAACAAAGAGTGGGTCAAGGATCTCCGTCTTATGTTACAACTCAAGGAGAAAGCTGAGATCCAGGCATTTGCCAGTCACAGCTTTGAGTATCTGACGGATGTATATCTTCCACGCAAACTTGAAACTGGCGACTGGATCTAAGAGACATCCTTTCTATGCCACAAGAGAGCTCTTATTACTGATAGAGTGACAATCAGGATAACAATAGACAATTTTGTGTGGGATATAGATGATAGTTTCAAAGGTTGGAACAGAGGTCATAGACAGCCACGCTCATTTCTTCACTTACGACACGATAAAGCGATGGCTTGAAAGCGGAGCATCTATGGAGCGGATGCAGAATCGTGTTTCCTTTCAGACAGACATGCCCCAATTGACCATACCTGATGAGAATTGGGATGCAGGACAGATGTGGGCTGATGAGTTAGACAAGTACGGTATCACAGCAATAGGGATGATGATTGGAGAAGAGGTCTGGGATGAATTCAATGAAACAAGGAAGAGATTCCCTGGACGATTTCTAGGATATGCAAATATCAATCCTGCAGAAGATAATGCTGTGGACATGGTGAAACGCGCAGGTAGAGACGGATTCCAGGGTATCAAGCTATATCCAAGTTCATGGGATTTTCATGTCTATGATGAGCGAGTCTATCCAATCTATGAAGAGGCGAAGAACCAAAACCTACTCGTGATTCTCCACTTTGGAATCACAATTGGAACACAAGCGAACCTACGGTATGGAAATCCTCTCGATATTCAGAAGCCTGCACAAGATTATCCAGAGTTGAACTTCATGATTGCTCACTTCGGGGCTGGATTCTTCCGTGAAGTATTGATGTTGATGTATCAGACGCACAACGTTGTCATGGATACTAGTGGATCAAACAACTGGAGGAATTATCTTGATGTCGATCTTGATATCACTAAAATCTTTGATAGAGCACTCACAGCAGGTGCTTCTTGCAGAGTGGTGTTCGGGACGGACTCTTCATTTTTCCCAAGAGGTTTCAGATACAACATTCTTGAGGAACAATACAATGCTGTGAAATCACTCTTGCCCAAATTTGATTATACACAAGAGGACATCGATCTAATATTCAAAGACAATATACTCAGACTTACTGGGTTCAAACCAAGAACTACATTATGAATCTAGGCTTTGCGAATTTTCTTCTCGAGACCTCGGAGGCGTTTTTTATCCTCGCCATGACGATACTTGTCAGCTGCTTCTTGGTACTTAGACAGTGCATCTCTTGAATGACCATCCTTTGATAGTCCATCGCCATCAGATTCAAGTGTCTTACCCCACTCGATATATGATTCTCGGACCTTCTCTGTACATCGGGCTCTTTTCTTAGCATCAGTGCTGAACATATAGAGTTCCCTTGCCTTCCTGAATTGGACAATTGCCCATTCATATTCCTGGACCTTTAGATGGTTCTCGCCTTGGTCAAAGTGGAATCGAGCCATAGCATCGTAGCCAAGATCCACTCGCTTCACACTTTCCTGGACTCCCTTCTCATTTCCAGCCTTCTCAAAGAGCATCTTCGCCATCTCAAATGATTCAATGGCTTTTTCATGTTCGTTCTCCTTGAGGTGATGTTCTCCATGTTCAAGTCTGGCTCTTCCCATCGCATCAAAGACATAGTCTGGGTATTCAAAATCATCAGAAGTGAGATCTATTCCACAGTTTGGGCATGCAGGTATCTGAAGTTCCTTCATTGACGAAGGACCAATCTTTGAAGGCTTTCCAACTACAACATCAATGAAGGTTGTAGTTGTGCTACCTCTTCCCTCGGGAAATAGGTGTTCTACAGCTTCCTTTGTTTCCTCACGAACTTCTGTAGGCACACCATCTGGAAAGAGGTGTTCAAGCGCTTCTTCTGTAGTTATCGAGACCTCCTCATCATAGATCCTTGGTGGAGCTACTTCTTTGAAGGGCATGCCCACTTTAATCTCATCATCCTCCCAAACAAGATCAGTACTTCGACCTCCAGAGTCTTCAGCTTTTGCTTCAATCTCAGGTTCACTTGCTTCAATTAGAGACAAGTCCTCAGCTGGAGTATCTTCAGTGACTGGTAGCGTATTATCGTCCCAACTCAGGTCTTCCGTTGCGGGTTCTGGAGCTGGAGAAGCAGGTGGTTCTTCCCAAGTCAACTCATCATCAGCTGATAGACTATCAGTTGTAGTATGAGCGGCCTCTTCTTCAATAGCCTCAAGGCCTGATTCTTCCAGGCTCGGGAGTTCATCATTTGATTCACTAGGTTCGTTCATAGTGGTTTCTCCAAGATCCGGTTCTGGGGGTGCAAGTGGCGTGTTCTCAGGAATCTTCTTCCCGCAGCCAATACAAAATGTGGAACCTCTTCTAATCCGTTTTCCACACTCTGGGCATAGTATCTGGTCTTGCATTTTGAAACCGCGTTTCCATAATTTACAGTTTGACCTGCATTTTAAACTCAGATGCTATACATATGAAGAAACTTGGTACAAAATCAGTAATTGCGCATTCGAGATATCATGGGTGATATAGTACCAAATAAGTGACAACTGTGATTGCAGTTGAGAGAATAACTCCAGCTAGAGTCTGTTCGGTATTGTGTTGTTTGAGAGTCACTCTTGACCAAACTACAGCAGCCCAAACTAGAATCACAAGTAGCGCAGTTGGTCCATATACATAGATCAGGGCTGTGCCAGGTCCTCCAACTCCCGCAGCATGGACAGAGATTTTCCATCTTTGACTTACAATAGTGATTCCTAAGGTTACAGAAAAATAAGCAGCTGCTAGTGTACTCATGATAAGACAACCTAGTATCGAATACACCGAATATGCGAGGACATCGCACATCATAGAGAAAATGAAGAATCTTGTTCTGCTCTCACGCTTTGATACGTCTAGATCCACGTTCCCTTTCCATGCTTCATAGACAATTGGTACAATCGGGAGAATGACCATGATTGCCAAACAAATCAGTATGGATGAGGGGGGATCTAGGACTGGTCCTAATCCGATAGGAGAGAAAAGAGAAAGGATGATCCCAACATAGAGATTGATCAAAGGAGCTGGAGTTAGTCTGGAGATGATGCGAGAAGCTGTTACACTCCTTCCTGTCAAGTCAAGACTTTCATCATGGTATTTCACTTGATTCACCGTTTGCAATCAGAGCTTCTACACACTTTATTCAGTGTTTCTTCTAACCCCAGGACGGAAATCCTCAGAATAATATGAAACATCAAAAAAGAACCACGAAGACAAGTTGAAACGTGAGCGCATCATCCAATTGTATCCTCTCCAGTACATCCGACCACTTGAGGAAAGATTCAAGTTTATGACAACAAGCTTTTTCTTTGTCCATTTAACATCTTTGAGATACTAGAACACCGCGAAACTGCTACGGAGTGTACTAAACACATGACAGCGATGCCAAAGCGTGAGATTTTCGAGCGAATCATTCAGAATATTACCAGCAAGTTTCCTGATGTTTATGCCGCTCTCTTCATCAGTCCAGAAGGGTTTCCAATCAATACTTGGGGAGTCACCCTGGAACGAGCCGAAGAGATCTCTGCTCTTCTCAGCGCTTTGATTGGTAAGACTTGGGAAATCGTCAAGGGCGTAAAGGAAGGCGGCGAACTAGCCTTCATTCAGATTCAGACAAACATGGGCGGCATCCGAATTGCACCCCAAGAAGAGTTCATTCTAGTAACTCTGACACGAAGCTAGCTGAAGACTCGTTCTCGCACGATATATCCACATCACTCGGTTTGTTCACTAGTGCCATTTTTATACTGAGTCAATCGATTCTATGATGTCTACATCCACACTCAATCCATGTGATCGCAGGATTGAGTGATATTGGGAGGTCTTCTGGATGTCAAAGAAAAAAGCAGATGAAGCAGACGAGGAATTGGATTACGAAGATTTCGAAGGGGATTCGGAAGAATCAGCATCCTTAGACGATTATAGTGGCGATGAAGGAATCTCAGGACTAGAGGTCACTGATCTTCCAGGCGTCGGACCAGCAATTGGAAAACGGCTGGCTGAGAATGGTTACAAGAGTGTAGAGGCAATCGCTGTTGCAACACCTGGTGAGCTTGCCGCTGCAGGTTCTATTGGTGAAACCACCGCCACGAAAATCATCAAGGCTGCTCGTGAAATGTTGGAAATTGGTTTCGAAACCGCTGACATTCTTCTCGAACGACGAAAGACAGCCGGTCGGATCTCTACAGGATCAAAGGCACTAGACGAGATGTTCGGTGGTGGACTCGAAACTCAGAGCATTACTGAGATGTACGGGTCATTCAGGTCTGGAAAGACTCAGATGGCTCATCAACTAGCTGTCAATGTACAAAGACCACCTGAGGAGGGTGGCTTGAATGCAACCGCTATCTATGTTGATACCGAAGGAACATTTAGACCCGAACGTCTAGTGGACATGGCTGAAGCACTTGGTATGGACACATCCAAGGTCCTAAAGAATGTAGTCTGGGCACGTGCATACAACTCCGATCACCAAATCCTTCTGTGTGATCAAGCAATGGAGATGGCTACTGAAGCCAATGCCAAGCTTCTCATCGTGGACTCAGTAACGAGTCACTTTAGGGCAGAGTATACTGGCAGAGGTACTCTAGCTGCCAGACAGCAGAAGCTCAACAAGCATCTTCACCATCTGCAGAGAGGTGCTGAGATAAACAATCTAGCTGTGTACATCACAAACCAGGTAATGTCTAGACCCGACGCATTCTTCGGAGATCCAACGGCTCCAGTTGGTGGACATGTCTTGGCACACGTACCTCAGACTCGATGCTATCTGCGAAAGTCAAAGGGAGAACGACGAATCTGTCGTCTTGTCGACTCACCTAACCTCCCCGAAGGTGAAGCAGTCTTCACTGTCTTGAAGGAAGGTATACGTGACGTTGCATAGATGAGTGATACTGAAGATGGTCTGATTGGCCATCTTCTCTATTATTCAAAGTTAGCAGACATGATTATGTTTAGTACTGATTTTTCCCACACATCAAGCTCACTCGGATCTCTAGGATAGTCATGATAGAGCTTGCTGATCTTCTTCATAAGACCTGAGGCCTTCTGAAGCTTGAGAAGTAATGATATCCTCCCTGCTCCACGTCGAATCCGTTTCATCTTTTCCATTGTACTCAGTGATATTCCATCACCACGATTTGCAGCCATGAGGTCCTCAGCCTCAAGAAGTCGTCTCTCAAAACCGTAATTCATATCATCATCAGAAACCGATTGGAGTAGACGACGGAATATCTCTAGAGACGCCAATCTACTCCCAAAGCTTGAGAGATACCGTGTGTTGTAAGGCCAAAGCCCAGTGGCTTCTAAATTTCTGCGTGCAATAGCACCTTTGATAACCTCTCCAAGTATGATGCCTGCTCGCATTCCAGCCCCTATACCTCCTCCATGAATCGGGTTCACCTGAAGTGCTGCATCACCAACAAAAGCAACTCCATTTCCAACAAGACTCTTGAGAGGTCTCCTAACAGGCACAGCTCCACCTTGCCCATCAATTACTGAACTCTTAAACAGGAGAGGGTAGGTCTTCTTGAACTTCTCAAAGTGTGACTTTGGAGACCCTTTGCCTTTTCCGCCAGTTATTCCTACACCTGCATTGATTTCCTGTACTCCCTTTGGGAAGATCCACGCATATCCCTGGGGTGCTACATTTCCTCCGAGAAACACCCGTGCAACCTCCGGCTCCGCAAGGGGCATCTTCAATTTCAGTATCTCTCGATAGCATAGTGCGATGTCTCCCTTGTCAATATTGTTCTCTATAAGCTCGCTATCGATCTTGTTCCGAATGGTTGCTGCAAATCCACTTGCATCAACGACGACGCTGCCATAATAGACCTTCTCTTCTCCATCTTTGTCCTTGACCTCTATCCCTGTAACTTGGTCTCCTCTGACTGTTGGTCCTCCTACATGAGTTTCAGGTTGAAAATGCACTCCTGCATCGATTGCTTCTTGTAGCAATCGTTGACCAAAACTGAGTCTGTCCACGGTCCAACCATCAAACTCTGCCCATCCTCTCACTTTCAGTTCATTACGCATATTTGGAGGATACACATCCGCCCCCTGAATCACGGTGGAGATCTCATCTCCCATTGGATATTCAATACCTGTATCGTCGAAATGAATCTTGCTTACTTCATCTCCACAGACTTTCTTTCCCACCAGTTCCTTTCTTTTTCTATCCACTAGAAGTGTCTTCAGACCAAGCTCTGTACACCTTCTTGCAGTTACACAACCAGCTGAGCCTGCTCCGACAACAATAACGTCTAGCTTCTTCAAAGTCTATCGAGGTTCTAATGAAGATGGGTGATTTAAATCCCTGCATGATTACTACGCCCATTGTATTGGGACTAAGCGTGTCTCCGCTCAATCATCATGATAGATAGAATGATGAGTCCTGCTATGAGTATCATGAGTGGGGGTACGTAATTCAGAAATATCTGGAAGTATCTTAGGATTGTGGAAGGATCCAGGGCGATTATTGTCAAATGTCCCCAGACTAAGAGACCTCCATATATCAAGAAGATTGGATAGAGGATTGGACCTCCCGAAATTACCAATAGAAGTATGATAACAGCCAAACGACTTTCTGTCGGGTCAAAGAGTGGAACAGGTATTGTTTCTTGGTCACTAACTTGGAAATAATAGAGAGGTAAGAAGGTCGGAAAACGAAGTTTGATCACTTCCAGTATTTGAACTCCAAGTTGAATACTCAGAAAGACGAAGGTATGAATTACCATATATCCCAGTAGCAATACGTTCAGAAACGGTAGATCGGGATTAGTAAAAAGCTGAAGGCTCTCTATGATTCCCACAAGTACTGAGAAGTTTACAAAGAAAAGAATCCCATGTCCAATCAGTCCCTTCACATAACTCCAGCTTGATACCATTCGATTCCGTTCCTGTGGTTCTGCTATACACCAAGTTTGAATGGTTTTGGAGGTTGTGTTCCCGATGTTTGGTCGAGGGGACCAAATTCTTGTTGCTTCAATATCGCCTTTGTGACTAGGTCTGTAAACAGAGGTGTCACGTTCTCCCCGGTCTTGGCTGATGTTTCCCAGTGAATCACATCCAACCATTCCGTTACCATCTTGGCTGCTTCTGGTGGTACTAATCGATCCTCACGATCTATTTTGTTTGCCACCACTGCAACGACAGCATTTGGACAGACAGTTATGAATTTAGTGTACCACTCGCCAATGTCCAAGAACGTCTGTGGTCTGGTCACATCATAGACTATGATTGCCATAGATGCTCCCGCCATATACCTGCGCCTAAGTTCATTATAGGTCGGTTGACCTGCAAGATCCCAAAGCACAACGCGGGCTTTTACAGTGCTCCCACTGGGCAGGACAACGTCCAGTGTCTTCAGTGCAAAAGTAGTTCCTATGGTAGCTATGTAGCGTTCACTAAAACTGTCCTCTGTGTATCTCTTAATGCAACTTGTCTTTCCTACAGCTCCGTCTCCAAGAGCCACAAGTTTGAACATGTGCGATACATCATGTGGTACAGCCATTGTTGGACGTCCTAAGTTTCACTACCAAGTATTCTGCCGAACTCTCTAAATATAAAATAAGTGACGATATCATCCGCACAAGGCAAATTTCTTCTACTCTGAAATATCGAAGGTGGGTCTGGACAAATAACCCTTATACCCTACATTTTCCATATTCGCGTGAAATTCAGACCAGGTGATGGACCATGGCAGAACAATTCCTGAGTAAACTAACCAAGATTGAGGAGAGTATCAACCAACTGGGTGAAACCCTCAAGCGAATGATCACCATACTTGGAACAGTAACTGAGATCAAGTCTGAGGTTAGAGTGTCCAAAGAAGAGGTTATCGCAGCCCTTGCAAACCAACCCGCGGCTGCTCCTGCAGCTGATAACTCTGAAGCACTAGCATCAATGGTCGTTCAAGAGGTTGGAGCCATTCGTGTGTTCGTTCAAGAGTCAATCGAAAACCTTAGGAATGAGATGATGCAGCTCATTGCAAATCATCGCGATGAAATAACAAAAGCCATCGCTAACATATCCACAACAGCTCCAGCTGCTGCTCCTCCCCCTGCACCTAAACCAGTCCCCGAACCAAAACTTGCAAAAGCTGAGGCACCAGCACCAACGGCAGCGCCAACACCAGAACCAACACCCGCACCAGCACCAGCACCAACGCCAGAACCAGCTGCAGCAGCTATGGCTGCTTCGTTGCCTGCTGACAGAGCTATGGCGATTGCTAGTCAACTAAACTCAATTGTAAAATCATTGAAGATGGGATGCAAGGCTGGGGATGTCATGGAAACAATGGGAGAGGCGAAGGAGTCAATAATGAAGATAGTCCCAAGTGATCCAATCATGGTTCACATCGATAAGTGGTTGGGTGTCGTCGGTGGATATGAGAAACGGAAAGAGCTTCAAGCTCGAGACATCTTGAAACTGAAGAAAGAAATCAAGGCTGAAATTCCAAAGTATAAACCGGCTTAATCCTCTGTTAGTGGTCCTCCGTCAGCTATCATTTTCATAGTTGCTAAAACTCTAATTACATCGCTAGAACATACTAGACCAATGATATCAGTACCTTCGATGACAGGGATTCGTCTGCTTCCGGTTTGATTCATCAAGGTAATTGTCTGTCCTAGGTCTGCTTCCGGACCTATTGTAATCACAGGAGTGGTCATTATGTCCTCAACAGTAAGAGATTGATATGACTCTTCAGAAAGTAAATGTGCACCTATCATTTCGCGGCGAGTGACCATTCCCACTAGTACATCTCCCTTGGTGACGAGAAGACTTCCAACGTCCTCCGCAGCCATGAGTCTAGCTGCTTCCTTTACGGAAGTATCAGCCTCTGCAGTGATAATTAAAGCAGTCATGAAGTCTCGTACTTTCAAACCTATGCTCACCTTGTTAAGTAATTCACATCAGAGGGCTTTTGCTCTCTGACAGTGCTTTGTCTAGTACGACCGCGGCCGTACGTGAAAATACATTGGTAACTTCATCACCAGTCTTTGCTGAAGTTTCGAAATACTCTGCCTGGAACCAGTCTCTCAACATTCTCCCTGGTTCTTGAGGCACCATTCGCTGGTCTGTGAGGTCGATTTTATTTGCGCTGATCAGAACAGGTGAATCAGGGCACACCTCTTTGAATGACTCAAACCAGTTGTTCATTGCCATGAAGGTTTCTGGGCGAGTAACATCATATACGATGATTGCTGCAGACGCCCCTTTCATGAACTGACGTCTCAATTCTCGGTATGTGGACTGTCCGCCCATGTCCCATACATTTAGCCTGACTCGGCGGACCTCTCCTTCTGAATCTTTAACATCTACGTCTTTGGTGGCAAATGTTGTGCCAATGGTCTGTTTATACTCCTCGTCGAAGAGGTTCTCAGTGTACCGACGTAACAAAGATGTCTTTCCTACGGCTGCTTCCCCAAGCAAAACTATGCGAAACTTGTATCCCTCAAATCCATCGTCTGTTGAGGTATCTGCAGTTTCGTTTCTTTCAGTCACTTGAGAGCACCCCGAGTGGAACCTTCTCTGAATGCTCCTGGACTTTATCTTATATCTTTTCTGCGGATTGTACTACCATTCAAGACCTCTGGGTAAATGTATCTCAAATGCTACCACAGGATACCCAATTCCGAAGTTGGTAAGAACTTGAGGGGAAATTTCTCCTAGATATCCGACTTGTATGTTGTTCACTGAGATATGAGCAGCGCGTCCTTCTATGAACGCTGGATTGTCTATTGAAATGAACTTGAACTTCTTATCCAGACCAAGATTCCTTAGTAGGAACCCAATCTCAGTCATCATTGTTGTAATGTTCACCTTAACATCTGACATCAAGCAGCTCACAGACGGAATCTGTTTTATTCTTGTTTCCATTTCTTCTGAAGGAATTATGATGTCTCCTACCTCGAAGATCTTCTGCGGATAGTCAGCATGCTGATTCTGCGACGCAAAGTCTAGAAGAACAGGGAGGAGCGAGTTTCTCAGAACTGAATAGTTGCGGCTCTTCGGATTCTCGGTCGTGACGATGGACTCGTCTCGGAGCATTTTATCATTCAATATTTCTGGTGAGGTCATGATGTAGTTCATGATCTCTTGATAGCCCAGTCCCACCATGAGGTCTCTAACCTTCTTCTTCAACCTAGTAGCTGGGGTCAGTTTGCCCATAGTCATGGTCTGGGGAAACGCAGGTGTCAGATTGTTGAATCCATATCCGATAGCTATGTCCTCTATTACGTCCACTGCATGAAGGATGTCCATTCTGTATGCAGGAACAAGCACATCCACAACCTTCGCCTTTGCTGTTGCACCAAATCCCATCCTCTCTAACGCCTTTACAATATTAGGACCACTCATGTCCAGTCCTGTAATTTTATTGATCTCTTCAACCGATATCGTCATCTTCTCAGGTGAAAAATCGGGGGTTTCATCTTTGGTATCATCAGGGTATACAACGGTGACCGACTCTATACTGCCATCACGCTCCGCTAAAGATGCTGTGATGATGTTCAATGCTTGATGAACAGTTGGAAGATGAGTTCCAGTGACTTCAACAAAGAGGTTCTTTGTATCAGTGGTCATCCTCCCTAGGTCATTGCTGTTGATGATGGGAGGTAGACTGAGTACCTCATCATTGGAGTCATATAATAGTGGCCATTTCTTATGGGATTTGATGATATATCCAAACTCTACTCCCTTCTCATGATCAGTCATGATGGTTGGTCCGTCCATCTCATATTCATACCCGAGAGGTTTGAAACGGATTGATTCCGGTTTCTTCGGTCCGTAGATGATTGGGAACTCAATCTCATCATAGACATAGAGTCCAATGCTTGCCTTGCTTCTGTTTCTTCCATGTGTCGAGGTAAGTGCGTCCTGAAGGTGCATGTATTCTTTGATCAGATCGTCATCTGCTTTCACGCCCTTAAGGATTGAACCACAGATGAACGGTCTTACCTTTGATAGACCTGGCTTGACGATGATTTGATTTCCAGATTTCTTCACTGGATATTTCTTCAACCCAGTGTCCAGTTGGAGGAATGACCTCACTGATCGAGCTATTCCCTCCGTTGAAAGCTGGTCCTGTCGATCTGGATTTACCTCAATCTCAATGATGTTACCATCGACTTTCTCGACTTCCGCCTTGATGAGAAAGAGTGTGTCTTCTAATTTCTCAAGGGTGAGTTTCTTCCCAATCAGTGATAGTAGATCATCTATTCTGCATTCTACAATCATAGTAATCACCTCACAAAGTGGCTCCTCCTAAGCCAATTCAGATCTCTTGAGTAGAGGTTTCTGATGTCGTTGATTCCCATAGCGGCCATGTACAATCTTCCTGAACCAAGACCCCATGCCAGCACAGTATCGGTGATACCTAATGGACGTGTGACCTCCGGTCTGAAAATGCCTGAGCCACCAAGCTCAATCCATCCTAGTTTCTCATGCTTTCCGAAGGTTTCTACACTAGGTTCGGTGAACGGGAACTGTCCTGGTTTGAATTTGAGCTTCTCAATTCCAACCCCTTTACAAATTGAAGTTAAATATCCTAGAAGATCTCGCAGAGTCAATCCCTTGTCCATGATAATACCCTCACACTGATTGAACTCTTGTGCATGCGTTGCACTCAGGGTTTCTGATCTGAAGTTCCTATCAATAATGAACATCTTTTGCGGACTCTCTCGGTGCTCATAGAGGTACCTCATTGAAACCGGAGTAGTATGCGGTCTCAAACAAAGTCGTGTGGCAACTTCTTCGCTGTAGGGCCAGTCCCAACCTTTTGAACCTGTGTTCCCACCGTCTTCATGTACCGCCTTGACAGCTTTGTAGTACTTTCTATCCACGATTTGTCCGTGGTCGTATGGTGAAGCAACTCTGAACTGGTCCTGAACCTCTCGAGCAACATGGTCCTGAGGCACGAATAATGTGTCGTGTCCCCAGAACTCAGTTTCAACGTACGGACCGAACCACTCCGCGAAACCGAGACCTATCATGATCTCTCTCAACCAGTCGTTGAATTCAGCATATGGATGCTTCTTTCCATAGTTGCTATAAACGGGCTGAATTTCAACATTGTATGGTCTGAACGACTTGTCCTTCCACGCACCACTCGTAAGTATCTCTGGTGTGATGTTGCCAATACCAGTGATTCCAGCTGATAGAAACTTCTCAATTTCACTGGTTTTTGCACCTATGATTTCGGTTTCATAGGACTTGGTCACTTTCTCGACGACAAGCTTCCTCTCAAGTGCCTGATTCAAAGATTCTGAATCCTGAAGGGTTTCTCTACCCTGAGAGATCTGATTGATCACATCCGTGACTTCAGACTCTGGATTCTGTACCAATGCCTTTAGGACGGTGACTCCTTCTTCTTTCGAAATTTGAAGCCATCCGGTCTTCCTAGCCCAATTCATAGCGAATCCCTTCTCCTTGGGATCCAACCCCGCCTTAGCGACAGCATCATCGAAGGTTGCCTTCCCACCGAGCTCCTTTACTCCAGTGAAGAGTCGGACCTCAGGAAGTCCCGAATCCACGTATTCTGCACCCTCATCAGTTAGCGAATATGTAACTCTCTCTTTTGTGTGAATCTCGACCAGTCCCCGACTGGCAAGAGAGTTGAGAATTGAGATCACTCGTTCCTCTCCTTGGTTTAGGTGACTGGCGAGATCTGATGTGGGGACACGTTGATTCAGATTGAGTAGTTCTTCTAGTACGATTCTCTCTCCTTCTGTCAACTGTTCGCTCATTATATGTTCAAAACTCCTTGACTATTCGGAATCGCTTGGGAAAGACATGCCGCATACCCTCTGATTCGATACAACCAATGTATCAATGTGGAAATTGGCAGCAATCCATCCAAATCAATCCTATTACCTGCAACAATGAGTTCACCTTTTTAATCTGTCGCCAGAAGTCCCAGATTGCAACTCTCGATATATAACCAGACGACAATGTTAAAATACGCTCACTCAGGTGACCCAACTGGCAGGAACCCTCTGCCTCTGATTTTGAAGAAATCAGTGAATCACAAAGAATCGAAGGTGAAGAACATGTCTGTGGAGAGACACAAGCTCAAGCGAAAAGTTGAGCAGCTCAAGGCCTACCAAGGACGCCACAGTTCGTTCACCACACTCTACGTGCCTCCATCAAAGAACCTCACTGATGTCATCAGCTTTGTGAGGACTGAACTTGCTGGTGCTGATAACATAAAAAGTAAGGCAAATCGAAAGAATGTATCAGACAATCTCACAGCAATTCTTAGCGAGCTGTCAAAGGTCGGTCAGATTCCAGATAATGGCTTAGCATTCTTCTTCGGTGTTGAGGAAGAAGGTGGTACCGGGAACGAGATTCGAGAAATTATTGTTCCCCCAACTCCGATATCACAGTTCATCTATCTATGTGGTAGAGAATTTGTTACAGAGGAACTTGAGAACATGACCAAGCCAAAGAGCTTGGTTGTCATTGTTCTGCTTGAAGGTGGAAAGGTCACTATAGGCTATCTCCGTGGGAAACACATGGAATTGGTACGTGACGAAGACTTCTATATCATAGGGAAGACGCGAGCTGGAGGTCAGAGCGCAAAACGCTATCTTCGGATACGAGAGGAGAAAATGCAAGAATTCTTCAAGTATGTTGGTCGTATGCTTAGCGATCTGCTCCTAGAGGACCTAGACAACGTCGATGCTATCGTTCTAGGCGGAAACACAATCAGGTGCCAAGAGTTCCTCGAAAAAGGTGATCTTGACTATCGAATCAGGGAAAAGATTGCAGAAACTATTATTCCTGTCAGTATAATAGATGAGACTGGTCTTTACCAAGCTATGAAAGAAGCATCTCGTATCCTCCGTGAAACTGAGATCTATGTCGAACGTCAGACTTGGGATCAATTCATAGAGGACTTGATGAAGGGCCTAAATACAGTCACGTACGGAAAGAAAGAAGTCATGGATGCGCTCCATGAGGGACGAGTTGATACGGTGATGGTCCTTGAGGACATAGCAGAACAGATGGACGAACTCTACGATGAAGTAGGGACCTATGGGTCAAACCTTCTTGTATTCTCCAATCAGACTGAATCAGGTGCACAGCTAAAGTCATTTGGTGGAATGGCTGCGCGTCTTCGCTGGTAATCATGGCTTTGGAGGTCGGGGAATCTCTCTGAGGGTTTCGATGTCCTCAATCCATTTTGCAAGCTCTTCACTAATTTCAGTGATGAAGGCAAGAAATGACTGTTGATATTTTCGAAGGTGCAACTGATCAAGCTTTTTCGATTTCGATATGAAATCTTTGACCCTTTTTGGAAAACCGATTAACCATCTCCGTAGCATGAGCTCAGCTTTTCGGTCTTCAAGTACTTTTTTCGCCATTCGGATTGTTCTATTCTTTGTTATGAGATCCTCCAGTAGTTTCTGAAGTGTGATTGTGGCTGCAACGAGTTCCTTGGCATCAAGCTTTCCCTCTTGATTTCGACTAGTGTAGTAAACACGCTTGAGGTCTCTCTTTGCACTCATGACATATGTGAGTAGGCGAGTCAATGAATGAACCATGGTACTCATTTCTTCATTTGTTAACGTAAAAAGGTCTGTGTTAATGTATTCAGACTGTGGAGTAATTACATTTATCCCTGCTATAGGGACATACCCTGCATCTCTGACGTTCAAGCGTCGGTTTTGGTTTTCTCCCTTTGTACCAGACTTCATCCAACCTCTTCAAAGTCTTGATTGCATAATGTGGATTGAAGCGGTTTGTGAAAATCTTGCTATCTCCACAATTCCAACATGATGTGCTTGATTTTCCTTCAACACATCTGCTTGCTTTGTCTTGGAGACAATATATTGTCACAAGTCGAGTACTGGAACATGAGACCCCGGTTTCCATTAAGGCAAGGGCGTAAAGCCCAGCTTGAAAGATATCCTCTTGTCGCCTCTGCTCAGGTAGATGATTGACTGGAAACTTGTACTCCATAACAATATCCAGCACTGGAGCTTCTTCCCAGTGAAGTATTGCACTATCAAACCTCCCGACAAACCTGTGACCAAGTGACCGAACGGTTTCTTCACAAAACAAATAATACTCCCCAATCTTCCAACGACTAGGCTTGAGCCTGAGGAACTCTGTTAGATTCCAAGGTGCTGGAACTGCTCTATGTATCTTCATTCCTGTTGTGGAGAATCCTGTCCGAGCATGCATATTCAGGAGAAGCAGAATACCTCCTAAGAAGACGATAAACAGAATCAGGCCCAAGAACGCATTCATAGTATCACCAGATTATCCAGAGTAAACCTATCACCAATGTCATTATGATAATCAACAAAGGCAGGATTCCTCTACCTTCTTGGACCTTCTGCAATCGCGAAGTGTCTCCTATTCTCGTATGGAGTATTGATCCCATGAGGCTTGCTTCTGATGAGGACTCCTCACATTTCTGTTTCAAGTACAATCTGTACTCACACTGGAACTGAGTTCTGAGATCTGACACCTCTCTCAAGCGAGTTTGTGGCTTTCTCTCAATTGCTTTCGGTTTCATTCTCTCTCGTTTCCAAGTTACGGTCCATCCTTCAAAAGGAGCACACTTCTTTCAAGCAGGGGAAACAGTAGAGATTCACTTATATTCGAAGTCTGAAGAGTTTTCTTAAACAGGATTTCGCTAAGGAGACAAAGGGCTGATGTCTGACGAATCTTATGATGGAGCAACTGCTGGTCGAGTACTTGTGTTTGATTCCAGTGAAACCGTGAAATTCCCAACTGCCTTCAAGAACGCTATGGGAACCGGTCAAGGTTTGATGGTTCTTGTTCACAAGGACCGACTCATCAAGATATTTCCTCTCGAAAGTGATGAGGTACTTTTCCTAAGCCTTGAGATTGGAAAGTTGACAAACGACTTCCTGACAAAACTCTCTCAAATCTTCAAGAAGTCAGGGCTTGTTGACCTACTTTTCTCGACAGGAGTTTGTCTGCGAGGGACCAGATGCTTCTATGAGTGCTACTTCAATCCATCTCAGCTCAGCTCAGATCTGTCGGAGCTTGAAGACTCGTTGAAGGTTCTAGATGGAGTTCAGAGAGTAGTCATCAATCAGGTGTCTGTTTGATCTGAACCAAATTATCCAATCCAGTACAATGGTGCATATCACATGCAAGACATATTCCTAATCATCACTCAGATGATTGAGCAGGGGTATGTAGGGCTCTTCATCATCTGCTTTGCCATCAACATGATTCCATTCCTCAGTCCGAGTAACATGGTCCTTGCAGGTGCTGCAGCATTGCTAGTTCCGGAACTCGGTTGGGTTCAGATTGGTCTCATTGTTGCCATCACAGCTACTCTGGCAAAGTACATACATTATCTTGTCGTGAGAGGTTCGAGGGTGGTTCTATCCGAGGAAAGACTAGACATGTTGGAGAATGAGAAGAAAAGAGTTGAAAAGTGGGGTGCACTTGCCCTCTTCATTGCAGCTGCGTCTCCAGTTCCAGATGATCCCCTCATTGTGTACGTAGGACTGACAAAATACAACTCTGCAAAATTCCTCATTAGTTACTTTATCGGAAAAGTTGCTGTGACACTTGCTGGAGCGCTTATTGGTGTTGAAACCGCCACCTACTTTGAGTCTGCTCCTATCGTAATTGCATCAATAGCTCTCACAGCAATCATTACTGGTATTCTCTTCAAACGCAGGTCTGAAGGAAAGGAGTCTGATATGCTGCAGGACATTATTGAGGATGAAATCACAGGCGATGATGATGGTGTCGAAGATTCGGAAGTTGATTCGACTGAACATCGCGAGACCAAACCATCGTAGTTCGGAATTCTTAAGTGCATACTAAAACGTTCCACTAGTAAACCGGTGAAAATAGTGGCTAGTACAAGTGTTGCAGAAGTCAAATGTTCGAAATGCAAGAACGTGTATGAATCGGATGTGATAGAACACATCGACCTATCTGAAGACCGAGATTTGATCAAGCCACTAAAATCAGGAAAAGCTAATCGGGTGCAATGTCCAAAGTGCAAGAAGGTCATGTATTTGGATAGAAGCATAGTCATTAATTTTGAACCAGAAAACCGAATTGTCGTCTACGATAAGAAAGCCAGAACCAAGGCGGCAAAGGACGCCCTGATGGAAGACTTTCGCAATGTGATAGCTTTCAACGAGATTCTAAATGAAGTTGGAGAAGAAACAGAGTTTGAAATAATAACTAAGCTTGACAGACTCAAGACTCTACTTGTTGAATATCAGAAGGCTCACAAGTAATCTGTTCTTTCTAGTGTTCTAGGATTAGAATCAATACCAAACACACTATACATTGGAGTGGTGTGTCATTGAGAGGTGTGAGTCAACGTAGAACACTTGCTATTGTCATTCTAGTAGTTCTATTTGGATCAGCTGGGGTAGTGAACCTTATTCCTTGGAATACATATGAATCCCCATTTCAGTGGGGTGTTGAGGTGGGTGAAGAATTACTTTATTCAATAGAAGTGTCTGTAACTGAGAGTGGATACCCATATGGTGACACCTGTAGGCAATTTCTTGGTCTTGATGGAGAACAGATCATTGTTACTATAACTGAATTGCCAAATGTGACTGGTCCTATCACGGAAGAAACTTTCCTCTCAAATGTAATTCTAGATCAAAAGATTACTTGCCGCTTCTCAAATGGATCCGCGATTCCACAAATCTTCATTCAAGCTCTGAAAAATCCAATATCTCAATCTCTTTTGCCGATTGGCGGTTGGGAACTCATGGATACATTATTTCTTGATGTATTCCCATCTGTAGATTGGAGTGAACTTGACACATCGAGACATTATGTAGGTTCAAGGACGGAGGAACGTTTCTATTTTGCATCACGAGAATTGTACTCTATCTGGCCAAATGTTGCCAGTGAGAAGTGGGAGGGCTGGTCTGATTTCGATTCTGGTATTCCCTTTGAAGCACAATATACTGAGGTATATCCATCTTGCACATACCAATATACCCTGGTATTGAACTTGATCTACAGTGGTCCTTACTGAATTGGGAATCATTCTACATGCAAGAATGTCTATAGCTTTCGTTTTCCGAGCAGGAACTCTTCCACCCATCTCTCAGCACGATACATTGTGGTTGGAGTAGGTGGCATCTTGAATCCATAGGCAGAGATTGCTTCCAAAGATCCACTGAGACCTCTCTTTAGCGCAAGTTTGGTTCCTCTAATAGCATCCAACAGGATGGGACCTGCATTAGGTCCATCTGTGACCTCCATGCGGATATCGATCTTGATTGGTGCGCCACCAAACTGGCGACCGTTAATATAGAAGTATGAATCACGAGCGTTATCCATGAAGGATACCCAATCGGATGAACCTGCAACTATCGGGGCATCATATGGTAGATCTTGTCCAACTGCTTCGCTTTTTACACCCCTCTTTCTCAGCCTGCCTCTGTAGTGCGAATCGATTGACTCCGCACCACCACCGATGTCGAGCTGGTAACTCTCATCTACTTTAACTCCTCTTGAAACAAGAAGCTGTAGAATGCTCCGGTGGAGAACTGTTGAACCTAACTGGTCTTGAATATCATCTCCGACTAGAGGAAGTCCTTTTTCCTCAAACTTCTTACTCCACTCAAGGTCTGAGGCAATAGGGATGGGAGTACCATTGATGTATGCACATCCGGCTTCGAGGGCTGCATTTGCATAAAACTTGGTTGCTTCTTCAGCAGAACCCGGAATGAGGTTGATAAGTATCTCCGCTCCTGAGTCTTTGAGGACCTTCACAACATCAGCATCTTTTGCCTTGGATTCGGTCACAAGTGCTTTGAGCATCTCGTCCAGACCATCAAGTGCTGGACCTTTCATGACCTCAATACCTGTCTTAGGAACTTTGGCAAAAGCCATCACATTGTTTGGCTTGGCGAAGATTGCCTCTGCAAGATCAAATCCCACCTTTGTGTCAGCTACATCGAATGCTGCAACGAACTGAATATCTTTGACATGATATCCTGCAAAATCTGGATACCCCAGTCCTATGTTCTCTCCGTTTGCTCTGGCATCCTTATAGAACTCTACACCCTGTATAAGTGCACTTGCACAATTACCAATGCCGACTATTGCAACCTTTATTCCGTTCAATGGGTCCACCTTTGGTTCCAGTCCTGCGGATTCCGGGAAATTTCTTATAAGTTATTCTATGAGTATAGAATAGTTGGGGGAGTTCATCAATGGAATACTCAGAACACTTATGTAAGGAAAACTCCATACCAAACCTGGACGATTGGCTTGCGCGAAGTCGCTCCCGCTTCATTGAAAGTCGTGGACATGAAGCAAGCTCGTTGAAGAAGCAATACGAATGTCCGTCTGCAGGGAGATTCGGCTCTCACCCAACTGGGTTCAGGGAGATGCTGAAGCAACGATGTGCATCGGAGCACCACTCATGTTTAAAACAAAACGAGGTGGACCTCGAGCCCAAAAACGGGCACCAAGTCTTTGGCGTTAGCCATCGTCCACCTTGTTCTGGAAAAATTGGCAGTGCATGACTTTATAGGCGAATCAGACAATCCAAAAAACAGCAGTGCCCTCAAATTGAATCAATAGCTCCAGAGTTCCAGGCACAGCTTTGCGATCACTGAAGAAGATTCTACTTTTGAACGCCTGCAGAACACAGTGAACGTGAGTTATCATGGGTTACCAAGAGCGAGAACCGATTGAAGCAGTTATTTCTGAACTCAAACCAAGGATGAAGAGTGTGAACATTTCGTTCAAAGTCATCGAAAAGGGCGAGGTCAGAGAGGTGACATCCCGCGCAGATGGAGAGCAGCACCGTGTGTGTGACACTGTCGTTGGTGACAGTTCAGGTAAGGTGGTTGTCCCCCTATGGGATGCTTCGGTCGAAGAAGTCGAAGCTGACAAGACATACCGACTTGAGAACGGTTATACAACCCTGTTCCAGGGACATCTCCGACTCAACATTGGTCGCTATGGCACACTAAAGCCAGCTGAGGAAGAAATCACAGAAATCAACGATGAGGTCGATATGTCTGAAGAAGAACACGAGAGTAGACCCCGCTACAGAGGTGGAGGGGGCTATGGTCGTGACCGCCGTGGTGGCGGAGGATACAGAGACCGAGACCGTGGCGATCGCCGTGGTGGTCGAGACTTCAGCCGTGGATACTAGTCATAGTTCTGAATATTTTTGGGTGCCATCGCCAAAGGTGATGGTCACCCCACCTATTATTTTTCAAGACTCTCGAACAGCAAGTCTACAACATCTACAACCTTTGTTTTACTGCCCTCAACCTCAATACCAGCTTGGAGGTTGTTTTCGCAGAATGGACAGGCAGTAACAATGATTTCCGCTCCAGTTTCAACTGCATTTCTCACACGTTCTGCTGCTATCTTCTTTGAAAGTGCAGGGTCGTAGGAACGGAGTCCTCCTCCTGCTCCACAGCACATTGCTGCTTCTCGGTTTGTTTCCATTTCAACTAACTCTACACCAGGAATAGCTCTGATGATCTCTCTAGGTTCATCATAGACTCCAGCAGCTCTTGAGAGGTGACACGGGTCATGATATGTCACCTTGACATCTTTACCCAATGATTTCAATTTGAGTTTCCTATCCTTGACAATCTCTTGGAGCACCTCAGTCACATGTAGAACCTCAGGAAGTTCGACATCGAGTTCCGGGTAGTCATCTCGGAGAGTCTTCAGACAACCCGCACAGGTTACAATGATCTTCTTTGCGCCTGAATTCTTGATGACCTCTGAAAGCTTCTCAGCATTCTTTCTGGCATCATCTGCTCTTCCTGTTCTGAGCATCACACTGCCGCAGCATGGCTCATCCTCGAGCACCGCAAAATCGATGTCAGCGGCCTTGAGAACCATAACGGTTGATTTAGCAATGTTGGGTAGTCGAATTCCTGCGGTGCAACCAGTATAGTAGAGTACATCTCCCGAAGTTGGAACTTCGAAACCAACCTCTTTGATCCATTCACGTTTGATCTGGATATTTTCTTCATAGGGATTGTCAAACTGCATGATCTTCTTCGCGATCGAATCACGAACATCATTTGGTATGTCGTTAAGGACCGCTCTCATCTTTTCTAAGCATTCCGATGGGTCGAACTCTGATGCACAGATCTCAGTACAATTACCACATAGTGTGCATGTGAAGAGAGCCTCTGCATTCTCTGGAGTCTTCTCAAGTGTTCCATCGAGAAGGGCTAAGGCAACCTGTATTCGACCACGCATGAAACTGGTTTCAAAACCTGCTGTGTTTTTCCATACGGGACATACTCCATCAAAGCCTCTATTATCGTAGACAGCATTTCTACAGAGTCCGCATCTGCGGCATTGCATCAGGTTCTCAACGAGGTCTTCGAGATCTATCTCTGACATCATTAGACTCCTCCTAAGACTCTTGGGTTCATAATGTTGTTGGGGTCAATCGTGTTCTTTATCAACCTCAAGAAGGTCATGTAGCTGTCCATGCCTTCGATAGCATCCTTCCAATACTCTGCGAGTTTGAAAGGTACTGCTCCAGACCTAAAGAGATTCTTTGCAATCTCTCCGTGAGCCTTTACAACTTTCAGTTCCTCCTCTTTATCCTGAGGATCAAAATACATATGAGGGTACAGATTCATGGAGCTGTGCCCTGTGTGGAAGCCCGCAGTATGACCCAAGAACTTGTATTTGTCCATCATGTCCTCTATTATTTCTACAGACCTGTGGGAGTTTGTTGGTGTCTGATGATGATAGAGTGTCCGCCAATGCCATCCGTGAGCATATGAAGCACGTGCGAAATTCCAGAGGCGTCCCTCCCACTCCTGTTGTGGCATTTCTGGAACATTCAATACTCTACCTCCCAAGCTCTCACAGATTTCTCGGGCGAGTTTGGCATCACTTTCCACAATGTCCTCTCGTATACCTCCTATTGTCATTGAGATTGTACGAGGGGCGTGTTCAAAAGGTGGAAATCCAAGCTCTTCGGCGAGCATGTCCATGAAAAGGTCAAGGACTTCTCCAGAGTAGAGTGATGTGAAGAGACCATTGATCTCGTTTTGCTTTATCTCGACCATAAACTGTTCAGCCTGTGCTACCTCATCAAAACCGTACATGTTGTAATCGAAGTATTTCACTCTCTTGTATGTCTTCACAGATACTTTCGTGATTATCCCGAAACTTCCGCACGACCCTATGAAAATACCAGTAAGGTCTGGCCCAAAAGCATAGCGGATGAATGGTCCAGGAGCATTGGGATTAGCTTCAGACCCTGTCTGAATTATTGTGCCGTCCGGTAGCACTACTTCTAATCCGAGAACCATCTCACCAGTACTACCATACAGACTCGAACCCGGTCCAGCACCATTAACTGCAACGTTTCCAGCTACTGTGCAGATTAGTGAAGATTCTGGATAGACTGGAACAAAGAGACCGTGTCTATCAAGGAACTTGTCCAATGCACCATATGTGACTCCTGCTCCAACTGTCACGGATCGAAGGTCTTCATAGAGCTCTATCGATTCTAACCGAAGCACTTCAACGACAATTCCTCCAGGTTTAGGAATTGCCTCCCCTTGTAGACTAGATCCTCCTGATCTGGGAGTCACGGGTATTTTGTGCTCGTTCGCAAGTGCTAATATCTGCGAAACTTCAGCTGTATTTGCAGGACGAACAACAGCTGCAGGTTTCACTGGCTCCACAGCCATAGAAGCGGTCTGTGAATATGTCAACAATACGTCTGGCCTTGTTGATACATATTCTTCACCTACTATCTCCTCTAACTTCTTGATCACAATCTTATCCATTGCTACTCACTCTCGACCCAGATTCAGAAGATATGTTTTAGTTTCATCAGATCCCTAGTGGATCCTTTTACTTTCAGCTTTCGCTTGAAGAGTGCTGATGCTGCACTCATCTCTTCAAGGAAAAGCTTGCGAATTGTATCTTCATCACTCTCAATTTTCATGTCTGCATTGTCTAGTGGTCCTTCATGCAGAGTGATAGTGTTGTCTTTCACAATGAAATGAAAAACCGATCCTTCCTTCAAGGTTAGTTGTGCTGTGCGTTCCCATCCTTCGATGGCTTCAATTGTTTTCTCTCGTTCAAGTCCAATTGCGAGTCTTTCCCGCATGAGTTCAAGTAAGTCCTGAGTCATCTCTTAGCACTCCAATGCCCTCGTGCTGATTCCGGCCTAGATTTAGTTGTTTCCTTTTTGACCAAGGATAATCCGATTTGACCACAGTCTTTTAGTACTACATGACTAAACAAAGAAGAGTGGTCAGGAGTCGATATAATTGCCAATGTATGATCCAAAAATGATTGAGGGGTATTTTGACAAATTCACTGATGATGAATGGGAACGACTTGACAGGACTCCAAAGGGAAAGGTTCAGTTTCACATTCATCAACACTTCCTTCGAAAGCACCTCAAGAAGGGTGACCGAGTACTTGAGATTGGTTCTGGACCGGGACGCTTCACAATCGAGTTGGCCAAACTTGGTGCTCGTATATCTGTAGTAGATATTTCCAACGAACAACTCCGTTTGAACAAGGAAAAGGTCAAAGATGCTGGTTTCGATGATAGCGTCGAATGGAGAAGGAAGTTGGATATTCTAAATCTAGAGGGAATTCCGGACAACGAGTATGATGCAACTGTCTTATATGGTGGCCCTCTTAGTTATGTCCTAGAATTCGTCGATGATGCTCTAGATGAAGTTATCCGAGTTACAAAACCTCGAGGAATCATCTTCACAAGTGTAATGTCTTGTCTTGGCACATATCATCACCTCATTAGGAATGTCTTCGAGGAGTTTGAAAACATCGGATTAGAGAAGTTTGACGAGCTTACCCGTACTGGCGATGTAGTTGGCGATTTGGCTGGGGAAGGAACTCATCAATGCCATATGTATCGATGGAGTGAATATAGTGCGGTCCTTTCCAAACATCCCGTGGATATTTTGGACGTATCTGCTGCAAACTATCTGTCAAATGGTCTGTTCAATGAGGAATACCTAATCGAGCTCACAAAAGATACCATGAAATGGAAGATGTTCCTCAAGTGGGAGCTCGATTTTTGTCGAGAGCTAAGTGCAATTGATGGAGGAACTCACATGATTGCCATTTTGCAGAAGCTCACTTAGCTTCGGTGTGTCTTCACAATTTCAAGAAACTTCCTGACATTCTCTGTTATGACCTCAAAACGCCCGTCTTTGATTGCCTTCTTGTCGGTAATGGCACTACCAACTCCAAGAGCATAGGCTCCAGCGTCAAGCATCGGTCCTGCGGTTTCTAGGTTCACTCCACCTGTCGGAACAAGTGGGATTTGAGGTAATGGTCCTCTGATCGCCTTCAAGTAGGCTGCACCACCCACATTTCCAACAGGAAAGACCTTCACTGCGTCTGCTCCATTCGCGTACGCATTATAGATCTCAGAAGGAGTTAGAGCTCCAGGAATGATAGGTTTCTTCAAACTATGAGCAACTTTGACCATGGAAAGGTGGTAATTCGGGCTCACAATGAACTCGCTTCCTGCTTTGACGACCTTGTCAATCATCTTTGCGTTCACAACTGTCCCAGTACCAATCAACACTTTGTCACCGAACTGTTCAACAAGTTTCTTGACAACATCAACTGCTCCTGGAACACTCATTGTCACCTCAATGATATTGATTCCCCCATCAAGAAATGCCTCCGCTACTTTGAATGCAATTTCCGCAGATTCAACACGGATAATTGGGATCAGACCGGTGTCATGGATCAGCTTCATTGCTCTATCTTTTGTCCACATTTCAATCACCTATCAATGCGAAGGCCTCGTTCGCGACCTTTGATTAGTTTCTCGACTTCTGACTTGTATACAAATGCCAGGTCTCCGGGAACTGAGTGTTTCAATGCTGAGAATGCTGAACCAAAATCAACTGCTTTCTGCAAGTCTTTTAGCTCTAGATAACCATAGATGAAACCAGCACTACATGAGTCACCTCCGCCAAGACGGTCGATAACTTCTACGTCATAGGTTGGACTTCTGTATACTTTCCCATCGGAATAGGCAAAGACAGACCATTTGTTTTGCAGTACAGTAGGAGTTTCTCTTATTGTTATGACTACTACCTCGAATCCGAACTTGTCGATGAGCTTGGCGGCTACATCTTCGTAGTCTTTTCCTTCTATCCCATAGACTACCTTGGTGTCTTCTTCAGTAGTAATCAGAATGTCAATACTTTCAGACGCAGGTTCAGTGAACTTCTGTGCCTGTTTGGGAGTCCAAAGTTTCCCTCGATAGTTGACATCATACGACACTTTGGCTCCTTGTTCTTGGGCAATAGTAAGAGCCTCACTGGTAACCTCTGCACAGCTTTTGCTGAGCGCTGGTGTGATTCCGCTTGTATGGAAGAGTTTGGTGCCCTTCAGGATTTTCTTCCAATCAACCTCTCCTGGTTTAATCTTGCTTATTGCAGACTCCTTGCGATCATAGATGACACGGTTGGTTCTAGGAGCCGCTCCAAACTCTACAAAATAGACCCCGCATCTACTATCTGGGTCCCACAAGATGTGCGATGTATCAACACCATGTTCTCTTGCTTTGTTTCTAATGAAGTGACCAATTGAATTGTCTCCAAGTTTAGTGACATAAGCCGAGCTGAGTTCCAATCGAGCACATGCAACGGCTACATTCATCTCAGCTCCTCCAGCATGAGCGTTGAAGCTGTGTGTCTGTTCGAAGCGCATAAAGTCAGGTGGAGAGAGTCGAAGCATCACTTCTCCAAAGGTGACCACGTCGTAACCCATCTGTCACAACTCACTCTCTGTTCAACAATCAATAGAACGTCCTCTGGAAATGTTAAATCTGCCGTTGACTCAATGATCGAGCTTAAACATGTGAACTCGAAAACTCTGTCCTAGCAATAACTTCATCCTGGACGAAGGGATCCAATTCGATGAAGTATGCACTATATCCAGCAACTCTTACAATGAGGTCTCTGTGTTGCAATGGATTGACCTTTGCATCCTCAAGGGTCTCCTTTGAAACCACATTGAATTGGAGATGTAATCCTCCCATCTCAAAGTATGCATCAATCATTCCGATGAATTTACGCCGATGGGACTCATTGCTAAAGAAGTCAGGTGAAAACTTCATGTTGTACAACGTTCCATTGTAGCATTTGGAATGGTCGAGTCGTGCAACAGACTTCATTGCAGCAGTGGGTCCATTAACATCCCTATTCTGTGTTGGTGAAACACCGTCGGAGAGCATGTAACCAGCTTTACGACCATCCGGTGTTGCTCCAAGCACCTCTCCTTGAGGGATATACATAGATACTGAGAACAACGCTCCATGGTATGGACCACCACGTGTTGTCATCCGACTCTGAATTGATTCGCAGAATGTCTTCCCTGTATCTCTTGCGAGGTAGTCAACACGTTCTATGTCATTTCCATACTTTGCAGGATCGTTTTCAAACTTGACTCTGAGTTCCTCGTGTCCGTTCCAGTCATCTGCCATAACCTGAATTAACTCATCCATTGTGATCTCTTGCTTTTCAAAGACATATTTTCTGAGGACCTCTAATGAATCTGCGACGATAGCAATTCCAACTCCCATAATTCCGCCTGAGTTGTATTTCACACCACCTTCTTGCATGGATTTTCCAGAATCCAGACTTCCTTCGAGTAGAGAAGATATGAATGGTGTGGGAGTGTGATCGACGTGGACTCCTGCAGTAATTTTGTCAGCTGTAGTAAGAAGTTCGATTGTATAGTCGACCTGCTCTGTGAAAGCTATCCACAACTCATTAAATGACTTAAACTCTCTTGGATCACCAGTTTCTCTTCCTACAAGTTCGCCATTTTTTGGGTCTCTTCCATTGTTCAACGTGATCTCCAAGATTTTGGGTAGATTCACATATCCAATGTTCTGACGCGGGTCTGATTTCCCGCCAACTATGGGTTCAACACACCCAAGTATTGAGTAATCCATTGCATCTGTGGACTCGCTCTTCTTTTCCAGCATCATAGGTATGATTGCATCGTCATTGAAGAGACCTGGCATCCCAAGACCTTTGGAAATAACATCGACTATCATGAATCTGATGTCTTCAGGTGTTTTCTTGTGCCATCTATATGAAACACTGGGTTGTGTGACTCTGATGTTCCCAGTTACTTCAAGAATTAATTTCGTTAGTTCATTCGAAGCGTCTTTTCCGTTTTCATCTTGACCTCCAATGGTGAGGTTCTGAAACATCGGGTGGCCAGCAAAAGCAATGCTATAGTATTCATTGCGCAATTTAATCAATGAAGTAAACTTCACCCATAGAAGTTCGAGGAGTTCAACTGCCTCCTCTCGTTTCAATTTTCCAGACTTGATGTCTTCATTATAATATGGGAATAGATACTGATCGAATCGTCCTGTTGACATCGAATGACCATTTGATTCGGTCTGAATCAGAAGGTGAATGAACCAGAAAGACTGGAGCGCTTCATGGAATGACTCAGCTGGTTCAGCAGGAACCTTCGCGCAGATTCGAGAGATTTCCTCAAGTTCAGCTTTCCTCTTTGGTTCCTCTTCCCTCTCAGCTTCTTTAGCAGCTAACGAGGAGAATCTCTCTGAGAATCTTATTACAGCTTCTATCTCTACCCTAACTGCATTGTAGAATTCGGAGTCTTTTGCCATTATCTGTTTGAGAATGCTATTGAGACCCCTCGTAATGACTTTCTCGTAATCTACGATTACATGACCTATTCCAGTTCCGGGTGCTCCTATCGTAAATAGACCCGCCTTTGATGCTTTTACAGGCCTGTCTGGTATTCGTTGGTACGCAATTTCTGAGGTGCTCTTTCCTTCCCAGAAACCAAAGACTTCCCTAAGTTTAGACTTATCCTCTTCACTGATAACGAACTTCTCGGTCCTCCTACTCTCAAATCGGTCTAACTCCTCCTCGATCCATTTCCAACTGTACTCGGGGAAAATCTGACAGGACCTAGGTGTAGGTCCCATGTTGCCAACAATCAATTCATCCGGTAAGATGCGAATTGTCATGTTATCAAGGACGTGGGCAAATCCTCCCGCAAGACGGGTCATTGTAGGTTCTGACCAGTGCTGCTTAACATACTCTGTGAATAGGACTGCTCTTTCCGCTGATATCGTAGGTTCGGAATCAAGCATCCGTTGTTTTATTCGCTGACTGCGGGAAGTCATTCTAAACACATTCACTTCTGTATTCTTTACTTTTCCCATAGAGCAAAATCAGAGTAACTTAGGTAAGTATGAATCGAGTCTACTAAGTGCCTCATTGATTCTTTCAGTAGAAACAGCGTAGCACAACCGGAGGAATCCCTCCCCGAAATGACCAAATGCTGTACCATGAACAGTGACGACATTGGTTTCTTTGAGGATTTGATGGACCAAGTCGAATGATTTGATACCATATGATGACACATCTGGAAATGCATAGAAAGCTCCACCAGGGGGATCTAGCTCTACCCCCTCAATGTCATTGAGTCCCTTGGTGATGAGGTCTCTTCGCTTCTTGAAGGTCCTAAGCATATCAGCTACGCAATCTTGTGGTCCTGTGGCTGCTGCTTCAGCGGCTTTCTGAGCAATCGTAGTTGGCATTGCAATAACATGTTCCTGAAGCTTTGTCATGGCTCCAATCAGTTCACTTGAACCTGTAGCTGCCGCAATTCTCCAACCTGTCATTGCATATGTCTTCGAAAGAGAAAAGACAGACAAAGTTCGCTCTTTCATACCTGATAGTGATCCTATGAATAACGGTTTATCATCACCATATCTGAACTTCTCATATGCCTCATCAGCTATTACATAGATATCTTTCTCAATGCACAGCTCAGCAATCTTTCTAAGTTCCCCATTGGATATTACACCTCCAGTTGGGTTATTTGGAAAGTTCATGACTAGCATCTTGGTCTTAGGAGTGATTAGGGACTCTACGTCCTCTGCAGTGATTCCAAACCCATTCTCTCTCTTCAATTGGATTGGAACCGGTTCTCCTCCTGCCAGTTTGATATGCGCAAAATGACTTACAAACCCTGGATCTGGGTAGATTACTTCGTCTCCGGGATTCACCAAGACCAGGTTTGCTAGGACTAGCGCACCCATCCCTCCTGCTGTCAGAATGAGCTCCGTTTCTGGATCTGCCGTGATTTCGTTGTCACGCTCGAGCTTCTTAGCAATAGCCTCTCTAGTTTCTATGTATCCAGCATTGTGTGTGTAGGTTGTATAGCCCTCATCAATGGCTTGTTTTGCTGCATCTTTGATGTGCTGAGGAGTATCAAAATCAGGAATTCCAACAGTCATGTCAAAGACATCTGTCCTTCCGATGATCTTGTTGAAGATCTTTCGGATTTCGCTAGCGGGAACATCAATGTTTCTCTCTGCGAGCAACTATACCACCTGCAAATGTGTCGGAGTCAGACCCCGTTAATAATCTCTCGAAAGGACCTATTACTTTAACAAACTCCGACTAGAATTAAGAGGAGTTTTAAGAGACTTGTATAATTCAGTCGTTTATGCCCGGTCCTAGTGCTGATGACGTTCGAAGAGCAAGTATGACCACACTTGCAGAAACGCATACAATCTATGTGGAATCTGTTCGCAGACGCTATGGAGAGGCTGGTCTCAAAGAGATAGGTGAAGCCAATCGATTGCATGGTTTGGAACTTGGCAAAGCAGCTGTCGAACAAGGGGGACTAAGAGTTGGGGACTATGGGTCAATCTTTGAGTTTTTCGATGGTGCTCATCCCTACTTTGGTTTCGAACTCTCGATTAGTGATATGACTGACAAGAGGTTCGACCTAAAGGTCACCTACTGCCCATGGTTGGAAGGATTCAAGGGAAAAGGTGCGGGGTCTGACATATGTGAATGGGTCACTAAGATTGACGAAGGCATAGGACAGGCTGTTGACCCTGAATTTCGGATGACAATTCCAAAATGCATGATGCGTGGGGATGATTACTGTATCTACAGATGGGAGAGAGATTGATGATGCGAGAAGAGAGAATTGCAATAATCACACGAACATTGAATCTCTATGTGGCGGCATTATCAGATGCCGCAGATGAGATTGGACTAGGCAGAGTTTGCATGGACAGAGAGATCAAACCTCTCACTAAGAGCAACAGGATAGCTGGATTTGCCAGGACAGGAAAAATGGTTCGATCCTCATCAACGAAACCATACGATGAAAAACAACTTGAGACCTTCATGAGCCTTGGAACTGACGCGACCGAAGGCGATGTCATTGTTATAGACCAAGCTGGCGCAACTGACTGTTCTACTTGGGGTCAGATCTTGACCAAGATTGGAAAGTCAAAGGGAGTCAGAGGAGCAGTGGTTGATGGTACATCCAGAGACATCTATGATATAGACAAGATGGACTTCGCTGTGTTTGCCCGAGGTCGTCATCCAGGAACTATGCGTGGTCGCTTGGATATGGAGTCAGTTCAGAAACCCATCGTCTGCGGTGGAGTTACTGTTCATCCAGGAGATCTCATATTTGGTGATGGAGATGGAGTCGTAGCCATTCCTCATGATAAAATCGAAGATGTACTCAAACATGCTGAAAAGGTCGTAAGGACTGACGAATGGTGGGCTGAGAAATTGGATGAAGGTGATGATCCCTATGACCTTCACAAAGAGAAACCTATTCCTTGATCAGGAGATGGGATAGATCCCCTTCTCCTTTGCGTAGTCATAGAGAGTTAGTATCTTTTCAGGAGTAGATTCTGGCTGAATGTTGTGTGCAGGAGCGAGAATATATCCCCCTCCTGGAGCAAGAGCTTTGAGTCTGGTTTCGACCTCTCGACGTACATCTTCTATAGTTCCTTGTGATGACATTGCCCTTTGTAGGTCGATACCCCCATGGAACGTAAGCCTCTCACCATATTTCTCTTTTAGACCTATAGAATCCATCCCTTTGGCCAGAGGTTGAATCGGATTAAGAATATCTACATCAACCTCGATCAGATCTTCAATCATTGGTTCTATTGCACCGCATGAGTGATAGAGAATTTTCACATGTGGAGCCCGCCGGTGAATGTCAGAGTAGAGCTTCTTGTGTCTGTGTTTGATCAATTTTCGATATATTCTCGGGCTGATCAGAAGTCCATCCTGATGGCCCAAGTCATCACCCACCTGCACAATGTCAAGAAAATCTCCGACCTCATCTAAGAGAACTCGATTCAACTCCAGTGCAAGTTCCATACTCTTATCCATCATTGCCTCTGCAAGGTCTGGCCTCTTGAGGAGGTCAATGAGAAACTTGTCAAATCCTCTCATATAATGTGCAACAACCTCAAACACACCCCATGGACCCCCCACCATTCCAACCACTGCATAGTCAGTTTCCTCATGTAGGTACTTAGCCCATTCCAACACACCATCCATCTTTGAGGAATCATCGGGATCTATCCAGTCAAATTCCTCAACCTGCTCCACCTCCGTGAATTCAGCCCATGGATAATACGTTACCTCATGATATCCCCCAATTAGCTTCACACCACATTTGAACTCGGTTTCGATGGATCCATCAGGAAGAGGGCCTGGTTTGAAACTCGATGAGGTCTTCATATACACTCTTCTGAAATCAATATCCAGTCTTTGCAGCAACTGCTCAGATGTCTTCCACTCAGACATAATTCCCCACTCTTGGGTTTCTGGTGCTGTAATACCAAGATAGTCCCTGAGGTTCTCATATGCTTGTGGAGTTGTCCAATAATCAAGCGGAACCCTGTCTGGTTCTTCGTGATTGACTGTAGCATGAAATCGCTCTCGTGACTTCATCTGAGTTTCACCAATCTCATTAATGGATGTTAAATTGGACAAAGACCGCAGTCTTTAATAAATCGGTAGGTCATTCCTCCTTTCCAGTACTCTGAGGAGTGAAAACCATGGTCGATATCAAGAAGGTCACTGCTCTTCTGCAAGAGGCTGTATCCCCAAGTCGAGTCACTGACAGGGACTTCGACATGATCCCTTACAGCCGTGACCTTAGTCCAGCAGATCAGAAGATGCCTACTCATGTTGTCTTGCCGGAATCCCGAGAGGAGATACAAGCGATTCTCAAGATTGCTAATGAGCAGAACGTTCCTGTCTATATTCGAGGTGGAGGAACTTCCCATTGGGATGCCTACCTCCCGCAAGAACCAGGAATCATGCTTGATCTTGGTCGGATGAACAAGATTGTTGAGATTAACGAGCGAGACCTTGTTGCTACCGTTCAACCGAATTGTACTTGGGCCAAGTTAGACCGGGAACTGAGAAATAAAGGTCTTACATACCTCTGTAGTGAAGCTGGAGGCCCTGCTATGACAGTTGGTGGCTCAGTCATGAAAGCGGGTGGAGGACCACACTCCACAGCTAAGTTTGGTTTTCATGGCAAGGATGACATTGTAACACTTGAGATGGTTCTTCCAAATGGGGACATTGTAGAAACCGGATCAGCTGCTTGGCCGAGTGCTGGTAAATTCAAACGACAGTGTCTTGGACCTGATCTGGCTGGAATGTTCATAGGGGCAGAAGGAATCCTAGGAGTCTGTACAGAGCTATCTGTCAGAATTCGCCCTGTGACTGATATCTCAGAGCGACTCACAGCGACGATGAAGACACTTGATGATGTAATTGAGTTTGGTCACTTTATCAATAAACACGTTGGTGACGAATACATGCAGGGAATCTATTTGTGGTGTGACCCGTCCGCTCCCGACGTTTTCTTCCTGATGATGGACATATTTGGTTATGAGAGAGAGATTGTCGACCATAGAAAGAAGAAGATAGTCGAGAAGATTAGCGAGTTGGGCGGCGAGATAGGAGACCGCGCTCCTGCTGATGACTATTTTGGTAGAATCCTTACAGGACTTACAGACCTGTTCAATACAGGAGTCTGGCATTTCTTTGGTGCAGGGTCTCTTCGAATTGACGACATAAAATTCCTCTACAAGATTTGGAAAGAAGAGGTCATCGAGAAGAGGGGTTACACTAAAGCTGGATTTGGAGGACAGATCCTTCCAAGAGACTGGCTTGCTTTCATGGTCACTAACTACAATGAACCGGATGAGTGGAAAGAGTTAGTGAAGATGGCCGATGAGATTGACGAGATCACACTTAGGGGACCAGTGGTTCCCTATGGTATTGGTGGACGTGACGGTCTCAGAAGATTTGTCGCAGAACATGACACAGGCTACTACCGACTTCTCAAGACTCTCAAGAAGACACTAGATCCCAAGAACATACTGCAACGTGGAATATTCATTCCAGAGGAGGAACTGAAATGAAGATTGAGCAATACAAGGATATGATCTATGCCTGTGGACGATGTGAGTTCTGCAGGGGTTTTGACTACAATGACAGATGCCCTGAGATCTTCACTCAGCATTGGGAATCCTCGACAGCAAGAGGTCGTATGGCCATTGCAAGAGCCATTCTTGAAGGGAAGTTGGAATACTCTGAGGACCTAGCGGAACGTATCTTTGGATGTTTCATGTGCGGTAGATGTAGAGAAGAGTGCAAGAAAGCAGCTCAGATAGATGTGATTGCGATAACCAAGGCGATGCGTCAGGACTTTGTTGACAAGGGTATCAATATTCCTGAGGGTGGGAAAAAAATGGCTGATACAGTGACCTCCGCTGGAAACATCTTTGCTGATCCTCCCAAAGATCATACCAAATGGGCTGATGGTCTTGAGTTCAATGAGGGATCTGGAACTCTATTCTATCCGGGATGCTTGGCCAGTCATAGATTCAAAGAGAAGACCAACATCCTTGTACGACTCCTTCAGGCAGCAGGATATGATCTAGACTTTCTAGGAGATGAACAGACCTGTTGTGGGACGCCTTATTGGGTTACAGGAAAGATGGAGAATGCGCAAGAGTACGCAAAGTCCTACCTAAAGAAACTACAGGACCGTGGTGTGAAGGAGATTATCACCCCCTGTCCTAGCTGCTATAGAGCCTTTGACGAGGAGTATCCTCATCTCTTGGAAATTGAAGCATTACCTATCAAGGTGCGTCACACAAGTGAGGTCCTTCTTGAGATAGTTGAGAAGAAGAAACTGAAGCTCAAGACTCCTGTAAATAAAAAAGTCTCTTACCATGATCCGTGTGAGATCGGTCGCTACAAGGATATCTATGACCCGCCACGGAAAGTGCTTGAAGCCATCCCTGGAGTCGAGTTCGTAGAGATGTCTAGAAACAGGGAACATGCATTCTGTTGTGGTGGAGGTGGAGGATGCAAAATCATGTACCCTGACTATTCCGACAGTGTGGCTGCTGAGAGAATGAGTGACTTTGTTGAGAGTGGTGCAGAGCTGATTTCAACTATTTGCCCTGCCTGTGAGATGAATCTGACAACAGGGACATATATGGCTAATCTAGAGACTAGAGTTCTTGATGTGGCTGAGATAATGGCTGTTTCAGCAGGATTGGTTGATCCAGAGATACTTGAATCGGACTACTTCCCAGAAGATTGACAGGGCTTTATCCACCAACAGCAGCTATCATGAAGACAACTAGGTCTCCCTTTGACAGCTTGGTCTTTACCCCTTTCTTAGCAACCATGTTCATTCCATTGACAACTACGATTGCGTCTCTTCTGAGTTTCTTCTCTTCGACATCTTCTAAGTAGACTTCAAACCTCTCTCCATACTCTTTGTGGAGGTCTTCCATGAGGTCTCGAACGGTTGCATTATCCTTAATTTCGAAAGTGAACATGTTGTGCTCATCGTATTTGAGACCCTTGTTCATCAATTTCACTTTCACTTCTGTCAACTTGACCTTTCACCACTGCCTGGAATTAATATATGGTTAAAGTTTAAATTAAGTATGTCGAAGGTGGTTATAGTCCTATAGCCCACCATAATGAAGCTTAGCGAGGGTAGGGGCAAGAAACATAAGGCGATTTCAATCTCGAAATCGTACGTACTCAAGCAAGGACATTTACAAGATATGGTAAAGACCCAAACTAGGACATCGGTTGAGATTGAATTGGCAGGAAAAGCGGCAAAACCAACATTGAGAGAATGGCTGGCTCAACATGGACGAAATGAACCAGTCCACTACAAGGAAATCGCAGAGGCATTAGAACGAGACCCAGCTTCTGTTTCAGCCTCACTCTCAATCGAGATGAAGCAAGCCAAAGAGGACAACAGACCCGCCTACTTCGTAAGGACTGGTCCGGGACTCTATCAGTACAACGACCTTTGTGAAGGAGCCGTTGACGAAGAGCTCATCAAAGAGGTCACAGAAAAGGCCAAGGATTTCGAACGTGCCACAAGAAGAGAAATGCGACACGAAATCTCAAAGCTCAGCATCGAAGAGTTCGAACGTTTGGCTGAAATCGTTCTTACAAACATCCGTGCACGACAAGAGGAAGCCACAGTTGTTGACAGATATAACGGAAACATCGTTATGGTCACATCATGGAGGGACGATGGTGGTCGTTCTCCGGTCGTGGTCTTTGCCAGAAAGTGCGCATATGATGAGAAGATTGGTTTCGAATTCATCCGAGAGATCCGAGGAACCCTGCAGAACTACAATGCAAACCAGGGTGTCCTGCTTTCCAACGGCATTGTAACAGAAGCTGGAAAGCAAGAAGCTCTTGGATACAGAGGAAAGGACCAGAAGGTGCAAGTCCAACCTGTACATATCATGGACCTAGAGATCATGCTGAATGTACTTGTAGAGAGTCGTACTGGAGTCAGAGAAAAACAGGTCAAAGTCCTATTGCTCGACACCGAGTTCTTCAAACGCCTTCGAAAGTCGTGATTTTGCCTTCATGGATGCCTACTTCATGCGTCTTTAACACAAGTCATATTCTTAAAGTGGAAGTTAAAGTATCAGTGGGTGTATAACAATTTTTCAACGTCGATTGCCGAGCTTCCAGACCAAGCTGAGACTATGGTGCTTTTTCATTAAATATGAATTTGACAAAAACGACCGTACTGGTTAAATATCAGAAATCACTCTGTAGTCAACTATCACGATACAATTTAGTATTCTGTCGTGAGAGAGAAATAAAGGAGAACACGCAAATTGGGTGAGGAAAAACTCCTCTTCGTGCGAGAGAGCTCCGGTCTTGTCAAAGAAGTCGGGACTGGATTTGCCCTTCTACTCCCCATTGCACTAACACTAGGACCATGGTTCCACTACTTCGGACCACAGGTCTCCACTTGGTATCCAGGTGCACATCTCTTACCGATGTACGCATTGGGTTCAGGAATTGTATTCTTTGAAGCTATTGCACTCATGTGTCTGATGCTTGCGATGCCAAGATCGGGTGCTTCATACCACTTCACTGGAAGAGGTCTGAGCCCCATATTTGGTGTAATGGAAGGCTGGCGAAGTGTAATCACTAATCCTGTCTTCAGAGGAACTGGAAGCTTTTTCGCTGTACAAATCTTCGCAGGCGGTCTGACCGTTATCGGTACTGCCACAAGCAACACCGCTCTGTTGGCGTTTGCAACCTCTCTTGGAGGCGACATTATAGTGTTGTTCACCGCTGCGGTATTGATGATTCTTGTCGGGTTCATCTTTAGCTATTTGTCTGTCAAGTGGTTAGGATGGTTCACGATTATTTTGGGTCTCATCAATATCATAGCGTTGTTAGTTGCAGACCTGGTCATGATAATGACCCCGATTACGCAGACAGTCTGGGAAAACAGTATGGGTGCTGGTTCTTGGGCAGCAATTGCTGCATTTGACAACTCAGGCTTCGTGAACTTCAACGTAGGGGCAGTCGGCGGTGCACTCCTCCTGACAGTAGGAGGTATGTGGCCATACCTGATCATGCCCGTAGCTGGTGAAGTTTCACAACCGAGTAGGAACATCCCACTGAGCAACCTTGGTGGATGGGCTGGAATTGCCGGCTTCTTCCTATTGTCAGCATTCGCAGTCGAGAGCTGCATGGGTCCATACCTATACGGTATCAACATAGTTGGTGGTGTGTTCCCAGGTTTCGGTAACTACGCAGCAGTCATTCTTGGCGCTAATCCACTCGCTTGGTTCGTGATCTTGTGTCCGGTCTTCGCGAGCGTGTTAGACTCACCAAGCAATGCTCTGTGGGTGACGAGGCCAATGCACTCGATGGCTATGGACAGATTCTGTCCGGAGGCATTTGCAAGGGTCCATCCGAAGTATCACGTACCACACATTACACTGTGGTTCTGGCTGATTCTTTCAGTTGGTACAGTTGCATACGCTACAGCCCTAGAATTCTACTTTGGCACTGCACTTGCGTCGCTGATAGGTGTAGCATACACCTATGTCTTCATTCGATGGCAGATGGCACTGGCAGCGGTATCGCTACCATACTATCGACCAACGTTATGGGAGAGAAGCGGTGCATGGAAGTTACTAGGCATACCATTGATCTCAATTGGAGGTCTAATATCTGGTATGATGTTCTTCTGGGCTATCATCGCATATGTCCCAGGATTGCCCTTCGAAGTAGCCTTCACGGTTGCCGTGTATGTCATAGGTCAGTTAGCCTACATGTACTACGGAGCCAAGAACAAGGCGAAAGGCATCGAGATGTCAGCCATCTTTGGACAACTACCACCAGAGTAATCAGTACAAGTTGAAGAGAGCAGCAAGCTCTCTTCTTCCCTTTTCTTTTTCAATTCACTTTGAAAATCCACACGTAACAAGTGATACTCAATAATCCTCTTTGAAATCATAGATTGGTGGGAATCTGTTTCTACTGGCCTTGCTTGAGAACGGTTCTAACTTGTCCCAAGTTCTATGGAACCTGGCTGGAAATGACCAGGGTCTGATCAGCAAGTATTCAGCAACATCATCAGATGCGTTGTAGACCTCAAGAGCCTCTTCAGCTGCCTGAGCAAACTGATGACGTGAATCATCATCCAGCACTTGTTGATTGAAAACATAAGCATCCTCGTACCATTGGTATCGTACGACATACTCTTGGTCATCTGCAAAAACACGCTTAATTCTTCTCCAAGGCCAAAAAGTGGACATCTGCTCTAACTGCTCTCCCGCACCATAGAAATCAATTGCCATACCTTCTTTGCAATAAACATAGTCAGGAGGTATCTCCCTAAATTTTGGATTCGGTTTATCCTGACGTCCCTTTCTTGTCCAATCATTCCACTCAGCCGATATTCTAGAAAAGACTTCACAATGATTGAGAATATACTTGACTGCTGCAGATGTACCATGATGTGCCAGTCCGGGAAGTGATGGACGCTCAAGACGATCTTCAATCCAGGATCTCACAGTTGGAACATCCTCAAAGGGAATTGTTGTCCAAATCGGAAATACAGCCTTGCCCAAAGGCATCATAAACAGAAATACAATCCCTGCCACGCCAATTGGGTCGAATCCTTCTGGAAAGTCCTCATCAATGGGCCAGGTTTCGCCACCTTTTGCAAAGTGAACTCCACTGACTTCGAATGACACAACCTCTTCCCACTCAGCATCGTACAATGCAGAATACTCTTTCCTCTTCTTCTCACGAGGGAGTATGAATCTCGCCATGTCCTTATTGATTTGCAATTCATGCTTCTTCTCGCTGTGTGGACAAATGCCAGTATACTCGACATCTGGCAACCTATCGTCGTCAGTCATAGTGAAAGTATCACCCTTGATATAGCAGGTGCAAACTGTCAGGTTCTTAAACATTCTTAATTCAATACTACTGAGTACCTTTAGAAATCGATACTATTAATTAGCGGTTCCCATGTGTGACCAAAGAGAGGCCAAAACAATATGAGTCATCGGTCAAAACGTGAAAAAAGAAAACTCAGCTTGGAAGAATTTGAATTCGATCCGTCTGAGTTGGATCTGAAGTTCAGCAAGAACTTGATTACAGTATTAGACGGCTATCGAATAAACCGATGCTATGACCTCGGCTTCATTGACAAGTCAATCAATGAGGGTAAGGCTCCCCAGAAATTCGTCAGACAATGGGGAACAATTCGTACGGTACTGCACAAACTTGCAGCCATTGGTCCTAAAATCGAGGGTGTTGAGTCCATGCTAAACAGGAAACAATACTTCTCATTCGCTTCAATGGCATTGATTACCATCATCGTTCCTATCCTCCTCCTGACCTGGGTGTTTCAGCTGGCTTTTCTACAGGATTTCTTGGTTCCTCTTGCATTGCTCGCAATTGCACTAGTGATGATCAATTTCTTAGCTGGAGGTATCTACAATCGTAGGATTGCCTGGGCTATTCACAATTATATAGAAGCCAATCCTGCTCTTGTTTCGAGGGAACGAAAGTACCTTCAGAAGTGGGTACAAATTCTCATCAACCATACTTCCCGAATAATGCGGAAAGCTAGCGAAGATCCTGAGAAGAATCTGATCAAGTTCTTCACTATTGATTACACAGGAATCGATGTTCAACAAGAACCTGGCGGTTTTAGAAAACACTATACAGTCATTCTACGGTATCCAACTGAATAATAAAGAGGTTAGAAGGCCAACTGCTTCATTTCAGTCAGCCCTCCCACGTTTATACCATCTTCTCAATAGGTTTGTAGTCAATATCAAATCCAAAGTGATGAGGTCCTAAGACCTTCAGTCCTTCTGGTTCTCTGAAGATTGAACCGCCTTCCATTCCGATAACACTGACTTTGTCTCCTTTCTTGATGTCAGTATTAGTGATTGGTTCCCCTGTTTTTTCATCTATGATTTCAATTATGTCAGGACTCATTATCCAAGGCTTGCCGTCCAACCAAGTGACATGGTTTTCGTTCTTGAACCAGACCTTGAATTTCTCTCCGGGTTTGATTCCAGTCCCCTTGATAGTGGTCTCACCCCACATGTATCCTTCTCTGTTCTCCCACCATTTGTCGATGACTTCTCCACGGAACAGAATCCACCCACCGACTTCCTCCACTATTTTCTCAGCGGGATCATCCCCAGATTCTCTACTCTCTCGAATGATTCTTCCTACGTTGTAACTCTTGGTCAAAGTGTCTGGAATGATTGCCTTGTGGAAATCTTTCCCTTGAACTGGAAATGCAACATTACCAAGACGTCCCCATGCAACTTCACTCAGAGCCTTCGAAAGACGTTCTCCCATCTCATAATTGATGACATGTTCGACAATACTCTTGTTCCCATACCAATCTATCAGAGCCATTGGGGCCATTGAGAATCCCAAAACACACACTGTATTCTGGCAAATCTCTGGGACGGCTCTTCCTGAATAGTCCCCATCGACGCATGGTATTCCATGTTTCACAGCAGCATCAATCGGTGCAGGGGTATTAACACCTCCGAGTTCAAAAGGTGCTACCACCGCAAACTTGACTCCCATGTGATCCTCAAGTGTCTGGAGACCTAGAGCTAGCTCTTTCTCGAAATAGTCCCAAGGAAATCGAGTTCTCAATGCTTCAATCTCTGGTGTTGGAGGAGCTATCGTACCTGAGTAGTATGCACACGCTACCCAATCATCATCTTTCACAGTACTAACATCAACAATCTCTATTGTTTTACCCGCATCAACATGCGGATAAAGCATGTCAAGACCTAGCCTTTTGTCACCACCCCCACCTGTCCCAAAGAAGGTGCAACCTGTAGCAAGATCTTCAACATCTGTTCTGGTCTTTAATAAAAGCGTCATTGAATCCCATTCCAGATTGATTTTATTAAACTCAGTTTAAGCTCGCTGCTATATATTTTCGATGGAGTTGCAGAAAAACAGTAGGGGAGTGCTTCAGCACTCCTCACGATATGATGAAAACTAGAGTTCAACCCTACCGGCTTGAACCTTGCCATCTTCAATTGTTATTAGAAAGCCTTTCAAAATGCCTTCTCTGTATTCTGAACCTGGATTGACACAGAGAGTACGACCAATCTGTCGATACCCGACTGATTCGTGAATGTGACCGTGCATTCCAAGTAGAGGTTGGTACTTTTCAATCACAGCTCTGACGGACTTACTACCAACTGGACCCAAAATCTCATGTGCTCCAGCCTTCACAACTTTGTGCTCTTCATCAAGCATTGGAGCTGTGTCCAGACCAGAGTTGTGTGGAGGATCATGGAAATTGCAGAGTACGTTGGAGTAGTCGTCTGTATCGATTCGAGCAAACTCTGCTTCTAACTTGTCTAACAATTCTTCATCAGGGCATTCTCTGTGTGTGTCCCAAGGAGTAGAGTTTACCCATTCCAAGCTTATCATTGGATAACCTTTGACATCTACAACCTTTTCAAGGGGATAGATGACACGAGGGTCGTTCTTGATGACCTCATCGATACTGTAGTCATCATCATTTCCAGGATTTACGACAACCATTATGTCCTCTGGAATTCTCTCGTTTGCCATGTCCATCCAGAGTTTAATTCTCTCAACCATGAGCTCTTGGAACAGCTTCGTGATGGATCCTGGAGTGTTTCTGAGCTCATCTAATTCGTCAGGTGTTAGAATCTTTGGATAGTATCCTTCATCCTCAGTGAATTTAACGAACTTGTCAAGATCCTTCTGTTTCTTGAAAGTCTTCTTACTTCCATGTGGTTGTGCATACCATCTGTCTTCCTTCTCTTGGATGATTGGCATAATTGCCTTACCTGTAAGATCCCCACACATCATAGCTACGTCCGCCTTGAAGACTTTAGGAGCTCTACACATCTTCTCCCAAGTCTGTTGACTTCCGTGTGGATCAGCAGCAAGAAATATTCTCATTTGATTACCTCAGGTTCGGTGTGACTACACCATCTGTCAATTCGACAGTTCTGCCTAGTTTAAAGTTTAACGATACAACCTTATCCGAGCACTTTAATATAGATTAGAAAAATACCAGAAAAACGTCTGTTCGACACAACATATTAATGGCACATCGAGTATTCAGACGTCCAACCTAGAGGTGTAACGTGAGTGACAGGAAAATATGGTCCGATCTTGGAAGATTTCATGAAGGAGGCTCTCAGGATTGAGAAGGCTGCATCCGACTTGGGAATTCCCTTGAGAATTATCGGTTGCTTGGCCTTTAGACTGAAAAGCCCCGAGTACACTGACCTTCATATTAAAATGGGCCGAGAAGTGACTGACATTGACTACGTGTCTTACTACAAATACCAGCAAAAGATCATCAACCTATTCAGGGATGACCTCGGATATCACTGGGTGCCTCCAAGCTTTGCAAGAGCAAGCACATTGAGAGACCTATTCATAGACAAAGACACTGGTAGAAAGATCGATGTCTTTTATGATCATTTAGAATTCTGTCACAAGATTGACTTCAAGGAGAAGAAACGCTTGGACGTGGATGCACCTACAATTCCTCTTGCTGAATTATTCCTCGAAAAGACACAGATTGTTGAAATCAATGCAAAAGACCTGAAGGATTTGATCATTACATTCCTCGCTCATGATGTATCTGATGTTGAAGACGACACAAAGATCAATGGTGCATACATTGCAAAGATGCTCTCTGATGATTGGGGATTTTACTATACAGTCACGGAGAACATCAAGAAATTCATCGACTTTGTTCCTACGGTTGATGAGATTACCAACGACCAGAAGGAGCGGGTAATCAATCAAGCTAAGAAACTCCATCAAATGATAGAGGATGAACCGAAATCCCGTGGATGGAACCGAAGAGCCAAGGTTGGAACCAAGCAGCGCTGGTACAAATTTGTACATTCAATGGAAGGAACAAGAAACGCAGATTAGAGTCTGAAGACTGGTAGAGGTTGCATAGAATGAAGCTGTCAAGAGAGAATGCCTATGACATGCTTACTGGTGTGGGGATTCTAGGTACTGGTGGAGGAGGAGATCCTGTTTCCTTTGGTAAACCCATGGTTGACTGGGATTATCAAAGGGACCGTGTTTATGAGATCACACCTCCAGACGAAATCAAGGATAACGCATTCGTTGTTTGTGGAGGTTACATGGGTTCTGTAAAGGCGTTCACTTCGATAGGAGATATGCTGGAGTCTTGGGAAACTCGATATGAACTCCATGAAGCTATGAAGATATCCCAGAGAATAACTGGAAAGAAAGTAGACCACCTAGTTCCGTTCGAGCTTGGTGGAACTAACACAACGGTCATGCTCTCTTTGGCTGCTCGAACTGGTATCACATGTGTTGATGGTGATGGACTAGGAAGATCTGCTCCGGAATCTCAGATGATCTCCTTTGTTGGATATGGAATCGAACTATGTCCAATGCCTGTAGTCTCCAAGAATGGGAGTGTAATCATTGTTGATAGGACCACATCTCCTGCACTTGCAGATGAGATTGGTAGATTTGCTGTCGTTCAAGACGGAGGAGCTGGAGCCAACAATCACTACTATCAGACAGGTGCACAACTCAAGAAAGCAGTAATACCAAACAGCATCTCAAAATCCATTGCACTGGGATCTGCGGTTCGTGATGCGAACGAGAACAAGAAAGATCCAATCGATGCTTTCTTGGATATCATGGGTGGTCAGATTCTTGCCAAAGGAGTTGTTGAAGAGGTTACGGGTGAAGATCGAATGGGTCATTGGCATGTTCTGGTTCGAATTAAGACTGAGAACCTCAAGGGTCGATTCGAAGTAGTCGTCAAGAACGAGTATATGATGGCTATGAGTGATGGAAAACCTGTAGTAATGTTTCCGGACTTGATCTGTATGCATAATCCTGACACTGGACATGGTATCATGAGTGCAGACCTAAAGGAAGGGCTAAAGGTGGTGGTCACAGCTGTCCAGGCTCATGAAAGATTACGTTTTGCTGGAAGTACTGAAATTGGAAAGAAAGCATTCTCTCCTGAAAGGTATGGACATCCAGAACTCGAATACAAGCCTATGGAAGAGATAATAGGAAGACTTCACTAGCTTTAGGAGTCGGTTATTCCAGCGATAGGAGTAGGTATAACATGACTAGATTGGCCCTAATTGGAGCTACTGGCATAGACTGGTGGACTGATCCAAAAAAGAAGGCGTTTGTTGACAAGCATACTCCTCCAGGTTGCGAGATAGGTAACTTTACTCCTCGACACGGAACTTACAGTGTTGAATCTATGACTGATGAGGCGTACAACGCTCCCTTTATTCTTGAACAGATTATCCGAGCCAACAAAGAGGGGTATGATGTCATTGTAATAGACTGTGCATGTGACCCGGTCCTAGAAGCCGCGCGTGAGATTTCTTCAATTCCAGTTGTTGGTCCGCGAAATTCCGCCCTTCATTTTGCACTCACGCTTGGGACACGTTTTGGTGTCATCACAGTCCAAGGTGAATCCTTGAAAAAGTGCATAGAGCATGGAGTTCGAAAAGAAGGTTTAGAGTCCTTCTGTACTGGTGTACGGTATCTCCAATTACCCGTTCTCGATATCTCAAAGAACCCAGAAGCGGCACAGAATGCTATTTTGAAAGAGAGTAAAGATCTCATTGAAAGTGGAGCTGATGTAATTGTTCTTGGATGTACAGCCTTATCACATGAGGTTGATCTAAAACCAATCATGGAGGAGCTAGGAGTACCCATTATCGATCCATGGGTGATTGCAGTAAAGAATGCATTCATGCTGGTTGAAGCAGGATTGTCTCACAGTAAGGTTGCGTATCCCTCTCCACCAAAGAAGGACGTCAATGAAGCTCCCTGCATTAAGGGTTCCTTTGATGATGTATTCAAAGAATAGTGACTTGCTCTATTTTGCTATCTCTCATGATGAAGAATGCAATCAATATTAGCACGACGATTCCAAGCATTGCCCACATCAGATATGGAAGAGTCAAGCCAATTTCCATGATCCATCCTCCTACAATAGGACCAAGGAAGAGTCCTACACCACCCATACTCTCCACGAGACCAGCATGAGCTCCTTTCTCAATGTTGGTGGCTGACACAACGAGATACAATGCACCCAGATAGTTGAGACCTACTGCCATCCCAGCTATTACCATGGCTATCGCAAAGATCCAGATGTCAATGAATAGGAAGAGCATAAACCCTGAGATGACTGAAAGCAGGCTTCCCAGGACTATTGCTTGTTTAATGTGTTCTCCAGATATCCTGGCGATTACGATGAAAGTCATTGTTCTAACTAGATTCCAGATCAATAGGAGATTACCAAAGTCCTCCGAGCCAAAGGGGTATCCTAGATTACTGAGAATGATAATATAGGACGGAAACAGACCTAGAACGATTGTTGAAACTACTCCCCAAAGCATGACTGAAAGATATGATGCTATGAATATGGGGGAGGTTTTACTTACACTTCCATTAGTGTCCCCCGTCAGCCCGATGTTTTCAAAGGTGGGCAGGTCGTGCTTCGGACCAGTTTCAATTTTGCCGTCCCTACGCTTGTATCCTTGTAGAAATGTTGCAATGATTATCAGTGCTAGGACTTCTACTCCAAGAATCACGAAAATTCCTGATTGGTCTCCATAGATTCCTGAAAGGTATGCGATGACCATTGGTGGAAGAATCATTGACGCACTCCACGAAGTCGAGAAGTTACCCAATGTGGCGACCTCTGATCTGGTTTCTAACTCACTCACCATTCCCTCAATGGTTGGTGCAACAAAACCGAACACAAATCCCTCTATCGCACGTATCGTTATGAGCTGCCACGGACTGATAAAGGGTAATAGGTAAAGGATGATGACGATGATGTATCCTCCTGTAGATAGAATTAGTGTCTTCTTACGTCCTGTTCTATCAGACAGACGACCTCCAATCGCGGGTGAGAACATATACACAAGACCAAAGATTCCAAATGCCAATCCTGCTTCTAGTGGGGTTCCCCCCATCTGAGTGGAATACCATGACGCAAAGATCTCAGTTGTGCCAAGCGTAAAGACAGTCAGGAATATTGTTACATATCCTGTCATTCTGTTTCTTTTCTTTATACTAGGTGTAAGGTCTGGTGTCCCATCTACATCTAAGACAAATGGTTCAATGGTTTCAGACATTTGCGTGTACCCTTCTACTTCAGTTGTGGAGAGAACTCCGTCCCGAGAACCTTTGCATTCTCAATTGGTTCTGTTCCCGGAACTGGAAATGCAACTATTGTATTTGCACCTGCATCAATCATCTGCTGGAGTCTCTTGATACAAGCTTCTTTGTCTCCGACCAGACACAGCTCTTGGACCATCTCATCCGTAATGAGCTGTGTAAGTAACTTATCATCCCCTTTCTCAGCTGCTTTGAACATAGCATGAGTGTCTTCTGGTTTTACACCTGCGTGGGACATCAGGGGACCCCCTGGCTGTGAATGTGGTAGATATAGCTTTGAGAACTCTCTGGCTGTATTGATAGCTTTATCGAGATCGTCATCAATGACCATCGGCATGTAAGCAACCATCTCGTAATCGTCTAACGATTTCCCTGCTTTTTTAGCTCCCTCAGCAATCCTGTCCCATGCAAACTTGACATAGGCTGGAGTGCAGAAGATGGAGAGTATGACTCCCTCTCCTATCTCTCCAGCAAGGGCAAGACCCTTGGGTCCTTCGAATGCAAGGTATATCGGTGCACGCTTTCTGACCGGTTTGAAGACAAGCTGGATGTCCTTTGCTGTGAAGAAATCATCCTCGTGATTGATGTTCTCTCCACTCATGATCTTTCTCACAAGTTCGACACATTCACGTGTTCTGGATAGTGGCTTTTTGTCGTAGATACCCATCTGGTCCATCCAGAATGGAACCCCCGAACCAAGTCCGAAAACTGTCCTCATGTTGGACATTTCATCGAGTGTTGCAAACTCCATAGCAATTAGTGCTGGATGTCTTGAATATGGGTTCACTACACCTAGTCCCAACCTAATGTTTTGCGTAGCCATCGCCGCTGCAGCCATGTAGGGTATCCCCCCTCTGAAGAAGTAATCCTCAGCAAACCATACTGATCCTAGCTTTGAAGCTTCAGCAACTCTTGCCAGTTCCACTGCCTCATTCACTGGGAAGACTCCAGTCATCGCAACTCCTAGTTCTTTGAAACCTTTCATCGTTAATCACCTTGACAAAAAGAAAAGTAGAGGGGGATGTGCCCTCTACTCCTTTGGTAGCAGACCATGTTTATCGAGATGATCCGCCACATCTTTGAGACCCAACTTCTCCAGTGTGATTCTATATGGCCAGCTGGTCTTCAAGTCCCACTCATGCAGAGTGTAGTATTGATCCAGAGCATTGTCCAACTCCTTTCGAGAGTTCATTTCTCCCTTGAGAGGACCAGACGCTGCTCCCTCATTCATTAGTCGCCATGGAAGGTCATCCTGTTCACGAGTTGCTCCGCGTGTGACATTGAATGCCTTCTCCAGTGTGCACACACGTCTACCTGTGAGCATCATTTCTTCCTCTGACATCTCAATTCCAGTAGCTGCTGCATATAGTCTGGCCATGTTGTCTGGATTGACTCCAAAGGCTGCTGTTGAGGTGAACACACAGAATCCTAGTGCCTCTGTTATCTCATAGCAGTCCTCGTGCCAGCGGACTATCTCTGCTCTGAATTCCGTGAAGTGTGAGGATGCCCACTTCTTATCACCAGTGAGCTTCTCTATCAGGTCAACTGCCTCAGGGCTAGATCCGAACTCTGCAAAGGTCTCTGTCATGAGATGGTCATTTCCTCTTGGATTGACTGCAAATGCTAGAGCGTAAGCCTTCGCGGACCTGGTTTCAACATTGGACTGCTCGAGTCCCTTCTTGTTCATTATAGCCCACTGGTATGAATCCTTCCCAACCTTACCTGTAGCAATCTTTAGACCATCTCCCAAGAGGTTTCCTAATTTTCCTTCACGGAAAGCGATTTTCTCTACAGTCTTCTTTACTTCATCCAGCTTGCCCCAGTCTAACTCTAGGCCATCTGTGTCCTCCTTTGTGAGGGCACCCCTTAGGTAACTCTCGATCGCCCATTGAGTCACAGTTCCAGCAGTTATAGTATCAAGTCCAAGACGATTACAGATTTCATTTAAGACTAAGACACCTTCTGTATCAATGATACCTGGGCCATTACCCAATGCTCCAAAGGTTTCGTACTCGGGGCCTCCACTGGCTATCCCCTTATTCGGACCCTCTGGAATCTCAGAATAACGATGACATCCAATAGTACATCCGAAACAGGCGACTCTTCTCTTCAAGTAGCCTAGTTCATTCAACGCTTGTCCAGTGATTGGATACACATTTTCTGTGTAACCAGTCTGCCAGTTCTTTCCTGGGAATGCATGCATCTCATTGACTGCCGCGATCGAACCCGATGTCCCAAATTCATGGAGGCCTTGCGCACCACTGTCCTTTCGCAAATTCTCTCTCATCTCTTCTACTACTTTAGCGAACTTCTTCGGGTCTTTTACACGGACTGGTTTTGTACCCTTGACACTGATCGCTTTCAGTTTCTTCTTTCCCATCACTGCTGCACCTCCACCTCTCCCTGCGGCGTGGTATAACGAACATTGGATGGAAGAAGCCCTTACTAGATTTTCACCAGCAGGTCCTATGTATAGTCCTCTGGAGTCTTCTCCGTGTTTCTCTTTTAGAAGTCTGTCAGTTTCAACAATGTCCTTGCCCCACAGGTCTTTCGCACTAAGTATCTCCACCTTGTCATCTTCAATGTTGAGGTAGACTGGTTCTTTCGATTCACCGTGAACCACGAGGTGGTCATAGCCAGCAAATTTCAGTTCTGCACCCCAGTGTCCTCCTGTGTTGCTCTTCAGGTAGAACCCGGTCGTGCATCCAACAGTTGTGACTGAGGTCCTTCCAGAACATGGTGCCGTTGTACCTGTCACTGCTCCTGGTGCATAGATGATTATATTCCTGGGATCATCCCACGTAATTTCTGGATCTTTGCAGTAATCCCAAAGGAGTTTGGCATTTATTCCCCTGGAGCCAACATACATTTTCCTCCATTCTTCAGGTATAGGTTCTGTCCAGATCTTTCCGTTACTCAAGTCAACATGTAGTATCTTACCCTGATGTCCGTACATTCATGCAACCTCCTTTTTCAGATCACGATACATTGCCATTCTCGTAGAACGAAGCTTCTTCTTTGTCTTGAAGGCATCATCAGTGTTCGCGACCCATGCTATTGCTCCTGGTACACAATGCTTGACACAGTATGGGTCTCCTCCGCAAAAGTCACAGAACATTGGTTTCTTCGATTCAGGATGCAATCGAATTGCATGATAGATGCAAGCGTCAACGCATGCTCCGTTCGATTTACAAAGGGTTTCATCTACTGTGATAATCCCTGTGGCTCCGTCTCTTGATAATGCTCCATTCGGGCACGACTCTACACAGGGATGTGACTCACACTGCTCACACACTAACTGTACTCCCATTGCGATGTCCTCTTTCTTCAGGATCTTTATTCTCCCTCTATTAGGATCAAACAAATCCTCCTTTATCAGAGAACAAGCCAAAGAGCACTGCTTGCAACCTGTACATGTGTCCATATCAAATAGTAGCAGTTTCTCCATTTCATTTCCATCCAGACGTGAGATAGTTAAAGTCAGGCCATATTCAATGAACCCATTATTAAATGGTCCCGTTCTCGTTATGTTTGATGGTGCATTTCGTTCTATTGCCTTTAAACACTCCTAGAAGAGCAATAGGGGTTTCAACCTATATTGAGGTTCATAGACCTGTAAAAGTAGGACATTTTCACTTTAAGAAATTCTAAACCAATTATTGGTTGCAGTTTAAGATTGAAATGAGAATACCGGATGCGAGAGGTTTTAAGACCCGACTTGGGATTGTCGATTAGTGCTTACAGTGAATGGAGAAGAAATTCGACAAGAACACTATGACGAGCTTGCTCTTAAGGACATGCATAGATCTAGTGACTATTCTGAAGGATTACAGATGTTGCTATCGCATCATCCTCCGTCAATGTATGGACACTGTCTTCGCGTCACAGTAATGGGTAGGTCTTTGTATTTCTGTGGCAGATGTTCAGGGATTTATGGAGGACTTGGACTTGGACTAATAGTTCTCTTTACTCTACGCATCCCACTGCAACCTGACTGGTTCTGGTTCTTTCTATCAGTCTTCTTGGGATATACAACCATAGTGGATTGGATGAGTCAGAGGCTGACTCCCCGTAAAACGACTAACTTTGTCAGAGCAACTACGGGATTCATGAGCGGTCTTGCTCTAGCACTAATCTTCTATTTGGCAAACCTGCTCTACATGCTTGTGGCTTTGGTTTCCATGAGTGCGTCGGTGGGGATCGTAGGACTTATTGAGAATCGCCGTAGGTCAGCGTTTTATCGCGAAGCAGAAAAAGAACTCAAGGAATCTTCAAAGGACAATCCAGAGTAATCAGTACAATCTTTCACAATGCCAAAGCGTTTTATCAGGGGTGGATACTCTCCCACTTGTGAATTGGTATGATTCCGTTTGCAAAGCCTGTGATTGGTGAAGAGGAAAAAGAATCTGTGAGAAAAGTCTTAGAGTCAGGTATGCTATCTGAGGGGAAGGTTTCTCGTGAATTCGAGAAAGTTTTCTCAGAGTATATTGGTACAAAGTTTGCAACAGTTACATCCAATGGAACAACTGCACTAAGTACAGCTCTAGAGGCTATGGACATACAGCCCGGTGACGAAGTAATTACTTCGCCCTTCACTTTCATTGCTTCTGCAAACTCAATCTCCATGATGGGTGCGATTCCCATCTTTGTTGACATCAATCCTGATACTTACAATATTGATCCTGAACTCATTGAGGATGCAATCACTGAGAAGACTCGAGCCATAATGCCTGTGCATATTTTTGGACTCCCTGCTGACATGAAGCCTATCCTCGAGATAGCAGAGTCACATGACCTCCTTGTTCTGGAGGATGCATGTCAGGCTCACGGTGGTGAAATTGACGGAAAGCTGGCTGGTTCATTTGGTGATGCTGCAACGTTCTCATTCTATGCAACCAAGAATCTCATGACTGGAGAAGGGGGAATGATTACCACAAACAATGAAGAGCTGTATGATAAGATGCTCATGATAAAGAACCATGGTCGAGGAAAACAGGGAGGATACTCCCATTTCAGGGTTGGGTACAACAATCGAATGATGGACCTCGTTTCTGCAATTGGCCTGGTTCAGGCGAGGCGATTGCCTGGCCTTGTGAAAGAGCGGCAGAAGAACGGTCAGGAGTTCAATGATTTCTTTACAGAGTTCGAGTCGATTAGACCGCAGGTCGAAGAACCTGGATTCAAGTCTGGCTATCATCTATATGCTCCAAGACTCTATTCGGAAAAGCTTGACAGAGATGACATGGTGAAATCCCTAAGAGATGAGGGTGTTGGATCTAGAGCTGTATACGCATTACCTTGCCATAAGCAAGATACCTACCTCAATATACAAGACTGGCGTTGGGCAAAGTATGTTGACTATCCAGACTACTCTGCAGTCACCTTGCCAGTTTCAGAAGAAATCGGGCAACGACACTTCGATATTCCAGTTCATCCAAGTCTCACAGGTGATGAAAAGGAACAAATCAAGAATGCATTTCATAAGATTCTTGGCTAGCTCTTCTCGAAATATGGGAGAATAGAACGCAAGTCCTTTGACTCGACAGTGACTGATGCTGTGTCACTTACTGAAACGTGTAATGGATTAAATGCAATACTGAGAGCTGATACAGTGAACAGTTCAATGTCATTTGTACCGTTTCCCACACTAGCAATGTTGCTTTGTGAAAGACCTCTATCTTCAACGTGCTTCAGAATTGTTTCTGCCTTCTGTGGACCTCCCATGACATATTGAGTCGTTCCGTCATGTTTTCCATCTGTTTCACCTAGAATATTGGAATAGGCAAAATCAAGGTGCAGCCTTTTACTGAAGGGCTTCATGAAGAACTGACTCACTCCACTTGAAATGCAACCGACCTCAAATCCGGTCTTCTTCAATAAAGCGACAGTTTCTTTTGCTCCTTTCATGAGTGGGATTGAATCTATTAGCTCCTGATACGGTCCGTCAACGGGAATCCCTATCCAGACTTTAGACCCCTCGATTATAGATTCGTGATGGTTCATCTTTTCTGCTGCAATTCGTCTAAACAGATCGTCGAATTTGCTACCCAGACCCAGTTCCTGGCCAACTGCTACTGCTGCGTACAGACCATCATAGAGCACTCCATCCAAGTCTAGGGATATTATCTCAATTTCCGATTTCATGCTTTTTTCGCCGCTCTGAGATGAGGGCCAGACACGTAACAGTAATTATCAGTTGTGCTTCAAATCAAAATGTCATGAATATAATCAGGAAGGGACATCTAGGTAGTATCAACGAAATAAAGAAGCATTTGAGAACTCAACGTTCAGAAAAAGACCTTCATTTTGATGTAGCTCGTATAAACCGTGATGTCCTGAAACGCATGCTCGTTGTAGCTGGAAAGGTTGGAGAGGACAATCTCTCTCGTTACAGAGCCAAAGCAGAAACACTAGACTGTGATTTCATTGCTGAGAAGGGCAAGTCGTGGGTTCTCACTCACAAAACAATCAAACAGAACTATGACCCGTCTTTTCACAAGGGGGTTTTATTGATCGGCACCAATAAAGAACTGCCTGCTACACAGATTTCCTATCAAAACGACTATGCTTTCACAGACTGGTTTCTCCAAGACCTAGACGATGACTCAATTCCTGATTTTCCAGTTGGCCGAATCTTCGGCCCTCCTAAAACAGTCTTGTATCATATGGATCCATTCATTGTTGATAGCAACATAGCAGTTGTATTTGATAGCCAGCCAAAACGGTCCGATATACATGTGGATAGTCTGGTTGCCTTGGGATTCGATGTAGAGGTCTTAGATCGATTCACAAAGGAAGATTGTAAACTTCTCTCCGTGTGTGAGTTCATTCTCCAGTTCTCCGATGGTGTCTTTACTTCAAGAATTCACGGTACACCAGATCGATGGGCAACTCATAATTCTGTCATTCTCAGCTATGACCAAGCTGAGTCCATCAAGTTTGAAGGATATCCTGTCGTCTATTCTGAAGCATGTAGTACGGCTCAGGAAGGACCTCTACTAAAGGCATTTCTCAAACAAGGTGCATGCTATATTGGTGCAACCCTGGACACGATGAACAACACAGAACCATTTGATGACTGGCGTTTCTGCCCTTACTGTGACGGCTGGAAGTTTGGTTTCTTGGATGAGCTTGATTCTCACGAGCTTATTGGTCAGGTCAAGATATCTGTAGACAGAGCATTAACAGAGAATCTAGATCCTAAGGTTCTAGCAGAACTTGAGAGTGTTCGTCGGGGTGAAACAACTACAATGACTCTCGATCATGCAGTTTCAGTATCCGAATGGGTCCTTTTTGGCAATCCACTAAGGAGTTCAACCATCGGTCCCAATGCTGATTTCACTCCGGGTAAAATCAAAGTGGATACTTAGGCTATTTTGTACGAGTCCGAATCCATGCTCCTAGTATCCCACCAAGAGCTCCAATGACTCCCATCAGAAGAATTGAAGAAAGTATAATCAGTGGATCAGTTGGAAATCCTGTGAGGAACTCAGTTAGAAGCATAATAGTAAAATAACTCAGGAGGGCTCCAATGAATCCTACCCCTGTTCCTTCCTTTGCTTTTCCAGACAAATACCCTACAATAAGACCTGAAACGAATGGAGCAAAAATAACGAGGACAATAAACAGACCAACATTCAACAATATCGCCGCAAGAATCAGAAGAATTGCATTCACTGGTCGTGCATTCTCTTGATTCGACACATCTGTCATAGCAAATCCTCGGTCTACAAGCATTTCGCTGTGGTTATAACAGTGATGCTGTGAAGATTGCAAGAACACTATTGTCATTTAGAATCGAAGTTCCATCAGGGTATGATCTGCTAGCATCAGTCCACTCATGGATATATCCAGATATTCAACCAGTTCCAGAGCAGACAGGAAAAGGTTACTTTGGACGTGCTCATTCAATGCATGGTGATAAGTTTGCACTGATTATCAGGCAATCTAATCCCGGAGATGACCTCAGAATTGATTACTCAAAAACCAAGCTACCTTGGAGTACTCTCAAGGCGTTGGTTGTGAAAACGTTGGGTTTGGGTATTAATTTCGACGACGCTTTGAAATGCATGGCTAAAGATGAAGCCATATCGCATCTGGTTTCTGGTGTAGCTGGTATCAGACCCTATATGTCACCTACTCCTTATGAGGCATTGATTAAGACCATCATTCAACAACAGGTTTCTTACCGCTCCGCCAACATCTTCACGAAGCGAATGATTCTGGAATTAACCAGTCCTATAACTTACGAAGGACAATCATGGTATCACTTTCCAGATGCCACAACAATTGCAGAAAAGGGGCCTGAGGGTCTCAAGGAGTATGGATTCGGGTATAAGACTGAGTATATCCATGGTGTAGCATCTCGCATTGCAGAAGGTAGTCTCGAGCTAGATTCACTTGTTGGAATTCCATATGAACGAGTTCTTGAACGATTAAAACCCATACATGGGATTGGTGTGTGGACAACAAAGGTTCTATCCCTGGCTGGACTTGGCGATTTCTCTGTCTTTGCCTATGATGATTTAGTCATCCAGAAGATACTTGGTAAACTCTTCAACGACGGACAGAGGATGAATGCAAAGCAGGTCCAGGAGAAATCTGCTGAGTGGGGAGAAGCTGGAACGAAGGTGCTTTACTTACTCATGAGTGCTGAGGTTCTTGGCCTACTCAGTAGCGCAGAAAAGTCATAAAAGGGCTCCAGCTGAAATTTGGGACTGAGAACTCAGGTGAATACTCATTGTCTAAAGTGGGCGAGAAAAAGAACACAAAGCTGTGGCGAATCAGATCTATGTTTCTCAAAGAACTTAGGCTGATTCAAAACGACAAGTTCGCTCTACTTCTGATTTTCATACTACCCACGATGATTATGGCTACAATGTATATTGCCACAAATCCCAGTCCCATCACCATCATCCCTGAAACTGGAAAGAGTCCGGATGCCTCTCGAATTGGAGTTGTAGATATGGATCCGACAGACACATTTCCAAGCCAAGACCTTTCAGAGAATTTCACATGGTACCTGACGAACAGTGTGGATCTTATTGTACAAGTCTTTGAAGATGAAGTGGATGCTTTAGACGCTCTGTATTTCGATCGTGTCAAAGCCTACATTGTCATTCCATACGGGTTTGAAGGGAACATCACTGGCGACATTCCTGCCTTCATAGATGTTCACGTCAGCAGTACTGACCTGAATGCCCAAATGTCAATAACTGGAGTAATCTCTGATGTTGTGCATGAATTTAGAACCGATCATGGGTGGTCTCAACGAGAAATTGCTACAGAGAGGTATGCTGAGTTTCAACCCCCTGGCGGAGGCGGTTTTGAGGCAACGTTCGGAGTTTTCATGATAGTATTTGCTGTGTTCATTGCTGTTGCAGCGACTGCTGCCCAAGCAATTGTGGGTGATGTACCACTCAATCGGATGCTTCTGACACCTGCTACAAAGATGGAAGCCGTCATAGCTAAGGTCTGTGCATATTTCGTAGTGGGTATGCTTCAAACGCAGTTTCTACTTGTCTTGTGGCAATTACTCTTTAACATCAATGCGTGGGCAGTTTATCATATTCTCAATTTTGTGTTAGCATTGATGTCTTTTTCAGGTGCTTCTCTGGGTGTCCTAATCTCTACAGTTGTAACTACACGTCTTCAAGCCAATCAATCGTTTCTCTTCTTATTATTCGGCTCAGTAATAGTCGGTACTGGTTTCATCGACGTTGGTCTAGTCGATGATTACTTTCCTCTCAATCTTGGTCGAGTAATGATGACTGATACAGCATTCAAGGGTGTTTCCATCTTTGAGTTCCTTGATGAAATCTACATCATACTCGTTATGTCGCTGATCTTCATGCTGATTGCTTGGATTATCTTTACTCGCAAGAAGACCCTAGCATGAAGCAATATCCTTAAGGTAATGCGTGTTTGAGTTCAATTGGAGGTCTGATAATCTATGAGTGTTGTAAAAGTAATCGAACTTATCGGAGAGTCGCCCAATAGCTGGGAGGAAGCCTGCAAAAACGCACTATCAGTCGCAGCGAAGAGTGTTCGTGGAATTGTAGGAATCGATGTTGACCACTTTACCTGTAAGGTCAAGGACAACAAGATTGAAGCCTTCCGTGCTAACATCAAAGTGGCTTTCAAGTACGAGGCTTGAAATTCGCTAAGGTTTGCTTTCATTATCGTACAAGTCTATGAGGGATCTTCGCAATCGGATCCCTCACTTCTTATTAGAATCCTAATGAAGCCAGAACAACCACAGCAGCATTGTTGAAACCGTGTGCAACCGAAGGTCCGATGAGGTTGTAGTTCCTTCTCTGCGCTAGTTCTCCCAAAAGCATCCCAAGGATGAACCTCGCGGGAAGGCCAACAATGTCAAAGTGGATGACTGCAAAGATGAAGCTCGTTATGACGAGGGACATCAATTTGTAATTGGTATTTCCCCGCTCCCTGAAGTACAGGTCCATACGTCGCTGCAGGAAACCTCGGAACAAGAGCTCCTCTGTGAAACCCACCAGAGCAAACATCACAACGACCCAGAGTACTAGCTCGACGATGTTTCTTGCTACAAAGAAGTCCTCTCCAGCTATTGGTCCTGTTGCATATGAAATCAGCCAGGTTATCGCTATATTTGATCCTAGCATCACTGTACCAAATATAAGTCCAAGAACTATATCCTTCCCAGAGAGCATGTTCTTTATGCCTATGGCTGAAATTGGTAGACCGTTCTTTCTGACATAATGCATTGGTGGAATGACAAATGCGATTTCAGCAACAGTCAACAACAATAGAGCTACAGGATCAATATAGACCTCCATAGTATAGGGGTTGATATCAATTAATCCAGGTATCAACAACATAGGGATCATCATGACGAATGTAAAGAGAAACAGTAACACCATGCCTGCAGCAGTATAAATTAAGACTCCCGACATGCGTCCCCTTACATCCCTTTCCATCGTGGTCCCGGGCTCAAAGATGCCAATGCCCTCTGATTCTTCCAGTTCGAATGCGTCCGGGTCATCCATTACCAACTGATGCAACCTCAGATTGATGACTTTTACAATGGAATTAAGCATTTGGATTCAATCATGTAATCGATTGCTCTTTCCAACAGACTTTATGAGGTTTCTATTCAAAAAGAATCCCCTGAGTTGAGAGTATATGGTTGTGGACGAAGAAAGAGAACCGACAAGACGTCGTGGAACAGTTCTCCTCTTTACTACAATCATCGTTATCAGTTCCATTATAGGAGCATACTCTCTCCCTCCTTTCTTCTCTGTTCCAGACCTTGAGATTCGGGTTGCAGTGATTGATTCAGGAATAGATATCGATCAGGAATTAAAAACCCGAGTAGTCGCAGCAAAGAGTTTCGTGAATACGACATATGGCTTTGTGACAGACGACAACTCAACAAGTGACAGTAGTCCTGGAAATTCACCTCATGGAACCTATGTAGCAAAGATAATTGCGTCCGAGGCTCCTAATGTAGCGATAGTGAACGCGAAGGTTGTTTCACAGAATGATGAAGCAACGCCCCGCGCGATTGCAGAAGCAATACGATGGGCGGTTCTTGAGGAAAACTGCAGTGTTATCAATCTCAGTCTTGGGCTTGCTCCTCTAGTGGAGGACTATATAGGCCATACTATCCGTTGGGCTTTCGAGCGAGGTGTTTCAATAGTTGCAGCCGCAGGCAATGGAGGTGACGGTGGTGTAGCAGGGAGCTCAATTGATTCTCCTGCCATCTACCCCGAAGTCATCGCTGTTGCCGCACTCGATGAAGCAAACAGACTCTATTCGTTCTCATCCATAGGCCCTCTAAGAAATCGCTTGATGAAGCCTGAAGTGGCTGCTAGAGGCTTTTACAGCGACAATGGTAGAACAGTGGTTGGGACCAGCTTTGCTGCTCCTGTTGTGTCAGCTGGTGTGACTCAAATAATATCTCATTGTCTGAATAACGGTTGGAGCTGGACTCCTGGTATGGTCAAGGCTGCAATCATGATTAGCGCGAAACAACTTCCATATGAGGAATGGGAAGTTGGAGCAGGTCTCTTTGATCTTGAAACAGCTCTACTCTACATTGATAGTGTCCAAAAACCAAATGGACTCCCATTATTGGTTGCCATAACTCCAACAGAGTCTCCATTTTCGTTTGAGCGTATCTTCATCAATCATACAACACTGATTCCAGTATCAATCTACACCAGCTCAAATGTGACCTTGGACATAACCTATCGAGGTCGAAATAGTGAGTGGATTCATGGTCCACAGCAACTCTTCGTCAATCAGACGGGTTCATTCACTGTCAAATTGAGAGTAGTAGCATCTGATTCGCTAGAGGATCTAGAGGCTTCTGTATCAATCTACGGCGCAGGATATCTGTTTACGAGTCTATCGTTGGAATTTGATGCACGTGCACCACATAAGACTGTTGCATTTGACATTAGCCACACTCCTTGGGCGATAGACTCATCATTCGGTCAATTCCGTGAGCTCTATTACACATTGACCAAAGTCGGTATTGCTGTTGATGAGCTAAGACACCCTGAAAATATCTCACTGGATATCTTCTCCAATTATGATGCAATATTCCTCCTTGACCCGTGTGCTTGGGGTTATCTGGTTGATCATGATGGAATTAATTTTCTCAAAACTAGTATCTACGACTATGATGCGTCGGAGATTGCTGTATATGAGACCTATTATGACCAAGGCGGAAGTCTGTTCTTCACTGCTCTATCAAACGATAGTATTGATCATCAATCAGTGAACGATCTATTCTCTGCATTCAATCTCACTCTAAACGATGATCACCTCCCAGTGATATCGATAGTCATCAATGGTGTTCGAAATACTGAATTGGTCACAAACATGGTTGAGCATATTGTGACACGTATGATTGAATCCTTTGACTATAATGGATGTTCTCTCAACTACACAGGTGACGCATATGAGTTGGCCTGGGTGGAGGTCATGGAGCAACACGACAATGGTTCCATCTATCCTGTGAATAAGACGGTACTCGCGGGTTCAGAAAACAGTAATGGTGGTCGTTTCATTGCAACAGGAAGCAATTTCTTCCTAGACAATTGGGCATTGAGTGATATGTACAGATCAGACCAAAACTTCAAGATTGTATTGCAATCTGTCTATTGGCTCCTTCACATCTTAAACAACTAGAGTAAGGGCGCAATCTTCTCAACAGCAGTGTTTGCTGCATAAACCAATAATCCGGTCTTTATTCCCTTACTTGCAGCCAAGACAAGTATAGCCTTTTCTCCAGCACTCTTCATAATCATGAGTCCTTTCTCATTTGTCATGAGTATCTCTTCTAAAGTGCCTTGATCCATTCTTTCTGCGGCGAGGTCAGCAACACCAAGGATTGACGCAGCCATTGCTGCGATTTCTGCCTCCTCGAGACCCTGAGGTACTGCAGATGCGATTGGTAGACCCTCCTTGGAAAGAAGCATCCATGCACGGATGCCAGCAGTGAGCGCTGTTGCTTCCTCCATAATTCCCCTTAGCTTCACCTGTAATTCTTCGAAGCTAGGATCAAACATTATAGTAGCCACTCCATTCTCTCACTCAAATTGAACTGAGGTGACTTGGATTTGCGCATTAATAAAGTTTAGTTGCTGGTTCAGTTTTTTGGAGTTTTAACGCAAATGCAACATATTGATAGGCAACACTGACTATCTCAACTTGAATCGAAATATCTCAATGGATGGTCTTCTGATTGGTTCACAAACTAGGAACTGGAACAACTAGTGACTCTACTCTGGGATGGAAGAAGGGTGTAAGAGTCTTAGGAGTCGCAGAGAGTTTTGAGAAGACCGATTCTGAGAGTGTTTTAGCTGGAGTCATCATGCGAGGTGATTTACGACTAGACGGTTTCGGAGTGTGTTTCCCAACTGTCGGTGGACTCGATGCAACTCTGAAGCTGCTGTCGCTCTATGAAAATCTCCAACGCGAAGACATCCGTGCTTGGATGTTGGGAGGTCATGCTATTTCCTGGTTTAATATCGTCGATATTGAAACTCTCCATACTGAAACAGACACACCTGTTATCAGTGTATCATACAATCCTTCAGAGGGTATTGAAAAGTATCTGGTAGAGTATTTTCCAGATGACTGGGAGAAGCGTTTGGAACTTCTCAGATCAACAGGTGAGAGAATAGAAGTAAAGCTCTCGACAGGACACTCAGTCTTCTTGAATGTGGCTGGGATCGGCCTTTCACGTGCAAAGAAACTGGTAGATCACTTCACCCTAGATGGAAGGGTTCCTGAACCAATCAGAGTGGCCCGCTCTTTGGCAGCTGGGTTAAAACGTGATCTCACTTCAAGATGATTCTAGAGTGTGATTGAGTTCCTTCAATGTCATTCCCATTCTCTTGGCATTTTCATTATGTTCGTTGTACAGCGCCCAAAACATTTCGATAGCGATCTTGATTCGATTTTGAACAAGTTTGTCATGACTTGATACGAAGAATTGATCAAGTATTGCAGGAGAAACTCCGGACTCCTCTAGGGTCAAAACATGGACTAGCATGTCTAATACATCTGCACACGATACAATTCTACTCTCCAATGAAGGTTGGCTCTTCTGCTCTGTCCACAAACTTTCCAACCATTGCTTGAGATCCTCTGATATTTCTGCAATGACCGAGATGGCATCCTTCTCAGCTTCAAGTTTGCCTGACGAGAGTAACTCTCCTCCCAATTGTAGCTCCGTCTGAGGTATGTCTGATGTCAACGCCTCAGGAATGTCATGAAACAGAGCCATGGAGGTCACTTTCCCTAGATCTATGTCAGCTCGTTCCATCAAAAGTTCCTTTGATATCAGGAGTGACAAGAGTGCTGTTCCATAGGAGTGTTCAGCAACTGATTCTGTCCTCGCACGATTTACACCTGCAAGTGACCATCCTGATCTCATGACTCGCTTTAGTGTCTCACCATATCTAGCAAGATGTACGATTTCTTTGGCTGTTGTCATAAGGTTGACCTCCGTAGCATAATTTAGAAAAAGAGAGAAAGTGGGAGCATAAGGCTCCCAAGATAACGACTCGGTTTATGGTAGACTGATATCTACAATTATTGATCCGTTGACAATCGCATTTCGATAATCAGCAGTCACATTCAGCATATAATCAGTAACCCAGGTTGACCGTCGGAATTCCATTTCTGACAAGTCTACTCCAATATTAGCTAGAGTATATGGGTCTGTCACACCACCTGGAAATGCAAACCAGAGTGTTGCATTGATAAACCGGCTTACTGCTATGTCTGTGCGTGGAATAACGCTAGTGACAATCCAAGATGGACCAGTTCTAATCTCAATATTTGGATTGCCCAAATAATCTTGGTTGCCTTCAGCTGCTATAACAAAGGGCTCACGATTTGTCATATCCCAGAACCAGGATTCGTTTGCTCTTTCCATTGCATTCCTAACACCAAGAATGCTCGCCCTTACTGGTGCGAACACAACGCTAGCGTTTCCCAGTAATGGATTGAACATTTGGTATGTCATCGAATCGGCTGTGGATGAGTCATTATAGGATCCCACATAGTTAATGGGTAATAGTTCAACATTGAGATTGTATGTTGAGTTTGCATGATTGAACCCATGTACAAAGCCTGCAATCAAAGTTTCAACAGTAGGATCGCCTTCAACAGAGCCAAGTATTCCAACAGTTCGGCTTCTCGTTGAAGACATGAAGGCTGCAATCGAACCTGCAAGGAATGCGGCTTGCTCTTGACTAAAAGTCGCTGATGCAACGTTGTCCAATGCCAATGATGGGACTCCCCCAATCAATGCGAATTTCTGGTTTGTATAGGTACTTGCAGCACTTGTAACTGCGTCTGCTAAACCATCTCCTATTGCAACGATGAGATCATGTTGTCCAGCCGCGGCAATTCCTTCCATATAGGTTAGAGCAGCAGCAGCATCCTCAGCTACCTCAAGTGAGTAACTGAATATGACATCAACCTCTGACAGACCTTCAAATGCCTGGTCTGCCATGCTGTAGTCCCCAAATCCGGGCTCCAGCACGACTACTGCAATATTAGAAGGTGCATATTGATTGGTCATAAAGATAATCCCACCAACTGCAGAAAACACAATAATCACAATGATTGCCGATGATATCAAGCCAGTCCTTGAGCTCAAAATGTAAGCCTCCGGGGTCGTTAGGCTCGTTGCTTTGGACCATCTATATAATCTTGTTGCTCAGCGAATCTACTCATGTTTAACCAGCTATTCAACCGAAATCTAAAACTCCTCCTAAGAGGAGCACCAATTATAAATACAGACGAATGACTGGTCATTTGATAACTACGCTGGTGGTAGCAATGCCTGGAGAGACCCTTAGAGAGGTTGCAACTCTTCTTGAAGAAACCCTCAAGGTTCATAGATCTGTGAAGAATGCCATTCTCTGCACAAAAGAAGGAGTAGTAGTTGCGTCTATTGCTCGGTCTGGTGAGATTGATCCCAGAATTGTGGCCACAGTTTCTTCAGCACTCGTTTGGGGTGGCAACTCTGCGCTCAGTCATCTCAAAGCAACAGGTCCCACTCACATCATCCACACAACTACAATTGAAAGAATTCTGACTCTTGTGCAACCTCACTATCATCTAGTTGTCATCATCTCTCGAGCGGATGATGCTGGACTTAACCTACAACCTTTGATCCCCCTATTCCAGTCTCTTGCTACACGAATGGAACTGGTAATGGGATCCACCCCAGCTTTTGGCAAACAAACGATTCTTGGAACAGTTGTTGAGGAGATACCTGAAGTCACCCAAGGTGTACTACTCACACTAGATGGTTTGCCGCTAGGTTCAGTTGGTTTCAAAGATGAAGTGGAAGTATCAGCTCTTGTCAGTTCACTCTTTGCAAATGGTCTGACGTATTCTGAAGTCACGAACACAATTTTCGTTGACACTGCAGATACCAGACTAATGATTACTAGAGTTGATGATTCCCGTCTGATGGCAATAGTATGTCCTGGTCCTAATCCTGATGATATTACTCAGAAAATCCGATTAATACTCGATGGAGCCGCTTAGCTTCCACCCGCTTCGGCCTGTTGTGGCTCAATATTCGTTTCGGTTCCATCATCGTCAATGAACTGAAATTCCCAGTCAGTAAGATTGATTGTGATGAAGCAGTCCTTACCTCTCTCTGGGCAGTCGATTCGAATAGTCACACGGTCTTGTGTAGATTCCCTAATTTCTGGATTCAAACAACCATCTTCAAGTTTCTCCATCAAAAACATCACATATGCTTCCGTGATGATATTGAGACTACCCTTCAACAATAGATTTCCAAGGTCATCGAGGTAGTGTCGCTTCTTTCGTCCTTCACGAACTACCTTGATAAGACCAACCTTCTCCATTCTGGAGATGTGCCATCTAACTGTGTCGTGATGCACTCCAAGTGACTCAGCCATTTGCTCCTGATAGCAACCTGCGTTGTTCACGACAAAAGCAAACACCTTCTGTGCAGTGTCACTTCTCATTGTCAGATAGGCCATTTCTGCTTCCTGAGAACGAAGCATGCGTGGATAGTAGAGACGTTTCCCAGCAAATTTGAGGGATTTTACCAGACCTTCTCGTTCAAGAATACGAAGGTGCCAAGTCAGAGTACCAAGTGGTGAAGATAGGATATCGACAAGCTCCAGAAGATATGTCCCCGGATTCTCGCAGAGAACTTGATAGAGCTCACGCCTGAACGGGTGAAGCAGCAATGCCATTCTCTTTTGTCGTCCCATTTAGGTGTCCTCTCAATCTCTCCAGTTGTCATCTGAAATCGGTGATAAAAGGTCTTCGACTCATAAAATACTCGCTCCAATATTCGTGCAGTTGTACCTCCGACGGAACTCTTAATTACCAAACAAGTCTGAAAGACCCCGTTCCCATGGAGAAGGAGCAATGTGCGGAATCACTGGTATAGTTACTTATGATGGTGACAACATTGGCGAACTTCTTGTGAGATGCAGCAGCAAGCTCACGTACAGAGGGTATGACTCAGTAGGTGTTGCAGCTGTCCACAATGGTATAGTGGATCTCAGAAAAGATGTCGGTACTGTTGAGGAGGTCGACCGGCTTCTTGGTCTCTCCGGTATGAAGGGAGACCGTGGAATCGCACAGCTCCGATGGGCTACCTATGGGGCTCCAACCAAGGTCAATGCTCAACCCCACTTTGGTTGTGAAAAAGTGTTCTATGGAGCACACAATGGCAACATCCACAACTATGTGGAATACAAACAGGAACTGATTGATACCGGTCACACAGTGCGATCTGATAATGATGGTGAGCTCTGTGTTCACGCTGTGGATAAGTACTTTGAACAGACTGGTGATATGTTCGAGGCTGTTCGACTTTCCACCCAGGATTTGAAGGGAGCTTTCGCGTTTGCAGTCGGTCGCGCTGATGAGGGTGAGATCTATGCTGTTAAGATGGGTTCGTCACTCGTGGCAGGAGTCGCCGATGGTGCTACAATTGTCAGTAGTGATTTGCCTTCAGTTCTTCCTCTGACAAACAATGTCATCTATCTTGCTGATGGAGAGATGTTAGTCCTGACTCATGATGAGGTCAAAGTCTATAGTATTGAGGATGGAAGACAGCTCGCCCGAGAACCACAGATTTCCAATGTGGACTCAAAAGCCGCTGAGAAGGGTGGATATCCCCACTTCATGTTGAAGGAGATCAATGAGCAACCTACCATTGCAAGGGATGTCATTGGTGTCCTAGAAGGTAGACGGAATGAGGAATGGTTAGATCTTATTGAAGACGCCTCAAAGCACTACCTTGTGGCTTGTGGGTCGTCCTACAACGCCAGTATCCTTGGTACATACTATTTCAATAGACTTGCAGGATTGCCAATCTACCACGCTCTAGGTGGCCAATTTGAGTCCATGTATGGCAACACCCTCGGTGACGATAGTGTCACCTTCCTTGTTTCTCAAAGCGGTGAAACCAAGGACATTCTGAACGTGTTGAATCTCACCAAAGAAGGTAATTTTGGGAAAACGCTAGGGATACTCAACGTTATTGGTAGCACACTGATGTTTCAATCAGATTCCTACATACCAATGGCATGTGGGTACGAGGTGAGTGTTCCGGCAACCAAAACATACTACTCCCAGAGCATCATCTTTGCGTACCTAGCTGCTAAGTTGGGTGATAGGAACGGACATCTTGACACTACTGAGTCAAAAGAGTTCATTGACAGCCTTCGCAACGACCTACCAAGACTCACGCAGACTACTATTGACCGTACTGGTATCCTCGCGAAAGACCTCGCAAGAACAATGATGGATGTTAAGGATCTTTATTGTCTAGGATACGGTTTCACTGATGGAGTCGCCCGAGAAGGAGCGTTGAAGATAAAGGAGATCTGCTACAATCATTGTGAAGGTATGTATTCCTCAGAATTCAAACACGGTCCTCTCAGTATTGTGACTGACAAGTACCCCGTAATATTCGTGACGACTACAGAGGACTCATGGATGGTAATCAATCATATCAACGAAGTTCGAGCTCGTCATGGAAGGACAATCATAATAGGTGAACTAGAAGAGACCCTTACACCATATGTGGACGACATGACCGACTACCTTACCGTGCCGGAATCTTCAGTCTTGCTCAATCCAATCTTGGATGTGATACCTCTTCAGCTTCTTAGCTATTTCCTTTCAGTAGACCTTGGTATCAATCCTGACCTTCCGAGAAATCTGTCCAAGACTCTGACAGTCGATTAGATTATTCCTTAGCGCCACCAGATTCTCCGATTCGCAGAGCTCTCATAGCGTCTGATGTTACTGAACCAGCATCAAAACCATCTCTTATGGCAACGAGGTCCTCCTCATCAATTTCCATGATATTGAGTAGCTCGTGATTGTCATCAAGTGTCCATTGGCCAAAAAACGAAATACCATTCTCAGTTTCACATTCAAGCAATCCAATAGTTCCTGCACTCGTCCACCAACTGAGACACTTTCCAGGATAACCAAGATCCTCCATTAATTCTGTCCATAGCTGTTTCAATCGCGTAGGACCATGCTTGTTCCGAAATGCAATCAAGAAGTTCCCTGTTCTACCATCAACTGTCTTCCTGATTCTTTCAACTTCTTCTTCTGAGAATAGTTGCATGCCTTCTCTGAAAGTGAGAGGACATAAAAGCTCCATGTTGTGGTATTAGAATGAGTGATTCAGGTGGTTCCAAACAGCACACCTCAAGTCGGACTCTTCTCTTCTGATCCATGGTCACGGAGAGCACAGGGTCTCGAATCTGCATTTCGGGAAATTGGTGTTGATGTGATACAGGTCATACCTTGGAAGGTTTCTCGATGGGGAACGACTGACAAACATGAAATAATTCAAGATAAGGTGGACCTTTCAAAGCTCGAACTACTTTTCGTCTTGGATATTGGTGCAAATGACATTGGAACATTCTTCAACAGAGTGGGCCTACTCTCTGCCCTTACAGAAATGGGGGTTAGAGTTGTCAATTCGGTTTCTTCGATTCTGCTTATGAGAAACAAGGCTGAAACTATGAGAAGACTGATTTCAGCAGGACTCCCAGTTCCTGAAACACTCATAACTGAGTCAATTGATGATGCCGCGTCATTTGTCAGGGACCACTTTCCATGTGTCCTCAAACCTATTACGGGATTCGGTGGGTTAGGAGTCCAACTGATCGAACGAGAGTTTGATTTAGAACACATCCATGACTATCTGAAATTCCATAGTCAGATGTTCGGAAAAGGCGCGTATCTTCTTCAGGAGTATGTAAAGAGCCCAGGATTTGACATAAGATCTCTTGTTCTATATGGCGAGGTCATTACGACAATGCAGAGAGTTGGTGGTGAGGGGATCACTACCAACATACATAGTGGTGGTATTCCGAATAGAAACACAATTGACGTGTCTGATCTATCTGTCCGTGCTGCGAGGTCCGTCAAGGGTGACATTGTTGGCGTGGACATTATTCCTGATGAAGATGGAAAACTCTGGGTTCTCGAAACCAATGCAACTCCCGGATGGAACGGACTTCAACAAGTTACTGATTTTAATATCTCTCTCAGAATTGCACAGTCTTTAGCAGAAACCTTTTAAGAGAGCACTTGGCGTGGCCTCTTGTTCAATAGTTGAACGAAATCCGTCCTGCGATGCAGGGCCAGCAAAACGAAATTCTGAGGTTTAGAACCTTTGACAGAAGCTGCTGAAGCACCACCAGAAGATGTTGAATTTCTCCGAGCAAAACTCAGAGAACTCAAGACGCAAGCCCGTGATGAACTTGAGGTACTCAGGCGTGATCGGGATCAGATGCGGGAATACAAGACTATTCGCGACAATCACAACAAGGAAGTACGTGGTCTCATTGAGTCCGTAAAGGCTGAACGTGAGGAGCGAGACCGAATCAACAAGGAAATCTCCGATGCAAAGGATAGGCGAACAGCCATCCATGCACAACTCAAGAGCCTCTATGACGAGATTCGAGAGCTAAGAAGTAACCTTGTTGGAAGTCCATCCACAGATCAACGCAGAATGATGCGAAGGGTGGAAGAGCTCGAATGGCGTCAGCAGACAGATCAGCTTACTAGAGATGAAGAGCTTAGTCTTGTCGAAGAGATTGCTAAGATTGAAGCAAAGCTCGTAAAGATTGGGCAAGAAAAAGAGAAGCAGGACAAAATAAGCGAACTACGTCGCCTTGCTCGAAAACTGAAGGAAGAAGCTTCCGAGGCTCATGAGAAGGTAATCGAACTCTCAGAACAAAGTCAGATACACCACCAAGAGGTTGTCCGAATTCGTCCGACTCTTGAGGAGTATAAAAAATCCGCAGATACTGCTCACAAGAACTTCGTTGAATGGCTTAAGAAAGTAAAAGATGGTGAAGCGAAGCTAAAAGAGCTCCGCACACAAATAGAAGAGATTCAAGGTAAACTAAGGAAGTTCTCCTCTGAGAAGCGTGACTTCGAACAGAAGGAAATGCGTGACCAGCAAAAAGCGCAAGAACGTGAACGCACTGACGCGGCTGTAGAGAAGCTTCAATCAGGAAAGCGACTTACCTTTGACGAGTTTATTCTGGCTCAACGTCAAGTTACTGATGACAAAAAGAAGTCACAGAAAGGTAGGAAGAAGACCAAGGAACCTAAACCAGAAGCCGAAGACGAACCAGAACCTGTAGAAACAAAGGATGAAATTCCTGAACCCGAGGAAGAAGAACTCGAGGCTTTGGCGGAAGAAGAAGCGGAAGATGTCACCGAGGAGTAGAAGTCCTTGGTGGACATTACCACCTCTGGGGATTGATAGAGAGGGGGAGTATAGTTGTGAGCAGTCGTAATCAGCGACCTGTAAGTAAACGGTCTTCAGCAACTGTATTCTATACTCTTGCACTTGGGTCTGGAGTAATGCGAACATTTTCTGTATTATTCGATGATGTTGCTCTCAACACAGCTGCAATAGATCCTCTCACATACGGGTTTCTTGCCCAGTGGACCAGTTTCATTGTGACCTTTTTCGCAGTTACTTTTCTAAGTATCAAACGGAGAGGAAATGGACCGCGTCGTCCACTAGGTTATAGTCTTGATCCAGACTTTGGTAAGCTACAGTTACTCCCTAAGAAACCAATGTTCTACGTAGCAGCCGCAGGAGTCTTTGCGGGCATATCCACTCTTGCGTATTATATTCTGATAGGTTCTTCAGATGCTTCGACAGTGCTACCATACGGTCAGCTTGTAATCATCTATCTATTGGTTGGTGATCTAATAGCTGAGAAGGACACTCCCACAATCATTGAAGTCCAATCAATCATTTCGATTTTGTTCGGAGTACTCCTCATTGCTGCCGCTCCCGCGGGGTTTGACATCCTCACCCTCATGATAGTACTTGTCCCAATGAACATCTCATCAGCTTTTGTGACTTACAATCAGAGGTTGGCCAAGCGATATGAGGTGCGGCCAGGTCTCAGGGTGGACTCATTAAACATGCGTGTCTGGAGTCTCTTGGTTCTTAATCTGGTTTACAGTCTGTTCTCAGTTCCCTTCTTCGGTTCCCAATCCTGGGAGTCGATGGTTACTCACTTTATACCTCTGCTAGGACTTATGGTTGGTACCTCTCTCGCAACCTTCCTGTCCATAGTGATGTATGTACGAGCACTGGGTAGAGGATCGATGGCTGTAGTAAACTCACTCTCTTCTATCTCAGTCGTTCTTGGAATCCCTGTGACACTCATTGGCAATCTGATAATCCCTGGTGTATTCGATGTGATAAACGCAAATGCATTCCTGTGGTCATTGAAGGTGTTCGGTGTCATTCTTGTCATGATCGGGGTTATTGCCCTCCAGGCGTCGGATGTACGTTCGATTGTCCTCATCAAAGTCAAACCCCTGACAGGAGACCTGCTTCCAGAGTTGTTTAACATAAAGGGAGTGGAAACAGCAGCAGCACTTGCTGGCCGTCATGATTATTTGCTGACAATCAAGAGTAGAAACTTGGCGAAAACACGGTCATTGATTCTGAAGAAGATTCAGAAGATACATGGAATAAATGACGTTGAGACCCTTGTAACGATCAAGGATTATAGATGAAGGAGTTAGAAAAATGACAGACAAAGTTTTGGCATATGTGCTGATGGAGATTGAGATAGGAAAGACTGATGAAGTTGTAGAACAACTCAGGCAGATTGACGAAGCAACAAAAGTCGCAGTTACCACTGGTTCCTACGACATAGTCGTTTTACTTGAAGCGAATAACCTCGAACACCTCTACGAGCTCACTGTCAGACGGATTCACGTGATTCCTGGAATCAAAGACACTCAAACAGCAGTAGTTGAAAAAATCATGTCTGCGTAGTTTTTCCTCGTCAATCACGTTTTTATCTTGCTTCGGATAGGGTAATCAAAGGAACGTGGTAGAATTTGGAAGTTACGATTTCCGGACTTACAAAGCATTTTGGAGACCTTGTTGCTGTCGACCATATGGACCTTAACATTCCTGAAGGTACCATCTTCGGTTTGTTAGGGCCAAATGGAGCTGGCAAGTCAACAACAACACGACTTCTGAGCACATTGCTGAAACCAACTGAAGGTACTGCGACTATTCGCGAATATGATATTGTTGAGAACCCTGTTCAAGTTCGTGAGATAACTGGAGTACTACCCGAGGAAGGCAATCACACTATCTATCAAACACTGACCGTTTCCGAAAACCTGGAATACTTCGCAAGGTTGTATGATGTTCCAGAACAAGAAATCCCCGAAAGGATTGAAGAACTCCTCCGGTTCATGGAACTATGGGATCGAAAGGATGACAAAGCTGGTGAGTTGAGTACGGGCAATCGTCAGCGACTTGCTTTGTGTAGAGCAATACTTCACAGACCAAGAGTATTACTTCTTGATGAGCCTACGAGTGCCTTAGACCCAATTGCGGCGAAAAGGGTTAGAGAGCTAATTCTCAACCTGTCAAAACAGTATAAGCAAACGTTCTTCATCAACTCACACAACCTACCTGAGGTACAAAGAGTATGTGACAGAATTGCTATAATCGATAAGGGACGTATCTTACTAGAGGGAAACACCCAAGAATTGCGTACTAAATTACTAGCAAAACAAGAATTCCGAATTAGGATAGTTGGTGATGTTGAAAAAGCACATTCTATTGCGAAGACAATGGACTTTGTTGAAGATATCAAAGACGAAGTCGATTCCATATTGGTGACAATTAAGAATCCAACAGAGAATAACTCCACTTTGATGCAAGCCATTCTATCAGATGGTATCAAGATTATAGAATTTGCTGAGGAAGAATTATCACTCGAGGATCTCTATCTTGAGGTCGTCAATGGAGGTAATGACTAATGGCATTCAGCAAATCATTGATTGTAGCAAAAACAGACCTCAAGATGGCTTTGAAAGTAAGCTATGTAAAATATGGACTGATTTTAGTTTCAGCTGTTGGTCCGTTAATGATTCTTTTACTCGTTGGTTTCCTTGCTTTTGCAGCACCTGCTGAAGAAGCAGTAGCTGTTCTGAAAATCATGAGTCCTATTCTTTCACCGATGATTGGTGTGTTTGCAATAATTCCTGCATCTCTCATTGCTGCAAATGCCTTGGTAGGAGAACGCGAACAGAATACACTTGAACCTCTCCTTTGTACTCCTCTGACAGACCAAGAACTACTTGTTGGAAAAGTTTTGAGCTCATTTATTCCAAGTATGGCGCTACTGCTGGGCTCTCTTTTCATCACTGAGATTGGAACTATTATTATGTTCATGATCTCACGTTTACCACTGATGCTCTTTCCTGATATACGAGGTCTGCTTCTACTCTTAGGTGCGGGACCTCTTATGATTCTTGCAATGAATTCCATTATGATACTCATTAGTGGTAGAGTGAGTCGTGTCTATGAAGCGTATCAGACTTCTGGAGCAACTATAATGGTTTTCATTCTACCAATGCTCTTACCCATGGTCACTCTTGATGCTGCAGGAGCGATGGATCCAAACGCGGTTCTGTTCACAAATCTAATTACTATAATGATTGCAGCTGTCCTGTTTGTCGTGACTTGGATATTAGCCATTAGTAGATTCAACAGAGACCACATGGTTTCACTTGTTTAGAAGAGTAAAGAGGGCTCTACCCTCTTTCTCTGTTTATTCCCTCAGTTTTTTCAAACCTGTTGGATATCGACCTGCGAGATTCCGATAGATGGCTTTGAATCTAGAGAGTTCTTCCTTATGCTTCTCTTGAACGTTTCCTATCTCTTTCGCTGGAACTCCAACAACTATTCTCTCATCGGGAATTTCAAAACGTGCTCGAACAACAGCACCTTCCCCAACGATGCACCATTGACCGACCACAGCATAGTCTGATACAATGGCACCCATTCCAATGACCGCTTCGTCCTTGATTGTAGCGTTATGAACGATGCATCCGTGGCCAAGTGTCACATTGTTCCCAATGACAGTGATTTCATCAGGTCTTGCGTGGATGATAACATTGTCCTGCACACTGCAGCCGTCGCCAATCCTGATCTCACCATAGTCTCCCTTTACAACTGCACCTGGGGCTATGTAGCACTCTTCTCCGATAGTGACCTTGCCAATAACAGAAGCGGAGGAGCTCACATATGATGTCTTTCCAATCTTTGGAACTCTTCCTTCGAACTCGTAGATAGCCATTGAAACACCTTGTTCTCTCTCAGACGAATCCCGTTATTAGGATGGAGGTAGCTGACAATGTTCTACTCCATCTCCGAAACGTTAATGTTCTGGCTTACCAATCGTTCTATATCACACTGCACGGTAGAGGCTGTCAAACATTGATTGATGAAGATGTTCCAGTATTCCCCATTCTTAGAGGAACTTCAGTTAGTGAGAGTGGTGAGTTCTCTGGTAAAGTGGTAATTATATGTGAACCTAAGGACCTCGAACGAAAATGGGACAATGACTCCATACCCATTCTTCACCATGACTTGGAAAACTACTTCAATGAAAATCCCGCAGCACTTGATTCACTCTTTGAAGAAGTGACAGCTGTGCTTGCAGAGTTTGGAGAATCAATCAGTCAGTTTGCAACGTATGCAACACAACATGGAGCAATTGCAATAGTGAAGGTAGAAGATGCAACACATGTTCTTGAAGATGACATGCACATACGTATTGAGGCTGTAGAAAATCAGGGAGATGTCTTCTTCATCGATTAGAAATAAGTTCACTTTCTCACAATCGCTTTGAACAGCAAGGCTTTATGTCAGTCACCACTTCGTGTGGCAGGGAGATTGACTGGATGAGCCGTCTGGAGGAGAAGTCTGAGAAAAGACTGATTGTTGTAGACAGTTCTCAGGCTAGGAATAATCATCTAAGGATGTTTTCTTTCAGTTTGTTATTGGCAGTAGTCTATGCGGTGTTTCTCTTGCTTGTTTGCTCAACCAGACCTGATGTCACATCATCTCTTCTCCTCTTTGGTTCTCAGATAGCAATTGGCTTCCCTGCGACACGCGCCTACTATGCATGGGGTGTGTCCAACAAGGAGAAATTGACATTTCTCGATCCTTCCAAATTAAATGGCAAAGGTGTTTTCCGAGAGGTCGATATCCACATGGGTGATATTCCACTATTCTTTGAAAACATGAGCCTTAAGGTCAATCGTTATGACAAGAGATACTTTGATGATCTCAATGACATAGCATGGTTTGGAATCTTTGTATGGGCGGCATTCTCTTCAAGTATGTTCTTCCTAGAAATTAATGGATCTCCCCTATGTGTTGCAGGGTCTTTAGTCCTGATGCTCTCTTGCACTGGTGTCTATCTTAATGGTTATCGGAAAACGAGAGCTCAATCATTTGAGGACGATTTGAACCACTTGCAGTACTATGTGGGAACGCGATACAAACACTTGGATCACTACTTGCACAAAACTAAATCCCGTGTCTTTCTTCAAATGAGTGAACGACGACGATCAATTGCACTTCTCGAGTTCAGTCTGGAGGTTCCTCTGGGAGGGGTCAATCTACTTGAATTTCATATGGGTCTCTCTAGTTCTGAGAATGAGCGTTTTGTGATAAAGGCTGATGATGATACACTCAATCGAATCATCGACAAAATGCAACAGATGAAAGAACTTGAGGATGGAAGTTGGATGGCTGAAAGAATCATTACATCCTCAGGTCCCATTGTACGAATTGTTCATCAGTCATCAAAGTTTTCGATAATAAATCGTGCATCCTATGTTAGAAGTCCAAATCTCGTCGATGAATCCTCAAGTGATGTTGGAAATATTCTTGGCAAAGTCTTGGAAGTTGCAGTGGTGATTGCGTAATCCATAAGTGGACTCTATAACGTGCAGGTCTATAACTACCATAAGTTCTAAGACAGTACACTCACACAAAATTGAACGAGGACAACTCTGATGAAGGTCAAGCTCAAGATCGAAACAAAATGGCTTGAACTGGAACGTAAGAGTATGTCTAGGATGATGAAGGAATACAAAGCTTGGGAACAAGAAACACTCCAGAAAGCAAAGGAAGCCCAAGACTTAGGAGCACTCCGCGAAGTATTCTACCACCTCGGAGACCGTTGGGAGTTTGATCAAGCTACTGGAGCGTGGTTGGGAAGTGGCGAACCACTAGATGCTGTAGGGTTTATTCTAAGGATACCTGGACTTGAACCGAACAAGGACCGCTTCGTGGTCTATGCGGTGATGGCTTATTCAAAGGGATTCACTCAGAGTTTTGATCATCTCGGAGATAAAGAACGAGTAATTGTTGAACGAGACACAGACTCAGGAAAACTCTCTGCATGGAGCACTACAGGCCACGGTGCGATGGATATGTTTCCTTCAGATTTGTCCTCATATGACTCATTAGAGGATGCCTTACAGACTTGCTACATTGTAGCTCAACCGGGAGATCATGCACTGAGGATTGAGCGACCTGAATCATCTGGATTTTTTGAATTCATGACAAAAAGACTCTGGGAAATTGCCGGAGGAAATCAGGACTATACCGTAAAAGCGTTTGATGTACTCACCGATACTGATATCGAAGAATCTCTGGACTTCAAATTTCATAGATACGCTGAGTCTGTTATTGAACTTGATAGAGTCTGGAGGAAGCTTAGTGTAGGAGCGTTTGATTTTGCCAAAGAGAAGGTTCTAGACAAGATTCCCGATCACATTGAAACGAGAGACAAGCAGACTCTACGGAAGATCGAAGGTCTCCTCCACTCACTTTGGTTCAAACCTCCAGCTGAGCAGTTACGACCCATTCAAATGATGCATGAGGAGCTAGCAACAGAACCCACTCCAACTGACACCCAGCGAATCCTTGTACCCTATATCGGGGAAATTGCATACTCTCTCACTGATGTAATTGAAAAGGCAAAGTATCTGAAATGGAAGAGCGTGATTGAAAAGAAGGACTTCAGTAAGAGTGATGTCTTCAAAGGACTCGATCTATCCTCTTTGGCGAAAGATGCGCTTGTTGTGGCTCTGGAAGATATTCTTCGTGAACACACTCTCGCTTATATCGGATATCCTGAGCGTTCGACTATGAAGGATAAAATGTTCCGAGTGTTCCTCAATTGGTTTATTCTTCCATTACGGTTATTCTCATCCTTCAAGAACACGGTTCTTAGATTTATCGACAGAACTATCCTCCTCCCGATACAGAATCTCTTGAAGAGGTCAGAGGTCGAAAGGGAAACGAGTGATGAAGAATCAGAAGATGTGTAGGTTCAAGAAAGAGTCGAGTCAATTCACCCTATCGCTGTTTACGAAAGAAAAGTCATTCCGGTCCTCGAAATAGGTTTAGCAATTCTGAGATTTTGTTAATGATAATAATCCCCTCAGGAGCTAATTTTGCTTCTTCTGGATTTGCCCATGTTGTCAGAACTGGAATCATTCCCGCTCTCTGGGCGGCATGGATGTCGGAGTTGACCCAGTTCCCAACAAATGCACATCGGAGGGGATTGACATCTAACTCATCCGCTGCAAGAATCAGTGTATAGGGACTTGGCTTAGCGTACCCGGGAACTGAGGTCCACTGCATTGTGGTGAAATAATCCAGAATCTCCCACTTTTTGAGCAAGTGTGTTGGATTTTCAGGTCGTCTGGTACATAGACCTAAGAGATAGCCTCTGGATTGCAGTTCTGCGAGTATTGCTTTTGCGTCCGGTAGAATCACTTCCCACTCAGTTACAAATTCTCTCCAGGCTTCCTCAAGTCTGATGATAGTTTCATCCTCGATGTCAATCAATCCAAGAGCGTCGAAAAACATCCTATCATAAATTGCCCATTGATGGATCTCATTCCCAAAATCAATGCCTACATCATTATCAATCTGATACTTGCGCCAAGATTCGTCACAACTATCTCGAGCTTTCTTGAAATCTTCCTCTGTAAAGTCCTCTAGGTCGATTCCTACCGATGTTGCCAACCTTTTTGTTACTGTGCCTGAGTCTTCAGTAACAGTCGTTATTGTGAGGTGCTGGTCAAAGAGGATTGCTTGTACTTTGTTAATATCATGTCCCCTGCTACTCATATGAGCTGGGATTCATGGCCATTAAAAAAGAGTGTGATGGGAAGTAACAACTTCCAATCATCTGAAATTCTACTATTGCGACATACTCAATAAGGAAACAGCAGTGTTGAAGGACCAGAGGAGCGAGGCTGATGACTAGACTGGCCATTGTAGGTAATGGTGTAGCTGCAACCACTGCATGCCGTGAGATTCGAAGTAAGAATGAGACAATTGAAATTGATGTCTTTACCGATGAGCGACATCCGTATTATCCTCGACCAAATCTAATTGACCTTGTTGCTAATCGACGTACAATAAAAGAAACCATCAGATACGATCTAGACTGGTACCTGAAGAACGACATCGACCTGTATCTTTCTTCTCCTGTCTTTCAAATTGATACCAAAAGGAAACGAGTCATTTCAACTGCAGAAGACTATGGTGATTACGATTCTATACTGATTGCCGTGGGTTGTCGACCCCATATTCCGCCTTTCGAAGGACTCCACAAGAACAACGTCCACGTGATTCGAACGATTGATGATGCACTGGATATCAGGGAAGCAGTAAAAGGTGCAGGTCGTGAGATTGTCATTGGTGGAGGGATTCTTGGTATTGAGCTTGCAGCTGCAATGAAGGAGGTTGGTGGAGAGCCCATTGTTGTCGACTATGATAACCGCCTTCTACCCATACAGCTAGATGATCTTGGAAGTAGTGTTCTCATCAAGCAATTAGACAAGATCGGTATACAGGTCCTTACTGGATTTGCTTGCAAGGGCATCACAGGTGAAGATGATGCTACTGGTATTGTATCCACACAAGGTGACCACGTACCAGGTGATCTAGTTGTGATTGCCACAGGTGTCAGATCGAACACCATCATTGCCAAGAACTCAGGCATCGACTACAACATGGGGATAACTGTTGATGAACACATGCAGACGTCTGTTAAGGGGATTTTTGCAGCCGGGGACTGCATGGAATTCAACGGCACTTGGTGGGGGATTATTCCTTGGGCTACAGCTACCTCCAGAATCGCGGCTCAGAACATGCTAGAGTTTGGGAGTGCAAAGTTTGAAGGAATCACTCCATCGAATCAACTGCAGGTAGCAGGAATCGATTTGACAAGCATCGGCTTGGTCCACCCAGAGTCTCCAGAGTATGAAACCGTTGTATCGGTTGAGATGGAGGAGGGGAAGTACTTCAAAGCGGTCCTTAAGGATGATATCATTGTGGGTGGTATCGCTCTAGGTAGCAGAAAGATTGCACTCAAGCTCCGAAGTCTGATAATGAAAGGTGACAAAATCACAAACATCAAGCAATCTATCTTTGATGACGTCTAATCAACCTCA
>JBHLRZ010000002.1:0-201985 GCA_048882045.1 Candidatus Thorarchaeota archaeon | reverse complement strand
GGTGTGCATATTCAATTCAACGACTCTGTCTGGTTAGAATATGGGTTCGAAGGAAATGCCAATGAAACATTGAGAGCTCAGCAGGTTGCGATGTTGGATGTAGAAGTGGGAGATTGGGTGGCGAAGGGAGATCAGATTGCTAGATTCTTGAAACCTATAGAGTTTGACCATGTTCACTTTGGGGTGTACCTCAATGATGAGGCGATTTGTCCAAGACTAGTGATGGGGGAAGACGACTACAACGAGATCATGCTTCTAATCCACAGTTTCCAACCGACGTGGGAACTCTGTTATCCTTAATCAGAGCATAGAACAAGATATATTAACAATTGTTAATTTCATCTTGCTGTCCAGGGGACAGTCCTATGAGAGAGGTTAATGAAAGGAAGTCTGTGGGTGCCAACGACCTGTTGCGGTTCATTCTCGAACTTTGGGCACTTGTTGTATATGGATACTGGGGACTGAATCAGAACTTTGGATTGTTCAACTATGTACTAATGATCGGTGCTCCAATAATCGTAGCAGTCCTTTGGGGAACCTTTGCTGTTCCAAATGACCCCAGTCGGTCTGGGGGTGCACCAGTTCCAGTTCCGGGAGCAGTGCGTCTATTACTCGAATTCCTAGTTCTAGGACTGGCATTTTGGATAATGTTCGCAGGCGAGTTGTTTTATCTTGGTCTGATTTACGGAGCACTTGTCATCATCCACTACATCATTGCTCGAGACCGTATCAAATGGTTGTTGGGGCAGAAGGGATAGAGTTCATACTAAGCCAGAGACTCAGGAACAACATTCCTGATGAGATTCAGTGACTCTTTTGCTTCATCCCTTGTCAGTTCGAATATTACAGGTCCATCAAACTTGTCTTTGACCAAGTCCAACAGAAATTCCCGCAAGACAGTTTCATCCATTATTCCTCGACCGAGGGGGACATGGTCCTCGCGTACGACAGCATCCTCATACTCCTTGTAAGTGGCATCCTGTAGATGAATCTCGGTGATGCGATCTTTGTGGGAGTTATAAAAGTCCATGACGGACTCAGTACCTGACATACGAGAGAGCAGATGTGCAATGTCAAAACAGATACTGGTGTCTAGATCGTCAATCAAGTCGCGCATGACATCAAAAGGAAAAATCACATTCTCGATGGCTAGTTTTCTAGGATTGATTTCACTTCGACTGATTATGTCTTCAATGCTCGCTGCGGCATAGCCTGCGAGTAGTGTACTAATCAAGCGGATGGTATCAAGTCCATATGGTAATCCCGAGAAGTATGCGGCAAGTTCACCCGTTGTATGTAGGACATACGCCTCTGGTTCGAGAGGTCTTGCCAGTTCGATGGCATCTATAGTACTATCTACACCTCCCTTGCGAATGTGTTCATTGAAGGATGCTAGTTCCACTGACCAAAATGGTAGATGCACGGTATATGAGTGCCCAAGCTCTTCAGCCAGATCGACTAGACGACTTATTGAGTCCTCTGTTAAAGAACCAGGAATGATGTGTTTCACGTCCATCGAGAGTTCAATAATAGAAAAGCCATCAGAAACAGCCTCCCTAACAATCTCCGCAACATCCAATCTCGAGAAGTTAGGAACACCATCAATAATTACTCTTCTAGCGACATCATAGAACTCTAGGGCTGTAATACCAAATCGAAGGGGCATGTCTTCGTTAATCTCCCAACCTCCCGATAAACTGTATTATCATATGAAACACATATACGAAGTGGAATCACACCAAAACTTGGTGAAGAAATGAGCATCACGATTAGATACTTGGCGCATGCCAGCTTCCAAATCAAGACTGAAAACGGCCGGATTATCTACATTGATCCATCGACAAAATATACTGGTCTGAACAAGAAGGACTTCGAACCTGCAGACATGATTCTTGTGACTCACGGTCACGAAGACCATTTTGACAAGAAACTGCTCAAGGACATCCGCAAATTTGGAAGTCCGATAATTGCTCCTCCAAATCTGAAGAGGGAGATCAAAGGAGGTGTAGTGTGGGATTTGGGTCCCGGTCAGTTCATGAAGATGGCAACTAGCGAGGAAACAGTCTGGGCAACTGAGGCATACAATGTCAAAAGACTTCGACCAAACGGCGAACCGTTTCATCCTAAGGGATTCGGTGTAGGTTTCCTTGTGAAAATTGGAGAGAAGAAGATCTACCACGCTGGAGATACCGATTTGATTAAGGAGATGGAGAATCTATATGATGCTGATGTTGATGTAGCCCTGCTTCCTGTCGGTGACACGTATACTATGGACCTTGAGGAGGCTGCAGAAGCTGCACTGAAGATTAAACCAAAGGTTGCCATCCCGATGCATCTGAAAGGTGCAAATCCAACTATCTTCAAAGAGAAAGTAGAGTCCCAATCAGACATCAAGGTTGTAGTTCTGGAAGAAGGAGAAGAGTACTCATTAGAGTAGAGCGGAAACAAGCAGGTAACTGAGTTACCTGCTCTTTTCAATTCATCTCCAAGATTTTAGTTTCTGAAGCTCGTGTGACTCGATAACAGGATCAACCTCAAGGACTTCTACCTTTAGCATCTTATCGCCTTGTTTTATCAGGGGTAGTATTTCGAGCCCTTCAGTGACTTGACCGAACACAGTGTGTTGTCTGTCAAGGTGTTTGGTTTTCTCCCTAGTGAGGACTATAAAGAACTGGCTTCCTCCAGTATCTCTTCCAGCATGTGCCATTGAGAACGCACCCTCTTGGTGCTTCTGTCTATGTCCTCGTGTTTCGCAGGGTATGGCATAGCCAGGACCACCAGAACCAGTCCCTGTGGGATCACCGCCTTGGATAACAAATTCAGGTATGACTCTATGGAATGTCACTTCGTCATAATATCCACTCTGTGCAAGTGTTACGAAATTCTTGACTGTGTTGATTGCATCGTCGTTCCAGAGCTCTCCGACGATGTCGCCCTTTTCTGTTTGTATCTTAATTCTTGTTGGCAAAATTAAGTCGCCTCTAGGATTCACACGACTATACCTTCTTAGGAGTTGTGGAAGGTGCTTGCTGTGCCATTCTGCTTATTAGCAATCTTGAAGGTCTTCCTAATGGTAGATGACAGTCGAGAAAGAATACACTGAAGGTAGGACAACATTCCTGAGCGCAGATGTGGACCACTACAGTGAGAATAAGAAGCAACCGGGGACCAATCTTCCCGTCTTTTACAATCCACGAATGCGGCTCAACAGAGACCTATCTGTACTTTTCCTCTCAGCGTATTTACAGAAGCATCACATTGACTCGATTTGTGAGCCATTGACGGGTTCTGGTGTACGGACTCTGAGATATCTAGTTGAATGTCCTGGGGAATTTCAAGCCAAGATGTTCGATGCAAATCCACTGGCAGTTAAAACTGCAAGAAAGAATATTGAGAATCTGAATTTAGCAAACAGAGCAGAAGTAATGCATGGTGATGCCAAAGTCCTGTTACTGACAGAGTCACGAGAGAAACGTTTCGATTATGTTGATGTTGACCCATTTGGTACACCTGCACCGTATCTCAATGCAGCGATACAGTCCCTCAGTCCAAAGGGAGGCCTTCTGGCAGTGACTGCAACAGACATGCCAGTTCTCTGTGGAGTCTATCCAAAGATAGCACTTCGGCGATATGGAGGATTTTCAACTCGAGCGCCATTCACTCATGAGATTGCAATACGACTTCTTAACGGATTAGTATATAGTATAGCAGGACTGAACGATTGTTCAATTGAACCTCTAACGGTCTTAAGTACAGACCACTACGTCAGGACCTGGGTAAGAGTAGAAGCAAATCGAACCAAAGCTAATCGTCAAACAAACCAACTTGGAACCATCCACTACTGTTTAGGATGTATGCATACTGAAGGAGCTCCAGTCACTCAGGCTCTTCAAATTGATGAGTTCAACCACAAGATCGACGGATGTAAAGGACCTGTCAAGATAGCGGGACCACTTTGGAATGGGCCGCTGTTCAAGAAACAGTTCCTAAAGGACACAATCAAACTATTCGAGAAGGAGAACCGGGTTGATCTTCACCGACGAGTGTCTGAAATACTTGAGAAAATGATCGAAGAGTCAGAATATACAGACTATCCATTCATCGATATACATGCACTATGTGATCTTCACGGTCTTACTCCACCAAAGAATATAGAGGTTATAAGACTACTAAGGGACCAGGGATTCAGTGCAGTAAGGACACACTTCAAATCTACTGGAATAAGGACAACAGCATCCGTAAAAGAAATGATGGCAGTTATTTCAGAACTCAATGAGAGGTGAGAACATATTGGGTAGACCACGCGGCGGCGAAAAGGCTCGAAAGAAAGAACGTTATTATCAAGCAGCCAAGAAGCATGGATACAGGAGTAGGTCAGCTTACAAGTTACGACAGATTGCCAAGACTCACAAGCTCCTTCTTGGGGTCGATCGTGTGGTAGAACTATGCAGTAGTCCTGGAGGGTGGACTCAGGTTCTACGTGAGTTGGATCCAAATCTAAAGATTGTTGCAGTTGATATTGATGCAATGAATCCTATAGAGGGTGTGCAATTTGTTCAAGGGGACATTCTAGAAACGGATACAATAGAGAGGATCAAGACGCTGACGGGAGGGTCTGTGGATCTTGTCATATCAGACTGTTCTCCAAAGGTAACCGGTCAGTGGGAACTCGATGTGGTCAGACAACTATCACTTGTTGAGGGAACATTCGACATTGCACAGAATCTACTAGGAAACAAAGGGAAAGTGCTTACAAAGGTGTTTCAGGGCCCAGGTTTTCAAGAGTTTTTACAAGATATCCGCAAGACGTACAACTCTGTTAAACTGATCAAACCTGATGCTTCTAGAAAGACTAGTGCGGAAATCTATCTTCTAGCAATAGGACCTAGGCAGAGGTCTAGTGAGAATACTAACTAGTTATTGTAATATCAGCACCCATCCAATCCTCAATCTCTCTACATGTGACTGGAGAGTCTGGTTGTCTTACTCCACATCTGCTAATCCTGAGGCAATGGAAACACGGGCAACCATCCATATCGGACAGTCCAGCGGGTTCTGCTTCATCAGCGACGGGGATTTTCATTGCATATCTTTCTTCTTTCAGTTCTTGCTTCTGCATTACGAGTCCCTCGGACATTAATGTTTCAATTATTGTAGTTGCTTTTGCATTGTCGATACCCAATCTATCCGCGAGTTCCTCGATGAGTAGACCCTTTTCACCTGCGTCGTTTAGAGCCTTCAGGATCTGGTCGACATCGTTCATCACCATGACCTTTGAATAGACACGTGGCAACATCAAACGAACTACACGAGATGATATTAAATAATCGGAAGAGGCTCGCCATTATCGCCAAATGGCGTATTGAACAATACATCTATGTACATTTCTGTACATCACTTTTTCTGAAGATAGAGCATCTGACCAACCAGTTTTTTGGGGTCAGTTTTGTCTTTTGGGCGGATGGCAACATATGGTGTTTTCACAGGTCCAAACACATCAATGATGTTCCCTACCTCTTGAGCTTTCTTGTCTAAGACTATGGACCGATCACCGACTGGAGGAGTCTTGTCTGTTCGGAGAATAATCGACCCCCGTTTGGAGATGTGAAGAACCTTACCCAGTCGTCTCAATTGGTTCACCATTCAGATTATTTACGACGCTTCTTCTTGCCCTTACCCTTCTTCTTTTCAGCCTCGATTCTGGCTGATTCACGCTGTGCAACAGCTCGACGAACTCCTTTGGCAAGCATAAGAAGGACTCGCTTCTTCTTATGGTTTTCAGAGTTATTTATGATGAGATATCCCTTCTTGCCACTGGGATTACGGGTGTAACGTTTCTCGGATTCAATCTCACATTCAAATCCCGAGGATTGTGCTGCGGCTTCTAGTATCTTGATGGTAACATCAGTAGCTGCAAGATTGCTAGGAACTCTTCTGCCTTCTGCTCTTGTGTAGTTCTTCTCGAAATATGCAGGCCAGATGATCAACTTCCCATCATGTTTTCTCATTTCACTAAACTTCCAGTTCTGTTTGCTCTCTTTCTGATGTACTTTTTATCTTTCGCATCTGAAGACACACTGAATTTGATAGACCAACGAAGAACTTGATAAGTGAGAAACCTTGCCAGTTTTCAAAGAAACAGAAGGATGTTTAGACTTGACCCGAAAGAGCAAAGATGTCTATTTCTCAGAGATTGCAGACCTTGTGTCTTCACGAAGCACATGTATTCGAAATCAGGTAGGTGCAGTCATAGTAATGGACTCACAAATTCTAAGCACCGGATACAATGGAGCTCCAAAGAAATTGCCACACTGTGCAGACGTTGGCTGTTTGAGGGAGGAATTGGGTGTAAAACCAGGCACAAGACATGAGCTCTGTCGAGGTCTTCACGCAGAACAGAATGCGATCATCCAAGCTGCGTTTCATGGTATCGGCGTGAACGGCGCCAAAATTTACTGTACAACCAAACCTTGTAGCATCTGCACGAAGATGCTCATTAACGCAGGAATTCATGAGATAATATACATCGAGGATTATGAAGACGAGCTGGCAGCTCAGCTCGTCAAAGAAGCCAATCTGAATCTTCGCCAAGTGGAAATTCCTCGAAAGTATGGAAGGAACTCAACCTAGTTTCTGGAAAAGTTAAAGAACATCTGGTCCAGTTGCAGCTATAGTAGGTGTTGCACCGATGGGTGAGCTTCAGAACCTAATCAGTATTCATGACTTGGATAGGAAGATGATTGATCATATCCTTGATATGGCTGCAAAGATGGAGGATGTTTCAATAAAAAGAAGCAAGGACCTTGATTCCAAAATAATGGCGGTCCTCTTCTTTGAGCCTTCCACTCGTACTCGTTTGTCATTTGAAAGTGCGATGCTCAGACTGGGCGGGAGTGTACTTGGTTTTGCTGAGGCAGGGACATCCAGTGCAGGTGGCAAAGGAGAAACTTTGGCTGACACTATCCGGACAGTGGAGAGGTATTCGGATGTCATTGTGATGAGACATCCATTGGATGGTTCAGCAAGAGTAGCTGCAGAGTTCTCAAGCATCCCAGTCATCAATGCAGGAAGTGGATCGGAAGAACATCCAACTCAGGCACTACTTGACCTCTATTCGATAAAGAAGATGAAAGGCAAGATTGACGGTCTCTCCATATCACTCTGTGGAGACCTCAAGTATGGCCGTACAGTCCACTCCCTTGGAATGGGACTTAGCCACTATGATGTCAAGATCAAGCTGGCGGCACCTCAGACATTGCGAATGAAACCAACCATCATCAGTGAAATGATGAAAGCAGGGGTAGAAGTCGAGGAAGTCGAGAGCGTTGAGGACGCAGTCAAAAATGTTGATGTCGTCTATATGACTCGAATCCAGAAAGAACGGTTTCCAGACATTCGCGAGTATGACAAGGTCAAGGGAAGATTCAGAATTGCAGCTGACGATCTCAAGCTGATGAACGAGGACACAACCATTCTTCATCCTCTCCCTCGAGTAGACGAACTTGATCCAGCTATCGATGAGACACCTCATGCAAAGTACTTTGATCAGGTCCACAATGGAGTAATCCTTCGGATGGCAGTTCTAAAACTGATTTTAGGCTAAGGTTCGATTTCTCTCAGATTCCGTATCAGATTGTCAACAGGCCCGGGCTTGGTAACAGCAAGTGGTATCTTCATCTGTTCCGAGAGTTCCAAAGCAAGGGAATCCACCTTTGAAACACCATGAAGAATCACAAGGGAGGGTTTGAATTCCTGGGATTTGATTGCAATCAAAGGAGCACGACCTGTATTGACATTTGTAAATATAAGACACCTCTCAGTGGTTGCACCGAAGAGCTTCAGAAAGGCATCACTGTTCAGCTCCTTCACTGCACGCTCTACATCAACGAGTGTATACCCATAAATTTCTCGATCGAGTAGTTTCTCTCCTGTTTTCACGGAGCATTTGAGATGAGCACAGAACTCTCGTATTGTGATAGGAGATGTAAAATCACTCATAGCTAATACGATATTCAAGTCGACAAGGCTTACATCCATGAGTCTAACAAAGGCTGCGACAACTTGACCTCCGTTTCGTTCATCTAGACTCAGTAAAGCCATGACAAATCGTCGTATCGTTGATGTTCCAGGCGATTTCCTTCTTCCTGATTCATAATCACTGATGACACTAGGACTAATGCCAAGATGTTGAGCGAGAATAATCTGAGGAAGTCGGAACCGTTCTCTCCATACTCGCATTGTCTGTCCAGGATGCTCTGACAGAGCAATCTCCCCTGCAATGCGACGAGCGAGTCTCTCTCGAACGGACGTTTGATACGACATTATACGAAGTTTGGAGTGCTTTGAACATAAGGATTTCGACTATTGTCGATGTATTAATGGTTGAAATAACACTCATAGTGACATTGCCATTATTTGTTGATTCTAAGAAATAGTATGGTGGGCCGGCCCGGATTTGAACCGGGGATCCCCTGGAGTCTTGCTAGCGAACAATCAGTCCGCAAGACCCAAACCAGGAATCATAGCCAAGCTAGACCACCGACCCATGCTAGACCGCCAGTCTTTCTCGGGTAGTTATAAGAATAACGGAGCTGTTCATAAGCATCCGACATGAATAAGGTCTTAACTGCTTGCCTTGAATCAGAGGTGAATACGATGAGTCTACTTGGTCCGGATGATTTTGATCTTGATAGAAAAGGTCGAAAGAAGAAGCTGGCAAAGGATCTGTCGCCAGCTGTTGCAAAAGAGATTGAGAAATGGTTGGACCGAGAAGACGATACTGAATCATTCAGGAGATTATCTGAATTAGTAGGTCCAGACGAGGCTAACAGATTGATTGCTAGACGCAAACAACAAAGTAAGATGAAAAAACACAAAGACCCACTTATTGAAGACTGACGAAGGGAACACATTGACAACTAGTGCATCAGAAAACGACGAACGAACACAGCTGAGCAACCTCAGGACTTCACTGGCTTTCATACGCACAATCGATGCTGAAAAGAGAACACACTTAGCAGAACTACGAACCGGAATTGGAATCCTGACAATCCCTATGTCACTTTTGACCATCCTTATAGCTACGTCAGACTATTACTCTATACCTCAGGTTTTGGCGTTCATTGTTGCTCTCATATCAGCTATAATTGTGTTGTTCTTAATCGGAGGATACCTTGTCGCATTTTCTCTCATAAGGATCCGTAGAGATGAACACCTCAGAGTGAAATGTGATGACCTTTCGTATCTGGTGGCCCAGTTCAATGACAACAACCATGATTAGCTTAAGCAGAGCCCCAAGCGTGATTCAACAATGTAATTAATGATGAAGCCAACAATTGTCAAAGTGGTTGGGAGTGTCCATGCTGACAATTTGGTTTGTTGGAGCATATTTCTTGGTACGATTTGGCCTTCAATTTAGCAGTACAGAGTCGCAAGTTTCACTACGAAAGAGAATCATAATATTGGGAATATTGGTGTTGCCTGTTGTTACGGTGTACTACTCGTATCAAGTTTACACATACGATCCATGTTCCTTGTGTGTACCACCCATGCCTGTTGCAATCTTTCTTGGTTGGATAACATTTCTAGTGGCTGACTGTCTCTACCAACTTTGGATGCTGCCGAGAACTTTTGATTCCATAGTTGACAGAGTTGAGATGTAATTGTGAAAAAGTGGAGCCCCAGGCGGGATTTGAATTCGCGCTCCATGGCGCAGACGTCCATGAAGTCCCGCGGCCTCCTCCTTTATGGGGAATCATCAGTACGATAATTCCTTACCAAGGAGGCGATCTAACCGGTCTAAGCTACTGGGGCTTCCGTGGAACAACCAAAGGCTGTCACTCCGCTTTCCGCATGAAAATCGGTGATAAAGATTTCTAAAAGGTGCTTTGTTTAACTTAGTAGAAATGTCCAAAAAGAACCTCCTTCGAATGAATTCCATGAAGAGGGAGATTGCAAATATCGGTCAGGTCATGTTTTCTAGAGGAGGCTCTAAATCAGCTTTCGTTGAAATAGTTTCAAAGCTAAATCTCAGACCACCTGTTGTGATTAAACCTAATTGGTCATCATCAACGCTCTTCACGGAAGCGGAGATTATAGATTGGACATTGTCAGCTTTGGACTGTGAGAAGATAGTTGTGGAGAGTTATGCTCATTATCGAAGCCCAATCTTTAGGGACCATGAAGGTCCATTTACTGAAGAACTCCAAAAGAGATTGGATGCACAGAAGAAGAGAAACCTGAGAGAAAATGACAGATGGTTTCTGGAATTCTCAGGAATAAAAGAAGTTCTTAGAAAACATGGCGTAGAATATCTCAATCTCTCAGAAGAGCTGTGGTTCAAGAAGGTATGTGAGCCTGATGAAATCAGAAAATCAGTAGAATCTCGATTCAGTCCTGTTAGAAGTGATATATTACTTTCAATGGTTCCCACAAGGCTCTATGATTTGAGAGAAGGCACTCTACTAAGTCTGGCTAAACCAAAAATAGCTCATGGAACAATAGGTGTTACTCTGTCAATCAAAAATCTGTTTGGAATGATTGCAACTCCCTACAGAGGTAAGTTCCACGGACTTAATGATTCAAAACTCAATGATAGTATAGTTGACATCAATAAAATCTGTCATTCACTCTTTGATGTGCGAGGGATTGTTGAGGCGGTCTTCACAACCACAGGTTCGGAAGACTTTCTTGGTAGATCGAATGTATATCGTGATTTGGGATTCATCTGGGGGTCGGACAATATCTTTGAACTTGATGCGGCTATTACTACTCAGTTAGGGCTTGATATCGCTGATGTAGGACATCTGGCTCTGGCAGCTCAGACATTCACACAGTGGTCACGGATGACAGTTGAATCTGCAAAGAAACACCCTATTTCATTATCGAAGAAGTGATAATCGCTCGTGTATCTATAATTGTTGGAGGATGGAGCATTGTCTGGCTTCGAGAACGAGGAACCAAAGAGTGCTATCGCAATACGAGCCTATGGCGTATCAGGTACCACTCTGAAGAATGAGATTGAAAATATAACAGGTGTGAATCCTGGTAAGCAAGCTGTGTATTCCGAAGAAACTGGTCGTGTTTCAGTAACATCCGAGGTGTTTAGTGATGGATGTGGCGGCGGTGGAGATTGTTACGGTTGTGATGGAGGGGGTGGTAGCGGCGAAGGCGCAATCATCTGTCTCATCATTATTCTGGCTATAATGGTCGCCTTAACTGTTGTATGGGCAATCGTGATGATTGCATTCTCAATCATGACACTGGGCGGATTCTACCGAAAGCGATATCGAACGCTTGTTATAGTTGAGAAACAGAACAAGGAGTTCATCGGAAAACTGGCAGTGCTTTCAGCGCAGGATAAAGGGATTCTGCAATATTCATTCGGACAGCAAGAGTATGACGAATGGGCAGAAGACACATTTCAGCTTTTCAATAGGCTGAAATATATTCGACAGGCGAGTCTCCTCTTTGGATTTTGGTGGGCGTTCTTTGAGGTGGCATTCAAGCTAAACGAGTTGATTCTCGGAGTGGGAGGATACAATCTGTGGCCACTGAGATATGTTATGATTGCTATTTTTGTCCCTCTATTGCTGTACAGTCCCATCTTGGAGTTTCAATTCAGAGGAGCATTCAATACCGGAGAAGAGATGGTGATGAGACTGATCAATCAAGAGCCATCATACTCTCCAAATCAACCTATGATGTTCTCAGAAGCTCCATATGAGGTCGGGAAGATAACACCACCCAAGGAGAAGAAGAACTGACTACTTGAAGAGATCATGGAGGGAGATTTGGTATTCTCCAAGTTTTCCTCCATAGTTACCTGCGCTCATCTTGGTGATGCCAGGATGTTTGCAAACTTCTTCGATAGCTACCTTCATTGCTTCAGCGACTGACGCCTCAGTAAGACCGTTGATGACAATCTCTTGAACGAACTCACTTCCCTCAGGTACATATGTATCTGGGACAATGGCTCTCAGAGAAGGGCAGAACTTTTCGTTTGTGGATGCGAAAAGGACCTTGTATTTTGATGAGGGCTTTGAGCCCGAACCCACCAGACCTCCTGGGAATGGGGTATAGGCGCCTTCTACCTTCTCAATTGCTTTGACTGCAGCCATACCACTATTCATACCGCTCTCAACATCTTCGCAACAATAGATGATGTTGCCCCCAGCCACACCCTTCACTCGACCAAACATGTTCTGCATCACACAGGTCCCACTCATCCTTGGAATCAACCAAAGGACCCTTCCGTCTATCGGTCCCTTCTTGGTCTGAAAACCATCACCAAACATTGCAACTTTTTTACCAATCTCATAGAGGTCTTTGGCTTTTGGTGTGTCATCGAATGCAGACGCGGTAGGGCTGGTCAAGACGCATTGTCCAAGTCGCGCTAAGAGCTGAGGTTCTAATTTCTTCTTTGATCCCACTGCAAAAATAACACGAACTCCGGGACGCCCGTCAGGCGTTTCATCAGGAGACATTATGGAATCGATTCCAGCTTCTGCTGGTGCCATAATTACTGAAGTCCCGAAACCAGTAGCTTCTAGGGCGGTGATCCGGGCCCATTCTTCACTATAAGCGGTTATTATAGTTCGATTCATGTGCATACTGAATGCTTCAGCAAAAGTGTTTTCTATTGGAACTCCGTTTATCTCCATTACAACACACCACAGGTGAAAAATCGAAGCTCTGCCCGCCTTTTCTTTCTTACGACAACTGTTCGGAAACTGCAAAAGGATTTATGACGGGGATTATGTCCCAGAAAATGTGGAGGATGGACTCATGACGGTGACCGTGTCACTAAGAGAAACACCTGAACTACCTCTGGAAGCAGATTCTATTACTCCTAATCACTTTGCTGGTAAAACAGTCAAGGAGATTGGTGAATTGCCCCTTCAACAAGGCAATCAGGTCATTCAACTCAAGGATTTCTTTGACATCAGTGGGGAGAGTGGTCCAACACCTGATGAAACCGAGATTCTTGTCAAAGGAGATCTCAAGAAAGTGAAGATGATTGGTAAAGGGATGAATGGAGGAAGGATTACTGTCGAAGGAGATACCGGAATGTATCTGGGTGCAGAGATGATTGCTGGCCGAATCCATGTGAAGGGTTCCGTTGGTGATTGGGCTGCAGCTGAGATGGAGGGTGGCAACATCCAGGTTGAAGGTGATGCTGCAGACTATCTCTGTGCTGGTTATAGAGGGAGTACAGACGGTATGAGAGGTGGACGTGTCTACATAGCTGGTAACGTAGGACGTGAGATGGCATCGCATATGCGAAAGGGCTTCATCGCTGTCAAAGGAAACGTTGGTCCTCAGTCAGCCACTCGAATGATGGGTGGAACTGTGATTGTTGTGGGCGACATGGCAGAACGTGTGGGAGTTCAAGCCACCAAGGGTATGATATTCTGTCTTGGAAAGGTGGAGAAACTATTCCCGACCTACAAGTTCAGCGGCAGTTCTGAGAGAGAATTCATCAACTACTATCTGCGATACCTGAAGGACCGTAGACCAGATTTCCTTTCTGAGGACATAAAATACTCAGAGAAATGGGTCAAGTACATGGGAGATTTCGCAGAGGCAAGTCCCGGAGAAGAGATTTTCGTTCGGGCTTTGAAGAACCAGCACTTGAAATGAGGTGAGAGAGGACATGAGAATCAGTGTAAATGAAGGAGCATTTGAGATAACCAAGGAGATAATGAACCACAAGGAAGACCTTGATTGTACTGTCAGTGAACTCAAGAACGGTACAACAGTCATAGATACAGGTATCGAAGTCAAGGGAACTGAGGAACTTGGAAGATTGGTGAGTGAGGTATGTCTGGGAGGTCATGGTGTTGTTAGACACACCAAGATGCACATTGGTGACATGGATTTGGACGCGGTCGTTGTGAGTTCTGATCATCCCAAGATAGCATGCATGGGCTCACAGTACGCAGGCTGGGTAATCAATGAGGAGGGATACTTTGCAATGGGTTCAGGTCCTGCACGAGCCCTTTCCCGGGTTGAGAAGAAGCTGTACAAGCATCTTGACTATGCAGATGATGCCAAGGTTGGTGTGATTCTACTTGAAACAAGAGAATCACCTCCGGAGAATGTTGCTCAGTATATCGCAGACAAGTGTGGAATTGCCACCTCTGATCTCTATTGTCTTCTGGCTCCTACAGCGTGTCTTGTGGGTTCAATACAGGTTTCAGCTAGAGTGGTCGAGGTCGGAATGCACAAGCTACACGAGATTAAATTTGACCTTGATAGGGTCAGGTCGGGATATGGTGTTGCTCCTGTCGCTCCAGTAGCAAAGAAGGATGCTCGAGCTATGGGTGTCACAAATGACTGCATCCTCTATGGAGGTCGGACCTTCTACTTTGTGAGAGATGGTGAGAAGGACCTAGAGGACGTCATCAAGCAGGTTCCATCATCATCGTCAGAGCAGTACGGTGAGCCATTCTATGACCTCTTCAAGAGTGTAGGTAATGATTTCTACAAGGTAGACCCACTTCTGTTCAGCCCTGCAGAAATAACATTCAACCACATTGAGAGTGGTAAGACATACCATGCTGGAGAGTTGAATGCAGAGGTTCTAAAGAAATCAATAGAGAAGACGATATCGAAATAGAGATCCTATGTGATGTCCATCTCTTGAACCTCCTCCCTCTCTTCTTTAGTGGCAGGGACTAGTTCATCGGCCTTTGGTATCGGATTCTTGAATGCAGACCATATCATGAGTACAGACAAAACTGAGATTGCTGCACTAATTAAGAATGGCAGTGTGAATCCTGAGTTTGGAATCAGCCAGCCATAAAATACTATGAGAGGCATAGACACTAGCATGATGAGCGTTGGTTGTAGAGAATACATTGAGTTACGAATACGGTTTGGAATAACATCCAGCATGACTCGCTGTGTAAGGATTCCTGCAATTGCTCCGAACATGTTTAGACTGACAAATACAATGAATAACAGAGCGACTGGAACAAGAGTCTGAACAGGAATCTCGATCAAGGGAAGATTCGTGAAGGGTATCAGTATTGTCAAGAACTCAACTGTGGAAGGATCTGTTCCAGCAGGAATAGTTGGGAAGAAATGCACTATTGCAGCCAGAGCCAGGTAGAAGATGACTCCCATAAACTGAAGAATTCTAAACCGAGGAATCCAAATTCTAGGTTCGAATCTCTTTGCTAATACTCCACTTCTCTCATTTGCAATTGCTTGTGGAACAAACACAAGGGTACGAAATGCTGACACTGCAACCTGTGTGACCAGAAGGCTGAAGTAAAGGGGAAAGAGGATGAGGTTCCACCAGACTGGTCCGATACTGAACATCACGACCTCTCCCATGATGATCAATGTGACGAACCGACTTGACCATAGGAACTTGAAGCCATCCTTCAGAAGCGAGCTATATTCCCCAAGTGATGGACGCTCATCTTCTTCTCGGACACCAGGGAGGTCTCTGACAAGTCTGAAAACAATAATAGCCAAGAAGACAGCAAAGAACGCTTGTAGAGTGAATACCCAGGTTTCTCCGTAGAGAAATGCAAGCCATGAACCCGGTAGTAGAACCAAGGTTGATGAAACCTGCCAGACCATTCCAAGCCTACCTTGGAACACTCCATACTGTTTTCTATCCTCATCGTGAGGCATCGCTACTCTATAGTTGTTATCAAACCAAGCGTTGAAGGCTCCACTCTCTTGTGACGACCCAAGACCAAAGAGAGCGTAGATTGCAATGTAGATCCACAGTGGTGCGGGTGTGTCAGCCACAATCATTGATGAAAGGTAGAAAGCGATTGAATAGCAGATGAGTGCTGACGAGATTACATACCGTTGACCAATCCAGTCACCCAAGGCACCTGTAGGATAGTCAAGGGTGGTCTGGACTGCCATCTGGAGGACAACAAGAAATCCAACAAACGTGAGTCCAGCGAAGTAGTCACCATTACCCAGCGACTCTGCGATGTAAATCATCCAGAAGGTCGTACTGATTTGGAAACTGGCGGCAAAAGAAGGCAAGAGAACGGATAGAATCTTGACCAAGCGGACTGCCTCACCAGTGGGTCGCTCGATACCGAATATACGAGCATACCTACTTTGGATAACCTCAACTGATGTTTCAGTTTCAGGCTCACAATCCGTTGTCATATTCTCAACCCAGTCTGTACAGTATATAGAACTTGATACTAACGCACGAATCAAGTCCTTTATCAATCAATCACTCAAACTAGACGAGTGGTCGTTAACAAATGAAAGTGACTGTTCAGTTCAGAGGACCGCTAGCCAAAAAGATTCAAGACGGACTGATTGACATCGAATGTGGAGATGGGAGTAGCCTTCTTGATATACTGACTGAACTGATAGAGAAGGAAGCAAGTGTGAGAGAGGTTTGGTCGAGTCCTGAAACGATAGATCGCGACGCACTCATCCTACATAACGATTCTGATATTGGTCTCACGGGGGGACTTGAAACAAGACTGAACGATGGAGACTTGCTGGTTGTGTTGCCACTGATTCATGGCGGTTAGACTAGACTGGCTCCTGCCTTTATTGCTTTGATGTCCAACTCTAATGTCTTGGAACTGATGAGGTCGGAGATTGCCTTCTCCAAGGTATCGATGGGGAACAGACCTGACTTCTTTACTAGTGCTCCCAACATCACCATATTGGATACAAGTCTGAGACCCAGCTCATCAGCAGTCTTCATCGCATGAACTTCGACAATCTCATAGTCGTTCTTCACACTCTCAGTCTTGACCAAATCAGGATCAACAATGAGAACACTGCCCTTTTTTGCGCCTCCGATGTACATATCAAGAGCTTTCTGGGACATGACAACAAAGTAGTCTGATTCTCGTACCTTTGGATACTTGATGGGTTGGTCGCTGATGATGACCTCGCTCTTTGCAGCGGTCCCTCTGGCTTCTGCACCATAACTCTGACTTTGGATAGCCTCGAGACCTCCATAGACTACTGCAGCGTGCCCAAGGATGACCCCTGCTAGCACTACTCCCATCCCACCTGTTCCAGCAATTCGAATTTCCGCCCTCATGGTTCTCACTCTCTTGCTACACTGAACGTTGCTTCTAGTGTTTCAATGAAAGGAACCTCGTTTCGATCTGCAAACACTCCGAGGTCCATGCCTTCTTTTGTAGGAACACTCTGTCCTATTGGATCCCCCTTTTTTCGGACAGGGAGTTTTTTGAACCATTTAATCATATCTGGAGGCCCTCCAGTCTTTGTTCTTCGACCATATGCTGTGGGACATTGCGATATCATTTCGATGAAAGAAAAACCCCGCTTCTCAATAGCTGTCCGAATAGCTCTAGCCGCCTGCACAGGATGGGCAGTGGTCCATCTAGCTACATAGTTAGCGCCAGCCGCAGTGACCAGTCTTGCTAAATCAAATGGACGTTCTGGATTACCGTAGGGAGTTGTTGTTGTACGGTCTCCGGTGAATGTTGTCGGACCGACCTGTCCTCCAGTCATTCCGTAGATGTAATTGTTCACACAGATGACTGTCATGTCTATATTGCGTCGAGCAGCATGGATGAGATGATTTCCTCCGATAGCAGCCAGGTCACCATCACCACTGATTACAACCACCTTCAGTTCTGGTTGAGCCAGTTTGAGACCTGTAGCGAAGGCAATGGCTCGGCCATGTGTAGTGTGAAGTGTGTCAGCCTTGAAGTGTGGTGAGGGGATCCAAGCACTACAACCAATACCAGATACAAAAGCAAACTTGCTCAAGTCCTTGTGGCCCAAATCTCCGACTGCTTTCAGAAAAGCAGAACTGACCTCTCCTGCCCCACAGCCTGGACAATAGACGGATGGGAGTGTTTCTTCTCTTAGATAATGCCGTGCAAAGTGTTTCTGGGAAACCATTAGCCTGACACCCAGTCCAGCTGCTGAATGGGAGACTAATAACCGATTCCCTAGAGGACTAACTCATAGGAATGACCACCAGTGGATTCTGACAGTACATCCCTTCAAAGTTATTCAGTAGGATTCGTAGCTAGAAACCATTGGTGGAGTTTCTTCTCTCTCAATTCGAACTTCTTTATGATACCAGGGATTAGCGAGTGCAATTGCTGTGACGAGCATTGATATCGTCAGTAGCACATCCGGCACGTAGAAGAGTGATGTAGTCATGAGAGGCACTCGGAGTATCTGACTGGCCATTCCGAAGAGTACGGATACTATCATGAGTTCACTTCGGACCTCCTTCAGACGCCCTGTTCTCCAGGTGATGATGAAGGTAAACATCATCATGATTCCCAGAACTATCATCACAGGAATGGTCGTTATCATGATCAGTTCTTCTGTTGTTCCGAATAGAGCTAATGATATCCAGTACAATGTAAGCAGATAGACGAGCTTGTTGTGATACTTTTGTATACGAGGCGCCCAAATCTGGAGTAATGCTCCAAGAATTGGGGTGATTGACAGACCAATGGTAACTGACCTGATTCGAAAGAATATCATGGTTGCTTCTAGTAGTCCTATGTGTTGAAATGTCAGTATCGTGATGTTGAATGCTTGACTCACAAATGCGATTGCAAAGACTAAGGGAAGGTCTGTGAGAAGCCGAACTTGTTGCAAGTACCATTTCCGGCCTAGGTATGTTCCAATCACTGCAGAAATGAATACAGTAGATATACTCGAGAGAACCACCAAGTCTGTTCCTATTTGCATTTTTTCTAAACCTCACTATGTTTGTTTATTATCATATTCTCAGAGTTGTTTCTTCGTTTTCTTTACCTCTTACTTTCAGCCACATGTTGAGGACCTGTTCCATTCTGGACCTCGAGAGCAAAAGACTCAGGGGAATGAATGTGAAGAGGAACATCAGAAGTGTGGCAGACATGAGACCACTATTGGCAAAAACTAGGTCAGGACCTTGGATTACTGGTTCAGGACCAATCTTGAAGCATTCACTGACGAAGTTGATGATTGTATGAACAACAATCGGTCCAACGAGTGAGAGTCCAGAATTGAACTTCAAATAGTATAATCCAAAGAAAATACCGAGGATTGTGGTGAAGAAGACCATTGAGGCTACCTGAAGAACAACACCCTCTCCACCATTGATGATGGGCCATCCAGCATGCCACACACCAAAAATAATGGCGGATAGCAGTATTGACATATTGGGTGTAAAACGGGTTTTGAAACCGTTAATCAGAAGTCCCCGAAACAGAGTTTCTTCGAGAAACGCATTAGTCAAGAAGAAGATGAACATGTATCCGAGTAGTCCTTCATTGAGGATATGGAGCTGAACTGGATATGTGGAATCAATCAGGAGTGCATAGATGATAGTCCCTCCGAAATCAATTCCCACTGAGATTAGGACACCAACTAGCAGACCAAATGCGAGATTGGATCTGACATTGTCACGTGAGAGTCCAAGGACAGAGCCAATATCATTTGGTCTGAACCTCCAGAAGAACCCGAAGATTATCAGAAACGGAAATAGCTTTGAAGGAAATATGTTCAACCACGTACCTCCTAGGCCAAGTATGAACTGGTCCACGATACGCCAGACCACAGCAATAGATAGCATGATTCCTCCTAACTTGACAAGGCCAATGGATTTCCAGGTATTTATTGAAACAGGAATATTGGATTCCTTCGTTGTTTCTTGAACTTGTGTTGTTGCCATATATTTGGCCTCTACTCTAGTATGAACTGTGATGGAGTGTCTGCAAGTACAATTTAAGCACCAATAGATTGCAAAAAAGGGAAAGACCGTGCTAGCACCAATTTTAAAACGACTTGACTTTGCCCACCATTCTGAATTAGATTGCTTTAGTGGTGAAACTAAATGTCTGATGTCGCAGCGATGAGAGCCTTCAACCGCGAATTGGCAGCAGTTGTTGGCGCAACAGTAGAAGTGGTGATTAACACCGGTAAGACCTATGCAGGAACTCTGAAAGGCATTGATCAAAACACTTTGAGCATTGTACTCTCAGAAGTTGTTGCTGATGGCGAAACAAGCATTCCAAAGATATTCATCTATGGAAATAGCATTGTTTCATTCTCAGTTGCTGAGAAAGAAGTCAGTCTAGAAGGACTTGCCAAGGAGCTAGAGAAAACATTTCCTCCCGGAGGTGTTCAATTTTATCCAGACACAGGGATAATCTTGGTTATGAACAAAATCAGAATCTCTAAGGATGGAATTGAAGGAACTGGACCTCTCTATGAGCGAGTCGCAGTTATTGCAGATGACTGGCTGAAAGAACACGGTCTCGTATAGTAATTACCATGAACATATGAGCATGTGAACGAAACACTACCTGAGTCAAGATTAGGTGTAACGAGGTTTTTCGCTGCGACGGATAACCCCACTAGAGCTATAGGAGGCGTCGAAGACCTAGTTCGTCGATCTCTCTCTTCTTGAGATCTTCGCTCTTTGGCTGTTTTCGAGCAAGAGTTCTCTCTAAAGGTTTGAGTCGATCCTCCCAAGACCGTTCTGTATTTTCGGGAGTCTTGCCGAACGCACGTGCTCTGGCCTCTTTTGATCCTAGCATGGAGGACTGAGAACTAATTATTCCATACTCAGCAAGCCTCTTTGTGGTTGTCGAGAATTTTCTCTCTTCTTTTGATCTTGGAAGCAGCTGAGGACTCTTTACTCCTGTAAGAATGAGCATCACTCGAAGGACTCCACTAAGTCTTGGATCAACTCTGGCGCCCCAGATTACGTTGGCTTCTGTGCTCATCTTCTCAGAAACCAACTCGCCAACCTTGTTGGACTCTGCTAGACTCATATCTGGACCTCCTGTGATATGGATTAAGGCACCTGTAGCTCCGCTCCATTCAACCTCAAGCAGCGGACTATTCAAGGCATTCTTTATTGCCTCATTTGCACGGTCCGCACCTGTTGCCTCTCCAAGTCCAACTAACGCGACCCCTCCGTTGCAGATGATAGACCGAACATCAGCATAGTCAAGATTGATCAGACTAGGCATGGTAATGGTTTCAGTTATTCCTTTCACCATGTTTGCAAGGACCTCATCTGCAACACCAAAGGCTTCCTCAAGGGGTAGATCTGGAACTAGCTCCATGAGCTTCTGGTTGTCAATCACAACTGCAGTGTCTACATTCTCTTGTAGACGTGCGAGACCAGCCTTTGCCTTGTCGATTCGAGTTCTCTCTAGACTAAATGGCATGGTGATGACACCAACTACGATTGCATCACTGTTCTTGGCAATCTCGGCCACTACAGGAGCACTGCCTGTACCAGTACCTCCACCCATTCCTGCAGCAATGAAGACCAAATCAGCGTCCCGCAAAAGTTCAGTCAATTGACCAGTTGACTCTTCAGCAGCTGCTCTTCCAACGTGAGGATATCCACCTGCTCCTAGGCCTCGTGTAATCCGTTCACCAATCAAGAGTTTACGATGAGCGGTTGTGACAGCAAGGTGCTGACGGTCAGTGTTAATTGCAATGCACTCTGCACCCTGTACACCGATTGTCATTAGCCGTTTTACAGTATTGTTACCAGCACCACCACAACCTACTACAACGATACGGGCTTGACCCATGTCACGACCAGTGGAATGAATACGCTCTCCACGGCTATGCTCACGTGCAGCATCAATCAATGATTTCATTGTCCGATGACCTCACTCATCCTACCGCTTGTATTCATACTGGACTCCCATAGCTCACGTTTCAACAGATCTCGGATGGCATTCCGAATAGCCTCGGATCTGTTGGGATAGAGACCTTTGTCCACCAAGCGTTGAATATCTTCAACTATTTTCTCAGGCAAGTGTACCGCTATGAGACGCATGTCTAGTCCTCAATAGCACTGGCGTCATAGAGAGATATCATTCCATGTATTACCCAGCGATTGTCAACATGTATCTCAAAAAGAGGAGGAAAGAAGAGAGCGAACTCTCTTCTGCTCTAGATTTTCTACTTCTTGCGACCAGTACGCCTAGCTGCAATATTACCCACCTTACGACCGGGCGGAGCATGTCTACTGACAGTGCTTGGTCTGCCAGGTGATTGGTGAGAACCACCACCATGTGGATGTGATGCAGCATTCATAGCAGCACCTCGGACAACAGGCCACTTTCGCGCCTTTCCACGGGTGTGGTGCCAGACTGCACCAGCCTTTAAGAATGGCTTCTCCTGCCGACCACCACCAGCTACGATACCTATTGTGGCTCGACAGCGTGGACTGAAAGCCTTCTGTCTGCCGCTTGGTAGACGTACCATTGCCTTAGTCTTGTCAATGGACACGATTGTCGCTGCAAGTCCAGATGATTTCACATATTTACCTCCGTCACCAGGACTTCCCTCGATGTTGTAGACAGGGGTTCCTTCAGGAATGTGCTCGAGTATCAGAGTGTTGCCGTTTGCAAGTGAAGCATCTTCACCACACTCGATTATCTGACCGACCTGAGCTCCCTCGGGTGCCACCATAAAGTGGATTTTTGATTCACCTTCGTAACGTACCTCTGCAAGAGGAGCACCTCTGCCTGATTCATGGTGCAGGTTAATGATTGTGCCCACGTAGGTCTTATTTGGTGCCCATTTGGGATGCCTTGCTGGAGCTATCTTCTTGTGGCGTGGAGACCTCCACTGAGTTGTCCCACGACCTTTACGCTGGACCAGAATTCTTCTACCCATTCAAAGACCTCCTTAGAATATCCCGAGGTTTGTCGCAACCTCTGCGGCACTGTACTCCGGTGCTAGTCTGACTAATGCTTTCTTCTTTCCATCAGGCATTATCAGAGTGTTGACTTTCTCAACAACGACTTCGTATAGTGTTTCGACCGCCCATTTGATCGTGTTCTTGTTCGCTGTTCGGACCACATAGAAGATTAGCTTGTTCTCCTCATCCACAGCCTCAAGACTAGCTTCCGTCACGACAGGTCTGATAATGATTTCATTCGGATCTCTCATTTCCTCACCTCAGACAAACAGGTTCTCCTTCTCCAGCCTGCTGATGGCGGACCTTGTCCAGACCACCAGGCGACCAGGATGTGTTCCAGGAGCCAGAAGCTCAGCATTCAGACTGTGAACTTCTGTGATGTCGACTCCAGGAAGATTGCGAGCGGCTTTACTAACCCCCGAGTCGGAGCCAACTACAATCAGCAGTGATTTGGGAGTCTTCATCTTCCGACCGCGCATCTTGCCTTTGCCAGCCCTGACGTTACGACCGTTATTGGCCCTGTCAAGATCATCTCCTAAACCGAGGAGTATGAGGGTTTCAAAGACCTCTTTTGTCGTAGTCACAGACTCCAACTTGTCACTCACGACCATTGGGATCTGTGGGACATTGTCTATCTTGTGACCTCTTGCCTTGACAAATTCTGGGTTTGCAGATGCTGCTATCGCAGAACGAATTGCAAGTCGGTTTTCCTTCGTGTTTATGCGTTCAATGAGTACCTTGCGTGCTTCAGGAGGATGGGCTTGACGACCACCTACTGTTCCTGGTGCAAAAGCAGCCTTGTTTGCTGCGCTTGTACCACTTCCTTTCACTCGGGGCATTCGTGATCTGCCATGTCCAGTCTGCCAGCTCTGTGCAGTGTTGCGTTTTCCAGCCAACTCGTCTACACCATGTGGTTGACGTCTGCGTGACTGGATCGCCAGTACTGCCCTCTTAATGACATCTGGACGATAGGGAGTATCAAAATGGGCAGGGAGTGTAACTCTCTCCTTGATTGTCTTGCCCTTCAATGTAAATGCTTTCACAACTGTCATGTATATTCAACTCCCTACTGCTTTGAAGACGTGCTGATGTAACTCACCTGGGGTGGTGCATCCACGTGTCCCTTACTAGGACGGATTGCAAATCTGATTCGCACTGGTCTCTTTACTGTACCAGGGACAGATCCATGAAGCATTATGTAGTCGCCACGTATCACGCCGTAGTTCACAAAACCTCCAGAGGGTGTGATTTCCTCACCACGCTCTCCCATTTTCATGACCTTGTTGTTGAAGCTTGTTCGAGTATGGAATCCAGTCTGTCCAGGTCTAGGGACAGAGTATCTGATGTTTGTAGGAGTCCATGGACCGATACAACCCACACCTCTCTTTGTTTTTCGGGATTTGTGTTGGAGAATACGAATTCCCCATCGTCTTACAGGACCTTGGAATCCGTGACCTTTGGTGACTGCGATGCTGTCAACCAGGATTCCTTCATCTATGACGTCTGCAACACGAATGTCTGTGCCAAGGATGTTCTTAGCATACTCAAAAGCTTCGGCAACACTAGAGGCGCCTACTTTGTACTCAGTAATGTCAGGCTTCTTCTTTGGTACTCCCGCAAGTCGGGGTTGAGTGTGGATAAGCATCCGGATCTCTGCAAGTGAGTCCAGCTTCTCCTCGAACTCCTTCATCTTTGCTCCATGGTCGTATTCTTTTGGAAAAGGCATTGCCTTTCGGAGGTCCTCAGCTAAGGTTTCAGCGAGCACCTCTGTGACCAGTTTCAGACCATAGCTAGTTGCCTCATATCCTCGGATAGAGAATGGTCGAATCGGTGGAGTGTCGATGACTGTGACTGGAACTACAGTTTCCTGACCTTTGAATGGACTATTTGGATTCTCAATAGTCATCACTGCATGGGTCATTCCGGCCTTATAGCCGACGAAACCAAGTAGTTTGGGAGAACTACCATCATAAGAAGGCCAATTCTTGATTCTTGGTACGAATTTCGATGCTCTTCCTCGTGGTAAGTAAGCAAGACTACCTCGTCTAGGAGCATTCTTCTTCCTATGTGCCATTTTCTGTCACCTGTAGTTTTGCAGCCTTCGTGGTATGAAATCAACATGTAATCGAATAGATACACCACTAGGCTATTCGTACTACACCGCGAGCCGAGTCGAAGTGTGTTTTTAAGATTTGCCTACTGACCAAGTTAGCCTGTTCAGATACTTCGCTGCTCTGTACGTGCAATAATCTCGTTCTGCAGGTCCTTTCCTATGTTTACAAAGTAGTCACTATACCCTGCCACACGCACAATTAGATCTTGGAAAAGTTCAGGGCTCTTCTGGGCATCTCGTAATGTTTCAGCCCTTACTACATTGAACTGAATATGATGTCCACCCAATTTGAAGTATGTTCTTACGAGATCTCCAAGTTTCTTTCGACCTTCAACATCAGCCAAGACCTCAGGCATGAATTTCTGGTTGAGCAACGTTCCTCCGGTCTTCCAGTGGTCAATCTTAGCAACAGACTTGATGACTGCAGTTGGACCATTAATGTCTGCACCGTGACTTGGAGAGATTCCATCGGAGAGGGGAGCCCCAGCATTCCTCCCATTCGGAGTCGCTCCTGTCATCTGTCCAAAGTATACATGTACAGTGGTGGGGAGTAGATTCACACGATACTCGCCACCCTTGGTATTGGGACGACCGTCGATGAGATCGAAGTATGTGTCAAAGACATCTTTTGCTAGCTTGTCTGCAAAATCGTCGTCATTGCCATATTTTGGCGTCTTCTTGAGGAGAGTCATTCTCATGACCTCATTGTCCTTGAAATCGGTCCGGAGACCCTCAAGCAGCTCTTTCATTGTGAAATGCTTCTTTTCAAAGACATGATACTTGATAGCAGATAGCGAGTCTGAGATTGTACCCATTCCAACTCCCTGAATGTATGTGGAGTTATATCGAGGACCACCGTCATGGTAATCTCTGCCTCTTGCGATACAGTCGTCAAATAAGAGTGACATAAAGGGTGCAGGCATATACTCCGCATAGAGTCGTTCAATTATGTTGTTGCCCTTGATCTTTAGGTCAATGAAATATTCGAGCTGTTTCTTGTAGGCATCAAGCATGTCATCGAATGACATGAACTCGGTTGGATTACCAGTTTCTGGACCTACCCTTTTTCCAGTATGTGGATCAATTCCATTATGCAGGGCAATCTCCAGTATCTTTGGCCAGTTACAATATCCAGTCAGGATACAGCTCTCTTTTCCAAATGCGCTTATTGTGACGCAACCACTGGGACCTCCGGCACGGGCATCCTCAATGGATTTCCCAGCGCGGACAAACTCTTTGATGATCACATCGGTATTGAATAGCGACGGTTGCCCAAAGCCTTCTTTGACTACATCGACAGCGCTCTCTAGGAAACTCTCTGGATTCTTAGTACTCAGCTGAATGCAAACACTGGGCTGAATAAGCCGCATCTCGTTGCACACTTCAAGAATGAGATAGGACAACTCATTGACTGCATCTTTTCCTTCTTGGTCAAGACCCCCTGTGTTAATCAGGGCAAAGTCCTGGTAGGTCCCACTCTGTTGTTCAGTGATTGATACCTTCAATGGTGCTGGCTGATTGTTGAACTTGATCCAAAAACATTGTAGGAGTTCCTTTGCAAAGTCACTGGTGAGGGTTCCATTCTCAACCTCTTTCTCATAGAATGGAATTAGGTTTAGATCAAGCCTACCAGGGTTGAAACTGTCCCAGACGTTCAGTTCGATAATGACTCCCAGATGCACAAACCAATAGGATTGGAGAGCTTCCCAGAAGTTACGTGGTGCATTTGCTGGTACATGATTGCATACATCAGCGATGCGGAGGAGTTCCTCCTTCCTGTCTTTGTCCTTTTCCTCTGCTGCAAGCTCGTGCGCCATTTCAGCGTGACGTTTAGCGAAGTCTATCACTGCTTCAGCTGAAATCTTCATGGCTATGAGTTCTTGTTCCTTGTCATAGGCTTTGGAGTCATTGAAGAAATCGAGCCTGGACATGTGTTCTTCGATAGCATCAATGAAATTCAAGAAACCTCCTTGGTATATCTTGTCGTCTAGGATGGCATGGCCAGGAGCTCGTTGCTCCATGAACTCCGTGAAAACACCAGCATCGAAGGCTGCCATCCACTCATCAGACATAGCCTCGAATACTCGTTCACGCATTGTGCGGCCTGTCCAATACGGGATGATTTCGTCGCGGTATGTATTCCTGGCTTCCTCACTCAATAGAAATGGTGTTCTCTCACGAGAGTTTGCTATGTCAAGGTCTTCGAGGGTGTGACAACACAGCTCGGGATAGGTGGGTGACGCTCTCGGTGCAGGACCTCTCTCTCCAACAATGAGTTCACCTTCGTTGATGCAGATTGTCTTGTTCTCCAACAGGTGTTTGAATGCAAGAGCACGAGCCACAGGTGTAGAAACCATGTCCGCACCCCCACTCTGATAGAAATCTGTCAGTAGCTCAGCGCGCTCTGTAGAAATGTAGGGTCTTGTGCCCACACTCTGCTTGCGTAATCGCCTGACCCTATCAGACTGCATCTTGAAACCTCATGAACGATTGTAAAAACCATGGCAATTTCTTCTTTAAAGGTCACGTATGTATCAATCATGAAAACCTGGTTTCGTCATCATCTGCCCCAGAGAACTGTTCAATACTCCAAGACTCACGAATAGTGCCTCATCAAGGCGAACAGTTTCAGTACCCTGATGAGGGATTGTATTAACCCAGAAGTCAATGTTTGACTTGATGGTTTCACGTTCCTCTTCAAAGACTTCGAGAATGCCATGTCCGGGACCACCAAAGATAGCCAGAACTGATTGTGTCCCCGCAATGGTTGATTTCAGATCAGTTTCAAGTCTATTAAAGTGAGGCGCTTTTCTTGAGAACCCAATCCTGGTGGAATCGTCTTCCGCCTCAAGCAGAAGACGTAGTTCTCGAATCCTTTCAACAGAGAAACCCCAGTACTCTTCAACATCCTCGCGATCGATTATCTCTAGGATGATTTTGGGCGAAGCCTTCTTCACACGGAACAATGTGGGGTCTCGTTCGCTGATGGTCTGGGGATAGTCGATTAGCTTATCGAGACCAAGGTCGACCTTTCCTGGCCTGACCTGTACCCCCCATCTCACGACTCCCTCATGTAGATCAGACTTCATCTGTTCTAATGGATGACTCTTTGTCCTAAGAGGCGGAAGGATGCCTGCATACTTTAGAGATGGAGATTTCGGGAATATCTTTTTTCGAAGATACTGTGGTGTGTCCATGAACCTGAGCAGCTTCATCAGCAAATCTGCATCCCGTGTCTTATTACCAGTCAGGGTCCCGGTTTCATAGATAAAGACATGATTGACCCGAAATATGGCTAGAGCCCTGGCAATCGATCCGGATTTCACAGTCTTCTGACGTAGGTCAGAGCAGTCTGTCAGGGTAGTATCAGGAATGGCAACTCTCAGCGTCAATTTTTAGTCCTCCTAAAGGTCAAGTGTGAACCATAAGATTGTTCGATTTGGTTCTTCAAGAATTCTCAAGTCTGCATACGTCATGGCTTTGACCTCTGTTCGGGTATCATGCTTGTCGTGGTCAATTGTTTCACCAAGAACTCGACCTTCCAGTATGTAGCCGTTTGTTGTGGCTTCGATATGGTCCACTGAGAATTTGGAGTAGAATTGTCCCTTGATGTCAATCAGTGCGATCAACTCACCGATCCATTCCACCAATAGCTCCTCAAGGTCTGTCGCAGTTATCTCGATTTCAACGGTTTCACTAGGTTTCACAGTAGAGGTGTCAAGAATGACCTCAAATGTTGCCAGAGCTGCCTGTTCAAAAGCCCCGATGAGGTCAGGAGCCCAACATTCTATTGTGATGTCGGCTGTATGTTCGTGATAGTTGAAACCGCGCTCCAAGGATTTGGGTCACCTTCTTGGCCAACCACGACAAGAAGCTTAAAAGGCATTTCCAACGGTGGCAATGCTGAGCCGAGGTAGCCAAGCCCGGATTACGGCGCCGGTCTTGAAAACCGGTTTCTTCGGAAGCCAAAGGCCAAGCCAACCGGTGTGTTCGCACGCATGAGTTCAAGAGTTTCGTCAATCCGACGAGATTGAGCAAATCTCATCCTCGGCGCCATTTTACTTCTCCAATTACTCAGCTGCTTTGTGTAGAAAGAACTTCTTTTCAGCTTTATAGGGAGGGTAAGAGAATAATTCGATATGGGATATCTTTACGACAAAAGGCTTTGTAATCTGTAAATCAAGATAATTTTGGGAAATCTCAACTGCTTTGGATATTTCTTGAGTTGGGAGGTCTAATAGAAGAGTCAAGTGTGGATTCCACGTACTATCGGGCTTTCGATTCAAAATTACTCCTTGATCTTCTAATATTTCGAGGCAGAGTTTTCTTAAAGAATGAAGATTGTTAGAATATTCTGGATTAAGATAGAAAACATGGGTAGCAGGAAACGTAGTTAAACCAGTAAATTTCAGTGAAAAGGAGTTGTATTTCGAAATAGCGGATTCTAATGCATCATAGAATTCTTGTTTTCTTATTTCTTCATGTTCAAACAATGTTATGTGGGGTGGTACTCGCTCATATATTTGACCATGTAAATCTGGAGAATTTGTCAAAATTCTCCATAATTCCTTCAACCTGCAGACTGATTCCTCATCAAAACAAGCAATTAATCCAGTCCAAAAATCCATGGTTCTCAACTTGATTAATCTTGATTATGAATTTTATCTTGAATTCGGATGATGGCTTTGTTCTAATCTCATCCTCGGCACCATTTTCAAATTGCTCGAGAATATCGCAATCGGCTCAAAAATTGGATAGGTCTTTTATATGGGAGAATCGTCCTGTGAAATTAAACAAGAGATTCGGGGCGATACTCATGCAGGAGTTAGATGTACAAACTGTTTCGATAATACTAGCCGCAATGAGCGTCGTGATAGGAGTGATCATGAGTGTACTTTCTATTAGAAATTTAGCGAAGTCAAGACGCGCATCTATATTCCTGGATTTTCATAAACAGGCGGACCAAAAGTTCCTTGAGGATATGTTCGAAGTAGTTGGGGAGTGGAACTGGAGCAACTTTGAACAGTTCATGGCAAAATATGGACCAACTGGAAATTCGAAGAATTGGGCAAAGTTCATTCATGTTAGCTCCTTTTTTGACTCGATGGGAAAGCTGATTGAAGACAAGATTACTGATGCAGAACTAATACCTGAAGCGATGGCAGTAATGACAATGGCATGGTGGGAGAAGATTGAACCTATTCAGGCAGATTTCGCAAAGCGTTGGAGATCATCAGAATCACTCGACTCCAGCAAGTTTCTATATAAAACTCTCAAAAAGCTTGGATACCATTCTCCAGTTCAAAGTGAACAGGGCAACCCTAATCCCGACAAAGAATAGTGAAACCCTAAGATCATGAATGATGCGCTCAGTCCTATAGTTCTGGGAACATATGTGTGCATAAATTGAATGAGTGATCACGAGCTAGTTTAACAAATTAAAAACATTCTTTGAGGGTTGGAACCATCATATAAGTCAAATCTAATCCCCTGCGCCATTTATTGTCAAAGAAGAAGACACTAATCTCATTTTGATAGTTGTTCTAATCAGATGGTGTGACAATCTTGGACATTCCTATAGATTCCTGGTACAAAGCAATTTTCCTTCGACATTCACAGAGAAAGTATTCTGGCGAAGTTCCAAGTGATGATGTGACCTCTAGAATTGAAGAAATCTGTAACAAATTCAGACCATATTCCGGAGCCAAAGCTGTTCTGGTTAGAAATCCAAGAGAAAGAGTGTTCAAAGGCGCAGTGAGTGAGTTCTTCTACAAAGTGACAGAAACACCGTACTATATCGCATTCATTGGTGATATGGAGGTGCCTAATGTTCAGGCAGTTACAGGATATCTTGGAGAAGGAGTAATTCTTGAAGCCACTGCTCTTGGCTTGAATACTTGTTGGGTAGGAGGTTTCTATAGACCTGAAGAAGTTGCTAAACAAATCAATCTGATAAGCAGTGAGAAGGTTCTTGGTATCACACCAATTGGATATTCGAAGGATGACACTGACAGAGTAGGCGTGTCTTCAAAACAGTATAGACGAAAGGATCTAAGTAAGTTCATTATAGCGGGTGAAGTGAGTAGTGATTGGGCTAAGACTGCATTAGAAGCGGCTAGGATTGCACCCTCTGCCGGAAATAGACAACCGTGGAGATTCTCAGTCAATGCGGACTCGATTACTGTATCAACCGATAGTACAAGGAGAAATTTTCGGGTTTCAAGAGAGCTTGATTGTGGTATTGCGATGCTGCATGTTGAGTTGGGTGCTCTTGTTGAAGGAGTTAATGGTAGTTGGGAGTTTCTAGATCATCCTGAAGTGGCAAGATACAGAATCAGCTAGGATCTGCTCCCTAGTACCCTCATTCTTGTGAAATTCTTTGAAGACTATATTATGCATCAAGATTCTCAATAACGGTGGCAACACCCTGTCCACCGCCAACACACGCATTGGCAACACCATACTTTGCCTTGTTGTCTTTGAGAATTCTTGCCAGTGTTCCAGTCAACCTGATCATGGTCGAACCTAGAGGATGTCCAATGGCAGTAGAACCACCGTTGACATTTACCTTCTCTTCGGGAATCTTCAGTTTGTCCATGCAGTTGAGTGCGACAATGCAGAATGCCTCATTGATTTCCCAGAAGTCAATATCCTCAACACTTAATCCAGCATACTTGAGAGCCTTGATGGTCGCAGGAACGGGTCCACGGCCCATGACAGTCGGATCAACTCCTGCCCACCCCATGGAAACAATTTTTGCCATGGGTTCTATGCCCCTCTTTTTGGCCTCCTCAGCCTCCATTAGAACAGCAGCAGTTGCACCTGCATTTAACGGAGAGGCGTTGCCTGGAGTGATTACACCCTCATCTGTACCCTCGCGTTTGATGTAACCCTCTTTTCCCCCATTCTTCTCCAAGAAGAACGGTGTTGAAACCCTAGGAAGAGTTGAAACCTTCTCAAGGGTCGATGGTCGGGCACTCAGGTCTCTGTCAATCATCATAGGTTCGTCAACATTATCAGGTGCATGTCCCTCCATGGGGATTATTTCACCTTTGAACCATCCATTCTCTTGGTTCTTGATGGTCAAATTATGACTTCTCACACCGAACTTGTCCATGTCCTCCTTGGTAAATGTGGGGACCTCTTCCTCGTACAATTTCTGGGCAGTTTGTAACATGTTGAACACTGTAGCTGCATCAAAGCCGGGTCTGTAAAACTCCGAGTTTTTATCAGCCATGGAGAAATTTGGATCGATTCCGGTTCCCCTCACTCGAGTCATGTGCTCGAAACCAGTGGACAGCACGGTTGTACTGAACCCAGTCATGATTTCCATGATGCCAATGTGCATTCCTGAACCTGCTGACCCACACTGGCGGTCAATGAACATTGATGGTACATCATATGGAAACCCAGACAGGAAAGTGGGGATTTTTCCCCCATATGTCCAGTTCTCAAGGACACCAGAAGCCACACCTACTGTGACCTCATCAATATCTTTCTTTTCAATTCCTTTTTCAGCCAATGATCCATCGAAGAATTTCATTAGTAGTCGAGCTAAGAGCTCGTCACCCCTAATCTCACCAAATACGTCAGTTTCTGGTTTATTGGGACGTGAACGTGAAAATGGAGTACGAACATAGTCAACCAACCACACTTCTTTCATGCCAAGTGTTGATGAATTCCTTCATTTTAACTCTTTATACAAGCTGATTTTTAGTTCCATGACGAAACGCTCAATCAATTCAAAAGGTGGATAGATGCTCATTCTTCAAGTGAAACAAAATGTGTGCTCACTACATTCTCAACTGTAGGATTGATCCTAGAAAGGGAATGCTCGGAGTGAGAGGCGAAGTCCGAATTTCGGAGCCACAAAAAAAGTTCCTCTTCGTATTGAATCGTGGACTAAAATGGAAAGGTGTTCCACAACGTATCATAGAAATGAGTAGTCCTGTGAAACTGTATCAAACAGATGAGATGAAGATCCCTCGGTTCTACAATGGAGATCTATGGGCGTTCGAAGCAGACTCAGAAATTGAAAGGGACCAGGACATGGTGATTCAGTTCGAATATTCTGGGCAGATACATCCGCCGAAAAATAACACTGGAATGCCAACAATGGGGTACATCAAGAGAGATTTTGTCGAATTGGCCTGTTATAGTGCCTGGTACCCAGTACCACTTAGCATGGAAACCTACATGTCTTACAATGTTACTCTGAACAGTCCTTCCGACTGGACATGGATAGCAAATGGGAAAAAAGTAGGTACCGAACCATCCAAGAAGCACTCTGTTTGGACATGGAATCAGACCCGCCAAGCAAATGATATCACACTCGTGGGATTACCAATCAGAGATACACAAATCGATTCTGACAGCTTCTTCTGGGGACCCAAGAGCATGGTGTCGTCACAGAAGAGGTTTGACAGACACATCTACGAAATGAGGAGATTGTTGGAAGAATGGCTAGGCCCACCAAGCACAAACATTCCGTTGAAATTTGTGATAACTCCACGGCAACAGGGAGGGGCATACACCAGATCAGGAATGGTTGTGGTTGGAGGGGGCTATCCGACAACATCGAGCTCACACAATGCAGTTCTACAAGCCATTTGTCATGAGATATGTCATGAGTGGTTTAATAGAACATCACCATTGACCTACGACAACTGGGTTGACGAGGCCTTGGCAGAGTTCTGCTCAATACACATTGTCAATGATTATGTCAGAGAAGATTTTCTCTCATCCCATACCGCTAAGGTGAGAGAGCAGCTTGAGAAAGCAGGAGATTTGCCTGCAATCAGAGAACTTGTTCGAGAACAGGAGGAATCCCATGCAGCTTTCTATTTCAGAGGATTTCTTCTGTTGCATGAGGTTTCTGAATCTGTGGGAATAACAGAGTTCAGAGAAGGTATAGGAGAGTTTGCTAGAACTTGCATACAGAGCGACTCTATCACATCAGACACGTTTCTTAATCTGATTCAAGAGAAGTTTGGGAAGAAGTCTAGACAGTTGATGGAGAGTTGGCTTGAGTACGCAGGAATGGGTGTCCCTAGTTAGTCAGAAATACCATCAGAGCAAATACAAAGTAGTAGATTTGGTAGGTGCTGACCATCAACCTCTCTATCAATCCAAGGTAATTGGTTTTGGTAGCAAATGAAGTAGCTATCACAAGGATGAGGGACAATATTGCTGAAATCAGAGAAAAAGTAGCAAAGGTACCCCAAACAGTGTCAACAGCTAAATCAAACCAAAGAGCAAGCATACCTGCAATTGTCAATATTCCTGATAGTGAAATGAGAATCAGATGTAGTTTCCCACGCGTTGTAACCATTTCACCACCTGTATCAAGGGGGAAGAAGAGAGCCACAAGAACCCCTAGGAGTCCACTGATTGTAAACAGGATAGGACCAATGATTGAACCAGTTCCATTGTTTATTCCCCAAAACAACCCAAGATAGAAAATCAACAAGAGAATACTGGATGTGATGATGAATTTGTCAAGAAGCTTCTTGTTAGGTGCTTTGACTGCAATTAGAGAGCTGACATCCTGTCTTACATGACTATATTCTGGATCAAGTATTCCCCCAAGGATCCACATTATTGTGTATATGATTGGGCTAACCATTCCACAGATAGCTAGAATTTGGATTATAGTCAAGACAGTCAACTCACTTGAGTTCGTCCAGAGCTTGTTCCATTATCTTCTTTGCAATGTCAGCAGTCTTTTCTAGAGTTTGCTGTGACTTCGCTCCCACATACAGTCTTGCTTTAGGTTCTGTTCCTGAAACCCTGATCAACACATACGATCCATCCTTGTAATCGATTCTTATTCCATCCACTTCTAGGACATTCTCAACACCACTGATGGCTGGAACAAGCTTCTCTTTCACGTGTGGTAAGAATGCCTGCTTAATTTTGTCAGGACAAGGAACAAAGTCCCTCAGAATGGGATACTTTGGTATCGTTTTCATGAGCTTGATACAGCTACCATCACCAAGCTCATCCACCAGTTGAGCAAATCGACCAGCGCCAGTTATACCATCCATCCACAATCCAAGGTCAGTGAAGATCGGTTTCCAAGGCTCTGAACCTAGTACGACATCCTTGCAATCTTTTGTAGCAAGATACTCCTGAAGTGACCCGAGTGGCATACGTACGACTGATCCTCCTGCAGCATTGACAATCTCATCTATTACACTGGAAGTGTCGATTGATGTGAGTACCACGCCGCCTCCTTTCCTCTCGACCTCATCTCGAGCAAAGACTGCAATGACACGGTTCTGGTCTATGAATTCTCCTTCCTCATCAATCACAGCTAGTCTATCACCATCACCATCGTGGCACATAGTCACTGCAAAATCAGACTCAGCAGCCATCTTCATAGCGTCTCCCAAGTTCCTTGGAGATGGTTCAGGAAGCCTTCCAGGGAAATGTCCGTCTTGATGAGAGTTCATTGTTGTGACAGAGAATCCCAAATCTGAGAGAAGTGTCGGGGTATATTCAGTAGCTGCTCCATTTGCCAAATCAACGAGAACTTTGGTCCCCAAACTGATACCTCCTCTCTTCAACAGGAACTCCTTGACGCTAGAGAGGTATTCGATTTTGATGTCCCGTTTTGATAATTGACCAATCTTATCCCATGGTGCAGAAAGGTACTGCTTATTGAAGACGGAGTTCTCCAAGAATTCCTCCTCAGATCGAATGAACTCTCTTCCGCTACTGAAGAACTTGAAACCATTGTCTGTTGGCGGATTGTGACTTGCAGTGATGATGACTGAAACGGAGATGTCATCGAATGCGCTGAAGTATGCGACTGTCGGCATTGGCGCTATCCCCAGGTCTACAACTTGGACTCCCGTCGAGAGCACTCCTCCGACGAAGACATTTCTTAGTACTTCTCGTGAAGTTCGAGCGTCAGTACCTACTCCTACAGTTCCTTTTCCATCAAGAAAAGATCCGAGTGCTCTACCAAGTCCAAGAGCAAGATCAGGAGTAGATTTCTCTATGATTGAGCCTCTAATTCCGGATGTGCCAAACAATTTCTGTGTCATTATAATTCCTCTATTCATGTAGCGGCAGGGCAAGGTCCACAATGTCTTTCGCTGCTTCTCCCATTCTTAGTAGACTGTCTACTACTAAGACCTGTGTTTGCGGCTGACCATTTGGTGTAGCTACAATGTGTTGCCTAAGCTTTGCGGTCTTTGAAATCAATCGATTCTCAGCATTGATTACTGAAGTCACCTTCTTTGAATCGAATTTAAACAGGTTCTTGACAGCATCAGAGAGCATATCGAGCACATCCTTCACGATAGGTTCGATCTTTTTCACCAGAGATGCATCAATCGATTCATCGACTCGTTGTGCTATATCCACAGCCAAGTCAGCGATTCGCTCGATGTACTGCACGGCCAAACGAAAGTCCAGTGCTTTTACAGGAGTGAGTTTCATTGCCTCACTCATTCGAGGGTATTGGATTGCCGACCTGAGTTCCCTGACAATGAGAAAGAACAGTCGGTCAACTTCTTCATCACGCCTAACAACTTCATCTGCAGCCTCTCTATCTCCAATGAAATATGCGTTCAGTGAGTCATTAATCATTCTTGATGTGATCTGATGCATCCTTCGCATTGCTGTATTCACAGGCAATGTCGATGGGTCAACAAGACACCGAAGCACAATCTGGTGGTCGTCATCTTCAGTTATTTCAAGCGCGACAAAACGTTTGATAATTCGTTTTAGTTCATCACGTTGTTCGTTGCTGATTGGGTCCTTGCTCACGATACGAATCTCGTCAAAACCAAGTAAGTATCTGCTTGTTATCTCCCAACGCAGATTCGTCTGAATCTTAGCTGTTGTTATTCTTGGTTCTCCAGTCTTTGCAAAACGAGGATCGATTATCAAACAGCCATCCTCTCGTTCTGCAATGAAAACAGCGTCCCCCTTGCTCAGATTCTGTTTGGTCACCCAGTCCTTTGGGAGGATGATTAGAAATGAGCTACCAGTTTTGCCACCAGTTTGTTGCAGAGTTCTTGTGATTACCATTACTCTCACCTGGAGAAGAAAGTCGAACATTCGGTCCAGACAGGGGCTTATTACATTTCCCGCACATGGAGTTTTCTACTGGTTGAGATGGAAGACGTTTAAAACGGGAAGTGGGTATCTCTTCATTCGGTGACTCGTTGACCTCTAGTATTCGACGTAATGTGTTGAAGTTTCTAATAGAGTCAGGGCTCCAAATAACGCCAGAAGCATTAGAATACGTGCTGAATCAGGAGTCACCAATGGATACGGTCACAGAGATTCTGAAAGTCAATGAGCATCCTCAGGTTCTGTCAAGATCGTATATTGAATCATTCCTTGAAGGACCTCTCTGGGATTATCGAATAGAGAAGAATCCTGAGCAGAATTTAGTTGGTTCTGAAGGTACTGTTGAAGATTTTCTGAAACTGTTTCGTGATCGGTTCTCGCGAATCAGTCGTATCTATATGAACCGAATCGATACCCAAAATGCTGTTTCTCCATACACTGCGAAGCTTAGGAAGGAATCAGCTAAAACAAGAAAAGCAATGAGCTTAGAGGGTATGCGTACACCAGCCAGACCATCCCAAATTGTGCTGGGTGTTGTAAAAGAGAGGAACCTCTCTCGATCAAGTAATGTAGTTGTTGAGCTAGAGCATATAGAGAAAGTCAATAGAGAAAATCAGATGGAGGAACTCTATTCTACGATAATCTGTGTAATTCCTGCAACTCGGGAAGGGTTCAAGGGTCAGCAGCTAGCTGAGAAGGCAAACTCACTCCTGCTTGATGAGGTCGTGTGTATATCTGGATATGTGGATGAAGAAGCCCGAATGATTGCAGACGATGTGATTTTCCCAGATATCCCAACAGCCCGCCCAGCAGGAAGGGCTAAACGAGATGTCTACGCTGCCTTCATTTCTGACATCCACTGTGGAAGTAAGGAATTCTTGGAAGACGAGTTTGACTCTTTCGTTGACTGGATGAACGGTCGTGGTGTTGAAGAAGCCGACAAAAGCATGGTGAGTAAAATACACTACCTCTTCATTGCAGGAGACATGGTGGATGGAATCAGTGTATATCCTTCACAAAGGCTTGATTTGAGAGTGACCAGCATACATGATCAATATGCCCTCTTCGCCAGTAAGATTCGTAAACTGCCAAAGCATGTCAAGATATTCTGCATTCCGGGAAACCATGATGCAGTAAGACAAGCATTGCCAAAACCACCCATTTCTGAAGAATTCGCGGGTCCGCTCTACAGACTTGGAGATCGTATCACAATGCTTGGAGATCCGAGTCAGATTGTAGTAGAAGGCGTCAATGTTCTGATAACCCATGGTGACAGTATGGACGACTTGGTTACGAATGTACCAGGAGCTTCCTATGTAGAACCAGCAGCACCAATGAAGGAACTGCTCAAGAAACGACATTTGGTTCCGCTCTATGGAGGCAAGACTGAACTAGCACCACTCCCCCGGGACTGGATGGTCATCGACACACCTCCGGACGTTGTTCATTTTGGTCATGCCCATCATAATGCTGTTGACAACTACCGAGGCGTCCAGATAATCAATTCTGGAACGTTCCAATCACAGACAGACTTCATGAGAAAGCAGGGTGTAGTACCAACTCCAGGAATCGTTACAGTACTAAATCTCAGGACTGGACAGCCTGATATCAGGTTCTTTTACCATGGCATATCAGATTGACTCGATGTCTTTTGCCACGCTACTGAGTCGGATGTCATCGTCTAGTATCACACCAATCTGTTTCTTGCTGACAGCCAGTTTGATTTTCTTAGTTCGACCGTATCTTCCTTTGGAAATCACAGAAGTGTTGATCAAACCGAGCATGTCAAGCTCAGATATCAAATCAGATACTCGTCTTTGTGTTAGTGTATCCAATGATAGGGATTTTGCAATTTCCGAGTAGACGTTGTAGCATTCTCCAGTGAATATGTCCTTCTGACCTCGAGTTACTAGAATATAGACTGCAAACAAAACAGCCTTTGACTGCATAGGCAGAGTCTTCACGGTTTCAGTGATTGTGTCACGTTCAATCACCTTCTGAGCCTCTCTGACATGTTCTTGCGTGACCTTCTCCTCGCCTTTCCTCTCAGCCAGCTCACCAGCGGTTCTGAGGAGATCAAGTGCTCTTCTTGCGTCACCATGCTCCTGTGCTGCCAACGCTCCTACGAGATTGATTACTCCTTCATCACTGATTGCATTGGGATTGAAAGCAAGCGCGACCCTCTGCTTCAGGATTCCCTTGAGTTCTACAGCGTTGTATGGCGAGAAGATTACCTCTTCTTCTCCAAGTGTAGAAAGAACTCTCGGATCAAGCATCTCCTTGAACTTGAGGTCATTGCTGATTCCGATGATAGAAATCCTGCTGTTGTCCAGTTCACCGTTCATTCGGGTCAAACCATAGAGAATGTCATTTCCCTGACCAGGATCGCGTTTCAATAGGCTGTCAACCTCATCCAAGACCACGGTCAATATGTTCGCATCTGAATCCAGTTTGTTCTTCAAGACCTCTCGAATCTCATCAGTGGGAAGACCGGTGAATGGAACCTCAGATCCATCAGCCATTGTCGCTTCAATCTGGTCACACAGTCGCTTTAGAACTCTGTAATTAGTCCCGACTATTCTGCAATTGACAAAAGCAGTCAAGGGCGGGTTCACTCCGCTCTCTTCAGCCTTACTTACAAGCATGTCTAACACATAGCGTGCGACAACAGTCTTTCCAGTCCCAGTCTTTCCATAACAGAGGATATTGGAGGGAGGAGCACCTCGAAGTGCAGGTCCTAGAATCGATCCTATTCTATTCATCTGATCATCCCTGTACGGAAGGCTTTCTGGAACGTATGTGGGCCTTAGAGCAGTCCTATCTCTGAAAATAGCCTGCCCCTGTAAAAACTTGTCAAACAGCTTATCGAGTGGCTTCTCCATCTCTTCATCTACTCCAGTATGAAACTAGTACGTACAGTAACTTCCCAAACATAAATACTTCCATAAGAATTTGAGGCCAGTTCCGATGGATTTCGACTGGAGCCTATGGAGCGTATGGAAGTGATAAGTGCAGGTATTACCAACACCATTGGAAGATCGAGAACTGTGTACAGATAACATGATTCATCTATAATCGGATAATATGATGGACTCAGTCTATTGATGGTGCTTCGAATGCGACTTAGGGATTTGGAGATGGCATTGGAGTCAATGAAACGTCTGGATGGATATGACGTGTCATTGGAACAATATCCGACTCCTGCGCCCATTGCTGCAGCGGTCCTATATGCAGCACAGATGGAGCATAACGACATCAAAGACAAGACAGTGTGCGACCTCGGTTGTGGAAACGGAATCTTCGCAATTGGCGCTGCTCTACTTGGAGCAAACCGCGCCATTGGAATTGATGTGCAAAGCAAAGCCTTAAAGGCTTCACAAATGAACTCACGCTCACTCGGAACAGAAGACACTGTGGACTGGATCTTGGGGGATGTTTCCTCCCTACAGCTCCAATGTCCAGTTGATACCGTTGTGAGTAATCCTCCATTCGGAGTGAAAAAGAGAGGTGCTGACCTGAGATTCCTGAAAAAGGCAATCTCAATTGCTGATGTGATATACAGCATGCATCTCGCAGGTGACAAGAATAGGACCTTCCTGAAGAACGAGATTGAGAAGCTGGGTGGAAGAATTGCGCAGCTTGAAAAGTTTCAGTTTCCAATTGGTCGACTGTTCGAGTATCATAAGAAACCAAAACATATGGTGGATGTAGATCTGTATCGTATATGCACCAATGAGTGTGATTAGAATGGCTGACGTAAAGAGCGGTGATGTTGTAGTACCAGGTGACCAATTATGTGTCATCGAAGAATTGATGCCCAGTTATGGCACTTACGAGAAGGAAGGCATTGTCTATGCTGCCGCTCCAGGAAGGGTTGCCATGGATTTGAAGAATCGCAGTATCAGTGTCGTCAATGTTGATGGCAAGATGAAACTGGCCCTTCCTGTAGAGGGCGACATACTCCTAGGTAGGGTCACTCATGCTTTTGAACAACGTGCCGAGGTACTAATCGTGAAGAGAAATGATAAGGACATTCACAGTGGGCTAGTAGGTGAACTACACATCAGCAATGTTACTCGGAGATATGTCAAAAGCATGCTAGATGTCCTCAAGCAAAATGACATCGTTCGTGCAGTAGCTCTTACCACCCATGAAATGCCAGTAAAGTTGTCTCTCGTCGGTCAAGATCTTGGTGTATATCTGGCATTCTGCTCTAAATGCGGAAATGAATTGACACTCACCACCCATAACAACATGTTCTGCCTCAAATGCGAGAATAGAGAAACCCGAGAAGTGGTAAAGGACTATGGAATAAGCTTTGGCCTTGAAGCAAGACCGGACCTGGCTCCTCGTAGAAGGGCATATGAGGGGAGACGCTTCGACCGTGATGACCGTAGAGGTCGAGATGGACGACGTTATGATAGCCAGCGAGGAAGAGGCGGAAGTAGGCGTGATGATAGAAGAGGCGAGGATCGCCACAGAGATAATAGGAGACGTTAGACGTGAAGCCAAGAACAATTGAACATACCAAATTTGAATTGAAATTTGAGATTGGTGGAGAGGGTCATTCTTTCCCGAATCTACTCCGAAAGACACTCTTAGAGGAAGCATCTGTAGAGTTCGCAGGATATAACATTGAACATCCTCTACTTGCAAGTCCAATATTGACTCTGAGAACGAAAAGACGTCAGGCTAATGTGGTCCTTAGGGAATCACTCGAGAAGATGCTTGCTCGAACCGAAGAGTTTCGTAAGAAGTTCAAACAAGCTGCAGCTGACCATAGCGTCGATTGATATCCAAATTGAACCTTGGAGGGTCCTTTCTGATGTGGGAATCCTTCGTTCATCATAAATCTATAGAAGCAATCATGAACGACAAGGGTCTTGCGAAGGTCGGAGACAATTTGGTCAACTTCATCTATTCTCTTGCGAAGTCAGTAGTTCTTGGACACACAACTGGTGAGAAAGTGCGAGACAGTGTGCTTGCTAGAGCAATTCGTGCCACAGAAATCAACAATCATTTCTCTCGACGGACGGACGCAGGTAGAGCAGCAGATTCATACGAGGCAATCATGGCATACCTTTGGTTTTCTGGTAGACTCACTATCATCAAAGCTGTTGAATCACTCACAAAGACACTTGATATCAATTCCAAGACAAGCAGAAAGAGGGAGGGAGAAGTTGCAGCAATCTCATTTCAGAAACTACTTGAAGAATACGCTAGTTCGTTACCTTAGATTGACTATCGTCATAACGCTTAATTGAAAACACCATGAACCGACGAAGAAGTTGATTTCCTATGGAATTCTGTGAAAAGTGCGGTGCAATGATGGTCCCAATGACCGAGGAGGATGGTTCAAGAGTCCTGAAATGTAGAAGTTGTGACCATACAAAGGAGATCAAAGGAAGACTGACAGTTTCTCAGAACATCGAGAAGACACCAAGAGACAAGATTGTCGTCGTCGAGGATGACTCGATTCCAATGCCGGTCACAAAAGCAACCTGCCCGAAGTGTGACAATACTGATGCATATTACTGGACTGTTCAGACAAGACGTGGAGATGAAGGGGCTACAGAGTTCTACCGATGCACAAAATGTAAGCATACATGGCGAAACTACGGCGGATGACCAAGTGTTCTACACCCTACACGACCACAGATTTATAGCCCTCGAATTTTAGACCCCAATGTGACCTGCGAGGTGCAACACTCTTGACGGAAGAGAAAGGGAAGTTCCAACGTAAACCATCGAAACTCATGAGGATCAGAGACCTATCCATAGAAACTGATCATCCAGTAAGAGTGATGGGTATCGTTGTTGATTCTGGTCCAGGGTTTGCTGTAATACAGGATATCTTTGACGATGTAAAGAAAGCAGAGAAGATACCAGTGAGTTTTGAAGGCCCTCTTGAGATCAAACACAAGTACATGATAATTGGAGAAGTGACAGAGAAGAAAGTAGAAGATGGTATGGAGCTCAGACTCAATGTTACAATTGCTCATAATATCGATGAGTTAGATGTTGAACTTTACAAGGAAACACTAGAAATGGAAGAGAAGGTCGCCCGAACAATGAGCGGCTAGGTCTTCATATACCTCCAACTCGATATGATAGTAATAATCAACTTGGGTTTGCCGAGAGGTACATTTTAAATCCTGAACTCATTCAGAGAATCTAGTTCAAAGCTGGAGATAATGGAATGTTTCACGCGACACTTGATAGTACGAAGACTTGGAAGCAGATTATAGACTCGTTGGCAACGCTTCTCACTGAAGCACACTTTCGTGTTTCAGAGTCAGGGATAACACTTCGTCAACTTGACTCATCCAAAGCAGCAATGGTCGACTTGGCCCTTCCTAAAGACATATTCCAAGAGTACAAATGCAAGGGCGAGCATGATATCTGCCTCGGAATAGATGAATTGACCAAAATCAGTAAGCGTATGGCAGGTGATGAACATCTTGAATTCAATCTTGATGATAATCGCTTCGAGATCAAGATGATTGGTCAAGCAGACAGAGTGTTCAAGCTTCAGCTTCTAAAGCCACCGGAAGACCAGACGAAGAAACCAGGAATCGATTTCGATGTTAAGGCTGAGATGTTGTCTGATACTTTCAAACAAGCAATCAAAGACATTGCAGTTGTGTCAAGCCACGTGAAAATAACCGCGGAGGGTGACAAACTTGCATTTGCAGGAGAAGGTGATACTGGAGAGGCCAATGTGGCTCTTACAACAAAGGGGGATGCACCAGCGCTGTTTCAATTGGAAGTGTCCGGTAAATCAGTCGCAATGTATGCATTGAATTATCTTTCAGAGATCTCCAAAGCAATTGCTAGTGACAGTCTGATGCTTCAATTCACATCAAACAAACCAATGCTTTTAGAGTATTCAATCGCAGAAGCTGGTAGTATTAGCTTCGTTCTGGCACCACGGGTAGAACGTAGGGCAGATCGTGGGTAGGAATCATGTCGAAACAGAATCAGAGTTTCACAAGTACAGTCCTGAAACTAAGATTCATGTTTCATGAATACTACAAATCCAATCCTGATTCTATTGACACACCTGAAAAGATTCATACCAAGGAGTTCGGAATTCAGAGTTGGGAACACAACTGGTTCTGTCCAAAGAGACGAAGTCGTGATGAATCAGGAAAAGATGTATTCTATGGTTGTGGGCAATCCGGAAAATCCTTTGATCCAGTTACGACATGTCCAAATTGCGGCTCTACTGAGATTCAGACTACCATGTGGAAACGTCATGTAGGGTATTTGAACCGAGAAGAGCTATTGAAGGATTTGGTCGCTGTAGCACCTCATAGTATCTACCATTCAGCTGCTTTCTATAACATTCCTGTTGCCCGCTTTATGGAAGAAAAGGAATGGACAGGGGCTGAACTTGTCTTTGACATTGATGCCGATCATCTTGACCTCTCCTGCGCAGCAGACCATGACACTTGGAGATGCAATACCAATAGCTGCCACAAGACCGGTTCGGGACCTCCTCCAGATCAATGCCCTGACTGTGAGGGGAAGAGCTTCAGTACAAGAAAATGGGTATGCGAAAACTGTCTGAAAGAAGCAAAGAAACACACAGTTAAGCTCTATGATGAATTCCTCATCAATGACTTTGGTTTTGATCCAAGCACCATCAAACTCAACTATAGTGGACATAGAGGGTATCATATAAGGGTCCATGATCCAGCTGTGTATGCACTTGATTCCAACAGCAGAATCCAAATCGTGCACTACATCATGGGTCTCGGACTGAACTCGGAAAAAGTCATTGTTTCGCAAGGAAGTGTGAACAGAGTTCCTGATCGTAACTTTCCTGGTTGGTCTGGGAAGATGGCTGACGCAATAGTCAAGTTCATTCGTGACATTGACTCATACTCTGGAACAGAACGGTGGGTAAAATCACTCAAAGCTGGGAAGGTTGCAGCTCTTGAAGGTCTTCTCAGAAGACCTCCAATCCTGAGTAAGGAGGCTAAGTCTATTGGATTGAAATCATGGCAAGAAATTGCTGAACGAGCGGCTGAATATTATGGTGGGGAGATTGACCGGCCTGTGACACATGATATTCATAGAGTTATACGATTGATAGGTAGTCTTAATGGCAAGACCGGATTTACAGTTACAAAATTGACTCGTGAACAATTGGATGATTTCGACCCATTTCGTGATGCAGTCGCATTCAATGAAGGACATATGAGGGTCAAATTTCTCTACGATGACCCAGGCGTCCCTCGTTACAGAATTGGTGATGAAGAATATGGTCCATTCCATGGTGAATCTGTAGAGCTGCCTTCAGCATCTGCAGCTTTTGCATTGTGTAAAGGAGTTGCTATAATTGAGTGAGCTAGGATATTCAGACATACAATCAGCATGGAAGAGTGAACAAGAGAATGAAGGACTTCAAGATTTGGGTGATTTGAAACTCAGTAAAATGGTATCATATCTTTCCAATGTACGACTCTCCTTAGCGGCTCTTGGTTCAGAAGAACGCATTCAAGCGGATATCCTAACACAAGAGATCCTTAATCTTGAGTTCATGATAGAGGACCTGCTCAATATTCGAAAACAGAAAATTCTGAGGGCTGCTTTGTCAGGTCATCGACCAAGAGGGGACATGACCCTCTCAGAAGAGGACTTCTATAACAGGTTTCAGAACGCTCTAGATGGACACACAGAGTTCGTTAAGGACTCACTGGCTGGAACTCCATCAACGAAGAAGAAAAAGAAAAGGCAGAAGAAAGAGGCAAAGAAAAAAGACTCTGATCTTGCATCAGACTCTGATGAGATTGACTATGTCTATGTCAGGTTCTTACGTGAGATCGAAGAGCAGGTAATGGGTCTTGATGAGAAAACCTATGGACCTTTCAAGAAGGAGTCCGTTGCCAAACTTCCAGCAGCCAATGTGAGTCACTGGTTGCGCGATGGTACAGTTGTTCGTTTTGTTCCTGAGGAGGATATGGAATGAAGAAGGATGCTGTCATCACGGAGATTACATCAATTATCAAATATATCGAAGAAGCAAAAAACAGAGTGAGTCTAGACCATGACAAGTTCCAAATTGCGCTTACTAACACTCTACGTCTTCTAAATGGGACAAGTCCTACGCTTGCCAAACTGAAGGGAGATAGTGAAGATCTCAAGGGATATCTGATTAAGACGTGCGCAGAAATGAGGGAATCTTCAATACAACCTTATCATCACCTGAGAACACGAATGGAAAAAGTGCTACAGTTACTCCAGACAGCATAGTACAGAAAGTCCTAAGTGTCAATTAAGCGCTAGCGATATCATGTCAGCTCCACGTTCATGGCCCTTCTTTCTTGTTGGTTTTGTGTGCTTTGTGCTAGCTGTATTGGGGGTACTGGTCTATCTCCCACCCTCTTGGGGGATAATCGAAGTAGCTCTCTACTTGGGCTTTGTCACACTTGGATTGACTGGAATATTACGATTGATCTATCTCAAAGGACTACCAGACTAGCAAAGTTCACAAAACTCGTCACGTCTGTAAACTTTTAATATGGGATGCAAAATCGCTCTATCATCTGCCAAAAGCTAACAAATGCTTGTGGTGTGCATCATGGCTGAAAAAGATGAACCAGCTGAACCAACCGGACCCCCAGTCACATTGATTGACCCCATAGACATGTCAAAACTCGACAGAAAGTTTCGTGAAGAGATTCATAGCATGCCAAATGGGGAGGAACTATCAGCCTGTTTTGCTTGCTCGACCTGCACGGCTGCATGTCCTATCGCAAACTTCTGGGAATACAAACCCCATCAATTGATTCGAATGATATTGTTGGGTATGCGAGAAGAAGTGCTCTCTTCTGAGGAAATTTGGCTATGTCTGACATGTTTCCAATGTCAGGAGAGATGTCCACAGAAAGTACGGGTCACTGACATCTTCTTTGACTGCAAAAATTTGGCAGCAGAAGAAGGGAAAGTACCACCCAATATTGTTGGTCTGGGAAAAGAGCTGTTGGAGAAAGGACAGCTGTATACAGTCACTGCAGATTGGGAACGTGAAGACATGGGTCTGGAACCGGAAGTACCTGGTCTTGCAGTAGATCCTGTTAAGGAGATTCTGTCCGAAACAAGAACTAAGAAACTCGTGGAGGGGGAGGAGTAGATGCCAGTTTACAACTTATACATGGGTTGTAGTGTACCTGCAAACTACCCAAATTATGAGGCTGCTATGTCCAAGGTTGCAGAAGCTTTTGATATGCAGCTTGAATACATGGAAGGGGTCGCTTGTTGTGGAAGTCCAAATCTACGAGCTATTGACATGATGGGATGGTTGATCATCAACGCAAGGACCCTGGCAATCGCGGAGAAGAACGGGCATGATATTGTTACCCCGTGCAATGGTTGTTTTGGCACACTCAAAGATGTGTATCACTTTCTCAAACATGATGACGATTACAGAAAGAAAGTCAATGCAGTCCTGAAAAAAGAAGGGCTGGAGTTCAAAGGATCCATAACACCTCGTCACTTTGTGGAAGCGCTCTACACAGATGTTGGTATTGAAGAGATAAAGAAGAAAATTGCCAAACCTCTTGATGGTGTAGGAATAGCAATTCACTATGGCTGCCATGTTCTTCGTCCTGTAGATGTGACTGAGTTCAAGCCTGAGTATCTGAACGAGCTGGTAGAGGCCACAGGTGCTAAAGTTGTAGAATATCCTCTATGGAAACAGTGTTGTGGAGCAACAGTTCTTCCAGTGAACGAATCATTAGCCATACGTCTAGCACGTGATAAGCTGAAGTCTATGAAGGAGTTCGGTGCTGTATTTATCACTGTGGTCTGTCCGGCATGCGGAAATCAACTTGATCTACAACAACTTGGTCTGAAGGAGTCCTATGGAGAGGAGTATGGTCTACCAGTGCTCTTGTACCCCCAGATCCTTGGACTCGCCCTAGGAATGGATGAAGAAGAAATCGGCCTAAGCATGAACAGGGTACCTGCAGATCCGATTCTTGACCATCTGACTGGCTGAGGTGAAAGAAGGAGTGTCTAATCCTGTCCTCGTCATTGGCGCAGGCGTTGCAGGGATGACTGCTGCCATTCAACTAGCAGATTCTGGTATTCAGACAGTCTTAGTTGAGCGTCTTTCCACCGTAGGGGGTAATGCACTAGACCTCTACAAAGCATTTCCAACTGACGACTGTTTCTACTGCTTTGAAGGAAACCGATGGCGTCCTGGAATACGCAAATGCTTCTATCGGAGTGCACTGACTGATCAACCAAATATCAGTCTAAAGATGAACAGTGAGGTCCAAGAGATATCTGGCACACCAGGGAAGTTCTCAGTAAAACTCAAGGTAGGTCCTCAGTACGTCGATCCGAAGAAGTGTATAATGTGTGGGTTATGTCTGGAGAAGTCAGAGGCCTTTCGTCTTCTTTCTCCTCAGTGTCAGCCACAGGCTGTGGTCTATGACCCTGAAGGAAGGAATGAAGGAGCTAAACAGGCAGCTGAGGAGTGTCCAACCAGTGCCATAGATTTGAGTGCTCAATCCACCGAAGAGAGTGTTACCGTTTCAGACATAGTCATTGCGACGGGATATCATGAAATGCAACCAACAAATGTAGAAGAGTATAGCTATGGAAAACATCCCAATATCATTACACAACTTGAACTAGCGCAGATTCTCGATCCACTGGGGGAGTCAGGTGGACTATTACTGAGACCATCTGACGGTAAACCAGCAAAACATGTCATGATGGTTCAGTGCGTAGGGAGCAGGGATGAGAACTACTACCCCTACTGCTCCAAGATTTGTTGTATCTTTGCACTCAAACATGCCAATATCATCACGCAGGAGCGGGATGTAGACAAAGTGAGCGTTGTATACATGGACATCCGTACTTACGACAGATACGAGAGGTACTATCGTGAAACAAGGGAATCTGGTGTGGAATTCATCCGTGGAAGAGTATCCCTTATCACTCCCAGAGATGACGACTCACTGGAGATAGTTGTCTATGACTCGCTGCTGAATAGGTATCTCAAGTTCTCAGTAGACCTATTTGTCCTCTCATCAGCCCTCGAACCCCCAGCTGATGCAAACAAAATTATCGAAACCCTGGGACTGAAGTCTGCAAGTGGCTTTGTTGGTCCTTCAGATCCAGTATCAGAGAACGAAGTGGTAGTGGGAGACCACGTATACGCCTGTGGTACAGCATTGGGCCCAGCAGAGGTTCCAGAGAGCGTAACGCAGGCGCGCGCAGTAGTTTCCAAGATTCTGCAGAGCAGGAAGTGATATGGATGAGCGAAAACAAATCTGCAGTTCTCATCTGTACCTGTGGCAAACAACTCCCATTGAAGTACGATTCTTTAGAAACTGAAGTTGGAAAAATTGCTCTAGCATCATCAGTGACTGTCCATGACCTAGTCTGTCAAGAGGAAGGACTCACGAAGATAGCAGACCTACTCAAGAAGAACGATGGTCGTCTTGTCATTGCTGCATGCACCAGTCAAAAGATACAGCCTCGAATCAAACACTTTCTGGAATCCAATGGAATCAATCCTTCTCAGATCCAATTTGTCAACATTCGAGAACATTCAGCCTGGGTCCATAAGGAAACAGACGAAGCCACTCAGAAGTCCATCGACATGATCCGCGGAGCGTTAGCAAGGTCTGCGCGTTCAAGCCCAATAGCAAAGGAAAAGAAAGAGATTCCCAACCATGTGACAGTCATCGGAGGCGGAGTTGCGGGCATTGAGTCTGCGCTTGGTCTGGCCAATCTTGGATACAGGGTCGCTCTATTAGAGATTTCAGATGAGCTTGGAGGTCATGTAAAGGACCTACCCGTCGTAGCACCAACAGGAAAATCTGGGAAGGAGATTCTCAGTGGAAGATTGGAGGCTCTCCAGAAAGAAGAGAACATTACAGTCATGACAAAGACGAAAATCAAGTATGTAACTGGAGAGATGGGAAACTTTACAGTTCATTATTTGTCTGGTGATGAGGATGAGCTGACACTCAAAACCTCAGGAATAGTCTTGGCAACTGGTTTCAATGAGTTCAAACCAGAAGCTATGGACGAGTATAGATACGGTAAAAATCCAGATGTCCTCACACAGTTTGAACTATCCCGAATGCTTTCTGATGGGAAAGTGGTCAGACCTTCTGATGGAGAACCTGTGAGAGAAGTTGTGATGGTCCAGTGCGTTGGGAGTAGGTCGGAGGACTACAAAAGGGACTGCAGTAAGCTCTGTTGTACATTTGCCATTGATAACTCACTTGAATTAATGGAAAAGGTTCCTGATGTGAACATACGAATAGTGTATATGGATATCCGTGTGCCATTCGAAAATGAGCTGATATACAAAGAGTCCAGAGAGAAAGGCGTTGATTATATTCGCGGTCGGGTCAGTATGACCTGGGAGAATGAGAATCAGACTTTTGTCAGAATATACGACTCTCTTCTGGACAAGTATCTTGAAATTCCAATTGACCTTCTTGTTCTGTCCTCTGCAATATTACCACCAGATGGAATCTCTGAACTCTCTGAGAGTCTGGGCTATGCAATTGAGGACGATGGTCATGTAAAGGAACTCTATGGAAAACTTAGAAGGAACGAAACCCGCAGACGCGGAGTAGTTGCAGTGGGAGGAGCGACGAGACCGCAGTTCGTGTTTGAGGCTGTTACAGATGCTCAAGCTGGAGCCCTTATCATTCACAACGAGCTCCAGGGAGGTGTGATCGAGTCTCCAGCACGAGGCGCAATCCTAGATGTTGATGACTGTGTTGGGTGTAGTCTATGTGCACAACAGTGTCCTCGCGGAGTCCCACTCATGATTGAACAGACTGAGGCTGAAGAAGTTGATGAGGAACAAAAGATTCTCTTTAAGGCTTCAATTGATACTCTGAACTGCCACTCCTGTGGAGTTTGTCAGAGCCTCTGTCCATCTGGAGCAACCCAGCTCAGTTTTCTCTCAAATGAACAGCTCTGGTCTGAGATCGAAGCTCTTTTGGAAAATGCAGGTCCAGAGTATCCTATCACACTCTGTTTCTATTGTGAAGAGTGTTCGGTGTCAACGATTGATATAGTTGGAACACAGAAGAGGGAGTACCCTGCAAGTACTCGTTTCATACCCGTACCGTGTGCTGGACGAGTGAGTATAATCGACATTCTGAAAGGTTTCGAAAGTGGTGCCAGTACCGTCATGATTGCCGCTTGTGAGAAGGACCGCTGTCACATCGGAGGTACTGGAAACGAGATTGCTCAAGTGCAAGTCGACGTAGCGCGAGACATACTCAGTGCAATTGGTTGGAAAGGTGAACGTGTAGAAATGTTCAGAATGTTTAGCGCAGAACCTGAAAGATTCACTAATGCGATTAATGAGATGGTGAAACGTGCAAAGAAGCTCGGACCTACGCCAGTACATGAAGGAACAGCTGGTAAATGGATGGAGGTGAGTGAGTGAGTCATTCAACTCCAGAGAAGACCATCGCTCCAAAGAGAAAGCGTATGCTGGACATGGTCCTAGCTCTAGGAGGACTAAAGGAAGAGTCCGCCATCCCACTGAGTAAAGTCAAGGAAGAGCTGGAGAACCTAAAGGGAGAACTTGCACCTCTTACTGATTCAATTCTGGCATTTCCGGACTCCTACTTTGAAGAATTTGTGAAGGCATTCAAGAAGGCAAATCTGATATCTCAAATCAACGACAAGGGTATTCTGCAGGAGGCAATCTCAAATCTTGAGAAGTCCCTGTCAATCACAGAATCTGAACCTTTGAAGAGTCTGCAAACATTACTCTCAGACTCACTATCCAGAATGACTGTTGCAAGGGAAGAGCAAGTCGCCCTTAAAGTAGATATGAGCGAGGTTCTCTCAACTGTTTCAGACCTGACATCTGAGATTGAGACGATTATAAAGCAGTTTGAAGAGAATGCAGAAGCAGAGGCTGAGTCTGCAAAGTCAGAGCTGGTTTCCCTTATGCAAGACCTAGAGAAAGCCAAGGAGAAGATAGAGGCAGACCCAGACCTTGCATTGGATGAACTACAGAAGATAGGAACAAAGACACGATATGGAGCTGGTCTGAGAGCGACAGCACAGGTGAAGAGAGGGAAAAGGGAGGATCGAATAGAGGAGTCACGTTTCTCAACACTTGTGAGAGAGAACATTCTCAATGAGGTTTATCGTGGAATAATCATGTTCATACTTGGAAAAATGGGTTCCAAGACTGTCATTCAGATGGGTGAAATCATGGATGTTTCACCACAGACTGTCCAGAACGTTATTGTGACCATGATTCAGAGAGGAGAAGTAGAGATGGTGAGCCTCGAGAGTGATGCTCCTGTCTTCTCAAAGGTTCTCACTGAAACACCAAACTCGACAATGGTTCTAAAGAGAATCGTTCAGCAAGTCCGTGGAATAGTCAAGTCTTTGGATGGTGATGAGGCAACTGCTGCTGAATCATCTCTCGAAAGACTTCAGAAGCTTCTGGAACGTCTACAGATATTGGGAATTTATGATGAAACCATGCTTTCTGAGAACTTGGAAAAGCTGAGAGAATCTGTTGACAGTGCTACTGAAGCTTTGCTTTCTTCACAATCATCTGATGATTCGGAGAATCTTAGGCTTCTCGTATCTGCTGGTCTCGAAGCATTTGCAAGGTTCAGGTTGAAGATTACTCTTGAAAAAGGCCCCAATCTGGTATCAGGCCTGAATGTATACGGAGAGAAATTGGATCCTGAAGTGTACAAGAATATGATGGATACCTATCTTGAGAACGAACTCGAGAGGGGTACGATTTTGGTTCTGATTAGAGAACTTGGTGCAATGGCAGTCAAGGATATCGCTGAAAGGACCACCATACCCCCAGACAGAATTCTTCGACACCTCCTCCGGATGAAACGGGATGAACTCCTCACTATCGCAGGAGAGGATCATGGATACATCCTCTATGATGTACCGAGAACACCGACTGAAACTGAGTTGACAGTTCAGACTGCATCCAGTCTTGCCCTGCAACTCACAGAAGCAAAAGGTGAACTCAAGAGAATTCTTGAAGAATTGAAGGCTCAGGACATTGGTAAGCTTGCTACATCTCTGGAAACCTTTGCCAAGGCAAGAGACAAGCTAGTTACAATCAAAGTCAGCGGCTCAGTTGTTGATGATGACACACTGGTAGAGGTCGAAGAAAAGATACGATCTGCAGTCCTTCTTGCGTATAGAACTCGTGCCAAGATTCCAAGCACTAGGCCAAAAGTCACCCTAGAGGACCTCGCGGATGTCGATGTTCCATCAGTACTCGATGAGTATAGGAGTCAGATGGGGTATGCCCCCCTCTTAGGATTTGGAACTGTGGATTGGGACATCTCAAAATGTCTTGGCTGTAAGTCCTGTGAGATTTCCTGTCCTGAAGATGCGATAGAGTTGAAACCGAGAATCGAGCTGCCTAAGTTCTTCGAAATTTCCGAAAAGGAGTTGGCAGATCTTCCATCGAACCGGTCTCTGTTCTACAAGACTGTTCAGAACCTTGCTACATTGAAAGCTTCCAAGGACATAGTTTTAGAAAAAGATTCACCAGGATTTGGTAGCGTGGAAGTCGACCTCTGGCTCTGTGTTGCATGTCGTACTTGTGTTAGACGTTGTCCAGGTCCAGAAGGTGGTGCCCTTGAGTTGGTACTGAAATGGAATCTACCTGAGGTAGTGAAGCACATCACCACATCTCCTTGAGTTTCGAAACAGCCACTTAGCAACTGACTTATAGTATATAATCAAAGGAAACGAGTCAAACAAATTCATGACTCATGACGAGGGAACACAATGATTGACTTCAGTCTTACAGATGAACAACTTGAACTTCAGAAAAAGGCACGAAGATTCGCACAAGAGTACATGATTCCCTACGCACACTACTACGACAAGAGTGGAGAATTTCCACGACCGATTATTCAGAAGTGCTGGGAAGAGGGTCTCATGAACCTGTCAATACCTAAGAAGTATGGAGGTTTCGAACTTGGTTCCATAGAGCAATGTATCGTTGTTGAAGAGATGGCTGCGGGCTGCGCAGGAATGACAACGAGTATCTATGTCAACACGCTTGGTGCAGAGCCTATACTTGTAGCAGGTACTGATGAACAAAAAGAGAAGTACCTACGCCCACTTACTGAAGATCTCAAGTTTGTGAGCTTTGCATGTTCTGAGCCAGGAATGGGTTCAGATGTGGCTGGAATTCAGACGCGTGTAAAGAAAGAGGGAAGCAATTACGTATTGAACGGGTCCAAGTTCTGGATTACTAATGCACCACATGCAGACTATTTCACTGTCTTTGCAAGTCTTGACCCTACTCAGCGCCACAAGGCTCTTTGTGCGTTCATCGTGGATGCTGATACACCAGGAGTGAAAACCGGACGCCCCGTTGAGAAGATGGGACATAGGGCATCTACCACATCATCAGTCATATTCCGTGATGCAAAGGTTTCAGAGAAGAACCTCTTGGGAGCTGAAGGGAAAGGATTTGGAATTGCCATGAAGACATTTGCAATGACTAGGCCATCAATTGCAGCCTTTGCAACTGGTCTCGCCCGTGTAGCGATGGAATATGCGAGAGACTATGTGAACAAAAGAGAAGTCTTTGCTCAAAAACTGCGGGAATTTGAAGTGATTCAGTTCAAATTGGCTGAAATGTACATGAAGATTGAGGCTTCAAGGAATCTTTACCTAAAAGCAGCTTGGACAACAGACAACATAGGAGATGCAACTGTACCTGCAAGTGTGGCTAAAGCCTTTGCAACCGATGTAGCAATGGAAACTGCAAGTGAGGCGCTTCAGATCCATGGCGGATATGGCTACATAGACCAATATCCACTCGAGAAACTCTTCAGGGATGCCAAGCTCTATCAGATCTATGAGGGAACAAGTGAGGTTCAACGGCTCATTCTTGGTCGTCATGTCCTGAGTGGATATGAGCCGGCAATGGAAAAGATTCCAAAATGGTACAACAAGAAACCTCCTGACATCTAAAAGATAGTTCAAACAGAATTTGGTTTACTTGTACCAGCGTACTGGATGTATAAACAGAGGAAGCAGAATACACAAGAGTAGTATTGTCTTGGACAAGACCAAGGCGAGTTGGATGATTGTCAAACGACTCAAGGAACTCAAGACAATTACTGGATTGGATAACACTGTCATTCAAGAGATGCTGAACCCGCTTCACGAAGGTGATCTGTCCTCTGTGAATTATAGCCTTGCTCATGCAACATTGGAACCGAATGTGTCATCCTTGCCTCACAGATTCTTCACTGCTTCAGAGGTCTACTATATCCTCAAGGGAACGGGAGTGATGCATATCGATGATGAAACAAATGAGGTGGGACCAGGGGACACAATCTACATTCCACCTAAGGCAATCCAATATATCGAGAACACTGGAGAAGGAGATCTTGAGTTCCTCTGCATCGTGTGTCCTCCGTGGCAACCCGAAGCAGAGGAGCTTGTCTGAAATGAATATCATCGTGTTTTGAGAAAGATTTACTACTTACCTCATTGAGGTATATGTGCTCGAGTCAAAATCTGAATTATTGGGGCGATACAGATGAATGATGAAAATCTTCAGGGTACTGAATTAGAGAGGAAAATTGGAAATATATCTGTCCGGGTTACAATAAGAGAGAACGAAAGTGTTGGACAAGCATATGGACGTCTTGATGCTATCTGTTCGAAGATTGAAAAGTTAGAATCAGACAGGGAGAGGCTTTCGTGGATGGGGGATGTAACTCGGGAGGTGAACGATGCCCAATCTAGAACCAGACATCTCTTCGGTCTTTCTGATAGTGAACGCAGTGAGGTCGGTCTGACGGGAGACTATCAGATGGTTATCCTTTCACTGTTGAAGAATTTCGACCGCTGCATGGGAGCAACAGCTATTGCTGATGAGTGGAAAATCAATAGCGGTCGAGTTTCTAGGGTCTTCACAGCTTCACGAAAGCAGTTCGAGGCATACAGAGGTCATTTCGAGAAATGTAAAGATGGTAGTGGTTATCGTTTCACAAAGGATGGTCTAACTCATGCTTTGGACATAGGTGTTCCCGAAATACTAGGTGAGATCTCGTCTAGTATGTAAATAAGTGATTAATCCAATGACCTTGTTCGTACACAAGAAGATTCATGAACCAACTCTTACACAATGTTATATTGCAGTTGGAGGGGTCTGAAACGTCCCAAGAGAGTACCAAAGTAATCGCTCTGGCCACTATCCTAGTGGTAGCAGTATCCTCTACTGTTTTCATCTATATCTCTTCTTTCCCCAACTGGCCAGGTACCCCAAATTCAAGTATTATTGAATCACTCATGATATGTGGGAACAGCACAGACATTCTATATCCTGAACTCATGGAAGCCTTTCTTGTCGTGAGTGGAAGCGACTGGAGGATTTCAGCCAGTTTTGTTGATGATTCTGAAGGCTGGGAGAATCCAGAGATCTATGAGAGAGAATTCTCAGTAGCCCCAGAGGAAATCGAGAATATCAGTCTGAGTCTTCATGAAGGACTGAATGTTACTTACTCATCAGATATAGCACCATCCATAATATTGGAGTCCAGTCCACACATCGGATTTGGTATCGAAATCACCTATACTGATGGTTCATGGATATATGTCACAACTTTCCAGATAGGAGATGGTTACATAATTTCCAATATTGGTACAGGTACTCTTGACAGGAATCTATTGGATGGCACTGTTCTACAACCAGTTTCAGCTCTAGACAATCTTGTTGAAACGATTCGCACAATATTCTCAAATCACCTTGATGGAACATAAATCAGAAACTCTATGCATCAACTTAGGTCATCTCAGGAGAATACCAGAGTACTGATGTGGTAGTTTCAATCAAGAAGCATAGATATCCAAAACGCAGGAAAGCCACCCAAGAATATGTTTTGACAATGGTACGATTTCTCTCACTCGAAGGAACTGTCTTGAGCGCGTCTTATACCATCGAACCGGTAGTTTGACACTCAGTCCATCCGTTTGTCAACCTGCCCCTGTACCGTGTTTGTCGCAAGATAATTCTTGGTTGAGTTCATGATCTTGCTCAGCACTTAAGGCCCAGACTTTGTCATCACTCACTTCTTGAGTGGCTAAACTATAGTTAATATTCATAGGCTAATAAATCCTGGGGTGGTTGCACATTTAGTATCCATTTCATGGATTTTCGTGTGTGTTTTGAAAGTTGGAGTGGATTAAGAAGATAATCTTACTGAAAGGATATTGTAACTGAAGAAATATATGGCTCATCGAATTCGCTTATACACGTCTCTCAGGGTGAATGAATCAAAGATGCCTCCTAAGGATATGAATATCATCGTGTTTGGCTGTATGCAATGTATGTATGCAGCCTCTGACCTAGCGGGAACAATGAAGCTGCAGTACGACATCACGAGCAGGATAATCAGGATGCCATGTACAGCGAGACTGGATATCAACTTTCTTCTGAAAGCGTTGCAGGAAGGGGCTGACGGAGTGTTGGTTGTGGGATGTCATCCTGGAGATTGTGCTTTTAAGACAGGCAATCTTGGAGCAGAAAGGCGAGTCAGGTTTGCAAAGAAGCTGATCGGGCAGTTGGGGCTTAATGAGGACCGGGTCAAGATGGTCTTCGTGTCTGCAGCTGAGGGTGACAAGTTTGCTGCTGAGATTAACAAGTTCGCAGACGAGATTCGAAAAATTGGACCGAATCCAATCAGACTGTAGAACTCGATAAATGTCCAAGCATGCATGGTTCGCGCTTACTTTGAATCCAAACTTTTCATACAGGATTTTTACAGATTTTGCTTGGACAGGACAAGTCAGGATATAAAAAGTCTAAACATATTTGAAACAGGTCAGATTTTCTCATACGAGGTCGGAATAGTACTACTCCACGAATTTCCTTGTGACTTCTGCTATGCGTTTTCCATATTCACGAGCTATCTTTCTTTCAACATCATCAGCCTGTCGAGAGCCATCTGGTCCAGCAAGCACAGATGGTCCATAAGGAGTACCACCTGCTACCGTGGTTGAAACTTCTGGTATTGTGTATCCAAGAGGAACTATAATCATTCCATGATGCATTAGAGTGATCATTATAGTGAGGTTTGTTGTTTCCTGCCCACCGTGCATTGTTGCACTTCCTGTGAAGACGCCAGCAATTTTGTTAGCCAGCTTCCCCTCCATCCATAATGGTCCTGTCTGATCGATGAAGTTTTTCATCTGGGCGGTCATGTTTCCATATCTGGTTGGACTTCCAAAGATGATTGCATCATAATTGGGGAGTTCTGAGATTTCTGCAATTGGAACTTCATTTTGAATCTCTGCCCCATGCTTCAATCCTGGATTGTTGTCAATGATTTCCTTGGGTGTAAGTTCAGGTACCCTCTTCAGATCAACTTTGGCACCTGCGCTGAGTGCGCCAATTACAATTTCCTGTGCCAAATTGAAGATGTGTCCATATGAGCTGTAGTATAACACTAGAATCTTCATCTTCACTCGAGACACTTAACTATTGTGAACATATAGAGTTGTTGAGAGAGGCAATCATTAACCTTGATGACCAATGATTTGGTTGGAAATTTCATCCTCGTAAACTCTGACTGACCGAGAAAGCTCTTATTGAGAAGCTTTGGATAGTGTATTCCAGTTGGTGGTAGACTTGAGCCCTACAAAGGGGATATCTATAGGCATCCATGAAGTGTCATCTAATGATCTTGATATGGTAACTGGAGTCTGCTTGGATCCAAGTGTTCCGAAGACTTGGAAGAAGGCAATGACGTCTTCGATGGATGCTCGTAAGAAATGGCTTGCATCTATGATACCAAAGGGTCTGACAGTGGCGATAGCTCTAGGTCCACGGAGAGGGAGAAGAGGACTGATAGAATATGTCCCGATTCAATATGCATCAGAACCTGTTTTGGGGAAAACTACTCTGTTCGTAAACTGCATGTGGGTAGTACCACCTGCATGGGATAAAGGAGTCGCAAAAGCTTTACTCAAGTATGCAATAGAAGACGGCAAGAAAGCAGGTGGAATCAGTGTACTGGCATATGAGGGTGACAAATGGTTTGGCTTTTTTCCCTACATGCCAGCATCGTTCTTTGAGAAATTCGACTTCAAAGAAGTTGATAGAGATGGTAGTCGGGTCCTGCTGCATCTGGATCTAGGTGGAGGCGATATACCAGTTCTCATACACCCAAGAATCAGAAAATTGTCAGATGATAGTATACCAACGGTAGAGATTCTCTTCAACAATCAATGTCCATGGTCTGGTTGGATGGTTGACAAAGCCAAAAGAGCCCTAAGGAAGTATGATGCAAACGTAAGAGCTGTAAATACTGATAGCAGAAAGACCCTGGAATTGTACGGCTTAAATCGGGGAATCATCATCAATGGCACACCGGTTATAAAACGGATGGCTACAGTGAAAGAGATTGAGTCTGTTGTCAAGGAGCTTGTCAATCTCAAGGCATAGTCCTGCCGGTTACAATTAGTTCATATGAGAATAAGCACTGACCAGATTAACAAGAAAGAAGAATCTGAATAGACCTGACAGTGTGAATAGGTCGAGGGGACCTACATAAACAAGTTCCAACTGGTATCTCATTTATTACTGAATCAGCAATAGTCAGAGTCGAAAAAGAAAGAAGAAAGAAGGGGCAAGAGAAAATGGCAAGAAGCCCAAAACAAAGACACACATTGAAGGACAGAGTGAGGAGAGCATTCAAGGATAACGAACTCTGCCAGATTGCTTTTGATGGACTAGAAAATGATGTAGAAGTTCAGACTGTACTGGAAGATAGCAATCGTATGGCAATAGACAGGATGGGGTATTCAGATCATGGTCACACCCATTCGTTAATTGTAGCACTGAATGGAATTCGACTCCTCAGAGAGCTTGCTAAGGGTATACAGACTACGATTGTGAAAGAGGAAACTGGTACCATAAAAGATTCCGAGCTTGTAGTACTACTGGGATGCTACCTTCATGACATTGGTATGGCTGTTGGTCGTGTCAATCACGACGAGTTTTCAGTTGTAATAGCCATGCCAATCCTGGATAGAATCCTTGCAAAGGTCTATCCTAAAGACAGACACAAACAGGTCCACATCAGAGGACATGTGATGCATGCTATATACTGTCATGACAAAATTGCAGTCCCGTTGACCGTCGAAGCTGGAGTAGTGGGAATCGCTGATGCACTTGACATGACAAAGGGTAGAGCAAGAATCCCCTTTGAAGCTGGAAGCGTCAACATACACAGTGCAAGTGCTATGGCTATTGAACGGGTAGAGATCAAGAAGGGCGAAACAAAGACTGTGAGAATCGAAGTGACCATGAACAATGCTTCAGGCATCTTTCAGATACAGGAATTGCTTGAAGAGAAGATTCGAAACGCCAAATCATTGATTGACCATATAGAGCTCTATGCAATCATGACACCAAGTGAAGACAAAATCATCTCAGAAGAACTCAGAGTTCTCTAGAATTAAGAATTCATGGCTGTCTTTTTGTTTACGGATTCGTTCATAACAGCTAAGATATATGAACGATAACAGTTGACAACCTCTCAGAATTGAAGGAATTTCTTAAAAATCGACTTGGTGGTCTAACTGGTGTCGGGGATGCTGAAACATGCATCGTGTTAGAAGAGATCAAGTCAGCATTTGATTGAGGGAGAGAGAATGATGCAGCGCTCACTGCATCTATCAATGGATAAGATGCTTCTACTTCATGAACATGCAGATACAAATCTGCCAGACGAAGCTGCAGCGCTCATCTTTGGAAATGTATCAGAAAACTCTATTCATGCAAAGCATGTTGAGTTGGTTCTGAATGAGTCCTCTTCGACTGTTACCTCCTTCAACGTGAATCCTGAGGAACAATATCGACTCTTGGTAGAGGCAGAGGAACGAAATGAGGAGCTAGTATGTATATTTCATTCACATCCAGCACCACCATATCCCTCAAAAACAGATAGACGAAACATGAGACTCAACCCCGTTGTTTGGCTCATTGCCTCAAAAGACAGCGGAACCTGGGAAAGCAGAGCATACATACTAGTCAATGACGAGATTGAAGAGGTCCGACTAGTCTTGTCTTAACGACTGAGTCCCTTGAGGGTTCCAGAAGTCTTCTTGGGTTCAAACGAAACCATAGAGCTCCCAATAGAACCTATCAGGACAGCAGAGATGATGACCTTTTCTAAAGAAGAAGAGGTGCATTGCAAAACACCTGCTCCGGTGTTGCCATCAAAGCTAGCCAAATACAGTTTGGAGTCAGCTGCATTGACCTCTCCATAAAGTGAAATCAGATTTTTCCAGATGGCATTGACGAGTTGCTTTTCGTCTTTGATTATAGGTCCTTCTCGATGAAGGTGAAATGATAGATATCGTCTACGAGTCTTCTTCATCATTCTCACCAACAATCTCAATTCCCTCAGCCACATATTCCTGTCCGAGTTTCTTCTGGTTTCGTGCCAGAATCTCAAATGGTGTCTTGCATACAACAGTTTCAGCATACTTGGAGTCCATTCCAAGTAAAAGCCCAATATGTCGTATTGCCATTGCTGAACGCAGATGGAGAGGATGCTTGGCTCCACTTGACAGTACTAGTGGCATTCCTGAATCAATAGCAGTCCCTACCGCTTCTCTATACGTCTTGATTATTCTTGACCTCGTCAGACCAATTGAATCAAAAAGCGGAGCAAACTGAATCTCAAGATGAGTTCCAGAACATGCAGCTAGACGAGCAGTCGACTCTCGAAGTCGATGGTTCCTTGTAGGATCGAGTGTCAAGAGGTCTATTCTATTGTCACTGGAAGCCCAGTTTGCAATTTCTACACTTGTCAACGGAATAGCAAGAATCATGGACTGACCTCTCACTCTGGAGACCTGTTTCTTGATGGAAGCCAGACCTCGACCCTTCAGATCTATCCTTTTCAATAATGAGAGACCCGGTTTAAATTCAATGAGAGGATTGTCCAATTCACTAGTTGCGATACCACTGAGTCCAATCCTTGATGCCATTTTGACAAACGATTCAACACTAGTTGAATCCGACATTGATACACCAAGGTCTATTGATGACACTAGTCCTCTCCTCCAGCTGTTCGAAGATGAGTTTCAAGCATTTCAATTGCATCTTCCTGTTTACACTTTGGATAATGCTTGATGTCGATCCTGACACTGATTACATCAGGTCCGTCTGCTAGGACTAGCTTACCAAGAAACGCAGCCTGCTTATCAATCCTGAGAAAGAATGAGCAGTTCTCATCAAGCCGCCGGAGGAGTGAATTCTTCAAACGTCTACGGTCCCGGTCATCAAATCCAGTGAATATGTGGTCAAGTGTAGATTCACAATCCTTTTCCTTCCTAAGACTGGCCACAATGACTTTGATGGCATATCCTGAATGGCTTTCGACTCTTGATGATTTCACTAGGACGTCTTTTTGGAACTCCTCGGGAAACACATTGAGTATTGCACTCTCTACTCGGTCAGGTAGCTCTGTCGCTCGTGAGTATGCTCGTGCCTCAATCTTGGCAACGAACGTCATGAGAAATCCCACGATTTGTTTATTTCCCAACGTTGCCCTTGGCACCGAGTGACGGTCGAACCTTCTCAGCACCGCGACCCTTATTCCTTAGACCTCTGCTGCTTTTGCCGGCTGATGTGAGACCTCGGTTCTCTCGCCCTTTTTGGACCGAGTCACAGATCCAATTGATGTTTGGGTCATTATAGATTACTGGATGGTTGGGATCAACAAGAATTACTTCATGCCAGATCCACTTATGGTCAGATCCGACCCAATAAGAGTTCAACACTCGTAGGTTCGGAAACTTTCTGCCTACTCTCTCTTCAGCAATCCATCTTCGAGATTTCTGGGGCGTATATTTTGTCACACCCATGCTTCTTGGTTTTCGACCCATCCTTGGCCGGGGTTTCTCACGGGGTCCACGACCCGTCTTGACCCTGACCACAACATAGCCCTGTTTTGCCTTGTAACCTAGAGAACGTGCTCTTCCAAGACGTGTGGGGCGGTCAAGTCTAACTATGCTTCCTTGTTTCCTCCACACTATCATCCTACTTTTTACTAGCTCAGTTCGTTCTTTCTGACCTTCTAGCCAGCTGTCTTGCATGTGCTTGTATGCTGTTGGCACTTTGTAATCCATCCTTTGCAGTTAATGATTCGCTTTGTTTGTGGTTCAGCCCCTAGGGCCACATCCCGTGCGGACGTATCCGCCAACACAAAGGAAATGGTATAGGTTCAGACATAGTCTGAAACCTAATCGTCACCCATGATATTCACTTAAAGGTGTAACGCTCTAGCTCTCAGTCCTATTTTAGACCCTGAATGACCTTGTATGCAGTCAGTTCTCCCACTCGCTCCTGGGCTTCATTTGTGGATGATGAAAGGTGAGGTGTTGCTACCAGTTTCGGATGCTTCACGAGCTCCCAGTCGAGAGGTGGCTCATTCTCGAACACGTCTAGCGCAGCTCCTGCAATGTCACCCTCATTGAGGGCTTTCAGAAGTGCCTTTTCATCCACAACTCCGCCACGTGAAGTATTGATCAGAAACGCTGTCTTTTTCATCTTCTTGAATTCTTTCTCTCCAATCATGCCTTTTGTCTGTGGAACAAGTGGTACATGAAGAGTGATGTAGTCAGCATCCTTTATCAGTTCGTCAATGCCACATCGTCGTGTACCCATGTCTGCACAGACCTGTTCAATGTCCAATACATCATAGCACAGGATGTCCATATCAAATGCCTTTGCCCTTGAAGCCACTTCACACCCAATTCTTCCAAAACCAATAATTCCGAGTTTCTTGTTCCAGAGTTCAGTACCTGTCAGCTTCTTCTTCTCCCAGCGCTCATCTTTCATTGAGCTGTCTGCCTGAGTGATATTTCTGGCCAATGCAAACATCAGTGAGAAAACCATTTCAGCAACAGAAACTGTTGGGGCTTCTGGTGTGTTCTGGACAGCTACTCCTTTCTCCTTGGCCGCTTCTTGGTCCACATTGTCAAGACCAACACCCGCCCTGACTACAAGTTTCAGCTTGTCTGCAGCTTCAAAGACCTCTCTAGTTATCTTTGTGGCACTCCTGACAACGACACAGTCGAATCCCTTGATCTGTTCCTCGATTGGTCCATCCGTGTCTTTATTTCTCACAACTACCTCGTGACCTGCAGCCCTTATTTCGGCTTCAGCAGACTCATCGATTGGATCAGCTACTAGTACACGTCCCATTGGAAAAACCCTCTAGATGCTTTGAGCTGTGCGAGTTCTGCATCTTCTTAAATAATGTGGCGCCGACATTTTCTTAACACAGTTGTTCTGGTCCTCACGTATGAAACGATTAATGAATCCATTTGCCGCTGTAGCACCCAGTCCAGTTGTTCTCCTGAGTGTTGCAGGCGAAGACAGACCAAACATTATCACGCTTTCTTGGGTGGCAAATGTCTGCAGTAAACCACCGACAGTAGTTGTAGGAATAAGACCTGAGAGACACAGTTTTGAAATGGTCAAGAAAGCGAAAGAGTTTGTTCTTAATATTCCCTCAACCAGTCATGTGGGAGGAACTGAATTCGCTGGTACAAAATCCGGCAGGGATTTTGACAAGTTCGCTGAGTGTGGGTTTACTCCTGAAAAGGCAGAGAAGGTCGATGCCCCAATGATAAAAGAGTGTCCAATCAACATAGAGTGCAAGATTACCCAGATACTTCCTCTCGGCGCCCATCATCTTTTCATTGCAGAAATTGTAGCAGTCCACATTGACGAAGATGCATTAGATGAGAGAGGTCGATTCGACAACTCAAAGGCACACCTTTTCACATACTTGCCATTAAATGGGCAATATTGGTCTTTGGGCGAACATCTTCAGTGAACAGGTATCTCGATGGATTCGTCTTCATCAGCGGCAAAGTCCGGCGGTTTGAGATATTTAACTGAGAAGTTGGGGTCTGATTTACTGATGATCCAAGCACCAGTGGGTACATGAGCCTCCTTCAAGAAGATATCAAAAGTGATTCCTGGGAATTCAACGACCAGTGGTTTGTGTCCGAGCAGTATAAACAGTCCAGTGGCCTCAAAGGCTTCCTCTATAGTTTCCATCCTTGCTAAGACTGGAAGCCAGTCTTCACCATCCCACTTGAGAAATGGCCATGCTTTCTTCGGAGGCCACTCCCCCTTGCTGACAAGAATGTACTCATTGTCATAGCGTTTGTATATTGTGGGGAAGTGGCCGCAACGTGCAAGGAAACCGCCTGATTCCTTTGCTTCATCGAGAGTTGTGAAAATCTCCAAAACATTTCACCCATTGTGTGAGCTTCTTTCACTACTGAATCAGGATGATGTCTGAGAGAAAACACTAGACAGCAATTGCATGAGATTGCTCTACAACATGGTGATTCAACGCCATTAAGGGTTTCAAATGGTTTTCAGAATTGACGAGTATAAAAGGGATGGACTAGTACTGAGTCCCTCAAACTATTACTTTGACCCCTTAGCACTTACAATCTTGATGACGTCTCGATCCTTTAATTCATGTTTGTCGGAGATACGCATCTTAGTGCGAGCATCTATTCCATGAATGAACGACTCCATGAGGTCAGTATGGATGAATCCAGCAAACTCCTTGGCTGTTGTCCCCTCTGGTACAAGATACACATCGGGTAGCACATTACCGTCACTGTCTGTTAGCGAGTTTGCATCATGGACAGGATAGACGGTTATCATGTGTAGATAGTCGAATACAGCCCTATTCAGAATGTTCTGAACTCCTGATCCCCCATACCTTTTCAGGATTTTATCACATATCTTCTCCAGTTGTGCAAGCTCATCCTTCTTGAGGATGTCGGGTGTGAGGATCTCAAAATCATCATCACCAGGAATGTACTTGATTACGCCTTTCTTTTCGAGGTCTTTGAGGACCTTTTCTGCAAGTGCACTAACTGGTACAACAAGATAGTCTGGAAATTCTTCTTCCAAACGCCCCAGGTTTTCCTCTGCGTTAGGCCTATCTATCTTGTTCGCCGCAATGATGATGGGTTTGGCTATCTTCTGCAATGTCTGCACGAAAGATCTTGTTTCATCATCTGTCCATTTGTCTACGGTTTCAGACTTGAGATTCGAGCCACGCAATGCCTTGAGGATGTGTGCTCTTGTAATCTTTAGACCAGACAGCTTTTCCAAGAGAAGTTCTTCTAGCTTTGCACCCTCTGATCTGACACGACCTGTGATTCTACGCCAGTCCTTCTGTATGATTCCAAGCAACCATTCTGTCAGTTCCTCTTCGAGAAATCTCACGTCGTCGACTGGATCATGACTGCCTGCATCAACTTCCTGTCCTTCTGCATCAAGAGCCCCACTCGCATCCACGATATGAATAAGCACATCTGCTTGTCTGAGGTCATCGAGAAACTGGTTCCCCATTCCCCTACCTTCATGTGCTCCAGGTACTAGTCCTGCTACATCTATCAGTTTGATTGGAACCAATCTCACACGGTCAATACATATGCTATTCTTGGGATTATCCTCAACATCAAAGTCTGCGCAAGCACAGGCTGTCCGGACATGCGTAACTCCCACATTGGCTTCTATTGTTGTGAAGGGATAACTCCCCACCTTGAAATCGGTCATGCATGCTGCGTTTGTGAACGAGGTCTTCCCACACGACGGTTTACCGACAATGCCAATGACGAATCCCATATCATATCACTTCCTGAAATCTAGTTCTCTATTTCCTCACCTAGAGATAAACGCTTCACTCTTACTACCTTGACAAACGTAATAAGAAAGCTCACCTATAGATAAGGGTTGGAGGGATTGAATTGCACAGGCGAAGAAAAGGAGGCCGTGGTAGGTTCCCTATCCAGCCCAAGATTGGGCGCAAACCCTTAGCAGAGAAGATGACACCTGAACCTTCAAGCGCCCGTGAGCCCATCCATATCGACTTGGCAGAAGCAGAGGTATTGCGATTAGTTGACCTAGAAGGAATGTATCAAGAACAGGCTGGAGCGTCGATGGGTGTTTCGCGTGGTACGATCTGGAGACTTCTGGCCAGTGCTAGAGCCAAGGTGACGAAATCTATATTCGAAGGTCGGTCACTTGTGGTTGGTCTCCAGGCTGAAGATGAAACTTGACAGTCTTGGGTAGTAGAGATTTACAAACGGTCAATCAATGGAAATGGCCATTTGTTAAGTACGTAAAATGCTGTCTTGCTTCCCTCCACTTCCACTGCAGTGGTCTTCCAGTCCTGGGTATTACTAACTATTTAGAGTGGCGTTAGAGTTCATCAGAATAAGCCCTGTGGTGCATCGTAATACGCGATGCCCGCTTATATAGAGAACTTGGAATCATATAGTTGGAGTGACTGCGGATGCAAATGTTCGTACATAATCAACCATTTACCAATGACTATGTTATCCGACGCCCTGGTATACCCAGGTGGTGGGATCCTATTTCTAGACCACATGTCGCAGTGATCATGAAGAGTCCTGTCAATGGTGGGAATATCAGGTACTTCCTCTCAAAGCGTGGAGAGAAGGACGGATATGGACGAACATCTCTAGATGTGGGAGATATTGATAGTCTTCCAGAAGGAACTCTACTTGAGATCAGATACAGCGCAACCAAGGCTAATCTCTATCAGCTTGAAATGGTAGGAGCTGTACCCTGCTGGCGATGGGTGAACCGGAGTCAAGGCCTCCAAGGATTCGAAACAGAGAGTCCTGAGTGGGAATATCGAGTTGATACTTCGCTTGAATCAGACAGATATTCGATAAATTAGTGCCATATTCTCTTCTTTATATCCTGCAACTGACTATAGAGAGTTGAGGAGATTCTTTTGGAACCATTTGAGATTATGAAGGATGTATACTGGGTAGGCGCCTTAGATTACAACATTCGAAATTTCCACGGTTTTAGCTACACAACACACCACGGGACTACCTACAATTCCTATCTAATTGTAGGGAAAAAAGTCGCGCTGGTTGATTCTGTTATGGGTCTGTTTGCCGACGAGATGTTGTCGAGAATATCCAAGGTCATTGATATACAGAAAATCGACTATATGATATCGAATCACACAGAGATGGACCATTCAGGAACAACTCCAAAGGTCCTTGAGATGGCTTCAGATGCCAAACTCATCTGCAGTTCAAAGGCTGTTGATCAACTCAAGAAACACTATGGTGATGGATGGAACATTCAAACAGTCAAGACAGGTGATGAGATAGACTTGGGAGGTAAGACTCTCAGGTTCTATGAGGCACCAATGCTTCACTGGCCTGAGTCCATGTTCACATATTATGTTGAGAAGGAGCTGTTGTTGCCAAATGATGCATTTGGTCAACATTATGCCACTGAAAGTAGGTTTGCTGACGAGGTGGAACAGAATGTCCTTTGGCGAGAGGCTGAGAAATACTATGCTAACATCCTCTGGCCATTGAGTAGAATGGTCCAGAGGAAAATTGAGGAGGTTGTCGAGTTGGGGCTCCCTATCAAGATGATAGCTCCATCTCACGGTCTGATATGGCGAAAAGATCCTCTTCAGATTGTGACCCGATACCTTGAGTGGGCCAAAGGCGAAAGGCTTCAAGACAAGGTGGTCATCACCTGGGACACGATGTGGGAGAGCACGACAAAGATTGCAAGAGCCATCGCGGAAGGCATACGAAGTGAGGGATTGGAACCTGTTATGAAGCTCATCCCTCACTGTGACCGCTACGACATCATGGCTGATCTATTGGAGGCAAGAGGTATTCTCGTTGGGAGTTCTACTATGCACAATGACATCCTGCCAAATGTAGCATCGGTGCTTTCTGATTTGGAGATGCTAAAACCTGTTGGCAAGAAGTGTGCTGCATTCGGTTCCTATGGGTGGGGCGGAGGTGCTGTGAAGAAGATTCAGGAGTCCATGGAGAAGGGGAAAATGGACATAGTGATGGAGCCTTTCACTGTGAAGTGGGTTCCAGATGCTAAAGAACTCGAACAGGCCGTCAACTTCGGGATGGAGTTTGCTAAGAACGTGAAGTCATCTACATGATGTTGTATTTCCTTGAAACCTCTTCAGTGATGATTTCCCAATCCTTTGGATTACAGTGAATTACTCGTTCTCTCTTTGAGAACTTGTTGTACCACTCAAGTCCAAGCATGAGGAAGAAGAAGAAGTATGCACCCACAAACCATTCCAGTGGTGTATAGGAACTGGATTCTTCAAAATACACTATATACATCCCTACTGCGCTGAGAACCAGAGCAACCACAGCAGATCCAACAACACTCCACTCGGACCATCCTCCTTGCCAACCTGTTGGTTCTCGCTCTCGTGCAAGAATCATGGTTCTCTCTTTGGGAAGAAGAATGATTATTGGTGATGTTTCATTCTCTTTCTGCTTGCTCTGACGACCAAAGACCACAACTTCATCCTCAATGTTCAGTGGGGCTATCTCTATGTCGAGATCATTTCGAAAGTTTCTAGAAAACCTGACTTTGTGAAGTCCACTAGCTGCTTCAACAGATATCCCTCTTACACGATATGGTGCATAGTCTATTGGTGTGTCAAGCTCTAGAATTGTGCCATTGAATACATGTTCTTCCTCACATTCTTCAAGTATTCGACGAAACTTCTTGATTATCTCTGAGTCTCCCATTTCCTCACACACCTCTCTGAAGCCCTTGTGATGACCCAGAACCTAATTAACTGGATTTGTAAAGATCTGTACTCAAGTACTTCAGACCCGAATCGACTAACAGCGTAACTACTGTTGCGCTAGGACCCAATTCTTTGGCAACCTTTATGGCTGCAGCCACATTTGCACCTGATGAAGTGCCTGCGCATAGTCCCTCTTCTCTTGCTAGTAATCTTGCCATCTCTTTAGCCTCTTCAGTTGGAATGCGAACGACTTCATCGACAAGGCTACCATCCCAGAGGGGTGGAAGGAACCCAATCCCAATTCCTTCTATGTCGTGTGAACCACTCTCACCTCCCGACAAAACTGGGGACTCGTTAGGTTCAACAGCAACAATTCTCACCTGCGGGTTGTGCTCCTTCAATACTCTTGAAGTACCGATGATAGATCCGGCTGTCCCAGCCACATGCACAAAAGCATCGACCTTACCACCTGTCTGGTCCCAAATCTCTTCACCCAACGGAAAATAGCCCGACACATTGTCCTTGTTGTTCAGTTGGTCTGTCCAGTAGGTACCAGGAGAATCACTCAGTTTTTGAGCGGTTTCTATCATCTCCTCGATTAATTCTCTCCTAATCCCAAGTCCCCTACTTGGGACGATTGTCAGTTCTGCGCCCAATGCCTTCATGTGGTTTAGCTTGTCTTGACTGAATACATCTGAGGAAACAACTTGGAAACGATATCCTTTGATAGCACAGATCAATGCCAGCGATGTGCCCGTGCTTCCTCCTGTATACTCTACAACAGTACCACCAGCACTTAATCTTCCATCTTCCTCCGCCTTTTCAATCATGGACTGGGCCATCCGGTCTTTCATGCTCCCCGTTGGATTCTCCCACTCCAATTTCACTAATACTCTTGCATGATTGTCAGGAACCACCTTCTTCAATTGCACTAAGGATGTATTCCCAATCGCATCCAAGACACTCTCAGAAATCTTCACGTAAACACCTCATTTGCCCTATGTGTTTCCAATATCATAACATTCCGCGACTATAACATATTCGATTCTCAGATTCCTACGAATAACTTTAAAACTCCCTCTAGCAAACCCCAGTCCAAGCATAGCGGGTTGGGGTCGTCAGACTCGGTCGCTGTGTTTGTTCAAACGAACGGTTAAATAAAAGCGGGTTGGGGAAGCCAGTCCTGTGTGGATTCGTCCGCACGTGGGTGAAGCCTATCCCGCGGGGCTCATAAAGCGATGACGCTTTGAGCTCCCGCTTCGGAAACCCCGAGATCGGAGGTTCAAATCCTCCACCCGCTACCACTTCTTCTTTTCATTTCACCCCTCTACATTATCTCAACTGATAAGGAATTAAGTTTCTAATGGGTCCTCATAATATAATTCCTCATCTATTTCAAGAGTATTTTCTCTCCAATACATCACTACAATCTGACGATCATATTCCTGAGCACAAAAGTTGAGTAGTTCGGGAATTTCGATAATGGCCTTTCTTTGTTCTCTCTGAAACCCACTAGGAGATATCAGAATCGCGTAGTAAGCCTGAAGTACTTCAGCATACATCTTTACTTGGTATAAATCCCCAAGAGTCAAAACTCCTCTCTTTATTTCTACCACAATCAGTCTACTTTCCTCTGAAAATATCGTTTCACTGATGTCAAGACATCCTATCAGATCAGGGAACTTTCTCTCAACGCTAAGGGACAGAAGTGCCACATTATCTAGATTTATCCTATTATCAGTATGTAAGAGTCGATCGGTTGTGTCTAATATGCACTTACCTTTTTCACTAAAGCGTTCTCTGAGCACTGCTATTATCGGGTCATAGAGCTCTTTCTCTAGCTGCTCATCTTTGCCTTCAACTATGAATAATCCTCCTCCACGATTCTGTATAAAGACATCAAATTTGTTGCTAGATTCCTTAGTCCTGCATGCCCTAGTATCATCTGATAATTCTAACCATATTAATCTTTCAAGACCATTACTTTACTAAGGCAGTCAAGAAGCTTGCCTTTCAAACTACCCGCTACCATTTTTCTTATTCGTTCTATTGAAACCCGATGTAGTAACAAATCCGATGGCTATTGGAAGTAGAACTACCAATCCGAGGATTGTCATTCTAGCTCCTATAGGGAGGAATGAATCTACATGTGAGAATATATACGACCATGCAAATAGAGTACAGAAGACCCCAAAAGATCCCAAGATGATTATCATTACACCAACAAACAAATGGTCTGAGTTTCTGTAGACATACCTAAGACACAATCCACCAATGAGCGAGGAGAGTATTACTCCAGCGAGGATTGCAACTATGCCAGTTGCAGGATCAAAGATTTGCATTGGTGGTGGAAATACGTGATGAATCTGAGTTGAATTTTGCTATTCTTGTTTCGCTACCCGCTACCATTTTTCTTATTCGAACAGAGTCTATTTTCGATAGTAATAGAACAGCGACAGGTAGAGAATGATGAGCGAGGATATCCACGGCACAACGACAAGACCTGCTGCGATTTGAAGTGTGACTTCTTCAACTGAAACAAGAACAATGGAAGTCAGAGGGAGGATGATCACCAGAAAGACAAAGGCGTTCCTTGCAGCGAGATTCATGATCTGTGTGAACCGCTCATCATAGAAACGCCGCATATAGCTCGCTCCAAGAACACCACCAACCATACCTCCGATGGCTCCACCATAGCTACTCAGATTGTACAAACCTAGAATCCAAAGTATCACAAAAACAATTGCTACAGTTGCTACAATACTCAGGGCTGTCTTTAGACTACGATTCATTGTCATTGTTCCTCCTTGTTTCATCTAACTCCTGTAGTAATAGTAACTTGAACCATAGAGAGCAAAGAATGAGGATATCCATAATACAAAGACTGAGAATCCTGGAACTATCCAAGGAAGACCCATGAATTGCAACGCACTTATTATTGGCAAAATAATCATCACAAAGACGAACGCGTTTCGACCTCCCAAACCCAAGATCTGTAGATAGCGCTCATCTTGGATTCTCTTGATGTATAGCAAAATGACTGCATTGATCAAAAGAACAAGTCCAAGTGTTACATAGAACATCAGAAAGGTTTCACCCATTTCAGTTTGCATCTTTATCATCTCTGTACTGGAACATATCTTCAATTTTCATCTCAAAGATGCGTGAAAGTTTGAACGCAAGCAGAAGGGAAGGATTGTAAGTACCCTTTTCGATGGAGATTATAGTCTGACGTGTGACACCCAAACGACGTGCTAGGCCTTCTTGAGTCCAATCGTCATGATTGGATGCCTTCGACATCTCTAGTTCTCGAAGCTCCTTGATTCTGTTGACAATCACATCAGTCACACTCACTTTGTGATGTAAAGTTCACTTTACGTAAAGTAAACTTTACATTTAAAGTTGTTGTTTCATCTAAGAACTATGAGCCGAATGTGAGCTTGGAAAACTTGTGACCACTCAATCCCACCTTTACTTCGGAACCTTACCAGTGATTTTCAGGCAAGATTGAGAAAGGGAGAATATTGAGTACTGCTTTCGTGTCCCTTCCCGATGGGGCAGACATCTACACATCTTGTACACTCGATATAGCTGTTTGATGTTGGTCGTTTGATGAGCTGTCTTGATTTCTCTTTCACATGGTCAGGAACGTTTGTGGAATCGGGACATTCTAAATGATACACCATACAGTGTTCAATTCTGGGGTTGTAGGATTCAATTGCTCTAGTAGGACATACCTTGATGCATCTATCACAGTTCTTGCATAGATCATCCTCAAAGGGACTGTCTGGTGTCAGAGAAGCAGAGGTCAGAACAGCTATCAAGAATACCCTTGGTCCGAATTCAGGTGTAATCAGAAGCGAGTTCTTTCCTTGAGCCCCCAAACCACATAGAACAGCTGTTGTCTTCAGAGGAATTCCTAATGACCATCTCGCTTTGAATCCTCTCTCATTTAGAAACTCAACAATGGTCCAAGCCTTGTTCTTCATCACCTCGTAGCCCAGGCTGCCGTGAGCGTATCTAGAGTCTTGATGCTGAACCCCATTGTTTGTCCAGCTCGACGATTCAACATTTAGACTGTACGCTCGATCCCAAGTGTTGAATGCCAGCATGATTACAGATTTTGCACCTGGGAGTTCATTCTCGGGTCTGTACAATTCGCGTACTTCCCCGACCCAACCATACGGAAGATCCTTGAGTGCGTGTACATCAGCGATGCCAACTGACACAAAACCTACTTCCAATGCTTTTTGTTTCACTTCATCAGCGAAACTGAGCTTCATGTTCATTGAACTCATGATCAAAATGACTCAGGATTCTGATTATAGATTATAGCCGACATATGACGGTGTATTTTAGTGAATTATATCCAGACTGAGAATGATTCGTGTTTGTACAATACCTGCTACAACTTCTTCTGTGCCATTAGTCTTCAATACGTTCTAATTTGAAGATGACTGGTCGTACTCCATCTCCACAGGCTACGTAGGTAATGTCCTTTTCAGGCCAGTCCATATCATCAATTAGATCGAACTTAGTAAGTCGAACAGTAAGATCTCGCCATGCCCACCCACAGAATCCTTCTGGACGTGAAAAACTGTTCTCTGCGATGAACTCTTGACCCACTTCAAAGAATTGACATGGTTTAATGAAAGCCCCATTCGACGCTTGTTTCATTTCGTGTCCAAACACTTCCTCAGGGCTGAATATTCTCTCTACTGTAATCTTCAGTCTTGATAACTTCATGAAGATCTCTCCGTTTCAACATGTTTTAGATAGGAATTTGGATTTGTATCTAAGCAATAAGTAGAATCTGAATATGACTTGAAAAGGAGAGCATCAGCCACATTCATGTGATACACACATTGTTGTGCAGTTTGGATGACCTGAAGACTAGAGTTGGAGTAAATTGCTGGTACAGGTGGCACTTCTCGTTGGAATCTATGCGATCTGGATAGTCTTGCTCGTGAATGCAATGGTATCCAGTGAGGAGATATCATTGACTGTAGCCACACTACCATTCATTGTCACTTTTCCAGTTGCGCTCATTCTAGCTGCATGGACAGAGGTCTACATCTCAGGAGTGTTCCTTGTCGATGTAGTGCTTACAATGATAATTGGAGTTCTACTGTTTGTAAGATGGGTAATGGCTATTGTCGGTGAATAATCTAGTTGCCCTTACGTTTGAACTCGGTGTATCCACAACGACCACACGCAAAACGGTCGAAGTGTTCGGCCATAAAGGTGCCTTTTTCACAACGGGGACATGTCCTTTTGGTCCTAGTAATAGTTCCCGACTTGTCTACTTTGTACATTTCATGTGATTTTGTCATTCGGACTCAGCCCCTTTCTCTTCATGTCTCTTGACGATATGGTCAAGTTCAATTCTCTTCATCTGTTCAGGATCAGAATAGATTCTGGCATGGCCCTCGGTCATCCCGGCTCCGAACTTTGTGTCAAGACTCTTAATTATCACACTCTCTTTGTCAGCATTAAACTGTGCAACAATCTTCGCACGAACGTCTGCACGACTAGGAGTGCTGGCTCCAGCATGGTTGACTCTGAAGTCAATCTCTCTCCTAGCTAGAGGCTTGTTTTCCCGTTCATTTAGAATTTCGATTTTCATTGAAATCACTTACCGAAAGTCAGACCACAACCGGGGTGGGCCAACCGTTCGACCTGAGGTTGTCTAATAAAGCTTTCACCACAGACAATGCATTGTCTAGCGGACTTTCAGTGCATACTTTCCAGGTTTGTCGATATTGAGTCGTGAAGCGATATAGGATGACTTTCTAGGATCCTCGCGCTTCTTCTGACCTGGCAGAATCACAACAATTCCAGTGTATGAAGTGGTGAGGTTTGTCGCTTTACAATTTGGACAAACGTTCTCTGAAGTGAGGAAGTGACATGCCCTGCATGCTTTCATTTTCGCTATCCCTATCCACTCCTTTACTTCTTCTTGTCCTTCTTGGATTCTCCTCGTGCAGCCTTCACATCATCTTCAATCCATGACCTGTCGGGACCGATCTTACCTAGGAATGGCTGCCTCATTGTGAGACCCAATTTTCCAGACTTGTTACCAGATTCAAAGCTTATCGAGGTCACCCTGGCTCTGACCATGTCTCCCTCTGCTAGGGTCCTTCCAGTTTCCTTGCCCAACAGGGCATTTCCTTTAGAGTCTTGAGTGATGAAGTCATCACATATCTGGCTTACATGACATAGACCATCCAGTGGACCCATCCTAATGAAAGCCCCGAAGTCCATGAGCTCGACAACATTGCCTTCAACAAGTTCATGTCGCAGAGGTTTGAACACGAGCACTCTATAGGTGACTGAATGATAGGTTGCACCATCGCCGGGCATTAGACGTCCCTGACCGATTTCGTCGATTCCAATGACTGCAATCATCAGACCTACGTCGCGATCAAGTACATTCTCGTGTTGTTTTCGTAGATGCAACATGGCTGCCTCTTCCATTGGGGACCCAAACTGGGACGGCGGAATTCGCACCACATCTTTTACTGTCACTATGCTGTACAACTATTGTCGCTCCTTGCCTAGCAGGACGATTATTATCAGAACAATCAGACTTGGGAACAACCCAAGGCCTTGACCCGACGGCTCAGCGCAGATTCGCTTTATAAAACATAAAAACGTTGTGACACGGTCTCAAATTATCGAGCCTTCGAGTTCGAGGTATTTCTTTCCTCTGAGAAACAATACTGGGATTCCTTGTGAACTGGCTCTCTCCCTTAGTTCACGGTCATTTGTAGCTAGAACTCCCTTTACGGATTTTGTATATTCTAGGAGCTGGTCATCTACTGGAGCAGATTTTGACATCTCTGCAACACTCACCAAAGTGCATCTCTCAACCAAATCTAATGCAACTCTAAACATGCGAGCCTCAGTCCTACTAGCAGTTTCAAGATTGGATTTTATTTCCTCTACGACTGAATCTAGTAGTACAAAATCCAGACTCCTCTCGAGGACTCTCTCAGCCTCAGAAAAAACATCCACTCCAAACTGTGCAGGCACTATGAGAAAGTTAGTGTCCATTATCACTAGAAGTGGCATATTATTCACCAAAAGTGGCAACTTAGACCTCGGCATACCCGATTAGTCGCCACTTGTTTTCAACTCTACGGCCTATAGCCATTCGCTGACCCTTTTCAGCAACCACAGGTCGTTTGAGTGTGAGTTCGATCTCGTCACCATGAAGTCTTGTGATCACACCAACAGTAGGAGCTGTCCCTAAGACAAGCATCATTGATTCATTGAGTCTGAGATTCTCAACTTGTTTCTTAGATTCAGTTCCAACGACTCGCTGCATCAAGATTGGTTTGATCATGAGCTTATCGATTATCTTAGGCATCTTGCCAACTTTACCCACTACATTCCCAACAAGCCTGTCCGCTCTAGTGGACGCAGGATCCAATGCAGTTCCCACTCCAATAAGACCTCCAGGATAGGCCTCTTGTAATTGGTTTCCACTACCGGATAATAGACTTGTGACCTTAGCCTTTATGGGTTTGAATCCCTTCTCACCCTTTGCACCAGGAGATATCTCAATTTCATCTCCGACTGCGAGTTTTCCTTGGACTATTGATCCGCCAACCACTCCACCTTGTATCTTGTCAGGTAATGTTCCAGGTCTATTGATATCAAACGAACGAGCTACGAACATCTTAGGTGGAGCTTCATCATCACGGTTTGGAGTGGGGATGACCTCCTCAATCATCTGGATGAGCAAGTCTGTATTGGCTCCGAATATTGCTGAAACTGGAACGACAGGTGCATTTTCAGCTGCGGTTCCTTGAATGAAGTCCTTTATCTGCTGATAGTGTTCCTTTGCTTGTTCTTTTGTTACAAGCTCAATCTTGTTCTGAACAATGATTATGTTCTTCACACCTACGATTTCGAGTGCATGCAGATGTTCAGAAGTCTGAGGCATTGGACAGGGCTCATTGGCCGCAATGACGAGGATTGCACCATCCATGAGACTGGCTCCGCTGAGACATGTTGCCATCAGTGACTCGTGTCCAGGACTGTCAACAAATGAGATTTCCCTGAGAACTTCTAGATCTCCGCCACACTTGTTACATTTACCTTCCTTTGTCAAGTGAGATGTAGTGAAAGCTTCGGGTTCGGGACAATTAGTGCATTTCATCAGAGTGGTTGCAGCATAACCAAGTCGAATCGAGATACCTCTTCGTATCTCATCAGAGTGACGGTCAGTCCACTCTCCTGTGAGGTATGAAACAAGTGTGGTCTTGCCATGGTCGACATGACCCAATGCGCCAATGCTGATTTCTGATTGTCCCTCGTACTTTCTGGTCACCTAATCTTCACTTCCGGCTTGTAGGGCGTTAGTCACCTTCTTCACGTTGCCCATAAGAAGTCTATGGTTTGTTCGAGCATTTGACCTGTGAAATGGTCAAGGCGACCTCATGAAGGCTGCATGACTAGTTCTTCGAGTGGTGCGCTACCCTTTTCTTCAACTCTCATATTGACCTGAGAGATGTCAGGGCTGAGCTCTCTGCCTCGAACAGTCTTTCTCCTAGCGATTCCCTTTCTCTTTGGTCTGAAGCCAGGAGTCCCCCGTATCAAAACGCGTTTCTTACCGCTACCATGAACATCAGGTCGGATTGGAAAGCCAGATGTGTCACTTCCTCCAGTGATCTTCAATTTGTATCCGGGAAGTCCGAGGACATCTCCTTCTACAATTTCGCCAACTGCTTTTCCAACAAGAGCATTTGTTTTGGCGTCGTCTAGCTCGTACTGGATGGACTTTCCAGTTTCTGGATCGGAAATCACAAGTTTGTATGGCAATTATCGCTTCGCCTACCTAGAGTAGTGGTAATGGGTCCCGATGGACACCAGCGGTAGCCAAATTGACTCACTTTATGAGGATTGTGGTTGGGCCTCGTACAAAACAATGTCAGAGGGCTTATACCTCGTACATAAGCATTATATTCGTGTGCGACATCGACGCGCCACAGACCCTTCGGATTGACAGTTCATGGATCCATTGACAATTTTTGCAATTATAGGAATAGCATGGCTTGTTGTCTATTTTATCGCACAGACAATCGGCATTGAGAAACTTCAAGAGAAGGGGATTGATGCGGGTATGCCATTCTTCTTTATGTGGCGTACGGAGCGTTTGAATGCATTCCTTACAAGAATGGGGAAGAAGTTTCCACTGGCATTCTTCAATGCTGGTATTGTTGTAGGTTTCGGTGGGATGATATTCGCATTTTGGATGTTTGGAGACAACCTTCTCAAGTTCTTCATCCAACCAGCAGCCGCGGGAGGGGTTGTGCCAATAATCCCAGGCATAACAATTACAGGACTTCCATTGTTGTATATGCTAGTTGCATTGGCTATCACACTCTTGACTCATGAGTTTGCCCACGGTCTTGCTTCATCGAGAGATGATATCACTATCAAGAGTTCAGGACTTCTTGCCTTTCTAGTTCTGTTTGGAGCTTTTGTAGAACCTGACGAGGAGGAGTTCGAGAACAAGGTGACTCCTCAAGCCCGAATGCGGATGCTTGCTGCTGGGTCTTTTTCAAACCTAGCGTGGGGTTTTGTGTTTCTCATAATTCTATTGAACTTCAATCCATTGGTTTCGATTGCCTACAACCCACCCAGTGGTGCATATATCTATAGTCTTCAGGATGGGAGTCCTGCAGCGCAGGCTCTTGACGTGGGAGACGTCATCATTGGGCTCAATGATACGACAATCGCCAACTGGTCTGCTGTCAGTGTATTCATGCAAGACGCTGGTGCAGGTGATCGACTGATAATTCATACTCTCGATGGTGATGTGACGATCATACTTGCGGCGAGCGAGCTCAATGCATCTAAAGGATACATGGGAGTATATGGAGCAGACTACTGGGAACCAAAGCCAGGCTGGGATTTAATACTTACACCCATGTTCGTCTTCCATCTGAATCAGGTCATCTTCTGGTGTTACCTGATTCTTATGTCAGTGGCTTTGTTCAACCTGCTACCAATTCCTCCGCTTGATGGAGATAAGCTTCTGTCGAATGGTCTCAGTCTGTACATCAAAGATGAGAAGAAAATCAAATACATCATGTGGCCTGTGCGGATTGCGGCATTGCTAATTGTAGTCCTTAGCATAGTTCTGAGTCTGATAATGGGTAAAGGATTGTTCTAGAGGAATTCTTCGGTTCCTGTGGGCCTAATATAGCATGAAAATGCATGTTAGTCCGATGAAAGATGATGACCCACCAGATTGGTACAAAGCAAGAAGTTCGAGAAAGAGCCAGAAAAGCATTGGCTGACTACCTTACGATGTTTATTCCGGGTTCCTGGAAAGAACCACTCGCCAAGCTGAAGATACTTCTCCAAACAAATGGCGATGTAGACTGGGAAGCACTCAAAGGCTATGCTCTGATGATTTTCGACGAGCAACGACTGTCTGAGGACAGAGTAGAGTGTCTAGCTCGTGTGGAGCGTCTGAGCGAGTCGTTTAAGGAGATTCATAGTATTCTATCCCCTGCTGAATGGCACAGGACAGTTGATGATATCATTCATGCAGCCAGTTTCAGAGCCAATAAGGCAGCCCTACATGTCAAACGTGTCCAGATTGTTGACGAGATCAAGATGAAAGAGAAGAAAGACGAAAAGACCAAGCCTTGAACGTTCATGTGAACATCTTTAACTAGAATCCAAGTGATTTGCGTCTTGGAGCCGACAAGATGCAATCCGGATGTTCGAAATGTGGAGAACCAGCGGTATATCTGCGTAGGTATACTGCAGAGAGGCTTTGTATTTCATGCTTAGTCCAGACCACATTGGATAGAGTCCGGAGAACAATCAATCGTCAGAAGATGTTTCGAGAAGATGATAGAATAGCTGTCGCAATCTCTGGTGGAAAAGATAGTGCAGTACTTCTTGATGTCCTTCATAGAATCGAGAGCAACTTTCCAAACTCAGAGATTGTACCTGTGACCGTAGACGAGGGCATCCAAGGATATAGGAATGAGGCACTAAAAGCCGCTCGAGAGTTGACCAATGCTCTTGATCTCAAACTTGAGGTCCTCTCGTTCCAAGAACTGATTGGCCATTCCTTAGATGAGATTGTAGAAAAAAGAAATGAGAACTCTCTAGGCGCATGTTCTTACTGTGGGGTTTTTCGAAGACGAACATTGAACGAGGCTGCAAAACGAATTGGAGCAGATGTAATTGCTGTGGGTCACAACCTTGATGACGAGGCTCAGACTGTCCTTATGAACATAATGAGAGGAGATAGTCGCAGAATCGTAAGAACAAACGTTCCCCGTAATAGATCGATTGAAGGACTGGTCCCACGAGTTAAGCCGATTGCCGAACTCTCAGAGAGAGATATTGTAGCTTATGCACATCATCTCGAACTACCATACCATGATGTTCCATGTCCATATGCAGGAGAAGCCTATCGAAACGACCTGAGATTGTTCATGAACGAAATGGAACACAAAAGGCCGGGTACGCTCTTGGCTGTTCTGAGATCAGCTGAAACAATGACTGACATCTTTCTTGAAAGCTCTTCCTCTTGGAAACCAGTGGTATGTGAGAGATGTGGTATGCCGTCTCCATCTCCAATCTGTAAGGCCTGTAAGATGTTGGAAGAGATAGGGGGTTAATCCCAGTGGCTAAGAAGCCCGAAATACTGCATGAACTCAGACAGGTCTATTATGATCAGGATCACTGGGACCATCTGAGTGATTTAAGAGAGAATGCAATAAAGACGATGCGATCAATTGAATCAATGTCAGTAACCCCCTATGTGTACGGTTCTGTGGCAAGAGGCGATATCAGCAAGTCGTCTGATATAGACATCATCATTCTCCACCAAGTGTCAAGCTACAGGTTGGAACTCGTTCTTGGGCAGTCTGTTAAACGAGAGCTTGTCCAAGCCACACCATCAATGGTCCTCAAGGGTCACATTCACCTTCCAAGAAATATCGTAGTTTCATTTCCATTGTTCAAAATGAGACCGAGAGAGGAGGAATTCTATCGCTGGGGAGGCATCATGGATGCAACTGGTTTGGAGAGCAACCTAAGAGTTCTAGGCGTTGACAAACGTCTGATTCTCATAGAACCGACTGATTATGGGCACATAGAACAAGGGGTCATTGGACATGAGGTCAAGATTGCAAAGAGACTTGAAGTCAGTACTGGAATAGCACGAGAACGTGTGAGAGTTCTCTCTCGACGTGACAATGTAGGGAGAACAGGAGTCTATCTCACAAGAAACCTCGACGAAGATGAGAGTTTTGAAGAGGTAGCAAAACAATTACAGGACAGTGATCCAGCACTAAGGCGTACTATTGAACGTCGCAAGAGAAGGAGATGACAGCTTGAGTCGGAAGATTGACCAACTTCAAGGTGGCTCACGCGTTGTTGGTGAGGTGCCACCAGGCTGTCGGTTGTGCGCTGAGGGTGCGAAGATGGTACTTTTTGTAACTGGTCTTTGTGAAAGTTCGTGTTACTATTGTCCCCTTTCGCAGAGTAAGACTGGACAGGATGTAGTATTTGCTGATGAGGTGCCAATTTCTGACAGAAACGACATCCTCTTTGAGGCAAGAGCAATCATGAGCAGGGGTGCAGGGATCAGTGGAGGTGATCCACTCTGTAAAATGGACCGCACTCTGGAGTATATTCAGTTGCTGAAGAATAAGTTTGGTCCTGAGTTTCACATACACCTCTACACAAGTCTCACTGATGTCAGTGATGTTGATCTTGAACAACTAATGAACGCCGGACTTGATGAGATTCGATTCCATCCACAGACAGATGATTGGTCAGGAATTGAACGTGCAATAGAGAGAGGATTTCTAGTCGGTATTGAAGTTCCAGCTATACCAGGCAAGGAAGAAAATCTCATCAAAGTAGCCAAACGTGCCGAGGAAATTGGAGTTTCCTTTCTGAACATCAATGAACTAGAGGCCAGTGAAACCAATTTTGAAAGACTGGTTTCTCTTGGAATGAAACTGACGAGTATGGAGAGTGCAAGCATAGAGGGTAGTGCGTCAACTGCTTTGAGTATCTTGGAGTGGGCCAAGGAGAACCTCCAAGACCTCTCGGTACATTTCTGCTCTGCTCGGTTCAAAGACTCTGTGCAGATGAGAAACAGACTCGAACGGAGGCTTGAGAAGACTATACGTGAGTTTGAAGAGCGTGATGAATCTGACCCACTGGTTATACTGGGTGTTGTAAGAGCTCCTCATGGAAGTGAACTGTCAATATCGGATCTGGAATCAATTCATCAACTATTATTGAATCAGTTCGGTGTTCCTGGAAGCCTGCTTAATCTGGATGAAAAGCGACATCGGATTGAGATTGCACCATGGGTACTAGAGGAGATTGCTGACTCTCTCAAAGATATGATAACTGATATTGGAGACATTGAGATTGGCATCGCATTTGAGTATCCAACTTGGGATCGCCTTCAAACAATGTTTGACCCATTATGACTACTGGGTTATCTTGAACCGAAGGATTGCTCCCATTCCTCCAAGACGTTGTAGCTGATCACCAGCAGGATGTTCTGTGGACACGATGTGAAAATTTCCCCTGCTCTCCTCAGTAGCTCTAATCAATCCGTCCATCCATCTACGTGTCTTGTCATCTCCCTCTCTGAGTTTCTTGTCAGTAATTAGAAGATCTTCGACTGCTCCATATTGGACAGCTTTAGAAACCTCATCATTACCATATGCTCCAAGGCCATCATCTTTCGAGATGTGTTCAATTAGGCTCTCCACAAGGCGAGTTTCGGTTTCAACCTTAAGTTCGGTCACGGCTTTTGAGATAACACCGCGGAAGAGAATCTCCTTGGCACCTGGGATACCAATAGAATTTGTACTTTCGACGACTACTGGAGGGAGTCCCTTGATCTTTGCTGCGATTAGCTGATCGCGAAAGTGATCCTTGACAAATCCGGGACCAGAAATGACAATCAGGCCAAACTCGTGCTGCTCAAGTTGTGAACGGATGGCGAGAATGGTGTCTGAAAAGAAGTCCTTCATTGTCGCATCATATGACTTTTGGTCCCCTCTCTTTCTGGAAATGGTTGTACGGACGCGTACAGCCTCGCGAATGCCAAAGTCTGCGGCTAGGAACAGCTCGGCTGTTCCATCCTCTATAGTAACAATAAGGCACATGGGCCGAAGTTGTGCTTTTTCTGCTTCTTTCAGTCTGTCAAGAATGAAACCTGGCCAGTGCTCCTTGATTATGGTCAGTGTGTCTCCAGTTTCGATATTTATCGTGTGATACGAACCTAAATTGACTAGGTCCCTAGGACCCTCGAGTATCGTCCCCTTGATTCGCACTCTGTTTGAGAATGTATGAAACGAAACCTCCTCGACTTCCAACTTCAGCACGATGGTCTTTCTTACGCTGTCCTGTTTCCTGCTATCCTCATCCCCTATTCGTATGCGACGGGATGTTTTTGAAATTATGACGTCACTAGGGCCTACTACATTGTAAAGATGCCAAAGATCATCCAAGGTTTCTATCTTCAGCACAATCTTGCCTTCTTTGAGGACCCGTTTAACGATTTTCAAGATGCCACCATCATCGGTCTGCTGTGTCTGTCAGAAGAAATAGTCTTTGCTAATAGATGGCTCAGTCTTCTGTCCTTGGTAATATTGAGTTTCATCACTTATTCCTCTGGTTAGAACAGTTGCTCGATTGACATGCTCTGGCTTGACAAACTCACACTCGTCATGGACTGCGAGGTCACCAGCTATCCTTATGAGACCCCCCAGTTCACGTAAACGTAAAGTGAAAGCATCTTTCACCTCATCGAGTTGATACGCCATCTTCTCTGCAATTTCGAGGACTATTTCTAAGGAATTTGCAGTCATGTGAGGAATTCGACCATCCTCTTCCACAGTTTGAGAAACAAATCTCACAATGTCATTGCAAGTCTTCTCACTTTTCAGAATCCAAGAGTCTAACATAACTTCATACCCATATCCGCGTATCCGAGATCGTAATGGTGCGAGAATATTCACAAGATTCTCAACATTAGATGATGCAAATAGGATAAAATCGCAAGGAACGTCATCCACTCGAACTGCAGCTCCAGAGCTGAGTGGATTGTGTCCTGATATGGAGAAAACACGATCTTGCATCGCAGTAAGAAGATGACTTTGATAACTTCCTAAGGCTGCAATCTCATCAATATACAGAATTCCTTCATGTGCTTCATGAATTGCTCCAGGAACTACTCGATGATGAGCTGCTAGACCAAGAGATTCGGCACTCCCGTAAGGATCGTGCTTAACATCTCCTAACAATTCGACTGGACTAGCTCCACTTACGCGAATGAAACGAGTGGAATTATGCGGAACAAGAATACGCTCCTCATGGTTTGTATCATGTGATGGATGATCCATCTGGGCACCAGAGCCCTTTCTTGTAATAGTGATTTCACCCTGGTTTGTATGTTCATAGGTGACCTGATAAGATCGCCCACCAATGTCTTCCAAGTTTGTCACTGTTTTCAATGCGGGCTCTCTCACCACATCCAGCATTCTGAATAGTCCGTGATACGACTCACCGTGAGTCCAATCAAAACGTTTCTCAACTCCACACTCTGCACATGAGCTCTCTTCGGGAGTTGAGATGCTACCGCATGCGGGGCATCTGAATCCCATCTTTATCGATATGTCAAAAGGTATTCTGTCTGGTGTGGCGTAAATTGTGTCAAGTACATTGACGACACCGGATTGTTCTGTTGTTGCATCCAACTGAGAAGGGCGTCTGACAACTACATCGGGTCGGTCTGGTTGCGACGGATTGTATCGCAGACGAATCTCCTCTTTCGGTTCTTCAAGGAGCGTATATGCAGCCTTGGCAAGCATGGATTTACCAATTCCTGGTACCCCACAGAGTAATACATGCCTGTGCTGTTTTACTGCAGAACGAACAATTGAAACTGCATGCTCCTGTCCGATAATTCTCTGGAAAGGATCTGAGGGGGTTTCTACCTGTGCGGTTGTTTCTAGTCCATCCAGAAGCGAAGTCACTGTGGAGATCCTCTAATCTACTCTGTAGATGAACATCTATGAGCGATGAGATAATTGTGAGTATTACTTGTAAGCCAAAAAGAGAGGAATGAGGCTCATTGAGCCTCATTATTGACCTATATCGTCAAATGTTACAATCTTCATGCTGGCGGGTTTGTTTTCGATGTCAGCCACAGCAGCTCCAATCAAGAACTCGGTGTTTTTCTTACTAGCAATGTCTACAAGACGTTGTGTTATAACTCCATCAAAGACTATTGCCGGAACTGTTTCTTGCGCTTCGAGGGTCTTTGCAAGTTCAGCGACTCCACATTCCACAAGAACTTTTTTGTTCTCATCAAACAGAATGGCTTTGAATGCCTCTTTGATGTCTCCAATTTTTGCACTGTAGGCTTCGTCAACATGTATTGGTTCACTGCGTGCAGGTCTTCTGCTGGAAGGTGCTCGGCGTTCAGGCCTTTCGTCCCTTCTTCTCGGTTCTCTTTGAGTCCGAGTGGTGCGAGTAGGTTTCTTTGCAGGTTTCTTTTGTTTTGCAGGGGTCGTCTTTCTTTCCTTGACTAGTGCAAGTGCTTGATCAGCGGGAATATGAGTCTGAAGTGCTTTTATGACCTCTCGCCTTGTGAGGTCCTCAACTTCTTTTCCTTCAGGGGCTCTAGCGATATAATCAACTTTCGCTACTTGCATGAGTTCCCTTAGTATCAGGTCGCCACCTCTATCGCCATCGAGAAAGGCTGTCACCGTCTTGCCTCTCTTCTTTGTGAGGTCTGCAACGCTCTTTGGAATGTGGGTTCCCTCAACAGCAACCGTGTTTGTGATTCCACACTTCATTAGGTTGATGATGTCAGCTCTACCTTCGACAATGATGATTTCCTTACTCTTTTCAAGGTCAGGGCCAGCAGGCAGGTTGTCTGGTCCGAACTTGGACACAGGAACCTTGCTTCCTTTTGTTACAGCAGTCTTTATCTCGTCAGCACCTGGGGAAATGTCTTCTTCCCATCCTTTCAATATGCTAATTGCTCGGCTAACGACTTTCCTTCTCTTTGCACCACGAATGTCCTCAAGTTTTTCGAGAATTACTTTCGCTGTGCAAGGACCAACTCTGTCAACAGTTTCGAGTGCCGCGGCTAGTATTGCAGTGGCTGTCTTGTTGAGTGAAACGGGTATCACAATCTCACCAGTGCTCTTGCCCTTTGCTGATCTGATGGCAATCTGAATTCTTCCTATACGACCGGTCCGCTGAAGTTCTCGTAAATCTAGGTCTTCACCGAGTAAACCTTCAGTCTGACCAAATACTGCGCCTACTACATCAGGCTTGTCAACCACGCCATCTATTTCTATTCTCGCACGAATGACGTATTTGGCTGTACTCTGGTCGAAGTCTGTTCCTATTTCTATACACGTCTCCTATTTCATGCTACCACGTACCCTCGTGTATAGACCGAGGTGATGTCCTTCTGCGTCTTGTCACGGACTGGCCTATGCCTCTTGACTGTGATTGGAATAAATCCTCATTTGATACTACTCTAACCCATGCCCGAACATATGCTATGATAATCGTGATGATGATCCTGTGAATGATAATCGTCCTAAGACTTTGCGCAGTGTTTCACCGACTATTCTTTTGGTCCATAGCCGGGGTCCACGTGGCGCTGTGATGTGATTATATGATGATTTGCAGAGCATGAATGGGTTATACCCTCCATGCTGTACATTGGGGCTGTTTCCCGAGTGTATTTGAAGATGTCGCTATCACCATATAGTCTGTCCTCTGATGTACTAAAGAACCACTTGAAAGATGCGGATTCGCGCCAAGTGGTAATCCTAATAACAATAGAAATTCAGATTCTCTTGTTCAGGAACAATTTGTCCCGTTCACGAGGGCGCACTGAGGTCTTTCCAATGATGTGTTGCGCATAGGGCGGGTCACATCCTGAATGTTTGCCTGCCAAACACCAATAGGATGAGCCATAACGGACTCGCTTGATAGGGATGTTTGTCCTTTAGATGAAGAGCGGGTCACCCCGGTTTCGTACATTGGCGGGCCGGTTGGTGCCAGAAATCCCGACACGAGACAGCTCAGTGGAGCCAGAGGTAATCTCTGATGCTGTGATGCTGGGAGTTAGTGTGCAGGGTGACAGGCACCAACCACCATTTCTTCTAGATCTCTGTTGATTCTCCAGGTTTGATGATCATCACGTTTGTTTGTGGACTTGTTTCTGATACAAGGGCCTTGAACTTCTCTGGATTCGTTTCTATTACAGGAAATGTATTGTAATGCATGGGGATGACGTTGCTAGGTTTTAGCAACTTTACTGCAAGTGCTGCTTGATGTGCATCCATGGTGTAAAATGATCCTATGGGAGCAAAAAACAAGTCGAGGGGAGAGTATAATTCTGCGAACAAACTCATAGAGGCAAAGACTCCAGTATCTCCTGGATGATAGAATGAACCACTTGGAAACCGCACAATGAATCCTGTGGGTGCTCCTACTCCCGATGAGTGAAATGCTTGGACGAGGGTCACAACCACTCCTCCAATATCTACACTTCCACCAATGTTGAGTGTGTGGATGTTCTTTACACCTTGATCTCCGGCCTTGATTGCAAGTTCATTCATGGCTACGAAGATAGCTCCAGTTTTCTTGCATATATCCCGTCCTTCCACAAACCCATGGTCAGCGTGATCGTGAGTGACCAATACAATGTCGGCTTTGTCAACATCGTCTATTGTGATTGGTGAAGTAGGACCCTGAAGCCAGGGGTCCACGTAGACGATTATTCCATCCTCTTCAATCTTGAAAGATGCATGTCCTAAGTAAGTGACCTTCATGATTCAGTATCTCCGGTTTTCTGTCTGTCTTTTCAACTTCTATCTTTTTTCCTCAAATCATGCTCAATCTGAAAGTTAATACATCATAGAGGAACCGAGTTAGATAGTGACAATTCATGGAAACAAAGCCTCATCCAGACTTCATGAGGGCAGGCAATATTGCTGCTCAAGTATTGAGCTATATTGAGGACGAGGTTAAATCTGGAGTAAAAGTGCTGAAAATCTGCAAGCTCACAGAAAAGAAGATACTCGAGTTTGGTGCAACAGGGATTGCGTTCCCTACAAACATCTCTATTGATAATGAAGCGGCACATTACACAAGCCCCCATAATGATTCCAAAGTATTCCCTGACAAGGGTCTTGTAAAGATTGACATTGGTGCTCATGTGAATGGTCATATTTCAGATACAGCAATCACCGTAGACCTTGATGGTTCTTATGAGAACTACATCGGGGCCGCCAGAGATGCCTTGGATGCTGCAATTGATGTGATAGTTCCAGATATCTCACTGGGAGATGTGGGAAGAGAGATTGAGCGAACAATCAAGGGATACGGTCTGAAACCTGTCCATCAGCTCACAGGACACCAACTAAAACCCTGGACTCTCCATGCAGGAAAGAACGTGCCAAACATCGGAATGAAACTGACTGGAAAGATGCGTCTTGGAGAGACCTTTGCGATTGAACCCTTTGCTACAAATGGGAATGGAACGATTAGGAGTGGACCAAGAGCATACATCTTCTCCAACGACCTGAGGAACAACAAGAAGCTTGATGATCATACTCTTCGTGTAAGAAATATCGCACGAAGTAAGTTTGGAAGTCTTCCTTGGGCATCAAGATGGATTCACTCGAAGAGTGGTGAAATCGATGTTGACTCTGCAATCCAAAGTCTTCAGCGGGCTGGAGCAATTCATGGATACTCTGTTCTATACGAAGGAAAGAATGGTATCGTATCCCAATTCGAACATAGTATATTTGTTGGAGAGAATGGAGCGATTGTGTCCACCAGACGTGACGATGAACTCTCTTAGCGTGCATGGAACCGCTTAAGAGTGGCTAGCCATTTTTTGTACTAGGTGGTACTGTGTCTGACCAGCCAAATCCTTCAGCCATTAAATCAGGAAAGATAGCAGCACGAGTACTGAGTGAGATACGTGAAGAAATTGAGCCTGGAAAGAGAATCATTAAGATCTGTGCACTTGCGGAGAGTAAGATAAAGAAGTATGGAGGACAACCAGCTTTTCCTCTCAATGTTTCAATCAATCATATTGCTGCTCATAGTACATCTCCGCGCGGTGACAAAAGTGAGATTCCGGAGTTTGGACTGGTGAAGCTGGATGTGGGAGTTGTCGTAGATGGATACATCGCAGATACAGCCTCCACGGTTGATATTGACGAAACACTTGAGGGTTTTGTAGCATCCACGGAAGACGCCCTAACAGAAGCCATTGAAATAATGCGGCCAGAAACCAATCTTGGTGATGTGGGTAAAAGAATTGAACAGGTGATTAAGGAATACGGTCTCAGACCTATCAAAAACCTATCTGGACATGAACTGAGGAGGGATCGACTTCATGCTGGGAAAATCGTTCCGAATGTTAGAAAGAAAACCAAAGATACCATCGAAGTGGGAGAGTACTATGCAGTCGAACCCTTTGCAACTAGTGGTACAGGAACAGTGATTGATAGTGAGTATGTCTACATATTTGCAAATACTGGATTGGACAAACAACTCGAAGGTACCACTGAGAAACTAAGAAAATATCTTCGTGAGAAATATGGACCCTATCCCTTTGCATTACGCTGGATTGGTACAGGAAGCAAAGACATCGATGTAGTAGAAGAGATCAAAAAATTGCTTAAAGAACAAGTGATTCGTGGATATCCAATTCAGATAGAGAAGAAAAACCGCCCTGTAAGTCAGACCGAACACACAGTCTATATCTCAGAGGACGGTCCTATCATTCTTACCAAATCAGACTAGATTCTGTCTTTTTCGTCCGGCTCTTCTCGTACGATGTACACGCCTTCAATTGTCATAGGACTCTGACATTTCGGACATGTGGTTTCAACTGGTTTTAGAACATAGTCCCCCTTTTGAAAATCACGAATCTCCTTGAAGTCACAGCTATTACATCTGATCTCGGTCACAGTCGGTGGTGGAGGTTTCTTCTCGTCTTTCTTGCTTCCTGAAGTCAAAAAGGCAAATCCCATGGCCATGACAATCATTCCGATAAACGAGTAGACATAGGAGAGAGGATCTGCGGGAGAACCCATTCCAAACCATAGAATAAAGAATCCACTGGCAGCCAATGCTAGTCCAAAAATTCTTCCTGCTATTCCCATCTAGTGCACCTCACAGACCAATGCCTATTGTGTTTCCAATCCCAGCGAGGATGACACTATCTCCAGGCTTTGTACGTTTGAGGATTGATGCTTTGATTCGCTCTATCACTTCAGGGACAGAATCAAGGATGCGTTTGTCCATTATACCTACTGCAGCAGCTTCATCTTCCTTGATGACGATTGCTTCAATGCCAATTTCACGCTCTGTCGCAGACTGCTCCATAGCGTGTTTCTCTGGACCTAGGTCACCTATAGCCGCTCCAGTCCCCTCAGATACTCGTCCGAGCTCTTCACCCTCAAGTTTCAATGCAGCATCGATTGTGATAATTCGGGTGACCTTGTCGCCATACTTGTCAACAAGTTTCTTGACCGCCGCTCCTGGCTTTCCTACTGTACCTCCAGGACCGGTAGCCCTCATGGCGTAGACTGTTCTACCCTCGGCTTCGACCTTGTAGTACCCCACTTCACGAGATATCTCGTGATTATAGCTCTCAGGTGTTGCTCCATACTCTCTAGCAAACTTGGTAACAACGAGGGGGCCAATGCCATCTCCAATAGGCTTTCCATCAGCGAAAGCACTGATAGCATCAAAGTATGCCTTGGCTAGCCTCAATAAGTCTGGTAGTTGCATTTGGACCTGCATTATCATGAGCTGACTGCCAGTCTTCTTACCCAAGAGATAGAAGTGCCTAACGACCCTATAGATGAGCCCTAGAACCTGAGTTACTTCAAGAGTGTTCTCCAAATTCTGATTCATCCCTACACTGGACTCAGGTGCAACCTCTGCAACGAACTCTTGGAACCTGTCCCTCCGTTCGTCTAGAAGGTGGTCTAGTCTCTTGAGGATACCAGCAGGATCCAGGTCCACAGGCATGATGGTGAAATAGTCCATCCAACGGTCTAGATCCTTTGCGACCTCCTCTTCAGACCTGCCATACTCCTTGAAAGAGTCAATAGCAATCTGTCGAGATTCTATGAACATCTTCTTGAACTCGTGCAGTCCTGCTTCAATCTGTTTCAGGTACTGCCAGATCTGGAACTTTGCTCCATAGAGACTGAAGAGTATAATGAATGCAAAGAATCCGATGTTGATCAGTACACCTAATTCGCTTGTTTCTCCTAGCTGCATCAATATCAAGCTCGGTTTCTGTCGTTGTTCTTTTAATGACTTCCATCTCTACATTTTTGTACAAGATATTAGAGAAGGAGAATGTGGCAGCTTCAAGGCTTGTCACGCGCTCGCGCAGCGCACATTTCCTTGAACGAGAGCCGTCTTAACTGCTGAGTTCGGCCGAGTTCAGGTGTTTCCCGGCTCCCTATGGCCGCCATCAAGACGTTGGGTCTTCCCGTTTGGTTTTAAGCATTACTCTCTGACAGCTCTCTTCTCTTTGATCTAGCCTGTGAGAGAAAGGCACTCACATCGTCGTCCCATGTACTATCTGGTTGAAGAAGACGATGATAGAGTGTTGAAGTGTAACTACGGAATGTCCGCGGTCTCATACATCTTATTCCTAATTTCGCCTCCAATCCTAATTGGGTCAATTTGGAAGCCAAAATATAGGCTATGTCTTCAGGAAACTTGGACATTACCACCCCAGTGTCAAACTGCTCGTTCAACATAGCTACAGAGGTAGGTGCATAACTTAGCAGAGCATTCACTATTGATGTGACTTGCTCGTTGTTTCCTTGGATGATTGTTGCCAGTGATACAAGACGTGGATCAGCAACCTCATAGGATATGTCAAGAACTCCTTCTTTTTGCAATTTCATGATGATTGAAGAAACATTCTTTCTTGTCAAATCCCAATAATTGAAATATCCTGGAAATTCGAAATCTTCAAGATTCACCAAACTAGACGCGATCCCCAATACTTTGGTTTCAACAGAAGTCACTTGATGAATTTTCGGGCTAACAACGCTACCGAACCGTCTAACAATTCTTCGCTGTGATAACGGTTCATTAGCTGAAGTCAATATCTTTTCAATGGGTATGTTCCAACTATCCGATTCAATGTCATAAAGTGTGAGATTAACAGCACGTTTTGACCACGCAATTTTGATACAAGTTGGGAGTGTTCTAATAATTCGCTCTACAGCAGAAGGGGGTGCGGTAATAACCTGTAGATGCGGTGGATTATCACTCACTTCTCCCAAGCGAGTAATGTACCTCATATGTCGGTGAGGCCATCTATATGCCACGCCAACATAAACAAGTTCTGACAGTCCAATGGTTTTTGGATTGACGTGACCTCCAACTCTCAACCCATAGGTCATTGCTGCTATTCGTTTCTTCATCAATCGCTTTGATTTCATTGCCTGATATTTCGTGATTGGTAGTCGAAGCCTTACTTTGTTTGCTTCATTCAATTCCTGTGCACTACTAATTGCAGTTCCAAACCACTTGGGAAATGACTCAATCATCTTCTGCCACAATACCCTCAAGGAACTGTCTGCTGTTTCTGGCAGTGTCCTCTTAGGTTGTCCAATCTGTCCACTTGCTGATTGTTGAATAAGGTCCAAATAGGGAGGCCATTTGATATTGTCAACCTTGGATCTAAGGTGCCCTTGGATTAGTGCGCTAAACATTGGAGCTGCATAAAGATGAGAAGAAGGATCAAGAAGATCTTCAATCTCTATTCTGTCCATCATGACATAAGCTAGAAATGCCATTAGATGGACACGTGCATTTTCAGGGAAGGAGTCAGGTACCAGTTGAGTTAGTGTTTCTTGTATAGTTTTTTCCCTTACTAGATCATCAGAAACATCTGCTCCTACAAAGAGTTTTGAAATAATATCCCAATGGGGAGAAGGTTCATCAAGAATGTTGAGAATCTCTCTTTCCAACAAGTTTCTTTTGTCGGACCATAACTCGTTATCCCACGATTCTAGTATCTCTTGATCATCAGTCAATCCAAGTGCTTCCGCTTCATATGGCTGAATAATCTGGGTTTCGAATATCTTACCCGTTTGAGAGTTTCCAATGATGAGCCAAAGTCTTGTGTCATGGACTATCTTCTGAATGATGAAAACAGCCTTTTCCTTACCCGATCGAATTCGTCCATAGAACCCTCCTGAAGATGGAGGGAAGATGTCCTCTGCGACTTGTCCGATGTCAGCCGAGTAGGACAACTCGGTTACTAGAATTGGATTTAGAAATATTCTATTGAGTGGTCCACCGGAGTAATTCAATAATGAATATGTGATGTTGGGCTTATTCTTGCCAGAAATCACTTTCCCTGAATCTAAGACTACTTTTACTTCACCGTCTTTGACATTGAGAGTGCCTTTTTTCACCTCGTCTGAAGTAATCCAAGTATCTACGACTATGTCAATATTCGACATCAACAGTGACTCCCAAGAAGCACACTAAGAAACATGACTAAGTGTATTTTAGAATTGCTTTCAAACTATCAAGTTTGAATTGATGAAAAATAACTGAGTGTCGTCCTCAAAGAGGGACGACGTCATTTACCTATTGAAATTCCATCGAACCTACCACGGCTCTGGTATTCCTGCGCTTTCTGGTCTATTCATTTTTCAATCACTTGATTCTATGTAAGTGAAAACGAATTATCTGGATACAAGATGTGAAAGTGATAGTTTGACCTTTTGAAAATGAGAAATCTTTGCAAATATGGGTGATATTGGTTCCGTGCTTTAGTGCTCCTTATTAGCGTCAGCCCAAACTCCTTTCAAATACCTAGCCCATATTCCGCCTATCCGATTCCAGTTTTTTGACGAAAAGTTCTTATCCCGTTCACCTGTGGTGACTCTCAACACGGGGCGGTGGCCTAGTCCGGTATGGCGACGGGCTCCAGATCTGGATGCACTTCGCATCCAAAACTAACGGGTCAACATGACCGTCGTCAGTCGGCGAAACTCGTCGATCGTGAGTTCAAATCTCACTCGCCCCACCACATAACCTACAACTCTTTCTTCAGTCCCATTGAATCTCGATGGTACTTACCAAACTCTGTGATTTCAGAAAGTTGTTCCTTGGAATACACAGGTCCTTCAACACAGACCAGTGTACCGGTTGGGTCCATGGCACAAGTCCCACAGATACCGCACCCACACTTCATGAACCGTTCGAGAGATGCTTGAAATCCAACCTTTTGATTCTTGGTCTGTTCAAAGAGTCCAAACATCATTAGTTCAGGGCCACAAGTATACACAGTGTCAAAGTCTTGGATGTTTAATTCTTCACGAACAGCTTCTGTTGCAAATCCCTTGAACCCTAGAGACCCATCATCAGTCGATACCTTCAGCGTGAATCTCTTATCAGAAAGTCTGGTGAACTCATCAAAAAATACTAACTCTTGTTTGGTCTTAGATGCAATCAAAAGTGTGACACTGGATTTCCTCTCGAGTAGATTGTAGACTAACGGTCTCAAAGGCGCCATTCCAATGCCTCCGCCTACCACCAGGGCTTTCTTCGAGTTCAGATCAAATGACGACCCAAAAGGTCCTCTCAGTCCAATCCAATCTCTTTCTTTGAGTGATGCTAGTGCTGATGTGGCTTCACCGACTGGAAGTACTGTGATTCCCAGGTTTGGTCGGTCCCAGAAAGAGATGCTCATTGGAATCTCGTCGACTCCAGCGATCCATACCATAAAGAACTGACCAGGTGCTACTTCAAACTCTGGGTTTGATATCTTCACTTTAATCGTCCGAGATCTTTCTGTTTCTTTGAGTACATTGAAAACCTGTAAGGACACCTGATTGCCCATCAGTTTCTCAATATTCATGTTTCAGACCTCCAGGCTGCACCCACAATATCAGAAGTTTTTGAGAGTCCCTTCTCCTTCAGGTAAGTTTTGACTCCATTCTTTATTCTTGAGAAGACATCTAGTCCATCAATTAATGCAGTACCAATCTGGATAGCACTAGCACCTGCTAGATGCATTTCTACTGCATCCTGCCAGGTCGAAACACCTCCGACACCAATCACTGGGATGTCTAGGACCTGACTCAAATCATAGACACATCTGACAGCTACTGGAAATATTGGCGCTCCTGAAAGCCCTCCAACCTCGTTTCCAAGCACAGGGCGCATCTGGTAGATATCAATCTTCATTGCTCGGACAGTGTTTACAGCAACAATTGCATCTGCTCCTGCCTCTTCTGCTGCCCTACCCACTGCTAAGATGTCAGCTGCATTTGGGGTGAGTTTTGCAAAGACTGGACAGTCTACTGTATTTTTGACGGCCTCCACATATTTCCTGGTCATCTCAGGGTCGTGTGCAATCTGGCCTATCTCGGCATGTGGACAAGAAAGGTTCAGCTCGATAGCTTGTGGCTTCATGGACTCCCCCTTTTTTGCTACATCACAGATTTCCTGTATAGTATTAGCAAAGATGCTGAGCACGACTGGTACTTTCATCGTCCTCAATATAGTCATCTCGTCACTAAAAGCGTCAATCCCTGGATTGGTCAGTCCAACTGCATTAAGGAGACCACCATGCGATGATGTTATGACAGGTCCTGGATGTCCTTTTCTGGGACTAGCACCTATCGACTTTGTAACAACAGCATCCGCACCTGATTCAAGCACACGATTCATTGTTGATGCTGTGACTCCCAAGATACCTGACGCAAGCCAGTACCCCTGTATCTTCAAGTGTTCACCTCCTCCGACCTTACTACCAGTCGGTAATAAGCACAATGGACACACTTATCCGCAAATCAACTGACCTTGCAGCCAGAACTCACTAGGAAGGTTTTGTAGTGCCAACTTATCTCACACTAACAGCTTTCGGAGTCTTTATTGTTAATGAACAAGGGGAAGTTACTTCGAAACACCTGTTTTACCCTGATTCAGACGTTGCAGCATCAAATCTGATGGCAGTAAATAATGAAGAACTTACTGACTATCTGAAATCTGCACTGAGCAGTCTAAAAGCAGAAGATGTTGTGGTTGAAGACCCTATGTTCGCAAGGGCTCTTTCGAAGGTCAAAGACTTCAAGGTACGAGTCGAAGCAGGTGCTGCACCACGGTGGTTTAGAGATGGCCAAGACAACTATTTGATCAGTGAGGGCATCGTTTCATCATCCAATGATATCTCTGCTTTCAGGCGTGATGTTTCAATTAGATTGGCCAAGAGCAAGATAAGCGCAGCAAGTGAGGAGAGAGATGTCCTTGTGAAGAATGCGATAGATGCTGTTGATGAGATTGACAAGTCGATCAACTTGCTTGTGATGCGCCTGCGTGAGTGGTACTCCCTGCACCATCCCTCTCTTAGTAGACTTGTAGAGGACCAAGAACAATTTGCCCACATTCTAAATGCGAGTACAGGGAAATCCTCAATCACAAAAGATCAAATTAAGGCTGCAGGAGTCACTCCTACTGTTGCAGAACAGATAATGAAAGCGATTACAGGGGATATTGGAGCAGAATTCTCAGAAACAGATCTCAAGGCTATTAGTCGGCTTGCAAATACTGTGGATGATTTGTATAATACGAGGACTGAACTTGAAGAATACATCACTTCAATGATGTCAACCGTTGCACCAAATTTGAGCGCATTAGCAGGTCCTCTGATTGGAGCGCGTCTGATTAGTCTGGCTGGTTCTCTCAAAGACCTGGCACAGAAACCATCTAGTACAGTTCAGGTATTTGGAGCAGAAAAGGCACTCTTTAGGAGTCTTAAGACTGGTACGGACCCTCCAAAACATGGAATAATCTATCGTGTGGCTGAAGTGAATTCTGCACCATACTGGCAGAGGGGTAAAATCGCCAGATCCTTGGCTGGAAAGTTGTCTATTGCAGCACGGATTGATGCATATTCTGATAGAAATGTAGGTGAAAAACTAAGAGAAGAGTTCCTATCAAGAGTTGAAGAGATTAAACGACAGAATCCTGAGGCACCTCCACCCAAACCTAAACCTCCTCAAAAGAAGAAACAGATTAGAAAAGGAAGAAAACCAAAAAGAAGACACGGAGGGCGTGGACAATGAATGTTTCGCAATCGAAATTTCCGGGAGTCTTTTCGATCAAGGATAATGATCGTATATCATTCTGCACTCAGTCTCTTGTACCAGGATCAAGTGTCTACGGGGAGAAACTCATCAACATCGAAAACAAAGAATACAGAGTCTGGTCGCCTAGAAGATCAAAACTAGCTGCTGCATTGAGGAATGGTCTCTCAGAAATGCCAATTCAGCCTGGATCAAAGATTCTTTACTTAGGAGCTGCTTCAGGAACAACAGTGAGTCACTGTTCTGACATTGTTGGCAACAATGGATCAATCTATGCTGTCGAGTTTTCTGAAAGAACAGCTCGAAACCTTGTTCATCTGGCTGCAGATCGAACCAATATTTTCCCAATCATCGAAGATGCGCGACATCCCACGAGATATGCATCTGTCGTTGCAGGACCCATAGAGGTGGTGTATCAGGATGTAGCCCAGCCTGATCAAGCAAACATTCTCTATGAGAATCTAAAGACCTTCTGCTCTTTCGGTGCATGGGGCATGTTGGCAATCAAGGCTCGAAGTATCGACTCAGCATCAAGTCTTGATGAGATCTATAGCAAAGAGATAGCAACACTGGACAACTTTGGATTACAAATAGTGGAAAATGTGGATTTGAATCCCCTTGAGAAGGACCACAGGTTCATTGTTTGTAGAGTATCGGAGGAACTAAAGTGAGTCCCTTTATTGAGAAAATGATTGAACGAGATATCGATACTCTCAATGATCATCTGCCTGAAGCTAAACATCCCCTTTCTGAGTTGATTGGATTAGAATCGCCAAAATTCAAAACTCGGGATGGGCAGTTCTCCGAATTCAGGAAGGAGGAGCTTGTGAAATTAGCGACAGAGGTGCCTCCAAATTTCCACGATGATATTCTCCTTCCTATCGTTCTTCTACGTAGATTGGATTACGGGGAAGGAATCTATACAGTTGCAGGAAGCAAGGTAGAGCTGTTCACGATTCATAGAGTCCTAGGATATGTTGACCTAAGCTGGGAGGAGCTTGGGAGCTGGCAACCAGTAGAACGACTTGCACGTCCTCAGGTTCAGTTGTTAAGACGGAAACTGCCGTCTACCACAACCATCGGTATTACCATGACAACCAAAGGAAAAGAGTTACGAACTGCCGAAAATTGAGTTGTTTTCACCATTAGATAGGCTGAAAAAGGTTCAACACGGAACAGAGCATGGAGTCTAAGTTGACAAAAGCACGTACCCAGCTAACAAATGAGGTAATTTCACAGTTAGAAGATGCTGGGTTCAGTCTCTCTTCACAGTGTGATGTGAGACCTAGTTGCTTTGATCTGGTTGCCCGTAAGGGAAACAAACTGATTCTTGTCAAAGTACTAGCTAACATCGATGTACTCACCAGCCATGATGCGATGGCGTTGCAACTCGTTGCACATTTCTTCAATGCAACACCCTTGGTAGTTGGAGAAAAGACCAGAAAAGGGGAGCTTGACCCTGGAGTTGTGTATAAACGGTATGGAGTATCTACTATCGCACCACCCAGTTTTCAAAGCATGATTGCGGAAGAGCAGATGCCCAGAGAGTTCAGTCAGAAAGGTGGTCGATTTGTAGCGATAGATGGTGAGAAGTTACGCAAGGCAAGACTGGAACAGAACTTATCCACAGGTAGACTGGCGGAATGTGTTCAGGTTTCAGCCAGAGCAGTGCTTGCATATGAGAACGATCAGATGGGGGTAAGTACAGACATCGCTGAGCGATTAGAAGAAGTTCTCGAAACAGATCTGATAATTCCTATAGACTTGCTGCATGGACGTATTGATGAGAAGACCCTGAAACAACCCGTCAGTCCACAGGACATTCCGGATTTGGAGCTAAGAGTGAACCATTTCTTTGAAAGATTAGGGATGCGAGTACTCTGGACTGACAGAGCACCATTTCACATTGCAGCAAAGGAAGATGGCCTTCCACTTATGTCAGGAGTTGGATCAATTAGGAGTCAGTCTCTGAAGAAACGTGTTGAAATTCTGAAAAGCGTTTCAAAGGTAACGGAATCAAATGCTGTCCTCATTGTTGAAGAGGGGCAGGCTGAAGAGTGTGTATCAGATCTTCCTGTAATTCGCCAGCTTGAGCTAGACCACATTGATAAACCTCGTGAGCTCAAGAAGATAATTGAGGAGCGGTCGAATCAGTAGCTAAGACTAGTCAAGTGTCGACTGTTCTACCGACTCGCGAATTTTCCTAACCGAATCCCAGCTCTGTCGTATAATTGGTGGCAATACAAGACCCTTCTCGAACAGGTTTCTTACGAAGCTGATTGTCTTTGGGTCAGAGGGGTATCCAGAACCGAAATCTCCATACTTCATATGCAGCTCTTCGATAATACGGTCACGCTCAACCTTTGCTAGGATAGATGCAGCTGAAACAATAGGAAACTTTGAGTCAGCTTTGTGTTCTGAAACGATTACTGCACCCAAGGCTGTTATGCCACTCAAATCACCAATCTTGTTTCCAAAACGCTTTGCGTTCACATCTGCAGCGTCGAGATATACTTTCTGTGGTTTCAAAGACTTGATTACAGAAACAAACTCTGTAACTTCAATCTCGTTCAACGTTGTCCGCTTTCTCAGTTGATCGATGGCAGCTGCTGATACGGCTCTGATCTGAACTCTTCTGGTAATGCTTCTAATCTTCTTGTTCAGAGTCAGACGTCGAGATGGTGATAGTGTCTTTGAATCTCTTGCACCTATTTTTTCTAGCTCAGGAATCTTTTCCGGATCTATTAATATTCCACAAATGACCAGTGGTCCAATCATTGGACCTCGACCAGCCTCATCCACACCTGCTGTTCCGTAGAGACGGTTCTCACTAGTCATGTTTCATCTTGGGGTTTCGCGACTTATTACCATTCGGACAGATGGTCAGCTTTGTACTACATACGCTTTGTGACACGATGGGCAAATGAGTACCATCTCACCATTGGTGATGTGATGATTTCCTGCTTCTCCGACAGATTTCCATCGTGTACCATTCTTGAGAACTATTGTTTTACACATCTTATACACCAAAATCAAGTATTGTTTGACATTGAAAAGGACCTACAAAACCCATTACTGTGCTCAACGACACCTAATAAGCACCCCAAACAACTACACTATGTAGGGTCATGTCCGAAAGTATTGTTTTTGCAACTACAGGTGCGTAAATTGACACTCGCCGTATCCAAAATTGCTTAGAATTTCCGATTTGCTGAAAATGTAGACTGGAGATGATTCAGTGACCTACAAAACGACCCGGACTTATGATATCAAACTTCTCGATAGGATCATTGACTTTGACTCTCTAGTTGACAATGCGATAACTGCTCTTACTGACTTTGCATCTCAGAATCATATTGACGGATATGTAGGTTGTACACTTGATTTGGTCTATCCTGATCAAGAGTTGTTGGAAAGCGCCAATTATGGATGGAACCACCGAGTTGAGAAACTGACAGAAAAGATACACAAACGATTCAGTGATGTTGACTGGGCTATCACGAACCTCAGATCTAGTATGTTCAATGTGTTGGACTTTGCTTACAGTACACTGCCTCATAGAATCACTACAGCAGTGCGAAAGGGACAGTATCAACTACTCAGATCAATCGAGGTGTCTATACCTTGCCGTGAGTCATTCCTCTCCACGATGATGGTGCTGAGAGTTCTACTCAAGATGATTACGCCGGACTGGTTCCAGTATGCTGAGAGTGCAAATCTATCCACTTGGGCTACAATTCCTCCCAATCCTGATGATGTGATAGTTCACCAAGAAAAAGGAAGGAAGATTCCTTGGCAACACTGGTTGCGTGAGGACAACCGTGCTGAAGCCATTGACTACTTTCATACCCCTGGAGTTGCAGAGCAAATTGTGGAGGAGTGCAGGGGATTCTACATGAAGGCGGACAAGGCTCAAAGGGGAGAGAAGACAGTTAGGCGATACCTATACAACAAGGGTTCCAAAGAGCACCTTTCGATCAACACCCCCTCAGATGTCATCAGTCTTGTTGAGGAGAATGGATTCTATGCATTCTATAGTTCATGTGAAACTATAGACAACGAAGTTGGTAAGGTCTGTATCGACCTAGATTCTCGTTGGTTATTGCAGTCTCTACTTGGTCCAGAGGTTACTTGGTCCCTACAATGTACGCTAGTCGATGCAATCCTACAACTTGGAACTCAGCTGCAATGGCCTTCTCCTGCGATAAAATTCAGCGGGTCTCGTGGAATTCATATCTATTGGCTGGTAAAACGAGGAGCTGTAGGAAGTGAATGGATTGAGATTGAACCCTATCGTGAAACTGCATCCAAGATTGACAAATATATTGTAAAGAAGAAGACCACAGAGTCCTTCCTACGTCCCTTCATAGGTCTAAAGACACTCACTCAGGCCATGGTCCTGAGGGCAAAGCAATTACACATGGATTGGTCCAATGTTTCTATTTCTGACCAGACTCTTCAGGCTCTTGGGATAGAAGCCCCAGAACAGCTCATTACTGTGGGTCCTTTGGAAGACCGTTTTATCACTAAACTGAGTGTAGATGTCATCTCACATCCGAAGGGAGTATTCCGAACAACTCTGTCACCCCATTTCAAGACAGGTCTAGTGAGTAGGAGTATACGAAACCAGTTTGGCCAGATAGGATCCGAGTTTAGGATCTGGAGATACATGAGAAAACTTGCGGAGCAACAGCAGGTCATAGAAGATCTTCTACAGGATTACAAGACCATGAAACCTAATCCTGGAATTCTGACAAGAAATCATCTTGAAACATTGGCAAGACAGGTAGTTGGAGATGTGTCAATCATCCTGAAGTTTTGTCCAGCAGTGGCATCAGAGATTACACCTGAAACCTACCATCGCTATGAGTCGAGATATTCGAACAAGAAAGAACGTAAACCATGGCGTCCTTGGAATGTGGAAGAGCAACTAAATCAGACATGATTAATGCAAAATTACGAACGAAGAAGAACTGCCTACTTCTTTACACCAATAGTCTGTCCACGCACAAATCTCTTGACATAGTTCCTCTTATTTCGAATGCGAGGAATTGGTGTGTGTCGTTCACGACCCCGTACTTTTGGTGTTGACTCGCGAACTTTTCCAGCCTTTGTTAGTGAACCGTGTGAACCAGGCATCTTGTTATCCCCTTGTTGGGCTCTAACCGTGAGTCTGAAAAGTTCTCATAAAAACCTATCCAATTGACTCTCCTGTACGACCTTAATAGCATCGAACTAGACCGGTATACATGACCCGACCACAGCTGCGGCTCTTGTCGACACCTCCCCGTATCGAAAACTACACCCCTCTTTATGTTGATGTCGATAGTGCGCGGCTGTGGAATCTGGTCAATGATGAAACCGTACATCTTGTTCTAAGGAAACCAGCCCTTCAAGAGCTTGCTCGACGGCGAGACCCTCAACTGATGGACTACTGCGAAGTGTTGTTGAGTACAGATGATTATGAAGAGTGGTTAACAGCTATCAGTACACTTGTTGCCCTAGGAACTCCTGAGGCTGTAGACAGGCTGATAATAGTATATGCACAGTCTCTCAATGAAGAGAGAAGACTCGTCCTATCAATGGTTGCGAGAGTACTGACTGCAGATCATGTCAAGCCATTTAGTATAATGGTGAGAGAAGTAGCAGTTCCGGGAGAGCTCGATGTTTCTGGTTGGACAAAGACTGCTGTTTCTACACTACAGGACGTCTGCAAACGCTTTGGAATTGAGGTTCACGGAGTCTATGTCGGCTCAGAAGAGGAGATTTCGACTCTCAATAAACCGACCTTGGATGAAATGAGTACTATTCCCAAGAAGTGACCCACACCACAGTCTATTAATCTGAAAAGCTTGATAGACACATTCATGCAAGATGACGACTACAAAGTTCATCGGGAGATAGTAGATGCACTACTCAGTTCAGATGAACCTCTCAATCGCAAAGTCGTCAATCGGATAAAGAACAGAGTTTGTGCGAAATACAAACGTTCACAGACACCTACAAACGCCGACATTCTTCAGGCTACAATTCCTGAAGAGGCTGACATTCTCAGACCGTTCCTTCAGAAACGTCCAGTACGAACAGTTTCAGGTGTTGCAGTTGTCGCAACCATGACTACTCCTCATGAATGTCCTCATGGAAAGTGTGCATACTGCCCCGGGGGTCCAGAGCTTGGTGTTCCTCAGAGCTACACTGGTCACGAACCAGCAACCATGAGAGGTATTCAGAACAACTTCGACCCGTATCGGCAGGTCGAGGGTCGCCTCACTCAGCTGGCTACAATTGGACACAGTATCAACAAAGTCGAACTGATTGTGATGGGAGGAGATTGGTGTTCCAAACCCCCTGAGTATCAAAGATTCTTTGTGAAAGGCTGTTTAGATGCCATGAACAGGTCTACTAGTACAGACCTCAATCAGGCCAAAAAGAGGAATGAAACAGCCGAGGTGCGTAATGTCGGACTCACGTTCGAAACCCGTCCAGACTGGGTGACTCATGTGAGCATTGACAGCATGCTCGATATGGGTGCTACGCGTGTGGAGATTGGTGTCCAGACTCTCTCCGACAGCGTTTTACAGAGAGTGGAGCGGGGTCATGGAGTCATCGAAACTTCCGTAGCTTCAAAGATGCTCCGTGACAGCGGTCTCAAGGTCTGTTATCACATAATGCCAGGCTTGCCTGGATCAGACCTTGAGAGTGATATGAAGACCTTCGACCTACTGTTCTCTGATCCTCGATTCCAACCTGATATGCTGAAGATATACCCAACGATTGTTGTCAAGAACACGAAACTATACGACTGGTGGTTGGCTGGTGAATACAAACCCTACACATCAGATCAAGTGGTTGATTTGGTTTCTAGGGCAGTGAATAGGATGCCTGAGTATGTACGCATACAACGAATGCAGCGCGACATACCTCTCCATCAGATTGAAGCTGGTCTCGACGTTGGAAACCTCCGTGAACTTGTTCATAGGAAAATGCAATCTGATGGATTGAGAAATCCGACAATCAGATTCAGAGAAATAGGTCACTTCACCATGCGGTCAAAACAGAGAGTGGATGTCGATGATATTCAACTCGTCCGCAGAGATTACGCCGCATCCGACGGTAAGGAATTTTTTCTCTCATATGAAATCCCTGAGCTAGATGTGATTCTAGCATTCCTTCGCCTGAGATTCCCCAGTGATGATGCTCATCGACCTGAAATCTCTGAACTACCATGTTCATTGATTCGTGAACTGAGGGTCTATGGGCCTGTTGTTGAGATTGGAGAGAGAGACCCACAAGCATGGCAACACTTGGGTTTGGGAGAGAAACTCATCTCTGACGCTGAACGAATTAGTCGTGATGAACTGGGAGTGAGTCGGATATTGGTAAACAGTGGAATCGGTGTGAAGGAATACTATCGTAACCTTGGCTTTGTAGACCTTGGTCCATTTCTTGTCAAGGATTTGCAATAAGAAGAAGGTGGTGAACACACAGGGTCGTGGTAGGAGGGGGGAGTTTCGTACAATGAGGGCATGCAACGAAAAACTAGCCCGTGTGTTCGCCTAGGTTTCATTTAGTTCAAGAGGACAAGCCCATGAACATCGTTCATTTCGTTGAACCTTGCATAGACCTCATCAGATGCCTTCTGAAGATCTTCCAACTTGAGTGAATCCCCAATACCCTTCAGAAGCAGTTCTCTGAAACGGGACTGAAGATATTCGTCAAGTTCTGAAACAGTTCTGAATGTTACTCTTAGATTCGAACTCTCACTATATTCGTACACCTCTATTCTTAGATGGTTGTGTGTTCCAAGCTTGCGATGCTCTTCAACAAACTCCAGAGCTTGCCTGATTTCCTCCCAGCCTACCAGGGTTTTCCCAAGAAGAAACTGTAGGCCCTCAGGATCAGGTCGGGTTGACGTGGCATTGTCCCTACACATTTTCCTAAGACATGGTACTCTTGGAATGAAATAATCCTGTACCTCGTAATTTCCGAGCTTCGGATGAGATAAGTTCGATTTACTGAATGAGAGAAATGGCGCCGGGGATGAGACTTGTTCGATTTCACAAAATGTGAAAATCTTTGAACTCATGGGTCCGAAGACAGCGGTTTTCGAGACCGCCTCCATAGCCACTAGGAGACCCCGGCCTATTAGGCCTTCAGAATGTTTGGGATTTAATCTTACCGTCAATCAAGCCTAATCATTGAAATAGAGCTGATTATCCCCCTATTGAGAATCGGGAAAGGTGAGATGCAAGATGGATTCTAATGAGCGATTTGATCTATTTGAAGAGAGTCTGAGGTTGATACAGGAGGGAAGAATGGCAGAGGCTGAGGCGGTTACCAAGAAACTAGTTGAAATCGAGCCTGATAATTGGACAAACTGGATGTCACTAGGGAGATGTCAACTAGCTCTGAACAAACTCGCTGATGCAGAAGTTTCAGCACGAAAAGCTCTCGAGTTGAATGACAAGTTTTCACATAACTGGAATCTTATGGGGTGTGTTTTGAAAGCTAAGGAAGCATTCACTGAAGCAGAGTCGTATTTCCGGAAGGCGCTAGAGCTCAATCCAAAGGATTTTACATCATGGAGTGGCTTGGGTACGATTCTAATGGGACAGGGAAGGGATAAAGAGGCAGAGGAGGCCGCGCTGAAGAGTATCGAACTAAATCCCAACTTCTTCGAGGGGTGGATAGTTCTGGGAATTATCTTTCTAAGAAGTGGACAGGCTGAGAATTCAGAAAAGGCATTTAGGAAACTGACTGAAGTGGCACCCCATATGCCAGAAGCTTGGGATTTGCTAGGAATGGCATTGAGCGCCCAGGGAAAACATGATGAAGCAGCAGCAGCAAAGATTCATGCGCAAAACTTGTGAGTGTGGAGTGTTATATCAGAATGTGAGGATAGAGTATCCTGACTCCATGAACTTCAACAGATCACTATGTCCCTTTAGCTCGCCCTTGAGCGGGACTCCGAGTTTCTCTGCAGCCTCGGTGGCTGAGAAATTGGCCGTACAGGCCCTGCAAGCGTGGTCGATGATTCCCAACTCCATGGCTTGGTCAAAAATTGGGAGCTTGATGGATCCTTCAGCAATTCCAATCAGAAGTTTCGGAGAAGCGCATTCAAGAACTGTTACGACTTCGTGTCCATTCTCATGGAAATTGACTGCATTAAGGAGAAGATGATACAGCTGCATCTTGTTATCGTCGGTTGCTAGAAACATGTATTTCATGACAATCCCAATGTGGGTGAGAACTAACCAGATAATGAGGATTGCTGAAAATATGGTGCGGAGGGCGAGATTCGAACTCGTTTCTGATATTCCTGATTCAGAAAAGAACTAGAATTATGGAAAAACGTAAGAAGAATCTTATCCTATCCTAAGTGGTGGGAAACAATGGAGGAACCACCTGTAAAAGGTGATTGGTTACATCAGAATAGAAGACCTGTTGCATTGATTATCATCATTTTCGTTGTGTTACCAGCTGTTATTATTGTACACAATTTTAGTAATAACACTGATACTGAGTACGAGTTATCTCATTCTCTTACAGTGTGGATATCACCGCTGGAAGAAGAATTCTCTATGTATCTGGATTTCTACAGGTCACAACAGAATGCAGAAGAGCAAGTAGATAAATTACTGGGAATTGTCCTTAAAGTACAACCTTCAGACGATGAAGAGCACCACCTCTATCTTATCAATATTCAAGAGGATCTACTTAGTTTTTGGGTAAGAATTTGTTTTGATTCCCATGATAGCGAACCGTTCACCATTCTCAATGCACTTATTGGGCAAAATGCAACCACATCATTACTTGGTAGAGAATTCAGTATACTTGTACAACGATACTATGCCTAAGATCACTAAACTAGAAGAAGTGGTGCGGAGGGCGAGATTCGAACTCGCGAACTCCTACAAGACGAGGACCTAAACCTCGCGCCTTTGACCTGGCTTGGCAACCTCCGCATGTGCAGGAGTTTGAAAATCAGACCGGATATAACGGTTGCGCCCATTATTATGGCAAAATGAAAAAAGAAGGAACCAGGACTACCAATTGAGTCCTGGTTTCATTGTGTTACTTCTTCTTTTTCTTAGTTGCTGGTTCTGCTTTGGTTTTCTTTGCTGGTTTCTTCTTTGCCATAGTATTCACATCTAGGTTTAGTTATATTGAGAAGTTAAATTGGAACTGACTTGATGATTCATGACTACCAGTCGTCGTCGTCGTCGTCGTCTTCCCAGTCGTCGTTGTCGTCCCAATCTTCTTCTTCATCTTCTGGTTCAACATATTCGTATTCGAAGTGCATGATTTACACCTCAGAGTGATATCATGCATATCATTAGTAAAATTCGTCTAGGGATTTATTGATTGTTCATAATCCTTTAAAAAGAAAAAATAGACATCTAAAACTCTTATATTGACAAATGGATGATATCTAAACTATTTTATAATCTATAGGTTCTATGATGTAGTAGACAAAGATATTAACGCTTATTGTAGTCGCCCATTTGTGTCACCAAGGGAATTGGATGATAGTCAAAACTCTTTCAAATAGTGCAAGATGACCGAAATCAGCGCGGATGAAGCATTTTCAATTGCTCCCGAACTCAAGAGTTCTTCTAGAATAGTGGTTTTACTTGGTTCACCTGATGGTTTGAAAGGTATTTCAAAGAAACTCACCTCTCTGAAAGGTGTTACAAGAATTCGGCGAGGAGTATTCATCGTTCACGAGTATTTGGAATCCCATGATATGTTATTGCAGTTTCACTCAGTCATTTCCTTTTCTAAAACCCGAGAGATACCTACGATTCGTGAGCAATCAAAAAATGCATACTCCGATCGAGTCTACACGTTGGTTTCGTTTAGTTATAAAGATCCAACAACACAGCAGAAGAAATACGTAGAAAGACTCATTCGAAAATCCACTGGAATAAGACTCAGACCAGGAGTGATTCTATTCCCACTTCTCAGATCAAAAGAACGTAGACGAATAATTGGTTCTGATGATGAAAAAGTATTGATTGATTCGGCTGAATTCGCAAGACTTGTTCGTATGAATGGTGGAGATGCCTTGCGTTGGTCGCGCCTTAGAATATCAAACCTGAATGGAGCTGACAAAATCGAAGATGCAGTACAACGTACTTTTGTAAGAGACCTGAAAACAATAGAAGAGAGAATCCAGACACTTCGTGAGCACTTGAAGAGCTCTAACACGAAGATTAGACAACTGAAGAAGAATTACACAGTATTGTCACGTGGTTATCGAGAAGTGAAGACCAAATGGATGTTGGCAAAGAAATTGTGGCTCTTTGATCCGGAAAAGGCTCTCAAACGCACGTACAACATGCTGATTAATACTAGACGTGCAATATCTTCGGCTGAAGACAAATTGTAAGATAGTATGTTTCAGATCTAGACTGTGTGAAGTCGAAACTAAATGATTCTAACAAACTCGGAGTTCTGATAACTAGTCCTCGATGGTTTCCCAAGAGTGGCTACAACGTGGACAGCGCCATATCTTCCTGTATTTGCCGCCTCCAAACATCTCTTTCTTGACAAGGGCGACCTCATTGAATCCACATCGGGTGCATAACACTTCGGCCATAGTATCCATCTCGGCCTCCTTGGAGAACGATTGTCATATCTAGTTATGTTGGTTGTATCGGGCTACGTCACAATGTTTTTATTCGACTCATTAGATGTCGGCGCGTTTCTGTGGTCAACAGCCATAGAGCAGTTCATGATTCTCTGGATTTCCAGTATCCAGCGTGAGTGTGATACTCAGATGTCATCAAAAAGTAAACAAGCAGCGGCAAGGACCAAGGACAAGTGGCGAGAGAAGGTTTGGTATCAGATTCTTGCTCCAGACTATTTCGATAACAAAGAGATAGGTACTACGCCGGCCGGCAGTCCCGAGGCGTTGATTGGCAGGACTGTGCAGCCCACACTTTATGACTTGACTGGTGACTTCGACAAAATTCACGTCAAGCTAAAATTCAAGGTACTGGAAGTGACTGGAAACCAAGCTAAGACTGTATTTTACGGACATGAATGGAGTTCTGACTACCTCAGAGGGCTTGTCAGGAGAGGAACTTCTAGAATAGACTGGATAGGACCAATTCTCACGAAGGACGACTATCTAATGCGTATCTCAGTCATCGTTTTCACTCACACTCGTTCAAAGTCCAGTCAAGAGCATGCTGTCAGAAAGGGTATTGAGAAAATAATCAGGAAGCATGCAAAGAAGCATACATTCGATGAGTTGGTTACCAAGGTAATTCTTGGTGATTTGGCTGGTGACGTTCACAAAGAAGTGAAACAGATCATGCCAATCCGTGATTGTGAAATTCGCAAGAGTAAGGTGCTCAAAGGACCAGAAGAGGTCAAGATTCGAAGGTCTCGGCTCAGGAGAGGGACATCTGCAGAAAAAGAAGACTAGCCTATTGGTTCATGTTCTCAAGCTTGTGTAAGGCTTGTAGCAAAAGGACCATTAAATTAGCTAGCTTTGTAAGAGCTTCGGTATCAGTTTCAGCACTTACAATTTCAGTAAGCGCCTTCAGTTTAATAATCAATGTTTCCCGTAGTTCTGGAATCAGATTTTGTACTGCATGAGACACGGCCTCCTCATCTGACTGTGCATATACTATCCTTCTATCACACTTTGCACAATAGATGTCATCTTTTACCTTGAAAAGAGGAGACCCACACTGTGGACACGCATCAGCAAGCATGGTTGCTCCTTGGCGTAAGAGTTCAGCCATCTTTCTGACCGAGGAATCATCTTTCTCATCCATAGTTAGCACTCGAGTGATTTTGTTGCATTCTGATATAAGATAAGCTGCATTACTAGGGAGGAATTGGAATGAGAATAAAAACCGTGTTAACTCGATAGGTCTGATGAAAACGACTTAACTCAGTTTTTAATAAGACCATGCTTTCTTAGCAATTTTCATTCATCTATAATTGTAATTCTCCTTGATTCTAGTATTAGTACGACTGCCAGTATCCCGCACGCAGTCATCCCTCCTCCAACTAGGTTGGCTATCTCCACACCGAAGATATTAGCAGTGACAGTAGTAGTCCAGTTCGTCACCATTGTGTATTCGTACAAATATACATTCCAGACAGAATATGTGAACCGCACTATCGAATTCTGTCCTTCAAAATACACAGTTATGGTTGTATTGCGATTATATTGCTGCGCACTTGGTGATCTCTCTGGAGGAGGGATACCTAGAACCAAGTCTCCTGAAGCTCCATCTATGTATCGATCTGTACCTGTGATAATCGTAGCTCCCGCCCAGAACATGGAATTAACTCTTATCGTCACAGGTCCCTGTGTGATATTGAAGTGGGGAATCTCCAAAGCATGATTGTGAGGTATGAATATTGAAGCGTTGGGAAAGGACGAATTGACCTTTAGTGTTACTGGGTAATATGGTCCCTGATTCCATCTGTCTTCACCTATGAGAATAGTATCCTGTTCAGGTACTAAGTATTGGAATCTCAGTGATTCATGAAAGATCATCAAGTTCAGACCAACAATTAGAGAAATGATTCCAACAATCACAAGCCTATTGTTGTATCTTCTTTGCAACCATGAACCTCCACGAGTAAATCCAATATCCTATTGTTTCAGTCTAATAAAAAATCGTTCTGATGAAAACGTTGATATGGCTAACTCGCTGAGAGCGTAGATGTTGTTCGCACTCCGTTTGTGCGTCAAGACCATTCAGAGGTGAGTCCTTTGGACCCCGAAACACAGAAGAGCATAGACCAGTCTAAACACCTCCTAAAACAGATTTCGGAGGATTCCTCAGTTCCTAGGAACATAAGGCGTGCTGCCAATGAAGCAATTGCTGTTCTTGAGAACGAAGCAGACTCTCCAGCTGTGAGAGCTCAGAACGCGATTTCGATGTTGGATGAACCTAGTCAGGATCCAAACTGTCCGAATCATGCTCGGACAAAGATTTGGCACGTGTCCAGCTTGCTGGAACCAATACGTGACTAGCTCTGTTTGGGTATTACTACCTGTCGTACAGCCAGCCAACGCTCTCTAGAGTGGAGGACTAGCACCTATGGCCCAGGCCAGTGTTTGCTCATGATGAAGGCAAGGATAAGAGGAATCTATTCGCAATCGTTGACGCAGATAATGCTGCAGAACCATTTTGACGTGGTTCAACCTACGCCAGAAGTGGCAAGAAGGTTTGGTCTTCCTTATCGGAGTGATATTCCTGATGTGGATATTTGGGATCGTAGCGATCTTCAAGGAATAGTCGCGATTGCATATGAATCGGTCCTAGTCCGACTCACTGATGTGTTAAGAAGACGTCTGGGAGGTGTCATTACAAGAACACCAAGGGTTGCAAAAAGTTCTGTTTATCGGGGTGTAATTCTTGGACGAGATGAGAGGACGGGTCAGACCAAGGTTGATTTGGGTGCAATATCAGGACTTCTTCCTGATAGAGGATTTCAAAAAGGCCAACAGATAATGGTCCAGATTAGGGCTCATGATTATGGGAGAAAGGCACCTGTTTTATCTTCAAGTATAACCATTCCTGGACAAGCAGCAGTCTTGTTGCCAGAACCTGTTGTTCGGTTGAGTACGAAGATCAAGGATCCAGACTCGAGAAGCGAATTGCTAGTCCTTGGACGAAAGATACGTGAGCACACGGAGAATTGGGGAATTCTGTGGAGGACAGCTGCTGAGAAACTCACGGAAGAGGAGCTTCGTAATGAGGTTGATGATCTTCTTGATACTGCACAGGCTGTGTATAACAAATACAACGAATTGGACACCGCGGGTATTCTGTTCGAAGGGACCAGCAACGCAGACATCGAGTTCCCACTAGAAGTCAAAGATGCACTTGACAATACTAGAGCAAAAATCAAACCTACAATAAGACGACATCATTTCTACAAGAGTGCAGGTTATTCTTCACTCGTTGACTTGGCTGAGATGATTATCGAGGAACGGCCAGAAGAACGCAGCTATATCACATCCAAACTGGATAAGATAGTTTCACGAGACCTACCGCGTCTTGATGAATCGATAAACATTGAGCATGTCAAACTTGATGGTAGAAATATTGTGCTTTCGAGAGGACGCATAACAGAGATTAACGCAAAAGGATTCGTCATCAGAAGACAATTCAGACATACAAACAGGAAGCTCAAACTGACCCAAGATCCTGATGAGAGTGTAGATGTCATTGGTGATGAGGGCGACTATGCTTTGACTCAGGTCATTCCTGGTGAGCTCACGCTTGAAACCAATTACTACACACGTGATGGAGAAATCAAGGGTAAATATGTGAATATCAATACTGGTGTAGAAGTGTATCCAAGCAATGGAAACAGTCCAGGCAAGATTCGATACATAGATCTAGAAATTGATGTGGTCAAGGCACCAATAAATGAGGAACCTAGAATCATTGATCAACATCTTCTGAAACGTGCAGTCCAAAGAGGGTTCATCACGAAGGAAATGGCAGAAGAATCTCGGTCCAAGGCTCAGTCCATATGCGATGAACTTGCTTCATCTATGGAGTAGAATTATTGCATCTCCAAAGTATCCGATGTTCTCATTGAGAGATCGATTGCACTCATTATGTCTTCTAGTGTTGAACCAAGGCTTTCTAAGCTACGTTTTGAGTGGATTTCAATGGACAGTGATTTGTTTTGGACTGTACATTCGATTTCTAGGCCAGATGGTAGTGGAGTGTTATCAGGAGTTATGGTGGAGAGCATTCTTTCTGCTATGGCTTCAGACTCGAAATCTAGTACAATTTGTGCAAACATCAAATCACCTCTTTTTCTCACTTAGAGACTTAACAAGTTTGAGGGTTTCAGTAACAGACTCAGGGCTCGTACCTCTCAACATGACTGATTGGTTGGAGGTTGTGAGAGGTTGCATATCTTGTTCAATTAAAACTGGAAGAATGTGATTAACGTTGACATTTGTATAGGTCCAAATGATGATGCTAGATTCCTCATTGTAAATAATCAAAGGTCTTTCTGGATTCGCAATCTCACTCTGAAGAGCCACTCGACCTATATCTGTTAGAAGTTCAGCTCGGACTCCAGCAAGCTCAATCGAGGTGCTAACTTCACTTGATGCGCCTTTCATCTTTGATGCAAGTCTGTGAACAGCTGATATGACATCTCTGTTGTGGCTCAGATGATTGTCAATTACAGTACGTAATGATCTTCCACGATCTCCAATCCAGATGCTCATCACTGCACCCAGCTCTTGACGCGCCCAAAACGTATCAGCGATAGATTCTAGACCTGATAGATATCGCAATGGACTATTTTCATTCTCGAGATTGAGAATATAGTCTGTGCCAAATGGAATTTTGTCGGGTGCCATTTTTTCCAATAGACGTGACGTCAGATGCTGTGAGAATTGTTGAATCTCACGACTGTTGAGTGAAGTCAATGGGTCCCGTAATTTTGTGATAGGGACATCAGCCGCACTAAGGAATGCGTCACAGGATTTCTGATTCCCACTGATTCCTTCAATGTATGGTCGAGTACTGAAGACTAAGACTTCGTCGATTGGTAGAAAATTCAATCCAAAGAGTCGTATTCCAGCACGTTCCTCCACTAGATTATTTTTCTCAGCCAGTTTGAGGATTGTCCTGTTAGCCGAACTCGTTGTTTTTGGGGAAATCGGTGATGTATCATAAATCAATGAAGCTGCTGTCGCCATTTGGAGTTCATAATCACCTGTTGTGAATTGCTCATCTGAAAGGGCATATGCTGAGGCTGAAACGGTGTGAGAATTTCCGATGGTGAGAGATGTGACCTGTTCAGACTCAGAAGAACCACCCACGAATATGGGATAGCCCTTTCCCTTTCTGAGTTTCTTTTTTCCTACGATTTCAAGACCAACTAAGACAAGGGTTGAAGATTCATACTGTGCCCTGTAGTTGTTTACTGATTCTATACTCATAATGGGTTCTTCAAATGAAACATGAAATGATCCTTCAACCCTCATCGCCGCTCTACAAATCAGGGCTGTGGCTAGCGTGGATTCGGGTGTAGGTGATGATACTAATAGTAGGTGGTCATCGCTCTTGAACGAGATTTCGCCACATTGAGTCTTTAATGCTCTTAAGGATGGAGACTTGCCTGATTTCTTGCTCATTTGGTGAATCAAGTCAATAGGCTGATGATAAAACTATCTCAAAAGGACGGCTGCTTGATCGGGACTGTACTTCCAATCAGCAGGGAGTACTTTCTTTTTACGATAATACTTGGAAAGTCGATGAATCTTGCTCTCAACAAGCTGGAGTCCTCGTTTTGAAACAAAATCTTTCTTGTTTTCTTCAAGATGTTTCCGAATTGTCACAGCTTTTGCAATCATATTTCGGAGGTCCTCTGGTACTCTTCGTTCAAGGTCGTTCTCACGTAGAATGTCCATTACTCGCTTATTGGTAATCACTCTGACAAGTGGAATGCCATATTGGTCTCTGAGTATCTTTCCAATCATAGAGGGAGTGTTTCCAGCTTTGGCAAGTTCGACAACCTGGGCTTCTACCCACTGAGCGTCTTTGTCCTTCTCCATCCAATCAGGAATTCTAAGTGTGGAGGGACGTTTACTTCCAGATTGGCCCTTGCGCCTAGTATGCATTCTTGCCATTGGGACTACCTCTAAGTCCAAATTGTACCCTCAAAAACCGGGTCTGCCCCATGGCCTAAGGCTGTGGATATAAAGATTGCCTTGTGGCGAGTCCACTCTCAGAGATATCTTCCTCGTTCCCTTATTTCCTTCATTCTTGAAAGTACTGGTTCAGCTTCACTACCACAGACCTCAGAATAGCCTTCAAGTGTCGCTTCGAGCATGGTTTCTTGGAGATCCCAGTGTGTCGTTTCTAATGCCCTCTGGATGAGATGTAGATCGACTCCTTTTGTTTCGGTTGTAGCATTCATCTCAGAAAGTCCGAAGTCAACCAGCCACAGCTTATTACTTTGGTCTATAATGACATTACTCGTGGTTGGGTCCCCATGGACAACATTTCCATAATGGAGATATGCTATGAGACGACCAAATTCACGACTGAAATGAACGAGCTTTTGTTTTGGTACTTGATTGGCAATCTCTTTGAACTGTGTTCCTTCAATGAAGTCCATCATTATTGTGTAATTGTGTAAATCCACCGAATAGACTGCAGGAGTACGTACTCCAAGAGTTCTGGATATTGTCAACATCTTGCACTCTCTGTTAATCCGAGTTCTCCTGAGTTGAGTGTCTATATCACTCAAGAGATAGGGTTTACTTTGTCTCCACTTCAACGCATAGGTATGACCCCATCGTTCTATCTTGAAGATGATAGACTCCGCTCCTCGGGCTAACATCTGTTTCACGAAGACTCCCTCCAGATGACATCTTGATCATCAGTTCTCCACTTGGGCAGAACATGGGATTCTTCAATTTTTATCTGACAACCTGCATTGAACTGAAGGATACCATTCCAAGCAATCATAGCTCCTTGATCACCAGCGAGGGATGGGGAAACTCGATGAAATTGTGATTCGTGTCGTTCAGCGACTCCAGCAAGAATCTCAGTCATCCGGTTATTACGAGCGACCCCACCAGTCAGAAGAATTTCTCTCTTTTTTGTATGCGCAAGAGCACGTTCTGCAATTTCTGCTATCATGCCGAAGGCGGTTTCTTGAACACTGAAACAGATATCTTGAGTGGGAACACCCTCAGAATGAAGTCGCCGTGCAGCAGTGAGTATTCCAGAATAACTGAGATCCATTCCTTTGACTGAATAAGGCAGATTGTAGTAGGTTCCTCCTTCTTTCGCCTTAGTTTCAATAACAGGACCAGCTGGAAATCCCATGCCTAGGTCACGACCAAGGACATCCAACATATTGCCAATTGCAATATCAAGGGTTTCTCCAAAGGTCCTAAATCTCCCTCCTGCAAAAGCAATTATCTGAGTGTTTCCTCCTGACAAATATACAGTTACGGGATCCTTGAATCCTGATTCAAGACAACCTATCTCAATGTGTGCAACACAATGATTGACGTCAACGAGAGGAATACCAAGTTTGAGAGAGATTGTACGGGCAATTGTCGCAGTAGTTCTCAGACATGGACCCAGTCCAGGCCCCCTCGAGAAGGCTATGAAATCAATGTCTTGAAATCCTATTCCGGCTTTATGGATAGCCTTTTTGATTATCTTTGGACCAAGCTCCGAATGATGCCTGCTTGCCTCACGTGGATGGATACCTCCCTGATCTGGTTTGAGCATGTCCCATTCGTTAGAAAGGACTTTTCCCTCACTAGTCACGACACCGGCTCCAAATGAGTGAGCGGTTCCTTCAAGTCCAAGACATATCTTTGTCATAATTGAATTTCCTGAATGCTTTGTACTGACTACCTTTTGAGGCACATTGTCTGTTGACTCTTACGCTTCGACCAAAGACATAATCATGGAGCAAAGGCTTTATAATGGACTCTAGGGGCCACTGTCGAGAGGTATCCTGTGGTGCCAGAGAAGATGCCAATCAAAGCTCTCGAGCAACAGCTCAATGATATTGTGTCAGTCAAGTTGAAGGATCAGAGAATCTTTCGTGGTCGTCTGACGCGGTGTGATATGTACATGAACCTCACGCTTGCCGATGCAGAGGAACTTGAGGAAGACAACACCAAAGCCAAGTATGGTCAGGTTCTCGTGAGAGGCAACAATATTCTTTGGATTCAAATACCTGAATGAGTCATCGCTCGATTTCACGTCGATAACGTTCGATGAGTTCAACCAGTTTTGCTTCACCTTTCTGTCGCGCTTGTTCACGTACAGACTTGATGAAGGTCTGGAGCTGTTGTTCGAATTTTCCTCTGCTTATGAACGCAAATTCATCAACACGTTGAAGATCGACCTCTTCTGCATCAATCACAGGAATCATTGCTTTGATTAGTTCATCTTGAGGAAGATGTGAAAGAGGTGTATCTACAACGACTGCTCGAATCTCATGATCAATGAGAATACCAGCTGTTTGTGGACCTCCACCGGATGCATCCTCAAAAAGGACTATATCGTGACTCTTGAGACCAACCTTCTTAGCATACTCTTCAATACTCTCTCTAGTAAACTGGGGGATGACCTTTACTGCGAGCATGTCGCCTCGAATCTCAAGCCGCTTTACTCCTTTTAGAAGTTCAAGACGCTTCTCTAGTTCCTTAACATCTTTCCTCAGTGAGGCGGCTTCTTGTTTGGAGTTCACCAATGCAGATTGGTCTCTTGAAATTTCACGGTCACGCTTGATTTTCCAATAATTCTCATCACTTACAATCTCAAGGTTGTCAGATAGTTCACTCTCTCTGAACTTCAGATATTCTACATACCTCTGCAGGTCTTCTATCTTGTCAAGAAGAATTCTGTTTTCGGATTCTATATGGTCAATCTTTGCCTGGAGCGCATCAAATCGCTCCTGTGTCAGCGGTTCCTCCTTTATGGGGAGTTGTTCAGGAACTGTTTCTATGACTTCAGCAGACTCATGTTCAATTTGTGCTATTGCCTCGTTGATTGAGGAGCCCTTAATCACTAATGCCTTGAGATAGTTCCGGTCCACAGAAATCTGCTGCTCATGGATGATTCTGTCAATCTGCTCGAGCTTTGGATGAAGGGACCTGTAGGCATAGACAGCGGCAGTCAATGCATCCCGTTCATGGGCATTACGTATCCTCTTTTCAGTACCATATTCTCTTGCAAGCTCTTGTTTATCTGCGACGGCTATTGGTTTCTTGGGTGTGAAAACAGGAGCGTTCACAGTACTAGCGAACTTTTCTACAAAATGAGGCACCTGTGGGACATCCGAAGCGACAATAGCTGGAATACCAGTTTCGTAGACTTCACGAATCATATCTGCCCGGGTCAGGCCTTTCCTACTTCTAACAGCGCGAACATGACCATCTAGAGATAGTAAGCAATAAGCAGCTGTGGTTCCAGGGTCGATACCAAGAATGAAGTACTTTGGTTTGAGATGAGTTACCTGTCGTGGTTCGAGGGGTACAAATTCTACTCTCTTTCTTACTGGAGAAACGAGTATATTGAAGTCGCCTCCACGTTTTGCCTTGATTATCTTGCTTATAGTCGGAAGTGGAGCGTAGGTGACCAGTCTTGCGCTTGCATAACCAAAATCAGATTCTCGGACATCGATATCATAGTCGATTCCTGCTGTCTTTATTTCGGACTCAATGAATCGAGTCATCTGTTGTATTTGTGAGTGGACTCTTCGTCTGAATCTATTTGCGCTCTGTCCACCACGTCCGGGTTTACGACCCCTGGTCACCTTGATCTCAGTCTGTTCGCTAAAACATTCTAGTGTATATCCAACACCTCTTGCGGCCAACTGGGCTGCAATACGGGCTGATTCCAAGGGGGTCGGCTTACCACGTGCTGGTAGTCCATGTCGTTTTGCTAGAATTTTGAGAGGTGTCTGTCGAGGTGGGACTCCAGTGACCTGAACAATTCTGGTTTCTGAGGGTATTCTATCTACCAAGTGAAAGAGTGACTTTGTATCAGGAACTATCTCAAAGATGTTGTCAGTACAGAGCCACTTCGGTGCAATATCTCTTACCAATTTTAGAAGAGCTCCTCTGGATATCTCATGATATTCGTTCAGAACAACCTCATCTCGTGTAACAACACAAGCAAACTTGGGAGCTTTCTTTGAACTTGCACTATGAGAAGGTAGTATATCAAATCCTACAATGATTACACCTTCAAAACTCATCTGTCTTAACTCTCAGTTGTAATTAATCTAGATGACCTATGAACTTGTTCATAGGTCTAAGGCTGTACAGTTACTGGTTTTTAATATCCCCAAACAACAAGTATAATAAACCCCTACTTGAGGAATCATGTAACACTCCTTCAAGGTGCAACAATTGTCCGAAATACTAGAGATTAACAATGACGACGCAGTACTACGCATTGGACGCGCTCTTTCTTCAGGAACTCGGCTAAAGATTCTAAAACTTCTGCTTCAAGGAGAGAAAGATGTAACACGAGTAGCACGACACCTCGGTGGAACTGAGGCCAACGCCAGCGCCCAAATCAAGATTCTTTTTGATGCAGGCTTGCTTGAATGTCGCTATGAACCAGGCCAGCACGGTCTCAAAAAGATATCAAAAACCAAAGTGAAGCGAGTCATTATCGATTTGGAATAGAAGATAATTCAGTCAGCTGGAGAGCTAGACTACACAACAAGATGAGCTTTCCAGCGACGGATTCTTTTTAGAATATTATCTCGTTCATCTGGACGGATTGCCTTCTTTCCTCGAGCCTTGAGAAAATTCAGGACTATATCCATATCTCTGGCTACTTTCCCTTTCTCTGATGCTTCATCGATGAGGTATTCTCGTGCAGATTGGAGATATTCATAGATGATATCTGCTGGAGCTTCACCGGTACGAAGTTCGTGTGAGATAGGATCGAGGACTCGATTCACTCTTGCACTACTGGCCGACTGCTCAGCATCAGACTCTTCGACCTCTATTGGTGGTTCATCAATAATAACAGGTGGCGCAGGTTCTTCCTTTTCAGTGGGTAATTCGGAACCCTCAAGGACTTCATCTTCTACTGTATCTGAAGATGAACTTTTGACTTCTGAAAAAAGGGGGAGAATAGCAGGTGTTGAAACGGTTTCAGAAGCATTTTCTGATACTAGATTCAGTCGAGTCCTCAGGTCACGAAGCTGGTCAAAGAGCTCAACAAGACCCGATTGCATAGAGTCTATGAGTTGTCTTATATCATTCAATTCATCATCAGACATGGTGGAAATCCCCTTTTCATCGACGTTTCAGTTCTGAATTGAACTTCATTTCACATCTTATCAGGCTTACTCGTGGCAATATCATCTATCGGCTTTGATTATGGCATCAGTCAAATCTTTGGTGATAGATTTTGGTTCATACTTTCTCTGACGAATTTTGACGAATGTTGGCACTGATACTGTTTCACCAACAAAGAGAGCCTCACCTATTTCTAGGGTAGTAATTGCGTCGAGGGAGGATCGATCGATTCCTTCACTCGACCTACCAATATGCTCCAAATCATATGGATTGGTACACCTGAGAATCGCTTGGTTACTACACTGACTCAGTACTGTAGTAGAGAGTTTCACAGGTCTCTGTGAAATAAGACAGAGAAGAGCATGGAACTTTCTTCCCTCACGCGCTATTGTTTCAATGCGACTCTTGGGCAACGCTAGCTCATGACGGCTCTCTGGACAGAATTGATGGGCCTCTTCAAGAACTAAGAGAAATGGTGGTATTTGTTCACGCCTTCGTAAATAGAGGAGTTCACTAGCCAAGAATGAAACCACAATTTGCTTCTTCTTGAGACTGATGAAGTCACTCAGATCTATCAGAGTGATTTTTCCAGGTCTGACTATGTTTGTGATACTGGGAACAGCAGTCTTGCCAAAGAGAAGTGTTTGATCAAGATTGATCAACCAACCCGCAAGTGCTTCGCGGGTGTTTTTACTGATAGACTCATCATCACGAATATGCTCTACAAGATCTGCCAGAGTATATCCCTCTTTCATTGTTTCCTTAACATCAGAAATGACTCGCCGCAAGTCGCGAATTTGGATTGCGCTCATATCAGCTACAAGAGAACCTAGTGCCTCAGCGGAAAGCATCTGAACCGGAATCTGAAAATGTGATCCTCGAATGTGTTCGATCTCAAAATGCTGCGAAGACAGGCCCAAATCTTTGGGCTTGAGGTCCTTTAGGTATGTGTACTCACCATGAACATCAACCACGACAACTGAGAGTCGCCCTTGTTCTTTGGTCCGGGCAAGAAGTTCTTCGAGTAGCACAGACACAAAGTATGATTTTCCAGCACCACTCATGGCTAGAATAGCAAGATGCTTCGATAGAAGACGATCAACTGTTGGCACAAATTGCAAGTTTTGATATGCAAGATGTCCAAGATGGAGTCCCTCTTTCAAGTCCATGTTCAAGAACGCAGCAAGGGTTTCTTCGTCAGCTCGTCGTACTATGGCTCCTGGTGAGACAGCGAAATATGGACGGACTGTTTTTCCATTTGACCATAGTCCTAGAACTCTTGCCTTTGCAATGGTATATTGCCACCTATCAGTTGGAAATATAGATCGTAATGGTTCACCTCTAGACTGATATTCACGCACAGCCTCAGCGTGTTGATAATAACGATTAGTCCGGATTAAATCTTGGACTCTTGCAATCACAGTTCCTGCGTCAGCAGTCACTGAAATGAACTCACCACGCCGGGCAATAATTTCTCGTGGTCCACCTTCCAATACGAATGCAAACTCCATAACATTAGGACCAGATTCTGTGGAAACAACTGTACCAAGGCGCATGTTGGCAGGGAATTCAGTCATTCTCTAACCACCTCCAAAGGGATTGCGTGATCTTCTCTTTTCAAGAGACATATAGGTCAGTCCAGATAATGCCATGAGTCTGTCGATGATCAAGCTTGTTTCATTGGTAGTAATCTTAGCTCTGGCATCAGCTTCTAGGATGGGTGTTGGGATACCATATTCTGGGTGTTGTGAAGAGAGAGGGAGAATCGCGGACAAGGCAGCATTGAGTTTTGATACATTTATGTCCTCATCATTATCTGAAAGATACTCAATTCGTAGTGGTAAGTCGTCACGCGCAGTTTTAAGATAGGTCACCCAGATAGATGATGCCCAGACTGAGAGATCGTCTGCAATGCTATTTGTACTGAAAGGCAGTTCTGATGAATATCGAAATACAAAAGATCTCTCTTGTTCTTCAAGAAAGGTGTCCAGAAGATCACAGTCTCTTGATATCTTCAACAACCATCTGTAGTCTACGCCTTGCATCAGCTCGAAGATTTCAGGTCTTCGAATGATGTGTGGCAGTATCTCTCCCATGGTTGTGGCTACTCTAGTGGACCTACTATCCTTGACTATCCCGACAAGAATGGTCTGTTTTTTCCTCGCTTTGTTGTAGAGTTGCTTATAGAGTGCGAGAACCTCTTGAAACTTCTCATAAACTATAGATCCGCTTTGTGGACGGTCTCGTGGATGGTAAATTAGAGACCCATCAATCAAAATGAGATACGGTCTGAACTCATCCAGAACTGATAGTGTTACTCGAAGTTCAGCTGCAATCCGCTCGAGCGATGCTAGTTGTTCCAGCTCATTCCCTGATAATGTAAGCATCAGTGGTCTGATTTTTGGCTCAGGAAAGGCATCAGGAAAGAAATCGACAACAGGACCTTCTTCAGGACCAAAATGGAATATGACTGCAATCCCTCTCGTCAATACAAGGTCCATGGATCTGAAACGTCTTCGGACAAGTCCCCCGTCAACACCAACAATTTTGAGTCCAGATAGAGTTGTAGGTTCGATTTTCGTAGTAAGCTGAGTGTCAAGTATGTTGGATGCTACAGCTGGGAATTTGCTAAGATCTATCTTCTTCTTGACTTCTCGAAGTACCTCACCAAATCGGTTTCTTGTGACTTCAATATGTTCGATTTCCTCAACAAGCTTGGACAACATCTTATCGAGGTTACGTTCCACTAGTCTTCCCTCTCACTTTCTTATATTCCAGTGCTGCCCTTATTAGCCCCAAGTAAAGTGGATGTGGCTCATCCGGTCTTGATTTGAATTCAGGATGATACTGAACTCCTATCCAGAATGGATGATCTACATGTTCGATTGCATTGATGATGTGTCCAGTTGAGTCATGAGCTGAAACTCTCAGACCTTTCTCGTCCATCTTGTTTAGATATCGGTCTATCAGATGGAACCGATGGCGAAACCTCTCATGAACGATATCTTTCTTGTATATTTCGTGGAGTCGAGTGCCTTTGACGATGACTACATCATGACCTCCGAGCCGCATAGTACCACCCTTGTCCTCCATGAGCTTCTGTTCATCCATGAGATCCACGACAGGATACAGACTATCAACATCCACCTCGGTAGTGTGTGCTCCTTTCCAGCCCATTACGTTACGAGCAAATGCAACTGTGGAGAGTTGAGCTCCATAGCAGATTCCCAGAAGTGGTATTTTGGATTCTAGTGTGACAGTGGCTGCACAGATCATTCCTTCAACACCACGTTCTCCAAATCCTGGTGTGAGGAGAACACCATCCACGCCAGACAAGTCCTCAGTAAGACACTCTTCGGTCGCCCTCTCCTCGGTTTCAATCCATTTGATTTCGATCTGAGCACCGCACGCTGCAGAAGCATGTGACAGTGCTTGGTTGATACTCTTGTAAGAGTCACCGAGTGTTGTGTATTTGCCTGGCATCGCAATAACTACTTTTTCAGAAAGGTTCTCGAACGATTTTACCATCTTTTTCCAAGTTTCGGTCTTGGGCTCTCTCTGTTCAAGTCTAAAGTGATCTATGAGTGTGGTACCTAATCCTTCATCTTCGAATGACAGTGGAAGCTGGTAGATAACAGGAATATCTGGATTCGAAATGACCCGATCCCTGGGGACATTACAGAACAGGGCAATCTTCTCTTTTGCTGAATCGGGAAGAGGTTGCTCAGCTCTACATATCATGACATTAGGTTGGAGCCCCAGACTTTGAAGAGTTCTAACACTATGCTGAGTTGGTTTGGTTTTGAACTCTCCTACTGACTTCATGTAAGGTACGAGGGTCACATGAACCACTGCTGTGTTTTTAGGACCTAGTTCACTGACAAATTGCCTCACAGCTTCAAGAAATGGACTTGCTTCGATATCACCAACAGTACCGCCAATTTCGACCAATAAGACATCTGGTACTGGTTCTTTTTCAACAACTTCCCATATCCTCTGTTTAATGCGTTCTGTAACATGTGGAATTATCTGCACAGTCCGACCAAGAAAACCTCCCTTTCGCTCTTCTAGAATGACAGATATGTAGATTTGTCCCGATGTGATGTTCTGAGATGGATGCACTTCCATTCCTGTAAAACGCTCATAGGTTCCGAAGTCCAGGTCAATTTCAGAGATTTTGAATTCGAAATCGCTGACTGGTCTGAATGTCCAAGTCTGATCTGTCACAAAGACTTCTCCGTGTTCAATGGGATTCAGTGTGCCTGGGTCGATGTTGAGGTAGGGATCAATTTTGATTATTCGAATATCATACCCACGGAATTGGAACAACTTTGCAATTGAGGCTGTTGTTACACCCTTGCCTATGCCTGATAGGACACCACCAGTTATGAATACGAACTTTGTCTTATTTTGATTTGAACTCAAGACCTCTAGCCTCAGATATTGTCCTATATCAATTGAATGTCAAACATTCCAGAACTGCGGTTGGAGTCACCTTTAGTCGTATAAATGGTTTGTCTACTGTTTGTCGTCAACTTTAAGGGAGGAAAGACAACTATTGGGTTGGCGAGTGATGATTGCTATGACCCCAATGAGTCAGAAATGACGATGATATGGATCTTGAGTTAGGAGCTCGCCAATACTTTCGGTAACCTCCACTGTGATTGTTCTTTTAATCGTACAATCCGCAAATCCTTTTAAGGTGCATAATCAGAGCTGATTTCTGAGTGTTATGTCACACGACTATATCGAGGATGAGCTCAGTAAAAGTAGTGTTTTCAAATCAGAACAGTTCCTATCTATAGACTATGTTCCAGAAAGTCTTCCACATAGACAGACTGAGATTCGAACTCTAGTTCAAAGCTTCAAGACGCTAATTAGTTCACCAGGTCGCACAAGTCATAAGTTCATTATTGAAGGACCAGTGGGTACCGGGAAGACCGCGGTAGCAAAGCGTTTCTCTGAACAGATGATTCAAGCGGCCAAGCGACGTAACATCAGACTTCACAGTATACATATCAATTGTCGAGTCAATAAGACCGCCTATCTTGTTTTTCTTCGAGCGTTGAGGGAGTTCAAACCAAAGTTTCCAAGACGTGGACATTCTCCTGACGAGTTGCTTCAGATGTTGATTGAAGTTCTCGATGAGGAGGACAGATATCTTCTTCTGATTCTAGATGAGCTAGACTATTTCATCAGACAGAGAGGTGCAGATATTCTCTATGATTTGACCCGAATCATGGACGACCGGCTGAATGCAACCCAACGGCTATCTATCATTGGAATCGGTCGAAAGATCCCACTGGATGACGAAATTCTTGACGCAAGCACACTCAGTACACTTCAACGAAACATTCTACGATTCACTAGATACAATCGAGAAGCGCTTCATGATATTCTACAAGACCGTGTTGAGATGGCATTCGTGAAAAATGCGGTAATGGATGAAACAATTCAAGTCATATGTGACATTGCCTCAGAACACGGAGATGCAAGATATGCTATCGAGCTCCTATGGAGAGCTGGAAAAAGTGCAGATCGCGACCAGAAGAATATAATAATTCCAGATTATGCAAGACGTGCCAAGACTGATACTCATCCTGAATTGAGAAAAGAGATCTTTGCTACTTTGCCCATCCAACACAAGCTGTTTCTCTTAGCTGCAGCAAGACAACTCAGAGAAATTCGTAGTGCCTATATCACAATAGGTGAAGTCGAGGAAATGTATCGGTCTGTGTGTGAAGAATACTCCGAAGAACCAAGGGCTCATACTCAGATTTGGGAGTGGGTGCAAGATCTCAATGCTCACGGAATAATCGATGCTAAAAAATCTGGTATGGGTCAGAGAGGTCAGACAACTCTCATTGGTTTTTCAGAAGTTCCCGCAGAAATGTTAGAACAGTTCCTATCTGGTCTGCTCGATTCAACAAAGAAGGTTGTGTGAAAACAAAATGAATCCTGAAACTGTTCCAATAGAGGATATATTCTCATCACGTGGACGAATCAAAATACTCAAGGCATTAGCCAAAGCCAAGCATAATGAGCTACCAATCTCTGAGCTATGTAGAGAGGTGGATCTCAATCACAGTTCAACGAAATCACATCTTAGGGTATTGATTAAATCGGGTCTAGTTGAAGAGAAGACATACAGAGGTGCGAGAATCAAGATTTATCGGTACAGGATTGAGGACTTAAGAGCACGGTCGCTGAAAAGCCTGTTCAATCTATGGGAGTCATGATATGACTGAGTATCTAGCACGTCTGTTCTATCTTGGTGACAGATACCACGGTTCCCAGTACCAACCTGGGATGGATACTGTCCAAGGAAAACTGATTGATGCAATATCTAATTGGAGCAAAGAAACACATACTCCTCAAACAATTCGACTTTCAGGAAGAACCGACAGAGGTGTTCATAGTATAGGTCAGTTAGTGATGGTGCGTACGAGCGAAGAAATCGATGTTGACAAAATCAATAAACACCTCCCAGAAGATATCAAATTGTGGGCCTCTGTAGAGGCGCCTATTGATTTCAAACCACGTTACAGTGTGCTAATGCGTCATTATCGATACTATCTTCCAAATTCTTGGGAAGCACTAAATCTCAGTGCAGTTAAGGACGCTATCAACTTATTGATTGGCTCAAATGACTTCAATCATCTTTCCAAGCCAGACGACGGTCGGAACACTACAACTACAATTCTCAACATGTCCCTCCAACAGAGTGAGAATGGATTTTGGCTTGATATATTCGGAACCCGATTTCTGTGGAAATTAGTTCGTAAAATCATCACTCTATTATTAGATGTTGGATCTGGGGAAATCGGATCTGATGAGATTGAGAGCATTCTCACAGGAAGAGCGACGATACCAAGCGGAATAAGACCTGCTCCTCCTGAGAATCTGGTCTTGGTTGAATCGATAGTTCCTCTGAAGTTTCGTACGAGTAGATATGCAATTCGTAAGATTATAGTTATTCTAAAAGAAAGATTTGATTACTATGATCGGTCAATGAGGACGCTGGAAAATGTCATCACTTTTTTCTCTGAACCAATAATGACTTCTCAACCTTCAACCAAGAAACAAACTGATTCAGAGATTGAGGATTGATTCTAATTATCTGTTGAATTGTATCAAGATGGGTTTGGCGAATACGTCTTTTCGATACCCCTGCATAAGGTCCAAGTGCGTTTCCAATAGAAACCTGTTTGTCTCGTTTTCTATTGCCCTGCCAAACAAGCATTGGCCAAGTAGGCTGTGAATATTCAACCCTCCGGAAAGGTGTTACTTTCCTACTCATTGCAACTCCAGTAGCTAAAAATTCATAGAAGTATGCTAGAAGCTTCCAATTCTGGTTTCTCATTATTCTACCAAGTGATACATCTGCAAGAGATAGACCTTCCAACCCCTCATTTAGCTCTTCAGACGAAAGTAAATGGAGATGTAGATTCTCTTCCAGCCAAAGAATCAAGGAGTCGTGAGTGAGCTCTGATTCCGATAATATCCTCCTAGCCATCTTTGGGTCATTTGATGCGAAAAGATGTCTCAGGGTTTCTTCTGTACCCCGTCTGATGTCCCTAGAAGACATATTGACCAGAGATGTTGAACCACCCCGAACTTGTGACTCCAAGTCCGAAATTGCAGCTCGGAGGTCTCCTCCCGCATTCTCAATGATGTCCTCAAGAATGTCGGTATCCAGAGTTTCCTTGTTCTCTGACAAAACCCGTTTCAGGACTAACATCATGTCGTCATTATCAATGAAACCAAAGTTGAATACCTGACACACTTTGAATAGGTCTTTGATTCTTGGGCTCTCTGGATCGTTTGCAGTCATGACAATCGGGTGTACGGCATCCTTGATTACCTTCAGGATTGCTCCAACTCCTCCTCTATCACTAGTACCTGAAAGACCGTCGACCTCATCCAAGAGTATGAGTCTGTTTCGGCCATCCAGAGTCATCTGTGAAGCAGCTCGCCAAACAAGAGTTTCAATACTATCCTTGTTCCTTTTGTCACTGGAATTGAATTCGACCAATTCCATGTCAAGATCATTTGAAATGGCACCCACCGATGCAGTTTTTCCTGTACCTGGAGGACCAATGAGAAGAGCAGCTCTCTTATTTGATATTCCTGATGCCCAAGATTCTATCCAATTATTCAATGCCTTGACTGATTCTGAATTTCCAACCACGTCACTGAGATGTTTTGGTCGATATTTTTCAACCCAAGGCAAATTATCTTTCATTCGGACTCACTACCAGTTCCTATTCGCGCTAGAAGCGATGCCAGCTGAATCTCTCCGTTTGCACCCTCTCCTACACGAAACTCTATCTCTGCAGTGTGCTCTAAGATATCCATTCTTTTGTGAGATTCAAGACCAAGACTATCAACTTCCCGATGCATCTGCTTTACAAGATCAACAGGAGAAACTCCTTGTTGGTAGATTAGATTTCTAAGACTCTCTAGGGAGTCGACATACCTTCCTTCCTGCGCATCAACTAACATTTGTTTAATTGTTTCAGGATTCGCTCTTCCTGAGATGGAGTATACAATTTCGTCTGTCACTTTTTCTCCAGTAGATGATGCAGCCTGCAGAAGGTTCAAAGCTGCTCTCATATCACCTTCTGCGAGATACAGAATTGCCTTGTTGCCTGCTGCTGTGAGGTCTACGCTTTCTTTCTTGGCGACAAACTTGAGTCGACCAGAGATATCTTCATCACTCAGTCTTGAAAAACGGAAGATTGCACATCTGGACTGGATTGGGGGTATAATTCTACTTGAATAGTTACAAATCAACACCATTCTACATGAGACTGCAAACGACTCCATCGTTCGTCGAAGAGCATGCTGGGCATCTGCAGTAAGGTGATCAGCTTCATCGAGAACTAATATCTTAAATGGAGCATCTCCAGAAGGCATTGTTCTTGCAAAATTCTTGATCTGGTTTCTAACGACATCAATTCCTCTTTCATCACTTGCATTGAGTTCCATGAAATTTCGATTAAATGTATCACCAAAGAGGTCTCTTGCCATTGCCATTGCTGCGGTGGTCTTACTAGTTCCTGGAGGTCCCGAGAATAGACAGTGTGGCACAGCTCTGTTCTCAACGAATTTCTTCAGGCTATCAATCACCGATTCCTGACCAATTATTCCACTCAAAGTTGGTGGTCGGTATTTTTCAGTCCACAAATCAAGATCCATTGATACTCCTTCCATTTTCAGTCAAGCTATGTCAGAATCTGGCACGACACATCCACGACGCCTTAAAAGATTCTCTGACAGTTTAGATATGCTTTGAAAGCTTTTCACACATAATCACTATTGGCTCGTTATTAAAGAGCAAGGCCTTTATCTCTGATAATACTGACTGAGATGTGGGAACTCATGAAGCTGTGTAGTGAAGCAAATGATGTGATGAAACGGTTTGATATGTTGTTCCTCAATGAAGTCCGGGAATGTATCTTTCAGAAATCCCTTCCAGGTCTCGACGTGAGTGGACAAAAATTAGGCCCATTCAAAAAGGGTGACAGAGCAAACCTTCCGAATTGGGTGATTGAAAAACTATTAATCCATGACGTGGTGGATATTGCTCCAGAAGATGCCTATGATTCTGTAAGACGTCTTCAGAACCTTTATCGAGAGGAAGAAAAACAACCTCACAAACTACAAACATTTCAACCCTTCCTGTATACTGCCTTCGGAAGAAAGCTACTTCGTCTTCAGAGTGACAGAACATCTATGGATCCACGTAAATACGAAGAGATTGAAAAACTACAGCGAATGGTTCCTTTTCTGGTGGAAACCAGACTTTCCAAAATCTTGCGTGTAGCTAAATCAGGTGCTTATCAAGAAAAACGAAAACAAATGGCATATGAAGAGCGATGGCTCTGTGAGGAGCTAATAGAACTTCTTTCTGGATGGCGCCAAAACATTTTGGAATAGGGTGAGCGTAATAGTGTCCATTAAATATGAACTCTAAGGAACAAAAAACTGAACACAAAATAAAGGATGTCGAGGCAAAGAAAGATGTCTGGGTATGACGAACAAGAAAGGTTCGAGGAGTTTCTGAGGACCTTTAAGGATGAACAAGGAAACTCCGCCTATTGGACTAAAGTTCAACAGATGTCTATCAATGATGAGGTTTCATTAACCGTAAACTTTCAGGATCTTACAAGTTTCGATAATGTGTTCATGGCAATTGCTGCCGAAGACCCAAAGAGATTCTTGGATATGGTCAATAATGCATTGGTTTCTGTGCTGCGGATTGAAGATCCCGACTATGTCAATAGTCTAATCGATACTAGTGTCATCAAGACTCGGTTCATAGGATACCCAGAACATGTCCCACTCCGTACGATACGGTCTCGGCATATTGGAAAATTGATTCACATCAGTGGAATCATGATGCGTGCCAGTGAGGTCAAACCTTTACTTGTGAAAGCTGTTTTTGTATGTCGAATCTGTCAATCTGAAATTCCTCAAGATCAGGATGAAGGCAAATACACAGAACCTGCATTATGTCCCGTTTGTACGAAGAAAACGCCAATGCGGCTTGTACCTCAAAAGTCACAGTTTAAAGACTGGCAGAAAGTTAGAATTCAGGAATCGCCAGAAGAGCTTCCTCCGGGGCAGATGCCTCGTTCAGTGGATGTAATCTTGGAGGGCGATATCGTTGACATTTCTCGACCTGGAGATTTGGTCAAGGTAACAGGAATTCTCCAGACAACTCCAGATTTTTCTAGAAGAGGTGGAAAGCTGGCGACGTTCAACGTTTTCATAGAAGCAAACGGTGTTGAAATCTCTGAGAAGGAGTATGAACAACTTCAGATTTCCGAGGAGGACATCAAACGCATAGAAGAACTTTCCCAACATCAGCAAGTTCATGAGCGGATCCATGCATCTATCGCACCCTCCATTCAGGGACATGATGATATCAAAGAGTCAATTGCCCTCCTGTTGTTCGGAGGCGTGCCAAAGCTTCTCTCAGATGGAACTCGTTTGAGAGGAAAATCTAACATATTGATGATTGGAGACCCCGGAACAGGCAAGAGCCAGATACTCAAGTTTGTTGCTGGACTGGCTGCTCGAGGATTGTACACCTCTGGAAAGGGTACGACTGCCGCTGGTCTAACTGCAGCTGTTGTTCATGACACAGATTCCAGCGCAATGACTCTTGAGGCTGGAGCCCTTGTACTAGCAGATCAGGGAATAGCTTGTATCGATGAGTTCGACAAAATGGACCCTAATGATCGTACAGCAATACATGAGGCAATGGAACAACATACTGTCAGTATTGCAAAGGCAGGAATTGTGGCTACACTCAACGCAAGAACATCAATCCTTGCTGCTGCTAACCCAACTCTGGGTCGCTATGAGGACTCACTTACTCTCCAAGAAAATATCAGATTACCATTCACAATTCTTTCAAGATTTGATCTGATTTGGATTATGGTCGATACTGTGAATGTGGACCAAGATCGTGAGCTGGCCAAGTTTATCTTAGACATGCACCAAATGAAGAAAATACAAGATCAAGGTGCGTTGCCACCAATATCGCCAGACTTTCTGAAGAAGTATATCGGATATGCTAATCTTAACGTGTTTCCACAACTCACTGCTGAGGCTGCAGAAGTCATTGAGAACTTCTATGTCGACCTCAGGAAGAGTGCGGAGGGTGGAGGCGCAATACCAATCACTGCTCGACAGCTCGAATCTCTAGTACGTCTAGCAGAAGCTCGTGCAAGAATGGCACTTAGATCCGAAGTCAATAAGGAAGATGCCAGAGCTGCAGTCCGCCTAATGGAAGAATCTCTACGAATGGTGGCCTTGGATAGAATAACAGGCAGAATCGACATCGATCGTCAGGTTTCCAGAATGAGTGCTGAACAGAGAAGCTCATCTGACATCATCATTAAGGCACTTCGTGACATGGAGGCTGAGGGTACATCCACAGTAAACATCGATGCTCTAATTCAGAGATGTGTATCGATGGGTCTATCTCCTGAAAGAGCTGAAAAGGTCATCGAGAAATTACGTGAAGACGGGATACTCTACAGTCCAAGAGAGGGCAAGATTAGACATTCTCAAAGCTAGAAAGACCCTACAACAATCTCAGTGGAGATGAAAACTATTCGGTTGGAAGAGCTGGAAATCAACAAGAAGATAATCTCACATCTTCAGAAGCATGGTGTTTCAGAGCTCTTTGAACCGCAACAGAAGGCGTTTGAAACAGGGGTTCTCAAAGAAAAGAATCTAGTCCTAGCAATTCCTACGAGCTCTGGAAAAACCTTAGTCGCCGAGATTTGTATGTTGAAGTCAATTCTTGATGGGCGTGGAAAAGCACTATATCTTGTTCCTCTGAGATCACTTGCACGCGAGAAGTATGCTGATTTCAAGAAATACGAAGAGTTAGGGATTACCACTGCTATGTCTGTCGGAGATTATGATTCCCCTGGAAGGACTTTGAAAGATGCTGATATAGTTGTAGTAACGACAGAACGTGCAGACTCTCTGGTCCGTAACAAAACAGAGTGGATTGAAGATATTGGGATAGTTGTTGCAGATGAAGTTCATCTCATCAATGATTCTCATCGGGGTCCAACTCTAGAGATGGTCTTAGCCAAGCTCATGCAGATTGTTGAGAACATCCAAGTTATTGCGTTGAGTGCCACGATTTCTAATGCTGACCAGATTGCTGAATGGCTCAATGCTGAGCTAGTAAAAAGTACATGGAGGCCAGTACCCCTCAATGAGGGAGTCTATCTTGATGGCAAGATTAGCTTCTATCAGGATGGAAGAAGCAGTTCAAGGATTATACCCAGAGAGAGAAGAGAAGAACTAGCTGACATAGTCTGTGACACTCTAGAAGAAGATGGACAGGTCCTTGTGTTCGTATCAAGTCGTCGTTCTACTGTTACTGTAGCAAAGAAACTTTCATCGTCACTACGCCGTTATATACCAGAGGAAGCAATGCACCTCTTGGCAAATGGTGCCAAGAAGATTGCTTCGACTCCTTCAGCACCAGAAGCCTCCAAAACCCTTGCTCGGCTCATATCAAATGGTGTAGCATTCCATCATGCAGGACTTGATAACAAGGAACGAACACTTGTCGAGGATTACTTCAAAGACAACTTACTGAAGGTAATTGTTGCCACACCAACACTTGCTGCAGGTGTCAATTTACCTGCAAGGCGTGTAATCATTCGTGATTATCGTCGATTCGAACAGGATCGAGGAAGCTATCCCATCCCGGTCTTAGAATACAAACAGATGGCTGGTCGTGCCGGTCGTCCCAAGTATGATGATTATGGAGAGGCTGTGTTATTCGCAAGGACTGAACCTGAACATGATTTTTTGATTGATAATTATACTCTTTCAGAACCAGAAGAGATTAACTCGAAACTTGCATCTCCTCAAGCTGTTCGGTTTCACCTTTTGGCTTCCATAGCTACTGAGATGACCTTGAACCGAAAAGAAATCGACTCATTAATCTCGGGTACTTTCTTCTTTCATAAAAATGGGCAAATGGAAATTGATTCCCTCATCTCTGATGCTCTGGGATTCCTTGAAACCGGAGGACTCATTGAATCATCGTCAAACAAGCTTAAAGCTACACCCTTAGGGAAAAGAGCATCACGACTCTATATTAATCCCTACACTGCTATGCTTCTCCGAGATGTTCTCACAGAAACGAAAAGACACAGTACAATTGGACTGCTACATCTTATCTGTCATACGCCCGATCAACCGGTTTCATACGTCACTCAGTCTGAGGCTGAAGAATACGATAGTCTGCTCTATGATTTTTCAGAAGAGCTCATGATAGAACCTCCTATCGAGGAAGAGGGGGTTCGAAGATATGCAGACTTTCTGGCAGAATTAAAGACAGCAAAGCTGCTTCAAGATTGGATCTCTGAAGTGACTGACAAGAACATAACAGAGCAATACAATGTCGGAATGGGGGATGTTCACAGATTTGTCCAATCAGCGGAATGGTTGGCATATGCCGCATCAGAAATCGCTCGAATTGTTGATGCCCCAGACCACATCCCTCCACTTCATGAGTTACGATCAAGACTCCGCTATGGAGTAAAACCAGAGATACTTGAACTTGTGAATCTGAAAGGCATAGGTCGTGTTCGAGGTCGAATGCTTCACAATCATGATCTAACATCATTATCTGACCTCTACAATGTTCCTATTGAAAAACTGGCAAGGATTCCAACTATCGGTTCATCAATTGCAGAATCAATTAAGAAACAGTTGGGTGTTGACGTAAAGCCAGGAACTGTGATAGTGGACGAACTTCTGATAGATGACGACGAAGGTAATTCCATTCAGACATTACTAGAGGATTTTGATAGTTAGTTTCACTTTAGCAATGGAGAATTTTGAACAACTACCTCAATGAGTTCTTCTGTATACTTCAAACTTGTTTCGCTTTCAGTATAGGTATCATCGAACGATGACACTTTCAATCCTGCTAACTCCTGAAGTAGATTGAGTGGACATTTGGCCATAACATCCAGATTGTATCCTCCCTCCAAGAAACAAGCTATTCTACCATCTGAGTAGGACTTGGCCAATTGGTTCAAACGTGAGTTCATCATAGCAAAGCCAGATGTTGTGAGACCTAGAGAAGTCAATGGGTCTCTGAAGTGGCCATCGTACCCAACTGACACAAGTACGAAATCTGGTTTGTACGATTTCACAAGAGGACCAATTACACGATCAAACGAGAGCTTGTATGAGGTATCTCCTGCTCCTGGATACATCGCGAGATTTACAGTATACCCAACTCCTCTATTTTCCCCAATTTCATTGGGAAATCCAGAGCCCGGGAATAGAGTCCTACCATCTTGGTGTAATCCAACATACAGCACATTGTCTGATGAGTAGAATGTATGCTGAGTTCCATTACCATGATGAGCATCATAATCGACTATCAATATTCGTTGCAAGTTGTATTCACTAAGTAGATGTTGAGCAGCTACTGCAATATTGTTGATGAAACAGAACCCAAAGGCTCGATTGTATTCTGCATGATGGCCAGGAGGCCTGCACAACAAGAACGCATTTTCAGAATCGCCCTGCATGATTCTGTCAACAGCGTTGATTCCACCACCTGCTGCCAACAACGCAGCATCGTAAGTGTGCTGATTGACAGAAGTGTCCATGGTATAGAATCCACCCCCTTTCTCCGACTTGGCTTTAATCCCATCCAGATATCTTTCCTCATGGACAGGGTATATCTTCTCAAGTGGAGCTTTCTGAGGTGAGAGGAAATTTACCTTTGGATTATCGAGCAAATTCGCTTTTTTGAAGGAGTTCATTGCACTACTCAGCCGATCTGGGTTTTCTGGATGTCCAGGTGACATCACATGTTGGACAAATTTCTCATGATATACCAAATCGGTCATGGTCAATCTAGAATGATGAATAGAAAGATACTGATAAGTCTGAAGTCTAATGATTCCCTCGCAATCATGATTTTGGAACACATGTTCTAAGATTCGTTTATCTTGATGAGTGGTAATGTTTATCTTCACTTCGAGTTACGGCAAACAATCACGGGTCGGTAGTCTAGCTTGGTATGATTCTTGCTTGGGGCGGCTGAGGAAGTCAAGCCTCAAGTCACAGAATGCAAGAGATCGGGCGTTCGAGTCGCCCCCGGCCCACCATTATTCTAAGAAATCACTAGTTGTAAATTAATCATACTTTGAAGATAATCAATTTACAAAGCAGAATCATTGGAAAAAGAAGGTGTTCGCTTGTATACATATATGTTCGCAGATAGCGAACTTACAACTCTCCATGCACAATTTCAAGAAATCTATTAACTCGTTCATAAGCATCGGTTTTGGTATCAGATCCAATGAATCTTGAAACCTCATTGGGACCAATTCTATTTATACTAGAAAAAGAGTTTCTAATTGTTGAAATACTGGATGAGATTAATGGGTTTGAAATATTGAATCCCTTGTTGTTAATCGATTGTGCAAAAGCTTTTCCGGCTTTATCTGGGCCCCCTTTGTGAAATCCTGTTATGGCATAAATGTCATAGTAATCCTTTGCTTTTTTCCTACCCAGTATTGCTTGTCCTTTTGTTGTTAGAGAACCAACGCTATCAGCAACTCTGACTTTAGCATTGGCTATTCCATTATCCGGGATAGTGGCTTCGACATTTTCTTCATAGTTGAAGCTCAATACAATACTTACTCCTTTAATCAGGCAAGCCTTCAAATCTTTTTGAACTTCTATTAGATGCTTCATCTCCATAGTTTTGTGGGCAGCTTCTGGTTCAGTGAGAAAATCTAGATGAATAGTAGTTTGTCGTTTAGTATTAGAATTAGTTATAGTTCGTTTCCATCTAAAAATGTTAGATGTCTGAATATAACCTAGATTTCGAATAATTCCTTCTATACTTTGATATTTGATCATGATTGATGGATTTAGAACGAAATCAATGTCAATTGAACCACAATGGTCGAAGTAGTTCTGGGTTAGAAAATAAGGCGCCCATCCTCCTACAAGTACAATGTCTTGTCGATATGCACCGAGTTCAAGTAGAATTTCAACTAGACACCCTTTTGAGATTTCAGTTAGAACTCTATCATACATGTAGCTCACCTGTTGAATGTTCAATCCATCTCTTTTCTATAGAGTTATACAAATTCTGTGCAGCCTCTTCACCCCTTGTAGGATAGCTTTGGAGATCAACAAAAAGCTGTATATTCGACACAACCTTTACTCCTTGAATTATCCTAGAACCATAGAAGACTCCTGAATCATCTGGAATAACCATTCTGATGTTTCCTTTCCCAGCAGTTGGTTTGATGTCCAGCAATTGAGATATTCTCTCTGCGTCTTTCCGATTCTTGATGTAAAGGTGAATATCGATAGGTCTAACATAACCTGAAACTAACCAAGCACCAGCAAGAGAAGTGACTGAATAATCCTCATTCTTGAGATTTCTCTCAAATGTATGGAAGACACTTTCGATTTCATTGTCAAATGTATAATAATCAAGAAAATCATTGACGTAATTATAATCACGATGAGCAGCCCATCTTCTAATCAGTGTTAAGGGATTCATAAGAGCAAGTTTGAGTTCTTCAGTTCTCACTACATATTCCATTCTCTCTAATGTAGCTATAATCGCGTGTGTATACCCGACAGAAGTGTTAGCTTCTTTTGCCAGTTCTCGGATTGTCCAATTTTTCCCGATATTTACGAGTAAACATCTAATAACTCTCGATGCAGTCGGGGAAAAAATATTGTCTACCAAACGCATATCTTAAAGTGTTCGCTGGTATATATAAACGTTCGCAGATTGCGAACATTCACTTGACAAAATTCATAGAATGCTGCAATATAACATTCATCTTTTCTTGAAGAAGTGTATCCACCTACCAACAATCTACGATATTCTCCATAATGTATCATATATTGGACCTTTTGGAGTAAGAATACTCTTCTTCATAGTAAACTCGGAAATTTTCATAAGTCCTATCGACTCGTCGACTAGCTCTTCAAGATTATCAACAACCTTACTTGAGTCTTTGACGTAACGTACCCTTGCAATTGTTGCATGAGGGGTGTACTTTCTCTTCTCTGGTTGATACCCTATATCCTCGAGCAGTGAATCGATTTGTAGCTTGAGATTACGAACTTGTTCCCAGTTTTTCTGCACTCCAATCCATACTACTCTCGGTCGTCGTATGTTGGGGAAAGCTCCTACTCCTTCAATTCCAATTTCAAAAGGGTCAACTGTAATCTTGCCAAGTTGATTTCTGATTTCATTAATTCTTTCCTGTCTAGTATCACCAAAGAAATGCAAAGTGAAATGGATGTTATTGATTTCTACAAGTTTCATCTTAGCAGCCTGTTGATCCAATCTCTGCTGAATTTGTTCAATTTTAGAGAGCAATAACGAATCATCAATATCGATACTAAGAAATGCTCTTACTAGGTCACTCATAATATACCACCCTGACGAGTTTTGATGTGTCCAACTCAATATTATGGTAACGCTTGGGAGTAGTACGGGAATTCTTAAAGGACCATCAAGAACGAATGGTCGCATGCAAAGTCAGGTCTGAGGAGAAACAGATTGAAACTGATAATTGTGACCGGAATGCCTGGAGCAGGTAAGAGTGGGATTGCAGAGGCATTCAATGATGTCGGAGTGCCAGTAATTGTGATGGGGGATGTCATTCGCGAGGAAACTAGGAGACGCGGTCTTGAGCCAGATCCAGAGAACACCAAGAAAGTCATGTTGGAGTTGCGAGAGAAAGGTGGTCCTGGAGCTGTTGCATCATGCTGCGTTGATGAGTTGAAGAGAATTGAAACAGAGATAGTTGTCATTGAGGGGTGTAGAAGTATAGCAGAAGTTGAAGTCTTTGATGACTATTCTGATGATGTTGTAATAGTTTGTGTCCATTCTGCACCAAAAGAAAGGTTCAGACGGCTAAAAGAACGGAACAGAGATGACGCACCTCCTACTTGGGAGATTTTTAAAGAGCGTGACATAAGAGAGATCTCGGTTGGACTAGGAGGCGTAATCGCACTAAGTGACATAATGATTGTCAATGATGGAACGTTAACTGAATTTCAGAAACTGTCAGTGGAACTCGTTAAGAGGTTGACTTGAGATGGACATTTTGGTCAGATGTTCAGTCAACCCAACAGAGGATTTACAAAAAGTCGAACAAGCCATCAAGAACATCATTGGACCACACGAAATATTGTATGAGGAATACAAAGAGATTTCTGAACTCGTATTTAGTGATTCTAAAAAGGATTCTCTTGGATTTGTACGTCAGTCAATCCATGATGAAAGAATAATCGATGTAGCACGCAAGCGACTGTTATCGAACTGGAATGGGACATCCACTCAAATTCATTTCGACAAACAAACAGCATTCATTGGAAAATTGCGGGTCATTGATGACAGTGAAACTTTGCCACCTTTGGGAACCATCGAAATCGTTCTTGTCTTTAATGACGAATCTCAATTCGAGGAGTTTCTTCATTGGTTTACACCTCCGACAAAGAATGGGCGTATAATTGCCTAGAATCCGATTGTCAATACTTCTCTGACAAGTCCACTATGCACTCTAATCCGAAGCGCTTTATTGATAGTAAGACCATACAACTCTGCAATGTTTTGAATATTCATTTCAATATCCCCACAGATACACAAACTCTCGTCGCGCCTCCTGAGAAGTGAATCGATTTTTTTCATTAGGCTTTCAATGAGATTGATAGAGTGTGCTCCTCTTGTCGAACTCGCCCTTCCGTATGGTGGATCAGTTACGATACAATCACACTTACTAATTGGTATTTTCCGGACATCACCCTGAATAAAGCTATGATTGTTTCCTATTGCGGCCAGATTTTTCAGTCCTCCCCGTAATAATCTCCAATTCAAATCAATACCAACTGTTTTTGCTCCAATCAGAGATGCCTCACATAGGATTCCTCCTCCTCCACAAAACGGATCTAGGACAACCTCATCAGGCATTACACCAGCAAGATTACACATGACCCTTGCAAGGGATGCATTCATCATGCTCGGGTGAAAGAAAGGCTTCTGTCCGGGTTCGCGATTGCGAAGTTCAAACCGAAGCTTGGAAGCTTTTGACACACAAACCCAATTAGCAATTTCAGAAAGAAAAATGAGTATTCGTACTCGTGGGTTGTTAAGGGAAACCTGAGCGCCTGTTACTTTTTTGATATGAGCTCCTACTGCTATTTCTATGTCCTGTCTCAAACTGAATTCGTTCTTTTTTCCCAGTGGTATAGTCCTCACTGAGAATGTATCAGTGCGAAGAACAGACCGCATCAAATCATCATCAGAAACATCTACTAATACCGAATCGATATCTGTTGATGTTGCAAGAACAATTCCAGCTTCCTTGACCATTGCAGCCCTATCAAGTAAGAAAGGAACAGGATCTTTCACACTATCGATTAGCCCTATACGACCTTTCCATAAGGGTTGTTTCAAATCCAAAAGACGAACTAGGGTATTGACTTCAGCTTGAGCAATACTGCTGTTTTCGCCAGATGTATGGACGAAATATCTGGTCAACTAGACATCACTACTCGTATAGATTATCTCCGCCTGAAAAAACTCGTTGCATCTCACCATACAACACGTCAATCCCAGTCATATTCTTGGCCGAAACAGGTATACAACCGGTGGCTGTGTCAAGAGTTTCCAGCATCTCAAGAATAGATCTCGAATATTCTCTACGTAGTCCTTCATCAGATGCTTCAAGGGCATCTTCAAGCAGATACAGTTCTGATCCCCATCCAACAATTTCTTCCAGCTCGATTTTATTAAGAATATCAGGCTTGCTAAGGACGTTCAACTGTGGAAGCCCAAACCTAATACTGATGGAAATTCCTAAGAGTGTGGATGAGAGATATCCCGTCGGAGTACGAGCGATATTGGAATCAAGAAGATAGAGTGAAAGTGCTGGGTCATCTCCTTTGAGACTAGACACCATCAAAGGCCCTGAGTTCCTATATGCAAACAGTTCCATCTGGCCCGGACAGTCTACGAGAATATAGTCTCGCTCTGTTTCGATAATCTCATCCCGTAAGTCATTGACATGGCTAATTGCCATGTCCAAAGATGCAACAAGAGCACCATTTGGTCCTAGGCTGAAAGAGTTCATCACTTCTCCATAGTCAACATATTCTCTGATATCCACATCACTTGTGTATGGTGGTGAATCAACACCAGGGTCAAGATTGACCACGGTGACACTCAAGTCTGATCCAACAAGCCACTTTTCCAATGATGAAGTAAGCAGAGACTTACCAGACCCTGCTGTACCCACAATGAATGTGAAGAACATCTAAAGCCACAACATGAATGGTCTGAGAACCCTCTTTGAGTTCTTCGGTACAGTTCATATTGGTACAAAAATGCCAGTCGGCAGTCAACGAATCTGAAATCGGCGGATACACAACTCTTATCTGCGATTCCCGAGGGCAACCATCTATGGACAATAGTGAGGCACTCCGGAGGCTTGCAGAGGCAATGGCTGGCGAGATTTGCCTTGCTGAACACGATCCTGGATCAATTATGCGTCGTTGGCGTGAACGATTTCATATCTCTCAAAAGAATCTTGCAAAACACCTCAGCGTTTCTCCGTCAGTCATAAGTGATTATGAAAGTGGTAGAAGGAAGTCTCCTCGTGTAGAAACCATTAAGCGGTTTGTTGAAGGACTAATAGAGATGGATGCAGTCGACGGAGGAAGGGTGGCAATGGCACTTGAAAAGCTGATTACACCAGAGATTGCCTCTGATGCAATTCTTGATAGTCGTGAATTTGGAGTCCCAATTCCTGCACGTCTGCTTGTGGATCATCTTAACTGCAAAGTACTCACTCACCGGAATCTATTGGATAGAGACATCTATGGTTATACTGCTCTGGACAGCATCAAAGCCATAGTGAATCTAACACCTCAACAGTTGCTTCGTCTCTATGGTGGTACAACTCAACGTGGGGCAATACTTACCAATGTGTCCACAGGAAGATCCCCAATGGTAGCGATAAAAGCCAGTCAGATAGGAACATCTGTTGCAGTAAAACCAGCAGTTGTCATATTACAAGGAGTAAAAGAGATAGATTCTGTAGCTGTAAAAATAGCTGATAGTATTCACATTCCTCTATGTGTATCAGAAATTGAAACTGCTGAGGAATTGATTCGTGATATCAGGCAGTTTAATCCTCAGATGTAATAATCATCCAATAAAGGTGACTTTCAATGAAGTTCACAATGGAAATCAACGATCCCATTCATGGTTTCATCGGTCTGACAGATATTGAGGCCAAGATAATCAATTCACAACCCTATCAGAGATTACGAAGAATCAAACAACTCTCAGGTGGACACTTTGTCTATCCAACAGCTGAGCATACAAGATTCGCTCACTGTATTGGCGTGATGTACCTTGCAGGACTAAGTGGCAGGAGGCTCCTAGATCGAATGGGACTGGGAGGCAAGAATCTCCAAGAAGTGCGACTAGCTGGCTTACTTCATGATATTGGACATGGACCGTTTAGTCATGTCTTTGAGGAAGTCATGCTTGAGAAACGTGAGATGAACCATGAAGATGTTACGGAGTGGATTATTCTCAAAAGTGAAATTGGTGACTTGATAGAAACTGCTGGTATATCAAAGAAACGTATTGGGGATCTTGTCCGAGGACGTCAAAAGACAAAGAAGGACTCAATTATTGCAGGGATTGTAGCTGGACAAATAGACTCTGATAAAATGGATTACTTGATTCGTGACTCTTTCTATTGCGGAGTCAATTATGGACTGGTTGATATTCATCGTCTTATTGATAGTATTGAGATTTCGAAAGAGTATAAGATGCAATTTGATATTGCTGCTAGGGGAGCCCTTGAGTCGTTCCTCGTAGCAAGATATGAGATGTTTCTAAATGTCTACTATCATAAAACTGTGCGAAGCGTTGAGGTGATGCTAGTCAAACTCATTAATGCTGCAGACAATGTACTGAATCTTACCAGTTTTTCGTCACCAGAAGAATTCTTGGAGCTAGATGACATGTCACTGATCTCTAAGATACGAAACATTGATCCTTCCGAGTCTGAAGATGCAGCAGAAGCCACAAGGATGGTGAACCTCCTTGACTCACGAGTTCTCTACAAATCAGCCTTTGAAAAGGTACTCCATACCCAAGACAGATTCGTTTCCAAGATTCTCACTAAGAGCAAAGTCCGTGAGAGCATTCAGGAGGAAATTGCTTCTATTGCTGGTATTGATAAAGAGGAAGTCATTGTTGATGTTCCTACTTTACCATCAGTTCCTTATAATCCACATCAGCTTGATCCTATGGAAATTAATATCTTTGAAGTCATCGAGGGAAAGAAAATCCCTCATAATCTCTCAGAGTACTCCAATATTGCAGAGATGATGAAGGTATATCTAGATGTGATTCGAGTGTACACCTTCGATAAGCATCGCATAAAGGTAGGTAAAGCTGCACGTTCAGTCTTCCAAGAGGTCCCAGATACAGCCCTTATTCACATGTGATTTAGCCCTCACAAAATCTGTGTGGTGATTATATAGTCACGAGATGGATTCTACTGTGAACCCAACGATCCGTCCGGGGCTGAGGACTTGAGCGACGAATTAACTGAAACCCTGCAAAATGTTAAGGCTATTACCGGTGTTGAAAATGTTGTCCTAATTCAGAAGGATGGACTTCCTGTTGCTAGCGCTGGAGTATGGTTCAGCAAGGATGAAGTCTTTGCTGTAGCTTCTTCAACATGTGCCATCTTTGGCGTTGCTAAACTCATTCATGGAGATTTCAACTATCTGCTTATGGAATCTGACACATCCAAGGTGTTTCTTGCGTCGCTTCCAAATGATCCTGACTATTTTCTAACTGTGACCACGGCGCCAAGGGTTAATCTTGCTGCATTGTTCATAGAAATGAAAGATAGTCTATCTAGACTCACATTCCTCCTGAGGGAACATGTGGATGGCAGATTGCCGCCTCTTCGATCATACAGCCGAGATGAAACACAACAAGTTCTCCAAGGCTTTGCAGTGGCAGAGGGAAGGGACACTACATACGGCGTTTCACGATCAATGATTTCTTTGGACCGCTCACAAGCCCTCAGTCTAAGAGCTTTGTTACGTCAAGTACATGATTGTATTCCCAATATTGGCTCGGTGTTCTTGTCATTGAGTGGAGGTGTACGAGTGTCACTGGAAGGTTTCACAAACGATAGACTTGCCGCTATGTCCTTTGCACTTCATGATGCCTCAGAAAGAGTAGTGCGAACTTTGCGGAACAGTTCACTTCAGACTGTCCTTTGTGAAACTGATGACACACGCCACTTCATCTATGCTGTTCCAAATGGTGTGTTCAGTCTGTGGGTGGACAAAGACAGCCAAAAACTAGGTCTCATGAGACTACTCTTGAAACACTACATTGAGGAGGTAAGACGAGTCTTGGCAGCAGCTGCAGCGGTCAAACCTGCTGTTCCAGATGATTTGAAGGAACTGTTGTTGTCCGGGGGTTCTGAAGGCGGTTTGATGCTAACGAGGAGAGAACCATGACATATTCAATCATGCGAATGATAGAGATAATGGACGATCAGTTTCCGATTCTATTAAACACAATTTTGGAACGAATGCCTGTGATTGTGGCTGGAGAAGATATTGAGTTAGTAGATGATATCACTGAGAGTCTTATTACTCTCAGTCCACACCGTCATAAATTGGTGTTTTGGCGAGATTTCACGTCAGAGTCTGAGATTCTTTCAGTTTGGGAAGAAGAGAAGCACAACTATGAGGTAAGTAGAACTGCCATCTGTGGACTCTCAGGGAATCTTAGACTTGCAATGGATCGAATCACATACTTTGCAGGATGGGTACTGGCTGTCCCCATTGGATTCACAGTTCTAGGAGTTCAAGTGACTGAAAACACACTTCAAGATGTCACAGCACATATCCTCAAGAACTCGAGAGACTGTGGAATCTTGAGAGTAAATTCACCATCATCAATAACATTCTCCCTTGTCAAAACTTCAAACAATAGTCTTGAGGTCGAGAAGAAAATTGTGAGTAAAATACTAGTCCGTAAGAAACAATCACTTGAGAGAATAAGAAGACTCTTGACAAAGTCCCTTCGTGGACTTAATGTTTCCGAGCATATCCTAGCTGCTGTACTGAAACTTGATGATGAGTCTGAAAAGCTCACACAAGACGTCTTCGAGGAGGAGATTAACAACTATGTTCATGCTGCTAGAAGAGCTGTTACTCTATTATCACGAATTCGTCTAGCACGGGAACTTGGTGCATCTACTACACTCACAGAAAGGAACCTCTATGAGGCTATTGGATGGGATGGTGGTGAATTACCAGCCCTCATCCAGTTCATCAGGGCTGAGTGGCATGAGGACTTCTCTGATTGTGTAAAAAGTGGTGCGCTTTCAGGACTAGGCGCATGGGTAGACAGTATGTGGGGAACATAGGAGGAATTCTAGAAGTTGATTATTGACTATGGAAATCGAACAGTGGGATTGAAAATCGTCTTCTTTGGACCAGCTATGAGTGGAAAGACCACTTCCATTCGTTGGTTGTTTTCAACACTTGATTATGCTGAGAAACTCACGTCAATAGAAAACACCGTGGGCCGTACGATGTTCTGTGACTTTGGTACTATTCCATTCTCTCTTAGTAATAGCTGGACGATAAACGCACATGTTTGGTCTGCAACTGGTCAAGACTTCTATAGATCGACCAGAGAGGTCGTGCTTGTTGGAGCCGATGGTGTAATCTTTGTTGCAGATTCACAAGAACATCTCCAAGATGAGAATTTGGCTAGTTGGAACGAGCTCATGTCAATGATAGAAGAAGAGGAAAGACCACTCCCACTAATTGTCTGTTTAAACAAGCAAGACATCCTAGGAGCAATAGGAGAAGACCAGCTTAGAACTCATCTGAAAATCCCAAATTCCGTACCTGTGTTCATGAGCATTGCACGAGAGGGTTATAATATAGTAGAAGCCTTCCAATATCTGTTTCAAAATGCAATGCGAGCAAGCGTCCTTGCTCAACCCATCTCTTGAACACTGAGATTAACAATTCTGCAATGTAGTGGTGCGACCGCCGGGATTTGAACCCGGCTTGGAAGCTTGGGAGGCTTCCGTCCTAACCAGGCTAGACCACGGTCGCAGTATGACTCATCCGAGTGGTATTTGATAAAAGACTATCGGCAAATAGGACCGTAAGACTATACTTATCTTGAACATCTAGTCATTGCAAGTTTGGTGACCTGAATCATGACTAAGACCATCGGATTTTGGCAGGGAAATCAGGCATGTGCGGAAGCGGCCCTTGCTGCGGGATGTAGGTTTTTTGCAGGTTATCCGATTACACCTGCTTCAGAAATTGCAGAAATAATGTCGTTAAAACTCCCCAAAGTAGATGGAGTATATCTCCAGATGGAAGATGAAATAGCTGCAATTTCTGCTGTCATTGGAAGCTCATGGGGAGGAAAGCTTTCAATGACCGCCACTTCCGGGCCAGGGTTTAGTCTTATGCAGGAAAATATCGGGTATGCAATAATGACTGAAACACCCTGTGTCATAGTGGATGTTCAAAGAGCAGGTCCTAGTACTGGACAAGCCACCAAGGCTGCTCAAGGCGATTTCATGCAAGCTAGGTGGGGGTCTCATGGGGACTATGAAAGTGTAGTTCTAGCACCTAATTCTGCACAGGACACCTACGAGTTGACAATCAAGGCTTTTTCACTATCTGAAAGACTCAGACATCCAGTGATTCTATTGTCCGATGAGGTAGTCGCACACTCTCGGGAGAAAGTTGTTGTTGATCAAACATTGGATGTCACAGTAAAGAGGAGGTTTGCTAAATCTGGAACTCAACCCTTTGGAGGTGTTGATTCAGAAGGTCATGCACTGATGCCTAGATTTGGAGATGGTCATGACCTACTTGTGACTGGTTCTACTCATAACAACCAAGGATTCAGAAAAACTGCTGATCCACAGGTTCATGATGAGTTGGTTAGGAGACTTTCAGAAAAGATTAGGAATGCTAAGGATGCCATAGAAGACTACCTTATTTCTGGACCGGTTTCAGCTGAATGGGGAATTGTATCATATGGTTCTACTTCTCGCTCAGTTGAAGAACTCTTAGCTAGCAGTGCTGGATCCAAGTATAGATCTTTGAGATTAAGGACTCTATGGCCATTCCCGGATGATGCAGTCAAAAGTTTGGGAAAATCTGTCGATCAGATATTAGTTCCTGAACTTAATCTTGGACAACTTTCAAGGGAAGTAGAAAGAGCAGTAGAAGGTTCAGCTGAAGTCATTCCGCTCAGTAAAATAGGAGGAGGACGAATGATAGAACCAGATGAACTTCTCCAATCAACCGCTTGACTATGGCTGCTTTCATGGTTGAGCGTAATTACGATTGTAATGTTTGTTCGCATCCAGACCTGAACAGTAATTGTCTGGTTTATTTGATGATAGAAGGCGCTTTCAATTCGGATTGTAATGTTATGTAGACCAGGAGAAATCCATGTAGGAAGAGCAAAGCATTGTTGTATACTTACGTTGGCGTCACTAATTATCGAGAATGGTAATAGACTGTTACCGTAGTATACATAGATATCGACCAATTCAACGGTATCATTTGCGTCATCATGAATGCTGAGAGACAAGTTCAAGGTTTCTCCATAGAATGCAGAATCAATAGATGTTGTCATACCCAGAAACCCTATTATTTCTAGGTCTATTTGGGGACTGTTTTGAAACGAATAGTAGATACTTTCAGAGGATACATTGAAGGTGTGAGTACCCACCGAGAAATCAGACGAAGTGGATATTTCGAGATAACTTGTGAATCCAGGAAGGATATCTGACTCAAAAGAAAATCCGTTGTTCTCATCAGTGAATTTTATCCGCACGGATTGATTCCAGTCGATTTCGGATTCAACAAAAAAACCAATTGTAGCATTCATTCCCCTTGTTATACTCCAAGTAGTTTGAGTTGGTGTGAACAACAAAGTGTTGGCAAGGACATCAACAAGAACTGATCTTTGGACGGTTTGATATCTTGGATTGGTAGCTGTGATGTTGACCAAATGACTCCCTGGACTAGTCTGAAATGGAATAGTAGCAGCATACTCTCCTCCCCCTTGGCTCGTCATAAAACCGCTTCCAAAACTTGTTTCCCAAATGACCAAACTGTCATTAACAGGGACTGAGTCTAAATTGATGTGTTCAACAGTAATATCTGCTTGATCTATGTAAGTTCCATCAGGTGATTGACAGTGAACTGATGATGGCACAGAAACTATAGACAAGTTTGATAGAGCTGGTAAAACAGTGACCTGGAATGATTCTGAGAAAGGCAAGAAATCCTCGTTTCCAACACTGGAAATGGTAACATTATACAATCCTGGAGGCCCAAATGAATCAGTCCAGTTCAATGTTGTTTGTCCCATTGTATTTGTTGTTGTATCAATGTCAAGAATAGTCTGAGAACTTTCGTTTTCTATATGGAGATGGACCATATCGTTGGCATAGACTATGCCGCTATTGTGTACACTCTCCACATTGAATATGAGGGAACTGTCAATCCCAGCCTGAATAGAGAGAAGTGACACTGGGACCACATCTAGTTGTCCTCGTAATATCGTGATTTCGATGTTATCACCTGCACCTTGTGAAACAGTATCGAATATTTCGACGTTGAAGAGAACAAATGACTGGACTCCGGTAATGTTCGGAGCAGTATGGTCTGGTGAGATAATATACGATGAGTTCAGATAACGAACATCAGGAGAAGGTGAAATAAAATATTCATCAGCAAATGCTGGACCAAGATCTGTAACTACGGCAAATGAAACATAGCACCAACCCTCAGGGCTAAAATCTGCAGTCAATTTTGCTACCATGTTTATCGTTTCGCCAACCTCGTATACAAGCTTGTCAGTTTCAAAGTACTCGAAATTGAAGTAGAAGGCATTGACTGGGACAATAAGACATGTTATGAGTAAAAGAGACATAGGGATTAGTGCGCGCTTCCTTTTCTTCACCTATCTACACCAAAAGACTGTCATTTTCCTTCCTAAAAAACAGCACATGGTTTCAACGGTAGGTTTAATTCGCATCGACTAGCCGTCAATCAAAGAGTCTAACAAGATAGAGTGTGTATTTCAAATGGTGATTCGACTCAAAGATGCAATCATTGATTCTATTGATGAAACAGAAACTAGAAGATTGAAGTTGTTAAAGGTATCTTCGAAAAGTGAAGGTGCTACATTCACATTGGAATTACCCGATGCACTTTGTGATACACTGAATACTAACGATTCGATCAGTGTTGTTATTGATTCAAAGTCCATTCCCAAAGGAGACCAGGCCAAGCTCTATGTGGAAGGTGGTGTATTCAAGAAGAATCTGAAAGAAGGGTTGGAAGTTATCGGGTCTATAGGAGGACTAAGACTGATTTTTTCCCTTGGAAAACCTACTACGAGTCAAATTAGCACTTTTAGTTCTGACAAATTTTTCTTAGCAATTATGTGATATGAGAATACTTTCGGCTATCTCTTTCTGACCAAGCCGACAGGACCTGTTCTATGTCGACAAGAATCCATTCGGATGAACTAGTAGTCCGTGTGAGTGTATATATAATATCTGAAAGTTAGTTAGGAGTGATTGTACATCTCTTTAATGGGTGTGGTTTTGACTAATGGAATATGTGAATCTCAAACGATAGGTTTGAAATCCTGTCCGGACTGCAGTGGTTTTCTAATCACCAGTCAGGGACACATAGTATGCGCTGAATGTGGTTTAGTACTTTCAAGAGAGTACGTTTTGCCAACATATCAGATGGGACAACGACCTAATGACGACTCTCCTGATGCTAGTGTCTATGTATCATTAGGAAATCGAATGCATATCGTAGATGGACTTGGCAGCTACATTGGTTTTCACAAGGACAAATATTTCCAAGATGCACAAGGCCAAGCATTGTCAGGAAGAATGCAGAAGAAGTTCAAACGGCTGAAAACAATCTATAGTACCAGAATCCGAATTGGAAAGAACGAGGCGAAATACCGGGCTCTCAGGACACTGAACCATGTGTCCAAACTTCTTATGCTAAATGAACAGGTCCGGGATCGTACAGCATATCTGTACAAGAAAGTGGTGTCGGAATCGCCTCATAGAGTGAGTAACAACATACTGTTGATAGCGGTGTGTCTTTTGATGGCTGTAAGAGAGTTTGAAAATGAGGCACCAATAACCCTTGATGAGATAGCTGAAGTCTTCGAAAAATGTGGACACCGCGTTAATGTTAGAGCGATTGTAAGAGAGGCACTTAGACTGAAATCATTGACCGGATATTCTCCTAAAATCCGAAAGCCAGAGGACTATGTCCCAAGAGTGATATCAATGCTGATGAACGACCCAAAAGTGGCAAGTAAGGTACAAGCAAGAGGGTGGAATGTAAAGGAGTACGAAAGCGCTCTAAGAAACAAAGTATTGGAGGTTCTTGATATGATACCAGCATCCAAACGGGGTGGACGGAATCCTTTCATATTCACGGTTTCAGTAGCCTATGCAAGTGATAGAGTGATAGCAATTCAACACAATAGGCGTGCAGTTCTTACTCAAAAGCTTGCATCAAATGCAACAAAGGTTGCAGAGTATAGCATTCGTGATCACTTTGGAATGATGAAGAAGATAATTGAACTGTCTCATGAAGCAGTTCAATAGTTCTCATTTTGCTATGAGATTATCTTTGAATCGTCTGGACAATAATTGGAATCCTAGAAAGGTGATTAACTAGATGAATTCAGAAACGAATTTTATCAGATGCCCAGTTGGCAGATGTGAGGGTTGCCCTGATAGATTTGATTCAGGATGTCGTATTCTCAAACAGGTTATGAAGTCGTCATCGAGTGAAAGTCGTGTTATGTTGATTGAAGCAGAACGCGGCTTTCTTCACTTTTGTGACATTGGGAAATTGTACCAACCAAATCCTCCATGGTATGTGGATGAATGGGAAACTGTGTTCATAGGAGGGAACAATCCGCTTTTTGAGGAGTTAGATGATTTTCTAGAAATCTACAAGGTCCAGTCATATCTGGCTCTGTTCAAAGGTAAAGAAGGAAGAGTGCAATATCATTCCATTCCAATTGTAAGAACAGCTCTTGAATTCTCATTAGTAAAAGAGTTGAGTGATTCGGAGAATGGCTTCGAACAGAACTCGGTTTCAAGAAGACAGAAAATCACTCAGCGACTTGAAGATACTACTGATATTATCTCTGAACATATTTTGAAGCTAATCCCTGAGATAAATGAAACTACTAGAAGAAGTCTATCTGAGATCGTTGCTCAGCGAAGGAGTGTTCTTGGACCAATAATCCCAATTATCCTAGATGACAAGGTAGAAGAAATCTATCTTGATAGTCCTGAAGCATGTCTGTACTTTGACCATCAAAAGCTAGGAAGATGTGATACGACTATTACGTTATCCAAGAGTGACGTACCCAAGATTATCACGTTTGTTCGTGCTGAAAGTAATCTTCACCTAGACAGGAGTAATCCTTCTCTGAAGATGGAGTTTGAGATTCTTGGAGCTTCATTACGGTTTTCAGTTAGTATTCCTCCGCTTAGTCCAGACGGACTGCATCTTGAAATACGTCGTGCAAGGAATCGTCCGTTTACGATAGCAGATTTAATTTCAAATGAAACAATCACACCTGAGATAGCATCTATTCTACTTCTTGCAGTTGCGTGTCGGTTCAATATTACAATAACAGGAGGACCAGGTACTGGCAAGACGACACTTCTTAATGCTTTAGATTTAACAACACCCCGTTGGTGGAGAAAAATCTACATTGAAGACGCTTTAGAAAGTAGATATCAAGATAAGCATCATCAGGTTAGGTTCAGAGTAAATCCTGTAGATGAACAATCGAATAGATCTGACAAAAGTAGTGAGATTGTCAAGTGTCTACATAGGTCTCCGGACTACCTGATTCTGGGTGAGATTCAGACAGCAGAACACAGTAATGCACTTTTTCAGGCAATTGCAGCAGGTCTTCGAACCATGCAGACCTGTCATAGTAGTTCATCATCCAGTCTCATTTCTCGATGGAAACTAAACCATGGAATACAGGATACCAGTTTGTCAATGATGGATCTAATTGTCACCCTTGAAAGACCAATACCTGGTGATTCCAAACGCAGAGTAAAAGAAATTGTTGAAATTCGCAGAAAGAAAGTAAATGGGCTTTTACAGTTCTCTGGACTCAATGTAGTCTATGACTCCAGAACTGGTCATGGTAGCTGGGCTCATGATGGCGCATTTCTATCCTATGCCAGAGATTCGGGATTCGAGAGCCATGTGTCAGCTCTTGGGAGTCTGACTGAGATATTGACGGCAGGATCCTATAGGTCAGATTTGGAATTGCTTAACGAACGTATGTGGTCCAAGGGCCATCCACTGAACTTCATTGGAACCGAATCATAGGGTTTTCAATTCTTTGGGGGCTTTAAAAGGACGAAGACAAACAAGAGTCTATGACAGAGGATGCCGGTTTAATCCAAGATGAGAGAGGCGGACCGTTAGTTGAAGAAAGTCTTCTTCTAGGTCTAGCTGTCGTGACCGTTTCTATTGTGATTGCTGTCATCCTCCAAGCAACAGGATGGGCACAGGATGTTGTAGAAGGATTACTTCAACTCTTGCAGGACAGTTGGAGTAGCCTAACTCAGCTATTTGGTACACCATAGCAAGAATCTTGTTTATCCATTGAGAAAGGCTTATTTGTAGAGCTCAAAAGGGGGCTCTTGCGCTCCGGACTGGCATACCATACCTGGCTCCGGTAGAATGTTGTAGAATTCCTGCAATGATACCGATTGTAGTCCGGCCCAGCATGGGGGACTCTCGATCCCCCGACCCGGGTTCAAATCCCGGCCGGAGCACCATTTCTTCTTAGCCTACAAGATACCTACGTCTAATAACTGGAACAGCTATCAATCCTATTGATGCACATAAGGCAAATATCATTCCCGTAATTCCGACTCCTTCAATTGAGCTGATGTCACTTGATTCCACTTCAATCAATATGGAACCAGATGTCGTATCAACAAAACTCGTAGGTTTTGATTCATAATCCAAATAGTAACTTCCACTCACTGGTGGAATTGCAATTTGAAGAACTATTAACCCTCTTTCAGTACTTTCAGCATTGAAATTGGAGGAGAGCCAATTGAAATTCACCCATACTCCTCTCAGTAATGTTCCATTGAAACCTTTTACTATAAGCTGTATCGATATCTGATGCAAAGGTGCAACTATCTCATACGAGTCCAGATTGATTGTTATAGGCATCAGAGTAGTGACAAAAAGGATGTAATTGTAATTTGTAGGAAGTTCGAATCGACTAGTGTTACCAGCGTAGAAAATGGATATGTTGTACTGTGATTCAATCATAGAAGCTTTAAAGGAAAAGATTGCTAATCCCTCACTATTGGTAGTTCTTGATATTTGTGCTTCACTATCAATGAACAGATGAAGGTCTTTCAAAGAGCCATTTCCATACCAGTCCGTAAGTCTGACTTCAAGTGTTACTTCTTGACTTGGAGAAGCATAGTGTTCTACATTAGAGTTCACCAGAACTATCTCAGATTTTGACCATGCAGTAAAGTTCAGTGTATATTGATTGTTAGATATAAACGGATTGTCCAAGATATCTATGACAATTTGATGCAATCCTGGAGGTCCTTGAATTAGATACTGAAAAGTGACTTTTTCTTCGTCATCTACTCGAACAGAGAAACTATGATTTGAGGTCGTATCTGTGAAGTGAAGTGTCGAATCTAAGAGAGACCTGTTAAGAAAGTCTGTTATTGTGGCTTCGATGAGCAAGTTTGATCCAATTACAGCAGTATCTGATATAAGTACAGCAATCGAGATAGGACTACTAATTTCTGTAAAGACTTCAAAAGATGATTCTGAGTAGTTTTGTGATCCAGCATAGTTGATTTTCAGTGATTGGATTCCTAATGAAAATCTCTCATCAATAATCGTATTGAAGTGAGCCATTCCTGAGCTATTTGTAGTGATGAAAGAAAGGTGAGAATCATCTAAAGTTACCTCGAGAATCTGATTTTGAAGAGAGATATTCATGTCATCTTCTAGTCGGACATCGAATGACAACACATCTCCTAGTGAGAGTTCTGTGGGGATCTGGTCAATTTCTAGGTGAGTTCGAGCCCCGACTGATATGGTTACTTGTTGGAAAGAGGGTGCCAAAGAGAAGGTTGCATTCCCATAGAAGGTTGCATTAAGAACTGTGAGTCCAAGAGGATGATTCAATGGTATTTCCCAATCAATCCATGTAATCCCGTATTGGTCAGAGATTGAAAAACCTAGATACATGTTATAAGTTTGGTCGAAGTAATAGATTGGCTGATTTAGGACAGGCTCACCATAACTACCATTCTGAAGAATCGTGACCTGTATTCTTATTGTACTACCTCGAAACACCTGTATTTCATCATCAGCTGTCACAAAATCAGATGTCATTGAAACATAGAGAAGAGGAATAATGATTGCTAACAATACTGGAAACCAATGTGACCTTCTGATGATGGACACCCCCTGGGCAATAGTCAGATATTCAGTCTGATTGTAGGTTTTTATTCTCCTATAGTGTGTGGACTTCACATTGAACATTTGAGGGGTGTTCATATGGTGAGCACAAGTACGATGTCTTGGTTCCAGAGGCTATCAAAGAGGAATAATTTATGCCACTTTACTTATCGAGTGCAGATGAATCAAAAACAGATTCTTCTTCCAGAAGGACCAGAATTTGGTCTTTGATAAGATTGAGTTGGATGATTGAAACAACAATCGTTCTGTTCTATTTGTTTGTGGTATATTTGCTACCCCTCATTGGAATGGTCGCACAACCTCAAATCCCTCTTAAGATGTCAATAGAGATGATAATCTGTATACTACCTCTTCTAACAGGTTCATTATTGACTATTCGAAAAATTCGTTTTCAGACGCCTTTAATCTCTGTAGATGGTAATGTCCTACAAATTCAGCTGGATGATTATGTCATCGGAACTTGTTGCTTGGATATTGTGTCTGTTTCAGGTTCTGTCTATGTAGATGAGAATGGCAAACCAAGATACAATGAAACTATGTTATTGGCTATGCGTGCAGGAATGAACAAGTCAGTCAACATGGCTTTTGAAGCTGGAGTTTCAAAAGGAGAGCCCTATTTACGTATCTTCATTACAACAACAGGTCATTCTGTAAAACAGATTAAGGATATTCTACAAAGAGAAGCAACTAGAACTGAAGCCATTCTATTGGCATCTCTAAACAATGTTGAATTGAATCTCCTCGAGGGTGATCAATTACTGGAAGTTGCTGCGAGTCACGTCCATGGTATTCTCAATAATGACGATTATAAATCAGTAGAAGACTCTGAATCTTCAACTCTGTTGCTTCTAGAAGGAAATCCTCGAACCTATCCATCAATCGACACAACACAGGTTGGCACCTTCATCTTTACTGCACTTAGACAAGGATATACGGCCTGTATGACATGTGTCTTTTCAGCTGCAAAACCAGGTAAAGAAAAGAGAAATCTGGAAGGACAATGGAGAAGCATTCAGGATAAGGAACGACGAAGAGAGGAATCACTTCAAGATCATGCAGTTAAGAAGAGATTATTGACTAGGTATGAGGAAATCCAAGACAGCGTGGGTTGGTTTGATACAACTGTGTATTTCATTGTAAAATCCCCTCTCAACAGAAAGACTACCCATGATTTGGATGGTGTCATTGGGCTTGTGTACTCCATCTGGGGAGGAAGTGATTCAATAAAACTGGCCATCAGGAAAATCAGAAAACGTACTGCTTTCAGGTTGCTTTCTAGAAGACATTTGAAGAGCCAGCGATTGCATTTAACCAATTTAACATCATTTGTTAATACTCCAATGCAACAGCTACCTGTTATCGCACCAGCCATTACTCCAGTATTTCCAGTACCGGCTAAGGAACTGATGGATAATGATTTAGTCATAGCAGAAACTGTCTTTGGAGGTCGCAAATTATCCAGTGTTGGACTGAGAACAGAGTGGCTAAGGGAGCACGTTGCAGTCTTAGGAGCTACAGGAACTGGAAAGACCACATTAGTGAAACATCTTATGGCACAGTTGAGTAGTCAGACAAACATACCTTGGTGGATTTTCGATGTCAAGGGATCAGAGTATTATGATTTAGTGAGCTTGAGTGACTCCGAAGTTTCGGTCTTGAAGCCGGGGCATGACAGTTCATTCACTATAGATCTTATTGATCCTGAACTGAGGGGTGATGAAAATTGTGCTCATTCGACCTTCGTCATTCTAAAGGAACTACTCAATGAGAGAGGGGACTCCTCTGAACTCTCACCAGCAATGGAAAAACTACTCAGGGATTCAGTAAGTGCTGTCGTGAATTCATTAGATAAGGACAATTCAGTGCAGGCCCTTCTTCGTAAGGTTTCTGAACTAGCTAGTAAAGACAGAACAGGAAGTATGACGAGAGACGCACTTCTCAATCGGCTTGAGGTTCTAAGTAGAGAACCTCTGGGGTCTATACTACGAGGAGGATCTGAAGCTGTAAAGATTTCGAGTTTCCTCGAGAAACGAGTAATTCTCGATTTGAGTTTCATAGCAAGGACTGGAGGAATGGATGCTGCCCGATTATTCTACAATCTCGTTGCCAAAAGAATCTTTGACAGTTCTATGAAACGAGGAATATCTGATGGATTGCACCATGTTGTAGTTCTAGAAGAAGCCAGTAATCTTGTTCCTGAGAGCTATACTAGGCATTCAGCTGCAGATGTGACTACAGGAGAATCCATGGTGATGCTCCAACGTGCAACTGGACAGGGAGTAGTTGTGATATCAACTCGACCTAACATATCTTCTAATATTCTCGCAAACACTTCAACGAAGATTGTGTTCAGACTGCCCTATGATAGTCAGGTTGGTGCTAGGTTTCTATCAATAGATGATCAACAGGAACGGTATCTACGAGTCTTAAAACGAGGAAGAGCATTGATGAGCATTCCGCATACTCAAACATTTGAAATTGCTACCAAACCTTTCATCGTTCCATCAGAAACCGAGTCGCTGGCTGTAGTACTACCACAAAGTGAAGAAACGATATTGGATTATAATGAAACTGCTAATGATGCGGTAGATTCACCCAAGGATGATGATAAACCAGCCCATGTGGTTGAAGCTCAGACACTCGTGTTCAATAGACTTGACAAATTGGGAAGACATGTAGTGGCTTTTCTAGCTGCTGAAGGTTGGGCGACCGAGGAAGAGATTCGAAATCTACTATCGACGTTAGATCCAAGTAATTTGGATGATGATATTTCAGAAGTTATTCGAAATCTTGTTTCATTAGGAACAGTAGAAAGGGAGGCCTTGGCATTAGTACCGGGAGGATTTGTGTTTACTCTTCCTGGGCAAGCTCTGAATGCAGTAAGACGTGTTATCGTCGAATACATCTATGAAAAGCTTGGGATAGAAGATATCACATCATCAGATATACAAGAATTTCCGGATATCATCATTGAAGATAAAGCAATAGTGATTATTCCAGAGCATCTGAGAGCTTCTTCAATGGAGTCAACTTTGGATGAGATAAAGAACCAGATGAGAAGACTCCAAAATGGTGTAAGAGAACTATTTGTTATTGTTAGAGGAAGTGTTGCGGCAGCAAAATTGAGAGAGATGATGGACACTTCTGAGGAGTTCAATGAAGTTAGCGTAGTTTCGGCATTTCCTAGCTCCCTTGATTCGATTCTCGAGGGTTTGAGTGGTACTTCCGATCTTTCCAGTGAATCTACTGTCCAATCCAAATTAACAGAGGATACTGAATCTACAAACAAAACGGATCTGATTGAGGCCATGCATGAAGTGGGATCAGCAACAAATCGTGCAATTCAGATTAGACTATGGTTCGGTCTGATTCAGGATTTGGTTGATATCTCAAACGGTCAGGTGAAATGGGAAGACCTATTGGAATTCATTGAAACAACTGCTTTGCAGTCTCTCAAAGGCAGAGCAGCTCCATTGAATATTGAGGAGGGTAAGAGAGCTTTAACAGAGCTGTTGGCTGATGAAGTCCTAATCGCACTCCGTGTTGAAAATGGTTCTCAATTTGTAGAGCTTGATGAGGGTCTTTGGTTGGTTAATTCCTCAGTTCTACAGAATTTGAAGAGAAGTGCTGTCCATGTTATAGAAATGGCTCTAAAAGAACGAAACGAGAGAGTATCTAGAGACCATGGATACTATGATCTATGTGTTGGAGATACATCTTTTGTGATATTTCCAAATCAGCAGCAACTGAATACGTTGCTTCATCTACACAGCGATGTGGCTTGTAGAACGTGTAAATCTACAAAGGTTGTCTGTGTTCTGACTGCGTCAGAATATCTCGAAGACAATGTTACTACACCTAGCAATCTGATTGTGAAGACAATGGACGACAATGTGTCAACACTGATTTCATAAATTACGGCATTATCCTTGTACAGATAGTTGGTTTTCCAGATAACAGGGATGTTAGACGACCAGGTACAGTCAAATTGAAAATGACGACATCGATATCATGTTTTGCCAATTCAAGGAGCTCGTTAACCTTCTTTGACATACCGCCTGTGACATCGGTGTTCTTGGAAGGACCTGTTTTTTTCAAGATTTCATCTTTGTTAGTTTGATTTATAATCGGAATACACTTTGCAGATGGATTCAATGATGGATCGTCATCTAGAACTCCATCAACATCGGTTCCAATGTACACTGATTTCGTAGCAAGTGTCTTGGCAAGATATACTGCGATTGTGTCACCACTTAGTATAGAAGCATCCCTCTCCTCATCAAAGCACACGTCTCCATGAGTCAGTACTACGGATTTACTTTCTAGCACTTTTTCCATTATTGTAGTCGAGAAGGTTTTGACTTTTCTATTCTTTAATATCGAAACAGTAAATGGAGGAATCACGACTGTGGGTATTCCCTTGTCATTTAGTACTGATTCAACCTCCATTGCTAGAATCGACATGTTGTGACGTATATGTGGGATTCCCATCAGTAATCGTTCACTTTTTGTGGAAGAATTTCCAAAACCATAAGAGTGGGCGACTTGATGTCCATGAGCACCCCCTCCTAGAACCACAATCAGACCATCTTTGTGTGTTGATAGTTCCTCGGCAATACGAATGATATTCTCTTCATTTATTGTGGGTGGAGATGCTCCTTTGTGTGTTATGACTGATCCACCAAGTTTCACAAGTGTGAGACCTTTCAATTGCATTCACTTACAGGTCCAACTGTGAGCATTCCTTATGGACATTACTTTTACTCCAACTTGAGAGTTCCTCCTACACAAGACAAGGTTTTTATCCGGTTCACATTTGGGAAGCCTCGGACACCCCCTACTGTGAGGGATATTCCATATGACTCAAAGAGCAAGAATCAGACTATCAAGCACAAGCACTGAACATCTAGATGGTGTTTGTAATCAAATCAAGAGGATTACTCGTAAGACAGGAGTCCGTATGGCAGGTCCGATTCCACTTCCCACTCGTAGAATGGTGATTCCTACTAGGAAGACACCTTGTGGTCAGGGTTCTGAGTCATGGGACAAATGGGAAATGAGGGTTCACAAACGTCTAATTGATATCGATGCTGACGAAAGAGCGATCCGACAGATAATGCGAGTTCGAATTCCTGACTCTGTGTACATAGAAATTGAGTTGACTGGCTAGTTTTTTCTGATACAAACTGTCGTACAGTTCAATTGTGACACGATACAAACCCTTTTTGCACTATTCTACATTGGACTTCTACAGTTTATGAGGTATCCTAGAGATGTGTGGCATAATTGGTGTTGTGCAGAAACGAGGTGTTGTGGCACCATTTCTACACCAAGCACTGAAACGTCTTGAATACAGGGGTTACGATTCTGTTGGAGTAACAACTATTTCAGATGCCAAACTACACGTCAAGAAGGACAAGGGGAAAATTGAGGAAGTACACAAAAGACTGAATCTTGATGAGATGCCAGGATTCATTGGTATTGGCCACACACGCTGGGCAACTCATGGTGCCCCATCTATGCTCAATTCTCATCCACACTTTGATTGTCACAATGAGATTGCTGTTGTTCATAATGGTGTGATTGATAATTTCATGGAACTAAGATTAGAGCTGAACGAGAAAGGACACAAGTTCAACTCGGAAACGGATACCGAGATAATCCCACATATGCTTGAGGATTATATGAAAGACGGGCTTGGTCTTGCTGAGGCTCTAAAAGAAGTTTCAAAGAGAATAGAAGGAACATATGCTATAGTAGCGATGTCAACGAAAGAAGATGGGAAGATGGTATGTACACGTGATGGTAATCCTCTAGTCATTGGAACAAAATCTGGGGTTTCATATGTGTCGTCAGATATTCCTGCCTTTCTTCCGATGACCAATGACATGATTCTGTTGTTGGATGGTGAACTGGCAACCCTGACAACAGATGACATTAGAATAGAAAAGCTCTCTGACGGATCATCAGTAGAACGGGATACAATCAAGATAAGTTGGACTGCAGATCAAGCACAGAAAAGTGGTTACCCTCATTTTATGTTGAAAGAGATTCATGAACAGCCAGAATCGATTAGGAACACACTAAGACTTCGTCCGGAAACTATCAATGAAGCTGCTAAGATAATTAGCTCATCTGAGAAAGTATACATGTTGGCAATGGGAACATCTGGTCATGCAGCAATGGCTGGAAGACATATGTTTGCATCAATTGCTGGGATAGTCCCTACTTTTGAATTAGCAAGTGACTTTTCGGATACTGTTTATGGATCCTTGTCTAAGAAAGATTGTATTATTGCTATTACACAATCAGGTGAAACCACAGATACGATTACCGCAGTAAAATACGCCAAAGAATTTGGTACAAAGGTTGTAGCGATTACCAATGTTGTAGGAAGCTCGATTACTCGTTATGCTGACCATACAATAATTACTCAGGCAGGACCAGAGATTGGAGTCGCAGCAACAAAAACCTTCATGGTACAATTGACCTCTCTTGCATTAATCGCTCTAGCATTAGGTGAAATAACAGGAATCAGTGATGCATCAACCATCAAGAGAAAACGTGATTCCTTGTATAATATGCCCGAACTTGTTTCTGATGTCATTTCACGGAACGAGGAGAAAGCAAGGAGTTTCGCAGGCCTCTTCTATGATAGACCAAGTCTTTTGTTCCTAGGTCGGGGTATCTCGATGGCAACTGCTGAGGAAGGTGCACTCAAACTCAAAGAAATAGCGTACAATCATGCTGAAGCTTATTCTGCTGGGGAATCCAAGCATGGACCTATTGCACTCGTCCAAGATGAATATCCTGTCATCTTTATTGCTCCAAACGATGATACTCGAAACAGGATAATTGGAAACATTATGGAGATGAAGGCTAGAGGAGCTACTATCATTTCAGTCATTCAAAAGAACGATGACGACTTGGCAAATCTGTCTGATTATTCATTCACAATCCCAATGGAAATGGAACCTGAATTTTCTATCTTGCCTTATATTGTTCCTTTGCAGCTCTTCAGTTACTATATGGCACTAAGAAAAGATTATGATCCAGACAAGCCCCGCAATCTTGCTAAGTCAGTTACAGTTCTTTGAGGTCCTTAAATTCAGCAGGACTGGTAAATCATTGTGTGAAACCAATGTGGATGTATACAATTCTAAGTCCTCTGACTGATTTTGCCAATCTAATTGCAGGGTACTTCATGGAAATCTGGGATTTCTTAATCTTTATCGGGAATATCTCTGCTTTCGTTGTCGTCCTTGTAGGAGCCATTCTGTGGTTCACTGGAGTGAACGATAAGAGAGGAAAAGGGTTGGTCTTTAGTGGTATTCTTCTTGCTATCATTGTTCAGTACTTCGTTTTCTATCCACCTGTATTTACATTATAGAAGCTGATTGGATATCACTATGAGTGTGTCTACAAGACGATCAATGTCTTCAATTGAGTTGTAAGCATGAAGCGATGCCTGGATTAATCCCTCGTTAGCTACTGCTTGAACCGATGGATGAGCACAAATAAGACCACTCCGGACTGCAATGTTTGATTCGTCAAGGAACAGAGCGATGTCATGACAGTTTACGACCTCTGGACTCAAGTTAAATCCAAAGATAGTCGTTTTCTCATTAGGTGAGCCATATATAACGATATCAGGAACTTCTGTCAGTCTTTTTTGCATGTATTCTGATAGGACCTTCATATGAGTGTAGAATCCAATAGAATACAGGTTTGTGAGATAATCCAAGGAAACACCCAGTCCAGCTACTGCAGGTATGTTCAAGAAACCTGGTTCAAATTTGTCAGGTTGTAACGCTGGCTCAAAGGAATTTGTTTGAACATCAGAAACTGCAGAACCCCCAAGTATTCCAGGACGAATTTTCTCTCCTAGTGACTTGTCTATCCATTGAAGAGCCAAGCCAGGAGGTCCCATTAGGCCTATGTTGGCTGAGAAAATCAATATGTCAGAACCTAATGATAAAATCGAATCATAGAATCCTACAGATCGAGTTGCATCTGTAAGTAGAAGTGCATCAGTCTTGTGAACAATTTTTGCTACCTTCTTGATTGGGTTGTATACTCCAAGTCCTGGTGTTACATGACCGACTGCTACAAGACCAGTTTCATCATCTATTGTCGCTTCCAACACTTTGAGAGACATGATACCTTCAGTGTCAATGGGAATTGTTTCAACTGTGAGACCGAGTACTTCAGCAGCTCGTAGTAGTGCAACAAGAACAGAGTTCTCTTCGCTTTGGGTAACTATGATTTTGTTCTTGTTCATTGTTTTCCAATCATAGCCATAAACGATTGATGCAATAGCACTAGGAATCGACTTTTGGAATGATATCTGTGGTCCTTCGGTAGTCAGAAATTTGGCCAAGGATTTTCTGACATCTTCGACAATTGCTCCACCTTTTACTGCAAGGTTGTGTGCTCCTCGACGAGTAGACACTACTATAGAGTTCAGAAAGTTTGCTGTAGCATCTACAGCAGGTTTTGGAACAAGTGTAGTACTTGCAGAATCAAGATAGACCAAATCTGGATACTGATCAAAAATATGGAAATCTTGCTTGATGTCAAGTGTGTCAGTCATGATGATTTATCATAGGACGAGCGGCTTTAATACCATGCTATACATTGATTGTGTTGATTACAGTGCTCGAAGATCCTATTGAAGGATTTTTTGTCATAACAACAGAAGGTCTTGTATTTGAAGTGAAAGGTGTGATTCACCCCAAAGACCGAATTATTGCATATCTTCGATATGTCCCTTCGTCTGATTCAAGTACTGGATTCAAAAAAGTGTATGATCTTGGTGAACGAGAAATCTATCTCAGAGAGAGATATCCTGAGTACTTGTGGACCAGTGATTCACACGGAAGAATTGTGCAGTCAGTACCAAGAGAAAAAGTATCGACAATTCTCCATCCTGTGGAATTTCTGACTCACCTGCAAACCTTGGATGAATTGACACCTCTTCAACATAGTACAATTTTATTATCAGAGAAACTTATTGAAATGACTGGAATCGAATGGAATGACATCGGACTCACAGGGTCTCAATTAGTGGGTATAGCACGCGAAGGCTCAGACATCGATCTAGTCATCTATGGATTGAAAGCATGCAGACAGTTTTACTCTAGACTCAGCTCAGTAATTGACAACATTCCGGAAATAACCAGATATTCAGGACAACTGCTTGAAGAACATGTTTCATTCAGATGGGGACAACAGACTGATTTACGTCCTGTTCTTCTAGAAATTGAGAGAGAGAAGTTGCTACAGGGACTGGTTGGAGAATATCACTTCTTCATTAGACTAGTAAAGACTCCAAGTGATCTAGACTTTGTCTATGGAGATTTGTCATATCAAATGATGAAGTATCAGAAAGTGTCTGGAAAAGTGTTGAGTAGTCAGGACTCGATATTCACACCCTGTGAATACCATGTTGAGTGTGATGATGAACGTATAGGAATTGAAGAACTTACAAGCTATCGCGGACGATTCACTGAACAAGTTTCTGCAGGTGATCAGTTTGAAGCACTTGGAAGAATGGAGCTGGTCACAGATCATAGAACTGGTAGTCAGTACTCGCATCTCATCTTAGGAGAACGTCCCGAAGACTACTTGATTCCTCTCGGATAGGGTATCTTTCTGATTCACTGGTTGTTCATATCTACATCAGTTCACACTTTTCTCTTGTGAATGGCGCCAATATTGTGAATACTCTAGAAAAAACAAGCATCTTATTGCTTTAAGGATGGAACGGGGTGATGATAAGTGCGATGAAGCCTGTGAATGAACACACCCCTTCGTTTCCATTGGAAACAAGTAAGAAGACATATGAAATACTTACACACTCATTCACAAGGGCCATAAATTAGTGAATAGTGAAACAAAAGGAGAATCGTGTTCATTTGTTCAAATAAGGATGCATAACCCTTTTTTGTAGTCAAATGGACTTCACAGGACGTCAGCACAGCAAAAACGGGGTGGACGAGTCCTATATGTGTATAGACGCACTATGTAGCTCTTATCATGGTATACACAATTCACATACTCACACTTATTTGCAAAGTGAATGTAGTGGATTGTGAATAATCAAGAAGATAGGAGATATGATGTTTGACTGAAGACCGGACTAACTATGTATACGAATTCACATATAGCTCGGCGCCTGGTCTTCGTGAGATCTTTCAGTGCAAGTATGTCAAACCTGATGAAGCCCTCAACAGATTCCGGAAAATATTGGCTCTCACAGAATCACCGTTCGACTTCAAAATTGTTGTATCAGACGAAACGATGGGAGAAGAATCAAGTTTTCAGGTCAAAGGTGGCAGCATCGAAGAGATGTTTGTCAAATTCAAGGTTTTTTTGGAAACAAGCACTGGATTCATCTTCAAGCCAATTAGTGAAGAGGTCACAGAAGTCGGATTAGATGACACTCGATTTGAGTCGATGAGTAACTATGACAAGATGCAGGTGATCATCTATGCATCATTCAAGCATGGAAAGTTCTCCTCATTGGACGTGACTGAAATCTACCAAGATTCTTTCAATGAAGACCTACCAAAGAGTACTGCTTCAACATACCTTGCAAGAATGTGGAATAATGGAAAGGGACATCTCGAGCGTTATGGAAACCGTTCTGGTTATACGTACAGACTCCGGACTGAGATTGCAGAAGTTCAGAAAGAAACCGATAGAGCTGAAGAGATTCTAGCTGCAATACAGATGCGAGTTGGGGAATGAACTCAAGTTCAAACCCCATTCCTCAATCTTTTACAAATCAAATGTTTTCTCGTCCATCTTGATGTCTAGTGATTCTAGTTCCTTGAGAATTGGTTCGTAGATTTCAGGGATGATAGGTCTATGAACTCCAGTCAGAGTGATTTTTCCATCTAGAATCATTCTACTTGCTATGGCAACAGGTAAGGCTACGGTCCTTGACATTGAGCTGTCCCCATTTGGGATGCCATAGTCGATGAGAGTAGAAGTCACCCTTTGCTTCTTGTCTGGAAATTGAATTAAGAATTCGTGGTGCATAACAATCATGTCACGCTCGCCAGGTGCATATTGTAGCTTCTCTTCAAAGAGGTTACAGACAGAATCCAGGATTGTGTTGATACCTGAAGGAATCTCATTCTCTTCAAACAAGCCCAGCCATTCTAGACGTTTCATGATAGGATTTTCGATTTCGAAACCGCAGAACTTGGCAACAGCAGATTTCACATCTGATTCGCTGGTTGATGTCAGTTCTCGTATGAGATCACCGTATGTCATTCCATCGAAAGTCCTTTCTTCGATACTCAAAAGACCCAAGTCGGCTATCTTGTCAAGTGTGTCGCACCAGCCCACATTCCTATATGTCCCACGAAGCATTGTTTCTGTTTCTTGAATATTGTAGATATCAATATAGGAAAGGCTGTCACGATTGGGATACCCTTCAAACGTGCCTATTCCAGGGACCTCCATGAGGTCATAGTTCTGGAAAAGTTCAGGGCCAGGAATCATTACTTCTTTTCCGTCACGGAGAAAATGTGCATCATTGCGACCAGCAAGTAGTACTCCTCGTGGACTCCATGAAAGTTTGTAACCATATGGATTGTTGTTCGCATCAGGTGCTGGAAGACCACCTGTGAATGAAGTGAAACTTACAATCTTTCCATTGTTGTTGTGAGCCTCATCGATAATCTTCATTGCACTCATATGATCGATACCTGGATCGACTCCGCACTCGTTCAGAAGAAGTATACCAGCTTTCTTGGCATCGTCATCTAGTGCTTTCATCTCATCTGAAATGTATGACGTTGTACAGAAATGGGTCTTGTGTTTAATTGCTACCTTAGCAGCCTTAACATGGTATGTATAGGGTAGCAGAGAACAGACAAGGTCAGATTTTTTGGTAAGTTCCTCAAGGAGCTCATCATCATCTCCTATATTGAAAGCTACTGCTTCTGTATTTTTGCATCCCTCAATCAGACGTTCAGCTTTACTCACAGTACGACTTGCAACAGTGACATGGAAACCATTGTCTGAGAGATATTGGATGTATGGGCGGGCGACTAGGCCTGCACCCAGACATAATATATTCTTCATTCGTTGTCCTCCTATTGGATATATTGAGTGAGATACTGATAGTTCTCAGTTAGTTTACCTTTGTAAACGATTATGGCATCTTTGAGCTCCCGAGGTAAGTCAAGCTCAGAGAATTGAACAGTGAAGTCAGTTCTTGCAAGTGCAGGTATGAAATCAAGAAGTGTTTCACTGAATGATGTGGATGATTCACGTGGAAGTTCTGCTGGAAGGTTATCAACTGACATCACCACTGGGCCATTGCCTTTGATACCCAGTTCGGCTCGATCTTCATCAACAATGTAGGTGAATGCAGGGTTATCTGGTTTTGTACATTTTAGGGTGAATTCGATAGCACCTTCTACATCACAGGAAATATCTCCCACAATCTGTAGTCTTCGGGACTTCTGTTTCCAATGGTTCTGAATAAACTCCTTTGTGACCAGTCGGGGGTATTTGCTAGTCCAGTAGATACAGTTCATCAACACAGTGATGTATGGGATGTACTTGTGAAATACACCGACGTACTTTGCTTTACCATTCATGTAGTAATCTTGGAGATCAAACTGTTGAGATGAATCTCGGGGTTCAACCATATGTTCCTCTTTGAAGACACATTTGTAGATCAAGTGTGATTCTTGAGTGACCTTTTCGATTTCTTCTGGTTCGATGGTTTTGTGTGGGAGGATGTCAAATATTGTCTGAGCTCCTCTTGATACATTACCATAACCAGCGAAACCAAGCACAAAAGGAGTGAGTTTTTCGGGTAGGCCTTGTTCTTTGATACGTTTGCCAAGCTCTGCGAACTCATGTTTCAGTTGTTCGACTCCACCTAGTTCAAGAGTGGGATTCATCTGAGCAAATGGATTAGGTGTTATACCTAGGACTTCTAGACGATCGCCAAGCATGCGGAGTGTATCAGAAATACCAGCCATCCCTGCCCAGTTTCCAAAGAATATCAGCCTTCGACCTTTATCGTCAACTACTTTTTCATAGTCAATCAATGTGGCTCCGACATCCAAGATACGTTTGAGCATAGGCATATTGTAGTCTTGTCCTTTGATAGTGTGACTGAAGAATACATAGACTACGTTCTTTTCAAAGAAATCTGCTGGCATCTCTTTGATACCCAATACAACTGGAGTGTTGCTTCCTTTTAGGGGTAGGACTTCAGCATGGTACTCATCTTCCTTGAAAGCACGTTGATTGCTTGGTTCAAGAACAAACTCAATACCGTGTTTGTCATGTAGTAATTTTACATGATCAGGTACCAATGGAACTCGGGTTTCATACGCTTTTTCTTCTTTCCTAAGACCAATCCGGTTCATTGATTGTCCTCCTGATCTGCTGTCGGATGTCCTCGTTGACAGACTCGAGGGCCGAGCTACATACGCTTTAACTTTTCCGTGCAGGCCATGTATTACTAGCACTCAAAATCAGAACACGTGTTCTTTTGTCTGGTTGATTCGAGTGACAGCATATCTGTATCTCTATGATTGTCGACAGGCAAGACGTAGTAACGCACGACGTGTTTCTTTTACAAAGGAGCTCTATGGATTTGTGTATTCATGGAGAACCAAATCTGGTATCAAAAAGAAAAAGAAGCCTGGTCTTCTAGATGAGTGTCCAGGAGCAAAAGCTGTTGCTGATTCAGCAATCCTAGTTCCAGTGGAACATCGAATCGTATTTGATGCTCTCTTTGAGATGTATGAAGACATTCTAAAAATCAAGATCTTTGAAGTAGTTGAAGAAATCTTTTAGAACACGTGTTCCAGATTCTATTAATTGTAATACACACAATAGGATCTTCAAAAATGGCTTAGAACATGTGTTCTAATGACAATTGAACCCCCTTGTTTCCACTAGAAACTATTCAAATATGTCTAATCGGTAAAATATCCAAAAGTATTTATAATCGTTTATGCAGCCGTTCTTTATCTCCATTTTTATAATGCATACACACACGCCCGCCGTAGACTTTTCCATAGATCTCTTCCAGTGGAAATGAAGGGGTCTTATGTGCGCAATACTAACTAGAACACGTGTTCCAAACGTTATGATACTTGTCCAGTACCACAAAACTGATACATCGTTCATAATCTCACTCGAAATATCCATGAACGGAGGATCTGTGATTGGCCAAACCCAAGGAACTTCTTGAGGACAAACCAGGAAAGAAAATACTTCTTCTTGCCAATGAAGCTATAGCACGCGGAGTGTTGGAAGCAGGTGTACGGCTTGTTGCCCTATATCCTGGAACGCCGAGTAGTGAAATTGGTAACAACCTGACTTCCATGGCACCACACATTCCAGACTTCTATTTTGAATTCAGTACGAACGAAAAGGTTGCATTGGAAGTAGCGGGTGCAGCCGCAGTATCTGGTGTGAGATCAATGATGGTCTGTAAGGGTCCAGGACTAAACGTTGCTGCAGACCCATTCTTCTCACTGAGCTATGTCGGTGTTCGTGCTGGAATGGTGATAGTAGTCGCCGATGATCCCAGTATGTGGAGTTCCCAGAACGAGAATGACAGCAGGTATTATGCACTGATGGGAAACATGCCAATGATGGAACCAGCTGATCCAATAGAAGCAAAGTCAATGCTCCTTGAAGCCTACAAGTTTTCTGAACAATTTGAACTTCCAGTCTTGTTCCGTACTACAACTCGAGTCAATCACACACGAGCTCCTATAGAATTCGGAAAGATACTACCTCGTCCAAGCAAGGTAGAGTTCGAAAAGGAACCATTTCGGTTTGTGCCTGTTCCTTCTGTTGCAAGGAAACGACATCCTTGGCTCCTTGGTCAGATAGAACTTGCACGTGAATTCTCTGAGAAGAGTCCACTGAACTATACAGAAGGCAAGGGAGATCTTGGAATAATCACAAGTGGTGTATCCTACAATTATGTCGTTGAAGCATTATCAACCATAGGTGTCAAAGCAGAAGTACTGAAGCTTGGAATAACTCATCCAATTCCTGAAAAGATGATTATGGATTTCCTTTCGCGACACGCACAAGTCCTGGTTGTTGAAGAGCTTGAACCGTATCTCGAAACTCATGCAAGAAGACTGGCACAACTCAACAAGATCGATGTTGACATCCTTGGGAAAGAGCAAGGTTACTTTGCACGAACGTACGAGTTCAGTCCGAGAATCGTAATGGACGCATTGAGCAAGATTACTACATGTAATACACCTATTAACTGGGAAGAAATTGACAAAAAGACAGAGAAACTCCCCGAACTCCCACCGAGACCGCCACTCCTCTGTGCGGGATGTCCACATCGTGCAACCTACTATGCAATCAGAACGGCAACGAGAGGAAAGGCCATCTATCCTTCTGACATCGGATGCTACACATTGAGTATTGCTCCACCCCTAGAAACAGCTGACATCTTGTTTGATATGGGATCGTCAATCACGACTGCATGTGGAATTGCAGAGGTCACTGACCAAGATGTTGTAGCAACAATAGGTGATAGTACGTTCTTTGCATCTGGTCTACCTGGTATTGCTAATGCTGTATATAATCAACATCGGATTGCTCTTGTAGTACTTGACAACAGGACAACTGCGATGACTGGTCATCAGCCTCATCCAGGTACAGGTTTGACTGGTATGCAAAAGGAAGTTCCACCAATTGATATCGAAGAAGTATGCAAAGGACTAGGAGTCAAATACACCAAGACTGTTGAACCGTTTGAATCCATGGCTACCCTTGTTGCAGAAGTCCGTGAGATGGTCAAGTGGACTCGAGATAATCACAGTCCTGCTGTATTGATTTCAAAGGAACCTTGTGCTCTCCTTACAGCTGCTGATCGTCAACGAACTGGAGAGTTCCCGCCAAAGTACTATGTAGACTCAGAGATTTGTAATGCATGCAAACGTTGTCTCAACAGACTTTCTTGTCCAGCAATGTATATGGATCCTGAAACCGAACAGGCTGTGATTGATGAAACACTATGCAACCTATGTGGTACTTGTGTTTCAGTGTGTCCTCAGGGCGCAATCAAACAGGAGGAACCATAGATGACTGGTAATAATGGTAATACAATCAATGTCGCCATCACTGGAGTGGGTGGTCAAGGAGTTCTTTCGCTTGCTGAAATCCTTGCAAGAGCTGCTCTTCACTGTGGGCTCAATGTTCGTGTGGGTGAAATCCATGGAATGGCTCAAAGAGGAGGACATGTTGTCTGCACAGTCAGAGTTGGCGAAGATGCCAAGGGTCCTATCATAGATCCTGGCACTGCACACATTCTCGTTGGATTCGAACCTGTTGAAACTCTCAGAGAAATTCATCTTGTGAAGAAAGGTGGTTTTGTTCTCATGAGTTCACATATTCAACATCCTGTTGCAGTTTCAATGGGTAAAGCGGAATACCCTAGTCATGATGAAATCATAAAGAGAATGAATGAATTCACAGACAAAATCATAGAGTTCGATGCAATGGAGTTGGCAGTGAAGGCTGGTAGTACCCGAGCTCTCAACATGGTTATGTTAGGTGCTATAATTGGTACAGATATCATTCCAATTTCTGAAGACGAAGCAATCAATGTGGTAAAAGACGCATTTCCAAAGAAGTTCGAGAAGATCAATATTGATGCAACAAAATTAGGACTTGAACAAGTCAAATCTACATTGTAACCCATCTAATACTTGTATTACAACTATTTATCAACTAAATCAATCACAGCTTGCTCCATCAAAGGGTCAACACCTTCGCCGTATTCAATGGCATCCATGATAATAATTCAATGAAGTGACAAACTTTGTAGGACCTCTTAAGGCTCCTATCGGAAAAAAGTATTGAACCAACGTGACAGACCGCAGTGTACGTACTCGACAGCTCGTTCGTGAACCCGATCCAACTCCATCCATATTGGCTTCTATACCTGAGTGTCTTAGAAACGCACTCAAGGAAGCCATCAATACTCGAGGTAGAAAGTCTGTTCTAATCTCCAGTAACAGTCTCACTAACAGATTCATTTTTGTTAGATGGGGAATCAGACCTTCCCAACGTAGGAGATACAAAAATCTCTTCGCATCTGTTAGAAAACAGAGTCGTGTTGTGTTCCAGCATTACTTACTACGTGGTCGTGTTGAATGGACTGACGACTCGGGAAGGAATGTATTTGGAGTGTACAAGTTTGATGAGATCCGTGGAAATTTAATTTTGGGATTTGTAGCTATGACCCCAGAATCTGAATGGACTCTTTCAAAAAGATAGACACTGTTTCATTGTATTACAATTATCACATTCAAACTTGACCTTAACCTTCTTAAGCTCCATATCAAACTGATTTTTGTATACAAAGTTGTATCCGCCCATAAGGACAATTACACGCTTCGAAGAAATGCATTCTATGGCATTCCTGAGCCTTCTGGAGCGAGTAGTCTAAAAAGCCAGATAGAGAGTGATTTGACTTTGAACCCAAAACAAAGTGAAGGAAAGGACAAAGTGAAACAGCTGACATCAGGTGCAAAACAAGTTCTGAAAGAACCAATACTGAAAAAACTCCAAGAAGGATCTTTTCTAAGTGAGGCACAAATCGAAACTCTTCTCATAGACTTAGTAGTAGAAGACTCCTATGGATCTCATATTACATACGAAGACAAGGCATCTTTTCGATCTAAAGAAGGGACTAGATCACGTGGTGTGTCCAGAGGAGCATTCAACCGGACGCTCATGCAAGCTAGGAGAAACCTCACACGATGTTTCTACACAATGCTACTTCTCGCATATCTGGGTCTATTCGAGTTTACTATCTTCAGACCGTTTGAAGAAGTTGCGGCTAGGATCGGTGACTACAGAAGGATTCGAGACATACTTGCAGGGAAGAAAGAACTGACAACAGAAGAACTAGAAAGTATCAGAGTCACTGAACGGACAATCATGTCTGCTCTCGATGAACTCTCTACATCACTTGCCTTGAAGTCAGAAATCTCTAGAAGAAAATCTGAATGAAAGAAAAAATAAACGGCTCGAGCGTGTCGCACTGCGAAGTATTCCAACGCATGCGAGTGCTTCCTTCTCCATCACCAAGGCAACCATTAGGTCATCCTGGAGGTTTGTTTGAGGAGATAGAGATGACGTCAATGACGAACGCCTGGCACGTCGGAGAGGTGTCCTCGTCGACGTGGCCTACTTGCCATTGTACGACACACTCATACATTACATGGTCTCAAGTATACATAGTTCTAATCATAGAACGACTTTTTTTGACATTGATTTGGCGCTTTCTTTCATTATTTGATACATGTAATACAAGAAATACAATCTTCAGGGTAACCCAAGAAACCTTAATCGTCTTCTTCGGGTTCAATGAACAATCATCTATAGAGCTGTGATTCCCTTGACTGACAAAACAAGTCGTGATCGAATCCTCAAGGCAGTCAAAAGAAGAGTCAAGGAATCTGATGAACGTGAACGAGTCCGAATGATTGCAAATACCATAGGAGACCGCCGTGATAGAGATCTTGTAGATGTCATAGCACAAATTGAACAGGATGAGGGTTGGTCTTCAGTACTTGGTTATCTTCGGAAAGCACAAGACCAAAAATATTCCTTATCGATGACTTTAGGCAAAACTGAAGCAGAGCTAGAACAGCTGAAGTACAGAGAAGTTGTTTTTAATCTTCTTTCATGTTCAGGTCTTGAACCAGTTCCTGTTGATACATCAGTACTACTTAGTGAGCTTGATTCTGAGAAGTCATTGATAGACGCTTCAAACGCCCTTGCTACTAGACTCGAAAATCTTGCCGTCACACAGATCAAAAGTGGCGATACCCTGTTCTATGATTTCTCAGACAGTACTACCATATCTCAAAAAACTATAGACCTGCTTCAGCGAATGAGAAGCGAGAAGCTTCGTGCTATCTCTCTGGTACAAGATGAATCCATTATCAACATTAGTCCACTTTGGTACTGTGAACAGGGACGTGTCACACTGACTAGTCTAGGGATAAGAGGAAACCAAGTAACTCCTGATATCTTGAGTCGTGTATTATCAGTAATACAAGAACCAGTTTCATTACAAGAGAATCTGAATCCATATCCACGCAATAATGATGACTATCTTAGTCCTGCAAACAAATTGTACAAAGAGTTGCTGGATCAGATAATCCAACAAGACATAGAAGGACTCAGTCGTCTGGCAAGTAAACATGCCTTACCAACACTAAATGCACTTCTCGACGAATCGATTTCTCAATATAGTGAAACTCAATCAGCCACTGCATTCAATGCTATCTTACAACATATCCAGGTTCATGTCACTGTGCGTGCCATTGATTCCCTTATGGTACTAGAAAAAGCGTCCGAGATGACTGACAACCGTGTGGCAACAATGGCAATCTTAGCTATCGGGAATTTCTATCACGAATCAGCTGTGTCGTCATTAGTTGAGATTTTGTGTACAAACAAGAAACAGGAAATCATAGACACAGCGATTCGTTCGATAAGAAATGTACACAAACGGTGTCCTGAAACTGATTACGTTATAGAAACACAACTCGATAGAGATTGTATGAATCGAGGAAAACTCCTCAGTCTTCAACGAGCACTTCTCAAGGAAAGAGGTGTGTATTACCAGTAGTACAGCTCTTGTCATGACACTCGACAGACATAAATCGACTTCGCCTTTGCCGTGAGTTCATGACAGGTTCTCAGAAACTTGTGAAGAGTATAGATCCTTTCTTCAATCCCACAAGAGTTGCTCTAGTGGGAGCTTCAGCAGACTATCGAAAATTGGGCAACTCAATCATGATGAACCTGTTAGCATCAGAGATAGAAGTCTACCCCATAACTCATAGTCGAGACCGTGTGCTTGGTGTACCTGCATACAAAAGCTTGACTGACATACCAAAGCCTGTTGACCTTGCCATAATTGTAGTAGCAGCCAAATATTGTCCCCCACTGATGTCTGAAGTAAGGAAAGCTGGAGCAAGGAATGCAGTGATCATCTCAGGAGGTTTCAGTGAAACCGGACCTGAAGGTGCTGAATTGGAAAAATTTCTAGTTCAAGCAGCAAATGATGCAGGGGTACGCATCATTGGTCCTAATTGTGTCGGCGTTTCAAACAGCCGACTCTTCAATGGCACATTCACTATGATGCCTGAGAGAGGAAATATTGCATTCGTTTCTCAGAGTGGTGCTCTTGGTGGAATGATAATATACACAACCCGATCAAAGAGAATTGGTATGAGTAAGTTTGCCAGCATTGGTAATTCAGCAGATGTAGGTTTTGTCGAAATCTTCGACTACTTTCGAGAGGACACAAAATCAACAGTCATTGCTGCATACATCGAAGGTGTGGATGAAGGTCGAGAAATGTTTGAGTCGCTGTACAATGCGGCCAAGAAGAAACCAGTTGTAGTTTTGAAGGGAGGCCAGAGTGAGGCTGGCAGTCGTGCTACACAATCACACACAGGGTCTCTTGCAGGTTCGGCAAAGGTCTTTGATGGAATGATTCGCCAAGCCGGTTGTGTCACAGCACCATCCCTTGACACACTATTTGAAATATGCAAACTCTTTGATTATCAACCACTCCCAAAGGGGCAACGTATTGGTATTATTAGTAATACAGGTGGTGCAGGAGTTCTAGCTACTGATGCAGCAGCAAAGATAGGTCTAGAAATTCCAAACCTTGAAGATAATACGACAGAAGAACTTCGTCAAGTTCTCCCACCCATGGCTTCTGTGAACAATCCAATCGATGTTGTCGCTAGTGGAGGTAGACGAGAATACAAGATTGCCACAGAGTTGTTACTAAATGACAAGAATGTCGACACTCTGCTAGTCATATGCGCTGTTCCTACTTTTGCAGGGATGACTCAGACTGAACATGCAGCTGGTACACTTGAAGGAGTAAGATCTGCTGCTTCAAATAAACCAGTGGTTGGAGTCTGGCTTGCAGGAGATGTTGGAAAACCCGGAAAGGATCTCTTAGAGATGAATAGGATCCCTTGTTATGATGATCCCTCATTGGCAGCTCTTTGCATATCTCGAATTACAAAGTATGCAAGATTTCGCACTCGATAATGCAGGTCCTTTTTATAATACTCGTATTACAGTTAATTTTCAAGGAATTCTTCTGCAATTTGTGGAAACTCTTGTGCCACTGCTTCACGGAGCTGTTTCTCAACCCACATACTAAGGTTAATCGCCTTTGTTTTACGTATAGCCTTTAGGCAGGCTCTGAGATCGGTCGGAATAGAGAAGGAAACGATGGGGCTCTTACGTTCTTTGTTAGGTACGGATGATAAGAGCTCGCTCTGTTTTGATACAGAATCGGTTTCTCTGACTACAGCCCTTGGTTCTTCGTCTTCTTTTTCTGCTTCTTTTCTGTATTTTCCAAGTAGACTCACTTTATTGAACCTCCCTGAGTAGAGTAGCATATGCCTCAGAAACAAGTACAGCAATATCCTTGGTAACATCCGGATTTCCAGTATTTCTAAGATTCTCAGCTGCTACTTGTTGACATCCGCGTGCGAGCATTCGTATGTCTCGTGGATTCCCTTTAGCTGCAGTATTAATGACCTCTACTGCACTTTCCGAAAATGGATATATACTGAAATTTTCTGGGTCAAAGATATCAATCTTGTTTTGTGCATAGGCAATCCGTCGACCTATGAATTCTCTAGCTTTTGCGTTATTGAGTGGTGGCACATCAAGTGGTTCAGTTCGATCTGCTATCTGTGGTAAGAATGAAAGCATTGCATTCCAATATATCAATGTTCCAGACATTACCAATGTGAAGATAGGCTCGTCAAGTGCTCCTGAGTATGCATCAATCATCTCTTCAGTTGGTAAATCAGCTAGGAATCTCAATTTGTGAAAAGCTGCCTCTTGATTGTCTGCAACATCTTCGATGAACAATGCAGTACGGCTTTTCTCCTCAAGATATCTACGAAGACTTTCCTTCGCAACTGCATCAATAATCTGGCTGGACTCCCATGATCTTCTGTACTTTATCCTTAAAGAATCTGCAATAGCTGATGCCATCTGTTTTTCGTAGAGACCTGTCATCCCTACATATCCTGTAATGAATTTGTTACCTTTACGATCAGCAAGAGTTGGTAAATCTCTCAGCGCTAACAACATCAGAGTGCTCTTTCCGGATCCTACTGGTCCTCGGATGAAGACATGCCTTTCATTTGTGATAATCAAGTCAACAATTGAATCAAGAAAATCACTGTCCTCTATGTATAGACGACTATCAGGCATCTTAAAACCACGAAATGGTGAGAATCTAGCACCGATCTTTTCTTCCCACGCTCGCAAAACTTCCTTGCGTGTGTTAAAGTGACGAATCAGTGCACTCTCATGGATCGCAATCGTCATTTTGTGGACCTCTAGAGGCTGGTATCACAAGTAGTGCTTGTAATACAATTTTGGGACACGCCATTCGGATATAAAGTGTATGGTAAAATCTGTCATCAAGACACAACCTTTTTGAAGAGAATGGACTGGCTGGAAGTCAATCTCGTTACGATGGCAAATTCATGGAGATACACAAAATGGATGTAGAACGAATAAAGCACATCATGAACTCGCTGATGTTTCTCTCTCTTCTGATCTGTGGAGGCCTTATAGGAATCATTATGATTACTGATGTTCCGTTGACCCATACAAGCGTGTCACTCCCTTTTGCGTTCCTTTTCATATCCATTGTCACCTTCATAACTAACGGTCAAATCAGTGACAGACCACAACTGACAGCAAAGTATCTTCGTGACTGGCTAGTCATCTGCACAGTTGGAATCATCATCAGCGCAATTGCGTTCACATTCTACTAGTATGAAACGTAAGAGTTTAGAATAGCTATGTTTTTGACTTACCCAGCTAGAAAACGTGATGACCATGAGCAAAATCTTACCTGGCACAAAGACCACACGCATGGAACTCCTCGCCTTGAAGAACCGCATGCGGCTTGCTGAAAGGGGCCATGATTTACTACGTGAAAAGAGAGACTCACTCATCATGGAGTTTTTCAACGCTATAGCTGAAATCAAAGAAGCCCGAGAGAAAGTCGACAGTGCTTTGTCCGAAGCTTTCTCAGCACTTACTCAAGCAAAAATGATCATGGGGCCTGCTCGAGTTGTCGAGTTTGCATATGCCAGTAAGTTTGAAGCAAATCTTAGTATATCCACTAGATCTATGATGGGTGTTCGAGTTCCGATTCTGTCGGTTGAACAGAGTTCTCCAGAATTACCCTATTCATTAGCCGATTCTAGTACAAAGTTTGATGTCATGGGAGAGAAATTCAAGGAAGCACTGAATGCCATTGTACGTCTCGCTGAAATAGAATCAACCGTGAAACGTTTAGCTCTTGAGATTGAAAAAACAAAACGCCGGGTTTCTGCACTTGAAACAGTCGTGATTCCTCGATTGGATGCAACTGCACGTTTTGTCAAGCTTGCCTTAGAAGAACGTGAACGAGAAGATTTTGTTCGACTAAAAATGGTTCGAGACTGGATTACGCAGGAAGAAGAACATTGAATCGTATTACTGGTAATACAATGAATCAATGTCTGAGTTTGAGAATTGCGGCTGCGAGATCTCCTCCGGTTTCTTCAAGAGCCTGCTTTGCTACTTCAATGTTCACACCTGTCTGACTTGCGACCAAGGCGGCATCTTCCATAGGAATCTCGATTTTCTTCTCAACTTCAACTTCAGCAGGTTCGTCGGTCCTTACAGGTGTACTTCCAGTCAACTCACGTTCATTCTTGGTCCCAGATACCTGAAATGACTCACTACCTGCTTGTTTGATCATTGTGACTTGAGCGTTTGAAATAACCCATTCTTTGTTATCAAAACGAATGATTACTTCTCGTACACCATCAATCTCTTTCTGCTCGATACCCATCTTTTTCATCATTCGAGCCATTTGCTTAGGTGACATTCCTCTGAAACCCATAGTATCACATCTCTGATAATCCAAATCCTCTTTTCTGCAGATAAAACGATTACGCTTTGTTTCGTTCTAGAAATATATCAAAAACAAAGTGCTCGATACCAGGTGAGTAATTCTTTACCCGATGGACTTGTGTACTAGATTCAAATCCATAGTTCTCACTCACCGTATCAATTCTTTCTATGATTTGGGGCACATCAAATTCGGGAATCGACATGTGCATGTGAACCATGCCACCATTCTCATTCAAAGATTCAATAGCAGTAGGTAGGTACGAAATCGTATCATGTAAATATCCCATGATGACACGATCTGCTACTCCCTTGGGACTAACCTCACGGCAATCTCCTAGTATTGCTACCACTCTGTTCTCTAATCCATTCAGCTCGATGTTTTCAATCAGGAATTCAAATGCTTCAGGATTGATTTCTATTGCAGTGACATGGACATTGGCAGCATAAGCGATATGTAAGGCGAACTGACCGACACACGAAAACATATCCACAACATTCTCTCTTGATTTAGCATTTTTTGCCATACGAATTCGTTCTCTCTTGTTTCCTCCTGAAAACGTAAGACGAACTGGATCTACTCTGAATTTCACACCTCTTTCTGTATGTGTAGTAGTTGTATTACGGTCGCCTGATACGACAGTGTAGGAGGGTAGTCTGTTTTTTCCTCTTGTGGGTCCTCTTTTAACTGCAACTGATTTGAGACGTTTATCAAATTCTAACGTCAAATCTCCAATCTGTTTGGCGTATTCCATCGTTCTCAAATTCAGATGTACTAGGGCAACATGTCCTACGACATGGAATTTTCTCGGAAATACGATATCTTGTGGTATACTCTCCCCAAGTCTACTCTCAAGATAATCTCTATACCTCATGTCAATCCAACATGCGTATTTCTTGTAGTACAATCAGCCATACAAATTCTCGTGAGCTTTGTCCCCTTGACGTTCCTGGACCTTGCTCTTGGCCTCACGTAGGTGCTCCTGCTTCACACAGGTATCTCTATCTTTAAGGACCTCTGCCAGATCTCTTCCTTCTTGTGATGCTTTGTCAAGGGCTTCACGAATCGCAAACATTCCTGCTTCTGTACAAATCGCTTTAATGTCTGCACCAGTCATCTTCTCATTTTCAACCAGTAGTTCAAACTTGACGTTGTCATGAAGCTTCATAGATCGTGTATGGATCTTGAATATCTCTATCTGACTATCTGAGTCAGGAATCTTGAAATCGATAATTCTGTCAAACCTACCTGGTCTTAGAAGTGCAGGATCAAGAATGTCAGGTCTGTTGGTTGCACCTATAATCGCTACTTGTCCTCTCTTTGAGAAACCATCTAATTCACTCAGCAATTGCATGAGAGTGCGTTGTACTTCTCGGTCTCCAGAGGTGGCAATGTCTAGTCTGTGCGATCCTACGGCATCAAGCTCATCAATGAATATTATCGCGGGTGCTTTCTCACTAGCCAGCATGAAAATCTCTCGGACCAATCTCGCACCTTCACCTATGAACTTCTGAACAAGCTCTGATCCGATAACTCGGATAAATGTAGCATTTGTCTGATGTGCGACTGCCCGTGCGACTAGTGTCTTCCCTGTGCCCGGAGGACCAGTCAATAGAATTCCGTTTGGAGGCTCAATACCAATCGCATTGAACAACAAAGGGTCTGTGAGTGGTATCTCAACAGTTTCCCGGACTTCTCTAAGTTGATCTCTCAATCCACCGATATCTTGGTATGATACATCTGGTTTTTCCTCAATTTCCATCGCACGAATCATTGGGTCTCGTGAGGGAGGAAGCTCTTGTGTAACAGCAAAGGATCGTTGGTTCAGTGCCACAAGAGCGCCAGGTTCCAATTTGTCCGTCTGAATAGATGATGAAACATGAACCACAAAGTTCGGACCTGTCGAGCTCTTCACTATAGCCCGACCATCTTCTAACATGTCAACAATTGTTGCAGTGATGAGTGGAGACTGCCTAAGCTTTTCGAGCTCAGTCCTCAGAGTTTGAGTTTCTTTTTCGAGTCGACTACGTTCAGCTTGAAGTATCTGTTTTTCAGTTTCAAGCGCACGAAGTCTGCGCTCTAGATGCCGCGTGTAGCTCTGCGAGTATGATGAGTCATCAACACTACCATCGTCTTTGGCATCTGTAGTCCCTGGCAATAGATGGCACCTCAGGACTTCATCAACTGCAGATGTTTTAAGGATTCCTTTGTTGGAACCAACATTACCTGATAAAACCGCGATATTACCATGAACCATCACCCTCTACTAATATGTCTAGTCGGTAATCTTTATCAGCACCCCGAGAATCAAATACAAAAAGAGGGATTTTCCAGTGCCTAGTTGTGAACTATGCGGTAGAGGAATGAAAGGTCGAGGCCGTAATGTAGTCATAGAAGGAGCATCAATGCTTGTTTGCCTTCAATGCGCAGCTAGGTTCGGAGGTCAGTCAATTTCCTCTGGAACGCGCGCATCTTCTGCTCCACAAACAAAGCCTTCTTGGATTGGTAGTCCAGAAAGACCTATACCTTCCAGACCCAGAAAAGTAACCTCATCAAAACCAAAACCAAAATCCGGTGGGGTTCTCCTCGATGATTTGGAACTGATTGAGGATTATGCAAAAGTCATCCGAAGTGCGAGGCAAAAAAAGAATCTATCCCAAGAAGAGCTTGCTCAGAAAATTGGGGAGCGAATCTCAACTCTACAATCTATTGAATCGGGTCGACTGAAACCAACAGGCAAGACGATTAGGGGTCTCGAAAGAGAGTTAGAGATATCACTCTTAGAAGCTGTAGGAGCAGTACCAATAAAGGCAAGTAAAGGTGTGTCTGGGGCTGGTCCAACTCTTGGAGATAGAGTAATTGTGAAGAAAAAGATGTCTCAAAAAGCACGCCAAGATGAAGTTGAAGGGGATTAAATATCGATTTGCGCATTTGAATTTCGTGAGCCTAAGAACAGCTCTTATATACTATTTAGTCGTATAATACTACAGGTGTAAATTTCCACTGCGGATGTTTTCGCTATTATAAAGAAAGATCAATCGACTAGCCAATTATCTGTCTATTACATACCTAGGTGATTTCGTCAATGGTGCATACTAACTTCAATCACGATCTCTTCCGACTTGTTGTCGAAGAAATAGCAGGAAAAGAAGGGGTTGATGTTTCGACTGTATTGGTCAATGCAGAAGAAACCACTGACGAAGAAATTGCAACCAAGACAGATCTCAAGTTGAATATTGTCCGAAGAATTCTATACAAACTCCATGACAATCATCTTGCATCGTATAGACGAATTAGAGATGCAAATACTGGTTGGTTCCTTTATTACTGGAAAATTGATCCCAAGAAAGCACAAGCCCTGGTCAACAGAAAGAAACGAATGGTACTCAACCTACTCGAACAAAGATTAGAGCACGAAAGCAACAACGACCTCTACACCTGTGTCAACCGTGATTCTTCACCTGTACCATTCGAAGAAGCAATGAATCTCTCTTTCCGATGTCCAACATGTAATGGCCAACTCGAATTTGTTGACAATGAAAGGGCCATCTCATTCCTCAGAAAGCGTGTCGAAGAGCTGAAGGCTGATCTGGAGGCCTCTTCCTAGTTTTCTTTCATTCTTTTTCAACTACAAAAGGTACTTAGCACATGTATCTTGAATCACATCAGAGGTTCATGATTGAAGATAATACTACTCTCGAAAGCATATGGTGCATATCGGGGAAAACTGCTTGAAAAAATCAGATCTGAAATAACCACGATGATATCGGAACTTGATGCACGATTGATTAGTTTGGGTACTGACAAGAAAGAACGAATCGTGGTGAATATCGAAGGTGAAGATGAAGAATTCATCAGTAACGCACTCGCCAAAGAATACGGAAATACTCTCTCCTCAAAAGACATGACTCTCAACACAACATATTCCGGACGTCTGGTGGATGTCGGAAAGGTTGGATACGGTCTCTATGTTGATATCGGAATCATCGATTCTCCAAGGATGGATGCTTTAATTCCCCTTCATAAAATCCGCGAACAAATCAATCTAGTTGGACCTCTGAGGTTTCTTGCCGAAGCATTTGTGCTTGTAGACTATCTCCCTGTCAAAGTAAGACTGACCAGTATAGACCTCTACAATAGTAAGATTGAGGCTGAATTTGATCAAGAACTCCTATCAAGACTGACATCTTGGCTCAAGGATGATCATGAAAGACTCCTAGTGTTTGGCGCCAATCATGAACAGATTGATTCCTCTCTGAAGAAGACAAGTCATAGGGAAGACATCTATGAAACTGAGCAACTTGGAAAATTCGAGTTTTCACTGAGATGTAAGAGAAGCACTCGTGCTTCTGGTATACTAGCCGCAATTGGACCTCACCTAAGAGGAGTCCCTATGCATTTGTTCATACCCAAAGAACTTGAGGAGAGGCAAAATGCCAAGGCTTGATGTATGGTTGGTGGATACAGAACAGTTCTCATCACGCCAAGCTGCAAAACGAGCTATCAAGGATGGCCTTGTCATTGTAAATGGAAGTGAATGTAAACCTTCGAAACAGGTTTCTGAGAAAGACATAATCGAAATCTTGAGTGACGATGTTGATTTTCCCCTTGGCTATAAAAAACTAAGAGAAATCGATGAAAAACTCAGAGAAGGTATGGTTTGCCCTTCATATCTGGTTCTGGATATTGGTAGTTCTGCTGGAGGTTTTCTATTATATCTAGCAAGAAAAGGAGCAACTGCTGTTGGAATTGAGGTTTCGGAGAGATTTACTGAGGACCTACACAAAATAACTGAAGAATACCCCCAAATTTCAGTAATCATTGCCGATGCTTTTGACATAGATCCAGCAATCATAGCCACACCAAGAGCCATCGATCTATTACTTGTAGATGTCACGACAGAACCAGAGGGGACACTGAAACTCGTAGAAAGATTCACACCTCTTCTAAAAGAGAAAGGTCGAATGTTGGCAGCTCTCAAGTGTAATTGTGACGACAAAGAAACAATGGACATGGTCAAGGACACTATCTCTCAAATGGGATACGAACAAATCCGTGAATTTTGTCTTGATGAATCACGACATGAGGTTCATATAGTAGCATATCACATGTAAGCAACTTTTTATTTGAATGTCCAAAGCCACTTGTTTAGGGCCGCTAGTCTAGCCCGGCTATGATGTCTCGTTTACACCGAGAATCCAATCGAGCCCCGCGCTTATTGGTATCGAAGGTCGCTGGTTCAAATCCGGCGCGGCCCACCACTTTTCACCTCAATACCAAAGAGTTGAAGAGTCGGAACACTAGCAAAGAAAAATGCGGTGAGTTCCTAGAAAAAGAGTGGAATTGTTCTCGTCTGACTAGGCAAGCGGGAGTAGCCAAGCCAGGTCAAAGGCGGTGGACTTAAGATCGCACCAAGACACGGGGTCAAGTGGATAAGATATCCACTCTCGTAGGAGTTCGTGGGTTCGAACCCCACCTCCCGCACCAGTTTTTCTTAAACACATGAAAACTTCTAAAACAAACTCAACAGGAAATCCAGTATCATGCCCATAGAAACCTTGGTGTCGTCGGTTGGTCTAGTCCTATTGATGGAGCTTGGGGACAAAACCATGCTAACAACAATGTGTTTGAGCGCACAATACAGACGGCCTTGGTTAGTACTTCTCGCTACAATGATTGCACTTGCTACTTCATCATTGATTGCAGTCATTATTGGTTATATTCTTTCAACTACCCTCCCAATCGAACTAATAACATACATTTCGGCTGTTCTTTTCATTGTACTAGGAATCTATACCCTAGCTACATCAAATTCAGAGATTCCAGACACATGTGATAATCCTGGAACCTTATTTGGAATGTTTTCACTTGTATTGATGTCCGAATTGGGAGATAAGAGTCAAATTACTATTCTTGCACTAGCAACCCAAAGCCCATTTGCAATCATTGTCTTCGTTGGATCGATAATCGGGTTCCTCATTGTAAATACTATAGGTGCATGGGCTGGAAACCGTGTGGCTGCAAAAATTCCAATTCAGACTGTGAAGAAAGTAGTAGGACTCGTCTTCATCTTGTTTGGTGTCCTCGTAGTATTGGGTATTCTATAATGACGAAGGCTTTATGACTCTGATATCATCGTGAAGTTCGAACTTGACGGTGAGGATGAACAATGGGTCTAGATGAATCAGGTTATAGTGGTCTGGCTCTAGAAAAGCTCTCCAGTTCCAATGTCAAAATAGGTGATATAATCAGTATCACACAGAATGGAGAGGAGCAAGTTGGAGTGCTCATGCCCAGAAGCCAGGTTGGGAGTGACACTTTTCATGTCATTATCAAACTGGAGAGTGGTTACAACATTGGAATCCGGCTAAATCAAGACGCCAAAATCCACAAGATCAAAGCTGGAAAGAAAAAGCCAGCTGCTCAATCAGAATCTGAATCTATGAATAAGGACCTACCAACTGCATCAATCTTGAGCACAGGTGGTACCATTGCTAGTAAGGTCGACTATCGGACTGGAGCTGTCAATCCCGCTCTTACTGCTCAAGATCTCTATGACACTGTTCCAGAACTCAAGAATCATGCCAATGTCCGTGCTAAAGTTATAATGAGCGTGCTCTCTGAGAACATTAGACCCCCAGATTGGTCGAAAATCGCAAAGAGTGTAGCTTCAGAAATTAAGAATGAAACCGACGGTGTTGTGATTGCACACGGTACAGACACACTTGCAGTAACATCCGCAGCACTTTCTTTTGCGCTTCAAAATCTCCCAGTTCCTGTCGTTCTCGTAGGTTCACAGAGATCCTCAGACAGACCATCATCAGATGCTGCAATGAACCTCATAGGCGCCATAAACTTGGCGACAAAGGCTGATGCCGCTGAGGTATTTGTTCAGATGCATGCTGAAACTGGAGATAGTTATCTACATGCACACAGGGGTACAAGAGTACGGAAGTTTCACACAAGCCGTCGTGATGCTTTTCAATCGGTCAACGAATATCCCATTTTCAAGGTGGTTGAAACTGAAGTTGAAGAACTTAGGGCTCCATTACTACGTAGAAACAAGGACCGCAAACTGATTTTAAAACCAAAATTCGAGGAGAAAGTAGCACTTCTTAAGACCAGTCCTGGAGTAGAAGGAGCACAGATTGATCATCTCACAGATACTGGGTACCGTGGAATAATAATTGAAGGAACCGGCCTTGGACATGCTCCAGATAGATTACAACCTGCAATCAGAAGAGCAATTGATGAAGGTCTCGTCGTTGGTATGACTAGTCAGTGCCTTTTTGGTCGTACAGATATGAACGTCTATCGTTCAGGTGTTGTACTTCTCGATATTGGAGTTGTTTGCTGTGAGGACATGTTGCCTGAAACAGCTCTGGTTAAGCTCATGTGGGCATTAGGCAACAGTAGGACTGCTGAGGCCGCGAAAGAAATACTGTTGAAACCCATTGCTGGTGAAATTGACATGCGCAGCGAGGCTGCTGAATACAAATCAAACATTGGAGGGAACTGAACTGGCCAAGGAGGGCAAATATGAAGAACTAGGTCTCATGGTTGGTCTCGAACTCCACCAACAGCTAGACACTGAACGAAAACTGTTCTGTCATTGTGACACTATTGTTCGTGATGATGAACCTGATGGTAATTTCATCAGAAGACTACGCCCAACCCAGAGTGAAATGGGAGAAATAGATCCTGCTGCATTGTTTGAGTTTCAGAAACAGAAACGATTCTGTTACGAGTATTACAATGACACTACATGTCTGGTAGAAGCGGATGAAGAGCCACCACATGATTTGTGCGATGAAGCCATTGACATCTGCCTGACTACAGCTATGTTTGTCAACTCAAAACCCGTTGATGAAATCCACCCTATGAGAAAGATTGTGATAGATGGATCAAACACAACTGGATTTCAACGCACATGCATCATAGCGAATGGTGGAGATGTTGTTGTTGGTACTAAAACGATAGGAATTCAGACTATTTGTCTCGAAGAGGATGCTGCAAGGAAGATTGCTGATGACGACAAGAACAACATGAGAATATACAGACTCGATCGTCTCGGAATTCCCCTGATTGAAGTAGCAACTGATCCAGACATACGCACACCTGATGAAGCACAAGAAGTTGCCCTTGCTATTGGTCTGCTGCTTCGATCTACGGGTCGAGTCAAGCGTGGACTGGGTACAATCCGTCAGGATGTCAACGTATCAATCAAGGATGGTGCAATCATCGAAATCAAGGGATTCCAACAGCTTGACATGTTGTCCGAGTTAGTAGAATTCGAAGCACAAAGACAAGCAACCCTGCTCGAAATTCGGGATGAACTGAAGACTCGTGGGATCAAACCGAATGACATCAAGAAGGAGATTGTAGATATTACAGATATCTTCACAAAAAGCGAGTCCAAAGTCATCAAAAATGCTGTAAAATCAGGAGGTTCTGTTCATGCGGTCAAACTACCAGGGTTTGCAGGGCTCATTGGAAGGGAGATACAACCCGAGCGTCGACTCGGAACCGAATTCTCTGATTATGCAAAATTCTGGGGTGACGTTGGTGGTATCTTCCATACTGACGAACTTCCCAAGTATGGAATAACCGATACAGATGTTTCAAAGCTCCGCAAATCGGTACAGGCAGGAGAGCAAGACGCTGTTGTTCTTGTAGCAGCTCCCAAAGAACAATGTAGAGATGCACTCATTGCAGTGGTTGATCGAGCAAAAGAAGCTGTGAAAGGAGTCCCTGCTGAAACCAGAACACCTCTACCAAACGGTACATCGAAGTATGCACGGCCTCGACCTGGCTCGTCACGAATGTATCCTGAAACTGATGTGAGACCGGTCCAAATTACTGCATCTCGACTAAAGACGATTAAGAAAAACATGCCTGACACAATCGATGAACGGGAAAAGCGGTTCGTTAAAGACTATGGGCTGAGTAGTGATCTCTCCTATCAAATAACACGCTCTGTGAATCTCAATCTTTTCGAACAGATTGTTGAAGAAATTGATGTATCTCCAACACTAGTTGCAGCTACATTGGAGAATACGATTGTTAGCCTCTATAGAAACCGTGTTCCGACTGATAATCTCATGGATCAACATTTTCTTGAGTTGTTCCAGTCAATATCTCAAAACCAGATTTCTTCAGAAGCTATTCCAGAAGTACTTACATACTTGGCTAATAATCCAAAATCAGATGTCCGAACAGCAATTGAAGCCACTGGTCTAGGAATGGCAAGTACTGCTGAAGTTGAGAGGATAATCAAAAGATTGGTCAAGGATCGTGAAGACTTCATTCAAAAACAGGGTGACCGTTCAATAGGTGCTCTCATGGGTGCTGCAATGAAGGAACTTCGCGGAAAGGCCGATGGTAAAATGGTCAATGAACTACTCAGAAAAGAGATTCAGAAAGTTCTCAATCCATAAATTAAGGACAAGGTTAATTAGAGGTAGTCAGTGAGCCTCCGTTGCCAGACTTCAATTCGAGCATAACTCATGCCGCAGTGGCCTAGCCTGGTTAGGGCGCGAGACTCATAATCTGACTGGAGTTCCCAGTCAAAATTACGGGGTCATAATCTCGGCCCGACCTCAGATGAGGCATCTCGAAGTCGAGGGCTCGAAATCTCATCACATTCCGAGATGGGACGACTGTCCCTCCTGCGGCACCACTTGAAGTTCTACTATGACGGGGTTATTAGGAATAGTCAGTACTGAACATCATGAAGATAGAGAAATGGAAATTGGTAGGAGGTCGTGTCTATAGACTCGCACAAGTCTTTGACAACATTACTGACGCGGCAAATAGGGCAAGAGAGCTCAAAGAAGAGAATCGAGTATTCCTATCAAAGACAGATGATGCCCAGTGGCTAGTGTATTACAGACCAAAAGATCCAGAAATCGAATGTACCTCCAAGTTCTACAGTATTGTGTGACACTCTATTGGTGCTTAATAGCAACCATACTGACATGGGAATATGAGCCTCGACCCACACATTACAGATTTCACTGATTTCGATGATAGATTGATCAGAGTACAGACATTGGGTCGTATAATCTCAAAGGTCAACCGAAGCCAGTTTGAGAAGCTTTTACACTCCTCAATATTCTCTGGTGTTGTCGATGTCACGGGATGGACTCTCGAGGCTGTCAAAGCATTGCTCAAAGTCTGTGCAGATGAAGAGCTAAGAATCACAATAAAGGATGGCACTAGGTATTTCATGCCTGTTCGTTATCCAAAAGGACCCATGATGGAATCCCTTGCAGAGGCCATAGTTTCCGGAGAATGGTGAATTCGGTAACCTCTTTATTGGAATCACGTTCTGTCAAGAATGGAGATGGAGAATGAGTCTCACATTCAAGACACTTGATGATATTGACTATGCTGGAAAACGGGTACTGATTCGAGTAGACATAAACTGCTCTGTGGACCCTGAAACTAAACGGATTACAGACATATCACGTATTGAGGCTATACAGCCAACGCTACAAGAACTGTCTACTTGCAAGGTAGTGTTAATGGCTCATCAAGGTCGACCTGGAAGTGACGATTTTATCTCTCTAGAACAACATACAGAGGCTTTGAGGAATCTCGGGTTCAATGCTAGTTTTGTGGATGACATCTTTGGACAGAAGGCAAAAGACGCAATTGCTCAGGTGAAAGATGGCGAGATTCTGGTTCTACAAAATGTCCGTTATTTTGATGGGGAACTGAAGAAAGCGCCCGCTGAAGAGGTGGCTCAAGAGGCACTAGTCCAAGAGCTCTATCCTCTCTTCGATTTCTTTGTAAACGATGCATTTGGAGCAGCGCATCGTTCTCAAGCATCACTAGTAGGATTCACAACAGTATTACCTTCTGTTGCCGGTAGACTCGTTGAAAAAGAGATTCGAACTTTAACATCAGCAACAGCCACTGATCAACATCCTTGGACACTTGTTCTAGGTGGAAGCAAAGTAGAAGACAAAGTGACGACCCTTGATAGGCTCTTATCTACAGACAGAGTAGATCACGCACTGCTCGGAGGACTTGTAGGCACACTTTTTCTTATTGCAGCAGAGAAAGTGTCAGAAGACTATTCGAAACCAATCAAGGGCTTTGAGTCAGCAATAGAAACAGCACGAAGACTATTAGAGAAATATTCCGATGTGATAGTTCTTCCAGAGGATGCAGCAGTCGAAAGAGATAGTGAACGACATGACTGTGAATTTGCCGAGATGAACAACGATGTTTTCTTGGATATTGGTCTGAAGACAGTGGAGAAGTTCACACAACTAATCAAGGAGTCTGCTGTTGTTTTCGCAAATGGTCCCATGGGCTACTTTGAGAAAGAAATCTTTGCCAAGGGAACAATCGATGTCCTGAATGCAATTGCAGACTGCAAAGGAATAACCGTCGTCGGTGGCGGACATATGGGTGCAATGGCCAAGAAGCTGACACTAGATAATCGTATTTCGCACATCAGCACTGGCGGGGGAGCAACAATCAATTTCCTGACAGGCAAGAAGCTAGATCTTGTATTGGCTCTAGAGGCTGCAGCTCAGAGGATGGATACATAGAATGCAGCTTCTACAAGAACTCATTATCTGGCTAAGCCTTCCCCCAACAGTTTGGATTTTTGCCGGATATCTAGTCTTAATCAATTTTCTCGCACTCAGTACTATGTGGTGGGACAAGAGGAGAGCGAGAAATGATGGATGGAGAGTCAGTGAAGCCACATTGTTTGCCTTTGGCTTCATTGGTGGTGCGATTGGCCTAATCATTGGAATGTTTGGTTTCCGCCATAAAACAAGAAAGGCACTCTTCCAATTTGTCATTGTTTTGGGACTGATTACGTCACTGTTTCTCTATTGGTTAGAGATGCAAGCTATATACTGGCATCTGTATTTCGTGTAATACATCATATCAGTATTAAGAATTAATGGAGCCCCAGGCGAGAGTTGAACTCGCGACCTGCTGATTACAAGTCAGCCGCTATAGCCACTAAGCCACTGGGGCACGAACTGCACGACACCCTTGAACATATTATAGAGTTTTCGCAGTAGCCCTAGCTCACTTATCGTGATACACATTGTCTATGATTATTGCATATGCAAGTAGCATCATTCGAGGTGCCATTGGATCAACAATATGAATTACATATCTATCTTTGAAATTGAACATTGGTGCGAAAATATCCCTAAATTTATCGCTTTTCTCAATAACTGCGTAAATCTTGTTTTTATCAGTCGGATCTGTTATTCTGAAATTCCATTTCATGACACCACCCTGAGCTTTGTATATCATTCTCTCTTCGGGGTCATACATGTCAATAGCTCCTCTAAAAGCAATCATAGGTCTTTTTCCGCGACCAATCAAGACGCCATCAGGAGTCTTTACATCATAGATTGGTCTGGCACTCATCAACTTCTTGTTAATGATGCAGATAATCGATTCGTCAGGATTCCTTAGTTCAATCTCAGCTCTCATAGAAATGAGCTTTCTTCTCATTGAACCAATCTTTTCACCCTGAGGATTATAGATATCTCCACCACCAAATTTCCACACTTTCTCATGCATCACATAATACTCAACTGACGGGTCTATAAGACTCATACTACATCACCATGATACCTGATACAATTTATGTGAATCCAATTAAGACAAATTGTGTTGGACTATAGCCAAAAAACCGTTATCAAAAGGTCCAAAATAGTTGGAAAACTACATCAGTCACGGACATGTTTATGAGTACCTATGTCCAAGTAACTGATAAGGACCGCATCCAAAAGTGATGAATCCTTGTCACATGTGTGTCTTACAAACCCTAATCCTTACTAGAAAAGTAAAATAAGACTCAGAGACGCATCAGGACGACGTACTAGTACCAGTAGGTGAACCAATTGCAAACAATCTATCAAGATTTCACGAGATTCATATACAATCTATTCAAGGGACTATCAGATGCCCTGATTCCAATGGGCATTCCTTTTGGACCACTAGCATGGTTCGTTATCATCGCATTTACTCCATTGTTTCTAATCATAGTCCTACTGGTAGTACGTGGACGACGTGTTGCATCTGGAGGCGATGTGAGTGAAGGGATTAGGAAGATCATTGCATCGACTGGTGATGTCTCAGTCGGAATGGCTGGTGCAAAGAAACTGAAGTTCCTCAAGACCCCAGCACAGGCACTCGTCTTTCTCAAAGTTGAAGAGAATGCTATCCAACAGGCCTTGTCTGCAATTGATTACTATCACCAGCAGGGTGACATAGATGAGTCAATAAAGGACAAGCTTGCTGGAGCCTATCAAGCTCGTCTAACCACAGTCAAAGGTGCTCTAGCAAAAGATGAACAGCTCAAAGAGATAGTTGACACATCATCTGCTGTTGACAGAGCCCGATCTGACTACCTAGCAAAGCTCGCAGCAATGTCTGGAACTGCTGTTGAAGATGATACAACTGCTGCTGGACCTGAAAGAGTCGGGATGCCTGACAAGGTTACAACTGCTCCCCCAAGCGACGTTTCTTCAGATACTGCCCCCCCAAGTGCTGGACCCCCAGGAGGTGGCCCTCCAGGTGGTGGTCCCCCAAGTGGCGGTCCTCCGGGTGGCGGACCCCCAGGAGGTGGCCCTCCAGGCGGTGGAGCTCCCAGTGGCGGTCCTCCGGGTGGAGCTCCTCCAGGTGGTGAAGCTCCCAGTGACGGTCCTCCGGGTGGAGCTCCTCCAGGCGGTGCAACTCCAAGTGGAGATGCTCTAGGTGGTCCTCCAGGTGGTACAGCTCCAGCTGCTGCAACTCCAAAGCCAGCTGGCGGTAAGAGTTCACTCCAATCAGAAATGTTGGCTGAGATGGAACGACTCAAAGCCCTCATGGGTGGCGACTGAAAACCAAGAATCAATTGTCAGTATTTTTCATTCCTAGGTGAAACCATCGACTAGTTTTACCATACTGTCATTATTAGGCAAGAACATGACAGTATTTCATGATGAAGCCTTCAAGATGGCAGTTAGTAGACGGTCAAGTATATCGTCTGGTAGATGTGCTTCACACTAGAGAAAATGCCGAAGTACTTGCAAAATCAATTGAGGATAACTGCGCTATTTCCATTGTCAAAACAGAAGATGGAAGATGGGCAGTATACTGGCGACCAAAAACAGGAACTCTTTGTCCATATGGTGTTGTATAATCTCCTCTCGGAAGGCTTTTGGGAAGCTTAGTTCACAAGTCATCTACACTTATAGGAGACCGTACCATGTCAAAAGTGAAACTGAATGCTGCCAAAAGTGCACTAGAGAGGATACCCAAGACTGGCCCCATTGGCCTTGGCAGTGGTTCTACAGTAGCTATTTTTGCAAAAGAACTTGGTCGGCTCATATCCAAAGGAGAGAACGACATCTCTGTTGTACCAAGCTCTTACCAAGCTTATCAGCTAGCTGTGAAATATCAGATTCCTCTGACGAATCTTGATATCAGCCCTGAATTGATAATCACAGTTGATGGTGCTGATGAGGTTGACAAGAATCTCAATCTGACGAAAGGAGGAGGAGGAGCACTATTTCAGGAAAAGGTCGTTGCCTCTGCCTCAAAGAAGTTAATAATCATCATAGACGAATCCAAACTTGTCGACAGGCTTGCATCCAAGTTTCTGATTCCAGTTGAGGTTCTTCCGTTCTCTCTAGGTGTAGTTCATAGGAAAATCAAGAGCATGGGAATCGATCCATCTGTGAGGCAAGCCCAGAAGAAGATGGGACCAGTTGTTACCGACAATGGAAACTTCATTCTAGATCTGAAATTTCCAGAACCAATTGAGAGTCCAGCAAAAATTGCAACAGACCTAAAGATGATACCAGGTGTTGTAGAAACTGGCCTATTTGTGGGAATGGCTGATGAAGTGCATGTGGGTAAAGAGGATGGTGTTGACATTCTGAAGCGATAGATTCATTGATACATCGACCAGAATCTACGGAACTTCTCCGTGTTTGACAGTACATCAGTCGAGTCGACGTACTGATTGATTCCACCTAGAAACTTTGGCAGTTGTTTAACTTCCTCATCATTGATTTCAGCATGAATTGCATCTGCAAAACTATCAGCATGGATTATCATAAATGGTCTATTGTGAAACTGTGAAACAGACGTTTCCATGGGTTCTGTGATTTCCAACGAATTGTGCACCTTTGCAATATACTCATAGATTATAGACAGGTAATCCTGCCTATTCTGCCAAGTCTGTGCATCCAGAGTCTGCATGAACAGCGGTGTGAGGTCCACAGCACTCTTAAGCTTGGAAAATGCTGTGCCAAACCACTTGATATATGGGGCATATTTGCGTTCCATCAGGAAACAGAGCAGCATCACATCTCGAACAATTCGAGTTGCAATAATACGAGAGCCAAGCTCATCTCCGACCTGACCAGATCTCCCCATGAAAGCGACTTCTTGAGCTATTCTTCTCCACTGGTTTGACAACAGATACAGCCACAAATCTTTAGGATAGTATTCCAACTTGGACACAATGGGCTTTAGCTTTTCGAGACCATCATGGAATACTCGTCCATTTCCAATACTCAGAAGTACCTGTTGCGGAAGAACCAACCAGTCAATTATCCGCAAGTCTTCTGAAGGATTGAAACCGAGATACTCAAAGAAGAAACCATTGACTGTATTGATGGTGACTCCATGGTTAACAGGTCTAGTGTTTGTACGATGCATCCTTGCTGTGCCATCTTCATTATACTCAAAGTTAGTAGGAAATCCTCGTATCTCAAAAGGAAGGTTCTGACGCAACACTTCATCAATCTCTTCCTTTAATGATCCGTAGTCAGAATCGTTCAGGAATATCTGCAACTTTGGTCCCCAGTTATAGTCCATTGACTGTGCTGTGTCATAACCCAACACATCAGACCCCTGTCCTATACGTGCTGCAGAATAGGAAAGTTGGGGGAAATGCTTGTCCAAAACAGGTTTCACGGCCTCTTTGTAGAAGGCCTCGCTCAGATCCAACCCAGGTAAGAATTCATAGGGCGGGTGATTTTCATCACTCATCCATTTGTCTCCATATTTGGTATTGTCATTATAGGATTTGGATATTTTGGCTACGAAATTTATGGCGGGCCCGCCCGGATTCGAACCGGGGATTACTAACTTAGGAGGCTAGTGCCCTATGAGCCTCTTAGAGACTTCACCCTAAGCCCAGGCTAGGCCACGGGCCCTTGGAAATGAGCGTGTGAGATGTCTGTTGTTAAAGCTTTTGCAGAGTTCAATCATTCTGCAATCTTTGCAGTGATGCTTGCTCCTTCTTCCATAGCATCAACAAGCATGCTTCCCTGCCGAGTCTTAATTCGAATCGAGCTTTCTCCATTACGTCCTACTACTGTTGTGAATAAGTACAAATCATCAGCAAATATCTCTATTCTCTGTTTTGAGTACTTTCTTCCTGTGTAAATTGTTACTTTCTTCTTGCTATAACTTACAGAAACAGGGACAGTTTCACCAGGAACACCTTTCCCCACAGGACGTCCGTCACCTCTCACACTCGGTGCGATAGCTCTTACTGGAACAACGACCTTTTCACCACCAAATGTAAAAATCTCATATTCGAGCACTCCGCGTTCAAAGTCACGTACCTCCACGACTGGACGAGCGAGGTCTCTCTGTGTACCACCCATTCCAGTTGGGAGTTTCACTTTTAGTGAAAGGGCTGACACCTTGGCAACACGACCATCCTCTATGTGAACAATCGTATCTACAGTACTTGGTACCTGACCGAGTTCAACACGTCCTCCCAACAACAGTCTCTGAAGTGCATCAATAGCCGATCCTGCATGTACTACTCCAACCATTCCTACTCCGGCTGAACGAAGATCCGAATATGCTTGGAAATCAGAGTTCTTCCTAAGTTCGTCATATATCACAAAATCAGGTCTAACAAGAAGGAGAATGTCAGCAGCTTTCTCCATACTTCCATCGAGAGGTGAATACTGAACAATCGCCTCTTCTACTTGAAGGTCTCTCGGTTGTTCCAATGTCTTTACAACATTTCCCTTGCTACCGTAAAACTCAGCCAGAGCTGCAGCAAATGTGCTTTTTCCTGAACCTGGAGATCCGGACACAAGAATTCCTTCTGCTCTTGATTCTAGTCTCTTCATCAGCTTTGTACTAAGTTCATAATCACTTAGATTCAATTTGACTATTGGTCGAATAGCAGAAATCTCCATTTTATCAGCGAATGGGCGTCTTGCAATTGCTATTCGAAGGTTCCTCAACTGTACCACAGCAGCACTCTCCTCCTCAATCTCAATGAAGGAATCACTGTCATTCTCCGCGGATTCCATTATTGCATCTGCTAGCGTATCCAATTCATCAAATGTGAGAAGTCTATCAGAGAGCTCCACCAACTCCCAATTACCAGGCTCTCCCCTTTTTGCACGTGGTGGATTGTTTTCTACCAGATGTACACTCATTGTGTGTTCATCAAAGAATGCATCAAGAGTAAGAAGTTCATCTTTGTCGTCATTGTTCTTCATTCTAATCACGTCCGCGTTCCTTCAGTTTTGCTTGGGCAACTCGATAGAAATTCACTTCACCATTCTGATCCACAAGTGCGAATACGAGGGCTTTTCTTGAACCTGATGCTGTCTGCGTCACCATGTCTAAATCAGTGAGTGATATCGGCACACCTTCTTTTAGCACATAGACTAGCTGGTTGGCACTGGAGGATCCTGGTTTGTCGCCTCGTGCATATACCCTAAAACCTATGCCCCCTCCAAAACCTTGTCTAACTGCATAACCTCTACTTCGTAGGTCTCTGAATACAAGATAACGAGTCCAAAGATCTGGGTCTTCATCTAGCAGCTCTTTCACAATATAATCTGGACCAACATCCTTTCCATCTGGTGTTTCAACTATCACTCTCTTTCGTTCGATGAGATGAAGTAGTTCAACAGGTTCCAACTCAAGTCTATTCCCATCGATACGATTTCCATAAAATCCCTGTTGGGAGATTCTATCAGAGTTCTCACTGGCGACATATCCTTTTCCTTTCTCAAAAATGACTGGAGCTGGCTCTTCATCTACTTCTTCCTCTTCTATCTCAATTTCTAAGTCTTCAACCGCATCTTGGTTGGGAAATTCGTCATTTTCATCTGACAACTGTATATCGCCTACAAGGTCTAGCCTCGCTGTTATTGTGAAAAACCCTTCGACCGGGCCACAAGAACTATAGCCGGATTGGGATGACCTCATTGTTGTGACTGGTTTCGAGGAAAAATACTGAAACAACACATGCGAGGTTAGAACAAGATGTACAGGACAATAGAATGGTTAGATGACACATCAGAGGTCAGACTTGTTGACCAGACAAAACTACCTTTGACTTTGGAGCATGTTGTGACAAAAAGCCACGAACGCATTGCAAAATCCATTAAAATCATGGAGATTCGTGGAGCTCCTGCAATTGGTGCTGCTGCTGGAATGGGAATGGCACTCGCAGCAATCGAGAGCAGGGCCCGAACACCCGGAGAGCTGATAGAGTATCTCAAGAAGGCATCTGACACCCTAAACACAAGACCAACAGCAGTCAACCTGACATGGGCTACTGCTCGTATGTTAGATGTAGCCAATAACACTATTGAAACTACAGGAAATGTCGATGAAGTAGTTCAGAAACTGATCGACGAAGCCAAGGAGATTGCTGAAGAAGATGTCAGAATGAGCAGGAACATGGGCGAACAGGCGCTCCAGCTCATAAAACCAGGTTACACTATCCAGACCATATGTAATGCAGGTTCTCTTGCCACAGTCCATCTAGGCACTGTTGGTGCAGTTATCAGGGTAGCTCACGAAAAATACAATGGTGATATCAAAGTCTATGCTGCAGAAACTAGACCCCGTCAACAAGGTGCAAAACTAACTGTCTATGAGTTCATGGAGGACAATATCGATACAACTCTGATTACAGATGGAATGATTGGTACAGTGTTCCGTGAGGGTCGAGTTGACTGTTGTGTCGTAGGTGCGGATAGGATTCTTCGAACAGGTCATGTGATTAACAAGATTGGAACCTATACCATGGCAATCACGGCGAAATATCACAAGATTCCATTCTACTCAGTTGTTCCAGTATCAACAATTGATATGGAAACGGATCCAGAAGATGTAATCATTGAAGAGCGTGACCCAGACGAAATCCGTATCATAAACGGAGAATACATCACAGTTCCAGACGCCAAGGTATACAATCCTGCATTTGACATGACTCCCCCTGAGTTGGTTGATGCCATTATCACTGACAGAGGTGTGGTCAAGAATCCAACAGAAGCAAAAATGCGAAAACTCTTCGAACAGGACTAGAAATACTAATTCTTGAGAAGGACTCGTGATACCCATGACAAACTATGTCTATATAGCTACAAGTCTGGATGGTTTTATCGCAACAAATGAAGGCGATCTTGATTGGCTCAACGAGAATCCAAATCCAGAAAATAACGACTATGGCTTTTCTGAGTTCATGAGTGACATTGACGCTATAGTTATGGGTCGCAGGACTTTCGAAAAGGTCATGACCTTCGAAGTTTGGCCATATACAAAACCTGTATTCGTTCTTAGTAGAAGCAAGATTAACGTACCACGAAACTTGGAGGACAAGGTAGAATCTCTTACTGGGACTTCGAAGAAGATTGTTGAACACTTGAATGAGTTGGGATATCAGAACTTGTATATCGATGGTGGGACAACAATTCAAGGTTTTCTTGAAGAGGACTTGATAGATGAAATGATAATAACCAGAATTCCGATTCTCCTTGGGGATGGTATTCCTCTTTTTGGCAAACTCTCCCAAAGATTACATTTCAGTCATAAGAAAACCGAATCGCTCAATGAAAATCTAGTAAAGAGCTACTATACACGAATTAGAAAATGAAGTATGACTTACTGTAACAGAATCGTCATGCTATAGAAGGGCTTAAGAACGAATACACTCACAAACGGCCGGGCACGTAATCTAGTCCGGATAGGGTGCTTGCCTTCGGAGCAAGATGTCGCAGGTTCGAATCCTGCCGTGCCCGCCATTCATTACTTCACAACAATCTGTGTGGATTTGGAAGTATCACCGTTCAACAAGGCCTTCAAAGAACCATATTCCATCATAGACAGAATTGATACCTCGAGACCTTCCTTAATGAGGTCAGTAACTGGTTCAATAGAAGCAACTTTACCCCGCATTGCACCACTTGCATCTTCAACTCCAGCCTTTCCCATTTTCTTAATGGCGTCATCCAAATTGCTGAGGTCAATTTCGTCAAAAAGAACTGCATCTGGATTCGTCTTTGGATCACTATCATAAATTCCAGACACATCTGAGGCATATAGTATCCTCTTTGCACCGAATTCACGAGCAATGAGAGTTAGCATTGGATCCCCACTTCCAACTGAGAATCCCATAACAGTATCCACAAGAATATCTCCTCCAATGAGAGGAACCATCCCTAGTGACAAAAAACGTTCAAGGGGCTCTAGGAAATACCGAACAATCTGCATTTTCTCTGATACCATCATTGAAGATGGATACATCAGACATGCAGGGATTCCTGCATCATAACATGCTTGCACTACATGAGTTCTTAGCTCGGCTACACTCTTTTGAGCAAATGTCAGAGGCAGTAATTGTTCGGGACCTTTGAACCCCTTGTGAAGTTTATGTTCTAGAACTGGCGGATGACCAAATGAGCCTACCCCTTGAACAAGGACCAGTGATTCAATCAATCCATCATCCATACACTCTCTAATTTCATGTGTGGCAGAGTTCAGGACTTCAGGTCTGAATGAATATGGTTTAGATTTGTCAGTGATTAGGGCTCCGCCCAATTTGAGTACCGTCAGTTCTTTCGCCAATGTTTCATACCTCTGTTGCTACCAGAGAGTCTGATTTGGGAAGGTCCATACAGGGAAAATGTAGACTATGAAAATCAATAGCACAGCTACAATGATTGGTACTGTCCAATTATCCAGACCTTTTGGTGAAAGAGCCTCAACAATTGTAGCAACGAAACTGATTACAAGTAGCGGAACGAGTAATGGAATTGGATTCCATGCGTTGATTTCAAATGAGAAGAAGAACATCAGGACGAACATGAAGAGAAATGAACCAATGAACATCCCAATTGTACCAGCCAAGGTCCTCTCGGATCCCATAATTCCAAATTTCTTCTCGCCACCATATTTTCTACCAATCACATCTGCCAGTCCATCTCCACCTGCAAGACATGCAAAGACTATGATTGCTAATGGAGTAGTAGTTGTGTAGAGGGGATCGCCTACATAGAAGCTAGTGATACCAAAAACAATCATGAGAAATGCATAGTAGAGAGTTCCACCCAGAAGCTCCTTTGGGTCTCCGCTTCGTGACATTGAATCAACAAAGTCCTGATTCTGGACCCTACCAGTACCGATTGCCACGAACTGAAGGACAAAGAAGAGGGGTACGATTATTGCAAGATATCTACTGAAGAACCCTCCAGAAAACAACATCCATGTCAGAATCCATAATGGAGCTGCAAAGATGTGGATTATTTTCCTGGTTACATCTGTTGATAGTTTTCCACTCTGCTCTATTTTAGCGTTAATCTGAACTAGCATCAGAATAACAATCAATGAGATGAAGAATGCGATAATATCCCAGACGATATCCAAACCAGGAAATCCTAGTATGTCAAATAGGTTGAAAACCATCTTTTTCGCCTCGTCTATTGCGAAGTGGTAGACAACGAGCCTCATCCATGTATTAAATACTCGTTTTCTGTTGAAATGCTAACTAACTTCTAAGCACATTCAAGTGTCAGATCTCGTGAAATAGTTCCATATTTGATTGATTCAGAATCAAATACTATCTCTTTCCTCTCTTCCTGTCCCAGATTTTGAGGAAGTAATCTAGTATTCTATCATACATTCTCTCAGTACGTTAACTAAACTAGACTACGCACCCCGAATGAAATCATTAAAGTCAGACCTATAACGTTATAAAGAAATTAACAATAGTTAATAACATATGTTGGTGATGCCTAATGAAGAAATACAAATATGCTGTGTATTTAGGACTAGTAGGACTATTCCTAACACTAATGGTACCAACAGGAGCAGCGACGCGTGCTACGCGAGCCGAAAATCACATACTTGCTGATGGTTATGCTTGGGACACTATACTTACGTCAGCCACATTTAAGCCCCCGAATAACTTGAAATCAGTTGACAAGTTATACGTGTTCACCAACCTAGGTGGACAAAGACCTGTAGCTGAAGCAGCTCCATATGAGAAAGACTACAATGGTGGTCGCTGGTGGGTTCAAGCTGTCACATTTACCGCATTGGGTCTGTCAATTCATGATCTCGATAATGATGGTATTGCAAACTTTGAGTTAACCAGTGATGATGCCGTTCTTCACCATATGATGTTAGGACATTTGACAATCACGCCTACTGATACATTCTTTGAATGTCCACTTTTGCGTGCATAGGGTATGAAAGGAGAAATCCTGACATATCCTCCTCCCCCCTTTTTTACTTAGATTATAGGGAAAATTACCTCTTACCCATCTTCTTATTCCAGACCTCAAGAAAGTACGCCAGTGACCTATCGTACGTCTTTTCAGCTTCAGGAGGAAATATGCATCCTGGGAGTTCCTGATGTTTCCAGTGATATTGTAGACAGTCACAACAGTATCCTGCTCTCGAACATCCTGGATATGTGCATCCGCATCTTTCCCTGTTCCTCTCTACGTTACAAATTCTACCGGTCATTTCAATGGAATTTTAGGGATTGATGTTAAAACCTGATTGGTCGTGTCGGTATCCTAATAGCAACAAAATACAGTTCACAAGATGACATGGATATCTCGAAATGGTTTCCCACTCTTCCCACTGGTATTGACGGTAAATCACTTCATCCAGACCGAATTACGACACTGGAAAAGATGCTCTCAGACAAGTATGGAAAGAATGCATCGATCAAATCAGTCGAGCGTCTGAGAAGCAAGAAGAACATCGTAGTCCACTTGAAGATTGATGTGGAGAAGCCAGTCGATATCGTAGCAAAGATGTTCGTTGTAGACAAGTTCAATATTGAACAGCGTATTTTGAAAGCAAGTTGGGATAAAGGACTGGCAGTTCCAAAGATAATCAAGGCCGAAGATGGTGTTATTCTAATGGATTTCATCTCTGGAAACCTACTTGTTGATGCACTGAACCAATCATTCGATACC
>JBHLRZ010000001.1:253270-258398 GCA_048882045.1 Candidatus Thorarchaeota archaeon | reverse complement strand
TCGTAATGGATAAACGCTGAATGCATCTAAGCGTGAAGTCAGACCAGAAAATAGACATCCACTTGCTAGACGATCTGTAATAGACGACGGGACTGGTGACAGTAACGTCGAAGTCTAGGAACGAGGACTCTCGTAGAAGACGAGGTAAATAGGGCGCGGATGTAAGCACCGAGATTCGTCGAGGTGTTCAGTCCAGCGCTACTAATGTCCGAGGCGTGCAGATCCAAAGTGTGCTTCGCACAGTACCTAGGGTTGTCAAGTAGAGTCTGCTGTGGTAACGATAAACATGTATCTCCCTCCTCTGTCTTACCTATTTCATTTTGATCACGATTAAATTCTAGGTCTTTCTGTTATTTCAACAAGAGTAAGAAGTGTCCAAAGAATCACAAGAGAGTAGATTCAAGAATATGAAATCCAATTCAGATCTTGGATAGATACAACATAAGTGATTCAAAGACCAAGAAGATTCCCGCTATGTGAGAGGGCGTTACTTCCAACAGTAAGGGAGCGCTAATCCAACTCAATATTATCACGATGACTCCTAATAGGCCCATCAAACCTTTCAGGAAATTCTTATCTAGTTCGACAGATTTTTGATATTTTCTGGAAACCAATAACACTGATACTCCAAAAATTACAAAGAGAGGCCAATTGGCTGTCTGAATTCCAAATCCGAATCCAAAGGGTTGTTCAGGCTCAACGTATCCTCTGAATAGTGTCAGAGGATGAAGAAGAATCACTAGCCCTGCTGCATCGCTGATACCACTTGAAAGAACCATCACTGCTTCTAGTGAAATCCGTTGGATAGTGAATTGAAGGAGGAAGAGAAAGCACAACACACCCAAGAGCAGAATTGGGTATCCAAAAACCAAACTTTCTGGGAATGACCATCTCAATGGCATAGATAGGAGGTAGGCTAGTCCAATAAGTATCAGTCCGAAGAATGTCAATGCGGGGTGGAGAATTACATGTGCTTCCTCCTTTTCTAATTCCGCCTTTTCCACTACTTCAGATGGATGTATTTGAGCGACCTCCAATACGCTTTGCTGATGCATGCGAATCCGTATGAATTAAGTCATTTGTTCATCTTAATAATGAACTAACATAATATTCGTATATCTTCATGTTCTAGAGTTGTTCAAGGGACTGTTGAGTTGTAGAAATGATACCTCGATCCTTTGTTAGTTATTTATCATTTTCAATCGATTACAGCTTGTATACTATCCTGTGTTATTATTGAAGTAAAGCCTTTTGCCCGTTGGCGTGTATGTGTATATCGCAATTGCATCATCTGAATGGAGAAATCAGTTGTGTCAAGGATTTACATTTTAATTCGGACACAGGCAGGTAGAATGTGGCGTGTTAGAGCAATCATTCAACAATTTGATAGCATAAATAATGTTCATGTGATTACCGGTCCATATGACCTAATTGCAGATGCTGATTTACAATCAGACAAATCTATGAAGGTTCTGTTAGACAAAATCCACGATGTGGAAGGAGTCATCAGCACGGAAACGTGGATTGCGATTTAATAGTCTATGGAATGCAAGGGAAATTCAAAGATTACTTCATCCACAACTTAGATTTGTTCAAGGACTGATGTGTTGTAGGAACGATACCTCCATCCTTTATTAGTTGTTTTCATGTAGAACAAGAATTTCATGCATCTTGCTAGATGATCACCTTCTCTCCCGGAACTCTTCTGAATACTTGCACATCTCCTATATGAGAAGCTCCAACAAGAAATCGAGTTAGTCTTTCAACTCCAAAACCAGCACCAGCACTCGGAACAAATCCCTTCCGTGCAAGTTCTAGATATGGTTCGAAGTCCTCAATCGGGAGTCCGTCTCTTTTAATTCTCATGAGAATTCTCTCATACTCCCACTCTCTCTCTCCGCCACTAAGTGCCTCACCAAATCCTTCTGGGTAGTACAGATCATAGTTGCGATATGAACCAGGTTTTTCCAAATCTTCAGCATCATAAAATTCTCGCTTGTGATTCAGAACCCAAAACGGATCAACAGCTTCCTTGCTTGCTAGGTTTTCCCATTCAGTACCGAATCTCTCAATGAGGCTCTCTGTAGAGTGAAGTTCAAACTTCTTTGGAACCTTCAACTCTCTATTCCAAAGAGCTAGCTCTTCGCTGCAGTCTCTTCTTACCCGCTGGAAAATCTCAGTAACTGTTTCTTGCATCAAATCGAATATGTGGTTCATGTCTGCACGAGCTATTTCGAAATCAACCTGAGAGAATTCAAAAAGATGACATCCAGTCTCTCTGCTCTTAGCATGTTCCAATCGCACATTCGGAGATACTGTGAATATCTTATCAATTCCTGATGAAACCATTATCTGTTTTTGTAGAATCATACTTTGAGTCACGACAAGTTTCTGACCTTGATATTCAATACTTGGTATACCAATTATACTACTACCTGGATCAGGTCCCAAAGGATCTGTAGTAGTGCTCAGAATAACTGGCATGATTTCAATTAGTCCTCTTTTTCGGAATGTGTTTCTAATCGCATCCAATGCAACATTTTGCACATTTAGGGCTGCAATTTTTTTGTCTTCTTTCATATTGCACTGATTATCAATTAGGTATATGGACATTTTTCCAGAAAATCGGAAAAATATCGTATCAAATTACAATTGTGACGAGTAAGATGGAAAAATTTTCTACTAATGTTGGGATGCAGCGTCCGAAAACATTGGAATGCGCGAAACGGAGTCGTACAAGGAACTGTTGTGTTGTAGGAACGATACCTCCTTTCTTTGTTATTTTTTCATTTTGTCAATCACTTCCACTAACTCAACTTTGTATTCATCAGAACACAACAGTATTGATTAAGCAGATTTGTCAGAGCGATATTGAGGGAGGAATATTGTCATTAAGAACTATCATAGCACTTCTATTGTCGATATCCCTTCTCGGTGCTTCATCTGTTCCCATATACATGTCAACAACTGTCAATGATTATGCAGCAGACCAAAGTCAACGAGGAACTCTCTCCTCAAATGATCAAATCGTAATTGAATCAGATGCTGATTTTGAAATTCAAGGCTGGCCAGGCAACGGGACTGAAAGTAATCCCTATATTCTTGCTGACCTCCACTATGAGGTTGCTGATGATCTCTGGACATGTATAGCAATTTGGAATACTGTTTCTCACTTTGTTATTGCTAACTGTAGTTTTTCTTCAGAGCAGGACTTTTCTGTTTGGGGTATCACTTTAGTAGGAGTATCTAATGGTTCCATTATCAACTGCACGTTTGCAAATCTGGGCCGAGGTATTACTTCAAACAATTCCACAGACTGTATTGTAAGTAAATGCCATTTCACATACTCCGGTATTGGCATTGTTCAGGAATCTGGTAAATTTGACTTTGTGAATAACACTATATTGCACTGCAGGACTGGATTAATCCTAGACTCAGCAAACAAGTCCTCAGTACATGGTAGTACATTTCTTATCAACAGAGTGGGAGCTGATTTATTCGGCACTTTTGGGTGCAATTTAACATACAATCTGTTTGCATACAATACAGAGATTGGAGTGCGTATTGGATACCTATCCACTAAGACTAGTCTTTTTGGCAATAGGATTGCTTTCAACCAAGAAGCACAAGTCCACGAAGATATGAATGCTCAAGATGATGGATGTGACAATCTCTGGGATGATAATGTATCAATTGGGAATGAATGGGGGGATTATTCTGGTTCTGGAGTGTATGAGATACCGGGTACTGCTGGAAGTGTTGATCGTTATCCAGGTACAGCTGACTTTGACATAATTGGACCAACACTTTACCACGCTACAGATTTGCGAGTAACCGTAATGCGCGCTCCCTGTCCATTTCAGTCGATAGAATTTCATGTGTCCGTCTATGACCAATCTGGTGTAGATATAGTTCGTCTTTACTACAGCAGCTCGATGAACGGTTCTTGGAGCTCTGTGGATTTAGAATATCAACCAACTACACAGAATCCAGATGAATATTCATACAGTTTCCCAGGGCCTCTCTATTCATTGGACTTCATTAGTCATTACTATTTCTGGGCAAATGACACCCTAGGTCAAGATACAACAACTGAAATGTATGAAAATTGGCTTGGTTGCAGTGGATTTTATAATCCTTTAACTAATCCTGTTGTTATTGTAGTTAGCTCCGGCTGCATTGCAATGATAATATTAGCTCTGATTATTCGGAAGTACAGACGTCCCTAGTAGGTATTTCTTCATGGAACTCCATCCTTTGTCCGTTATTTTTCCCAAAATTTATGAACTCTCAGGAGTTATCTTCATCGTTAGAATATGACCGAGGTTGAGGAAGAAGAACAAGTTTCTCTAAAGCGAAGCGTTGGCAAGATTGTATTAGCTGTAGGTATCATCCTCCTCTTTCTCGTGATTATCTTTGGAACGCTGACCTCCCTTGTTTCAGCGTATTATGGTCCGACAGAATCAGCTCGCGCATATGTTCAATTCAATACAATTGCAACGCCAGTTTTCATTTTTGGTGTCCTGCTAGTGGTGGCTGGATTGATAGCTATTCTCTTGCCAGAGGGTCAATCTCAAGATGGAGTCTGGATTATGCAGCTTGGGCCATTTGGCAAGACAACGTGATCTTCTGTTGGTTGCTCATTTGGGTCCGAATTACTTTACAGAAGATTCAGTATGTTCGAAGTTGAATCAACCAATTGTGACATCCCAAACCATAGAATCAAGGAACTCTCCATCACTTACTGAAACATTCAAATCATAAAATCCTATTTGGAACTGCGCTGCAAAAAGAATGAAGCTCGTTGTATTATAATTCACAAGTGTATTGCTTAATTCCCATGAAATTGCTAATGTATCATTATCCAAATCAATAACAGTGACATTGAATACCTGAGAATTTCCAAAGGTCAATTGTACTGCATGAGTTGGATAATACTCAGTGATCTCAGGAGGATGATTCTGGGTTCCTTGATCATCACTGAGTGTAGGTAGAATAATAAAACCAATAAAGAGAACAGAGATTGTGGTTATTCCGAGAAAAACTAGTGCTTTCCCTTTGATTTTTGAGAAGTATCCTCTTCCTCTTCTCCAAAACCCCTGTGTTTTGTCTTTCTGCGAACCTGAGA
>JBHLRZ010000001.1:0-253170 GCA_048882045.1 Candidatus Thorarchaeota archaeon | reverse complement strand
TTTCCCTTTGATTTTTGAGAAGTATCCTCTTCCTCTTCTCCAAAACCCCTGTGTTTTGTCTTTCTGCGAACCTGAGAATCCTCTTCCTCTGTCTGAAATTTTTTTGCCGTGGCCTTTTGATCTCGCTCTAGATTTTGAGAAGTATCCTCTTCCTCTTCTCCAAAACCCCTGTGTTTTGTCTTTCTGCGAACCTGAGAGTCCTCTTCCTCTGTCTGACATTTTTTTACTGTAGCCTTTTGATTTTGTTTTAGATTTTGAGAAGAAGCCTCTGATTTTTCCTCCAATTTTCCTAAGAAAGCTCGAAATCCTATTCATTGCTTTTCTAACCTCTCTATCATGGTAAATTGAATTCCTTCAGAAATGAAAGACATCTCGCATGAAACTTATAGTCTGGCCAATCATCATATTAAAAGTATGCCTCGCATAGCACCTAGAATTGTTCAACAAACTGATGTGTTGTAGAAACGATACCTCCGAACTTTGTTAGTCACTTTTGCCCTAGAATTGCTGAGAACTGGTGAATTAATAGTATCCCCTTTAAGTTCCATGACGATTTAGATGTACTCTCTAAAGAAATCAAATCAAAGTTTCAAAGCAGTGTGTGCAACTTGTCTATTGCTGATATTGGTTACAACAGCAATGCCTCATGTACGTGGAATGTCCACAGAAACTCCATCCACCCCTTCTGACTTGAGTGACACAAAAGTAGCTATATACGGTGGTGTAGGAGTTCTGAGTAGCTCGAGGGATGCGCTTGAAAACATGTTTCTCTGGATGAACGCCTCTGTTGACATCGTTTACGCCTTCGAAATCATCAATGATACCTTAGATTCGTATGATATTGTTGTGTTCCCTGGAGGTTCAGCTGCATCCTATTCATTAGGATTGGGAACCGAAGGACTTGACATAGTACGAGAATTCGTAAGGAATGGGGGTTCGTATTTTGGTATCTGTGGAGGGTCACTTTTCGCTACAAATGCAGTTCTTGGTCTATTCGATGGTTCTTATAGTAACTCAATCAATGGTACCGATATCTATCTCACAGAGATGTTAGTAAACCAGAACTCAACAGGTCCTGATCTTTCTACTGAACCTGAATCATACTGGACAATGTACTGGGCATCAGCCTATTTCTATGGTGATATGTCTAATGTTATACCAATCTGCACATATCCCTCAAATGACAGACCTGGTATGATTGCACTTACATACGATGAAGGTACAGCGTTTCTTAGCAGCCCTCATCCAGAATACGAAGAGGGTGATAGTAGAGATGGAACTTCAGAATATGACTACCTAAACGATCCTGATACAGAATGGGGTTTACTACTGAAAGTATCACGATGGCTTGTCGATGAGTCTGTACCAGCAATCAACCAGGATGGAAACCCAATCATACCTTACATGATACTTGGAACTGTAGCTTTGATTGGTCTAGTTTCTGTTATTTATCTGATTAAAAAGAGAATGACCTAGACTGATTGTCCATCAGGAAAACCACACGTTCTGAAAAACGTCAGTCTTTAATATCAGTTTGACATAGGAATGAGTTCTAAGTGGTGATTTGTGTGGTATATTGTCAACATTGTGGAACAGAGAACGACGATAATGTAGAGTTTTGCAAACAATGTGGTGCAGCTTTAGGAGCAAGAGAAACCTCCCGAGAAATTAGAAGAGAAGTTAGAAGACATGGTGAACCCAAAGACGATGAATGTTTTGGACTTCCAAACGGTGATGCCATCTGTGGAATCATCTTTGGAGGTATAATCATCATTGCTGGACTGTCTTGGGTATTTGGTTGGGACTTCTCAACTCTGTGGGAAACAGCGATTGGTCCATACCTAGTCATAACCTTTGGTGCGCTAATCATCATAGGTGCTGTCTACAGCTCAACTCGAAAGAAACGACGTTACCAATAGCCAAGATCCGACAAGATTGAAGTCTTATCGCGGTTCAACAGCAACATAGCCCATGATTGAGCAATTCACTAGCTTAGAATACACTCAAAATGATTGATGACTACAAGAATCAACATCGCATTGCCTACATATCCGTTCATGCTCTCCCTTAGACATCACAATTCTAGTAATTATCCAAAGTAGAATGACGCAGATTATGTAGAGGTCCACAATCAAATCGCCTGCGATTCGATTTGATCCCACAAGAAGAAGTGATGCACCTACAACAAAGACAACATTCAGTGAAAAACGAAAGAAACCATTTCTAATAGAGAACAATCTATAGAATTGGTGCTGAACCAATCCGATGAAGACTCCCGCAAAACCAACCCAGAATACAACGACATCATCGAAGATTGAAACTCCAAGAAGGAAATATGCCAAACCTACTAGAATCGCAATCATTGCTCCGGTCGTGAGACCAGTACAGCCCACACAATAGACATTACTTCCAATTCGAATAACATGATCAGAGAATGAATCACATGAATAATGATGACCTCGTACAGTAGATTTTTCCTTTAGCTCCTCAGGCACCTGCTTCTTATCTTCTCCTCCTTGCGTCGACTTGCTTGAAACAGATCGAGAGAAGCTTGTTGGACGGACTCCTACAATTGCACCAAGCACACAAATAACAATGAAGATTATACCAATCAATTGTGGTTGTGTCACTAGATCCGATGGATTCGTTAGTGTGCGAAGAACAATCAATGGTATCAAAATCAATGTTATAAGAGCCATTATCTGAAACATCAATGCGCTCTTTGTGGCTGATCTTTTTCCAGACATATCTAGAACATTCCCCTCAGTGCTCCCATCACACCTTGGCGAGCCATGTACCTGTATGTCCGTCTCTTAATCTTGTTACTTGAAAAAACACCCGATATTCTTCTGTTCCATGATCCATAGAAACCTCTGTAGCATCTGTAAAGTTCCTCTTGAACTTCTGTTAAAGTCAAGTGCTCCGTTGGCATGATTGCGTGTATCATGTCGTAGTGAGCCCAGTTAGTATCCTCAATCCATCCGTTTGCGAAAGCCTCTTCGTAGAGTTTGGTTCCCGGAAATGGTGTCAAAATCATGTATATCGCAATATCAGGATCAAGATCATTGATGTATGCCCTTAAACCACGAATGGTTTCATGAGAATCACTACGATCCCCAATTATCAATGTGGCTTGTGCGAAAACATCGTTCGCTTTCAAAATCTTTATGGCCTCTTTGGAAATCGTTGGGTCGATTTTTTTGTTAAATGACGCCAGAACCTCGGGGCTATGACTCTCCACTCCGGCGAGAATCCAAGTCAGACCAGCTCTGCGAAGTTTTGGTATAATCTCTTGGTGGTTGACGATATCATCACAACGTGCCTGCATGAACCACATGATGTCATCATTGAAACCTCTACTGAGTATTTCATCACACAGTTCATTTGTTCTCTTTCCAAGTCCGAAATTGTCATCGGTGAGCCAGAAGAATCTTGTACCAAACTTATCATAACAATACTCGAACTCATCAGCAATCCGTTTTGGTGATTTTGAACGCCATTTTCCTCGCCAGAATGTACATTGAGAACAAAAGTTGCAATCATGGGGACAACCCCTAGATGCTTCAACAAGCGCATAAGGTGTGTCACGACCTGCCATCATCGTGAAATGGTAATCCTTCATGTACTCTCCAACCAAGTCATAGGCTGGAAACGGCAAGTCATCTAAATTGTCAAAGAGTGGGCGGTCAGGGGTTGTAATAATCTTGTCATCATGCTTGAAAGTAATTCCCTTGACTTCGGAAAGATGTTTTTTTCCCTGAAGTGCGCGTACGACTTCTAGGAGGGTTTGTTCTCCCTCTCCACGTACAACAATATCCAGTTCAGGATAAGCTTCTAGACTTTCTTTAGCCAACTCTGTATAATGTTGGCCTCCAACAACTGTTGTTATATCTGGATCAATTGTCTTTGCCATTCCAATAGTCCGTAGACCTCGATATGCATTGCAAGTGGCCAGAGAACTAGGAGCAACAATGTTTGGCTGAAATTGTTTGATGTGTTCTTCTAGCTCATACCAACTAATTCTCTCTGCTTGACAATCCACTATTTTCAATTCGAGAGAGTCATCATGTTCACATAGATATGCCGCTAGGTTGAGTATCCCCAATGGTGGAGGAAGATACTCTCCCATAACAAACCAGAACTCCTTTGGAGGTTCTACAAACATGATTCTCATAGTGGACATCTCACAATGGAAGCTGCTCAGTCACTTTCCAAGCTAAAAAACCTTTCAGAACTCAAGACGTGCTTGAAACTCCATCCTCTGTTGTTTATTATTTGTCTAGTCTATCAATAGACACAGTTTTTTCGAACTTCCTCGTACATTTTGATTGAATAAATCAGAACTGGGTTTCCCAAAATGGCTTTGAGAGTTCTGTTGTTTCGGAACTTAATAGATAACATACCAAAGAACACTGGACTTTATTCGATAGGGGTCATGTTGTTACTTCTTTTTCATTTCAGTTTTGAATTGTTACAGATCTTGCTTGGATTACTCGTCTTCCTGATATCCTATTCCTCTGTCTACGTATTCAACGACATATTTGATGTTGAAGAGGATATGAGGGATGAAAGGAAAGTCAAGAGAAAACCGATAGCTCTTGGAGTTGTCAGTAAGAAGAATGCTGCAGCGATTGCTGTTTTTCTTCTTTCCCTTGGACTTCTTCTTTCTATTCTCCTCAACTTGCTTTTCTTCTGTGTATTACTCTCGCTTATTTTCATCAATCTCATCTACTCGATTTCATCACCAAGTATCAGGAAACAGAGTCTTGAAGATGTGCGACCATCAAGATTGAAGCACAGTAATCTTGGACTGACTTTGATCGCCCTCATGCAACTTCTGAAAATCTTCCTTCCTTGGACACTTATTATTCAAGTCATGGAATTCCCTGTTCTCTTCGCGGTTGGATTTTCAATTATCTATATAATACTCTTCAAAGGTTACAAAGAATATCTGACAATTGGGCAATCTGTAATGCAGGCACCACTCCTCTTCGGTTTTGCTACTGCATTTTTCATTTCATCAATGAGCCTTTATCCTGAACCAGTAATTCAGGCATCAATTGTGTTCTACTTGTTTGCAGGTATTGTGTATTTCCGGAATTCACACCTAACTGATAGGAGGGTTCTACTACAGAGTCCGGTTTACATTCTTCTAGGGCTCATCTTTCTTTTCATTATGATATCACGAGCAATTTAAGACTGAGCTGTGGAATTGTTCAACTATGACCAAGATAGAAATCGATTCGGGCGGATCACCTTTTCCAAAACCAATCGTACTCATGGGTTCAGTAGTTAAAGGTAGACCAAATTTCTTTACTGTAGCATGGTTCAACCGCATGAGCAGGACTCCAAATATCTGGGGAGCAGCTGTTGGAAAGACCAAGTATACACTTCAAGGAATTAAGAAGAACAAGACTTTCAGTTTCAACTTTCCAAGCGCTGATTTGGTTGTGAAGACTGACTACTGTGGTATTCGGTCTGGAAAGGATGTTGACAAGTCTGAGTTATTCCAAGTCTTTTATGGGAAACTGGGGAATGCTCCAATGATTGAAGAGTGTCCAGTCAATGCAGAGTGCAAGCTCCTCAAACTCATTGATATATCTACACACTATCTTATCCTTGGAGAAGTAAAACATCTCTACTCTGATGAAAGTTTCATGACCGATGGTGTCTTGGATCAGAAAAAGTTGAATCTGCTGCTCTTCACGAATCCAGCTCGTCAATATTGGACACTTGGTGATGTAGTAGCAAATGCTTACTCGATAGGAAAGACACTTTAGAATCACGCAGAGTCTGCCGAATGTTTAACTGGTTTCTTGAGTAAATAGCATGGCTTGAATGAAATGAGTGACCGACAAACAACACGAACAGGCCAGAAGGCTCTGCATCTGATTGTAAAATGGGTTGTAGTTGGAATAATCTTGTTTGTTTTCATTACAGGGGCGTACATCTCATTGGCTGCTTATACTGGCCAGAGTGTCCAATTCACGGGTTATGATAGTCTACAAACACCAGCAATACTCACTGGCATTGTCCTATTTCTGTTTGTAATCGCATCCATTCTGTTCTCATCATTCACTGACGATGATGGTGCATGGATAATCAAGACTGGTCCATATGTCAGATGAACTATTCTCTCTTGAATTCAAGAAGTTCTAACGTGTTTCCAGATGGGTCCTTCATTGCCATAAACTGACCAGCTACAAATGGTTGTGGTCCATCATGTAGAAAGTTGACTCCTTTCGCTCTGAATTCTTCCGATGTCCTCTCAATGTTATCAGTTGAAACGCACAGTACTACTTGAGAACTGCCCGGATATACTGCCTTCGACGGATTTTCTACTTTTTCAATAATCACAGTTGGCCCATCACTCTTCAACTGAATTATGCATCCATCATCATAGGTATTCTCAATCTCAAAACCCAGAATATCACAATAGAACTCTCTTGCCTTGTCAATATCATCCACGTATATGCCAATCACTGCGAAACTCTTCATACTATCTCCTCAGTTCATATTTGACCTATTCAATCTTCAATAAGTATTACCTACTGCGCACGTTAATAATCACGTTGAATCAGAAAGTTAGACATCTCAATGAGAAATTCCTTGTACCTTTTATTGAAGGGTGGTTCAGCTTTATCGAGGGCAGCCTGACCAGTCGTAAGTAGACCTTCCATCTTATCCCGACATGACTTCAATGCACCCGAGTCTTGGAAGATGGCTCTGACCCGGTCCACTTCGTCATCGGTCATCCCTTCCTTGCCAAGGAGTTCATCCAGTTCCCGCCTCTGAGATGAATCTGCTTTCGCATAGGTTTCAAACACAAGCAGTGTCTTCTTTCCTTCACGGATGTCACCAGATGTGGATTTACCAGTCTTCTCCTCATCGCCAAAAGAGCCTAGAATGTCATCTTGGACCTGGAATGCCTTGCCAACGTTGATTCCAAACTCCTCGAAAGCCCTCAGTTGAGAGTCTGTTGCCCTCGCAATTGCAGCCCCCATCATCAGTGACCTGTCAAATAGTACAGCAGTCTTCATTCGAACCATCTGGAGATACATATCCGTGTCTGCCGCTTTATCCGTGATCATATTCATTTCAAGGAGCACACCATCTACAAGGTTCTGAAATGAGAATTCATAGAAATGATGACAAAGGGCTGAAACATCGTCATCCAACTCTGCTGCAGTTATTGCTGCGGCTCCCAGATTGATTAAAGAGTCTCCACCGAGAATTGCCATTGTCATTCCATAATCAAACGCGCTCTCTTCATTTCCATCTCTGTCAAGATGGATATCTCTATAGGTAGCATGGAAGGTCTTTCCGCCTCTTCGTGTTTCATCATGGTCGATCAAATCATCATGCAAAAGTGACCCATTGTGCAATATCTCAACGGAACAAGCCGCCCGATACAAATGGTCGATGTCTACCTTTTCTTTGACTGCCTTGTAACCGACCACAACAAGAACAGGCCGTAGTCTCTTCCCACCTCGGGTCATATACTCCTTAATGTTTTCATAATACTGTTTATGCCATGTACTCAGATGGGCAGCTTCATTGATCTTGTTATCAAGGAAGTTTCTCAAGGCAATCTCAATAGTCTTGACCTCTTCCTTCAGGATATCCAAATACTCTGACAATGTCAAACCTCTCTCTGGCTGTTTGGAGTGCCTCCACCTTAATAGGATTGTTAAATTTGTCGATGCTTGTTGAGTAATTTGCCGAATGACTAGATGTGAGTATCACTGAGATTCTGACTAAGTTCCCATAAGGGCGGTACAAGTCCCAGTTCAGTAAGGATATCATAGAAACAGAATGCTCCCCATCTATCTATGACTTTGCCCTCTGAATTGATGTATAGGATTGTGGCTCCTTCAAACTCAACCGTCTTCCCACTAGGTGCAAATCCCCACGCATTCCCATCTTGAGTTCCACTTCCCTTGTACCTTATCCAGACCTTTTCATCATCACCAATGATATCAATAACCTCGTACTTGAGGTCTGGGAAGACAGATCTGAAGTATCTAATTTCGTGTTTTACCTGTTCAGGCCCTGTTTTGTCAATAGAAATCCACTCTGGGTTGTACTTCTCATCGATCATCTCGTCTGCTACATCGAGGTCTGGTCTGCTCCACATTTCCTCGAACCATCTCCTACCAATGGTTTCATTCCTCTGCTTTGACATATCGGCACATCCTAGGTCGCAAAATGATGTTTTCCCTTTGCTAGAATTTTCTCAGGTTGATATCCTGTGTACGCATTTCTTAAGTATTAGTATGAGCTTAGTGTTGTATGCATAGCGTGGACCAAGAACAAGAGAGAGTATGGAGTGACTACTATCTCGGCATTCAAGGTCTATTTTATTTTGCTCAAGGCGTTGCTTTTGGTTCGTTGCTATTTCTGACGGCTTTCCTTGGATATTTGAGCGTTGATGAATTTGGGAGAATATTGTTTCAAGCTGTCATTTGGATTCCATGGTATCTCAAAATCTTCTTTGGAGTTCTGTCAGATAATGTACCAATCAAACGGTACGGACGTCGCAAACCCTACGTTCTATTTGCGGGCATTGTCGGGATAATTGGTTGGGTTACAATTCCTCTTTACACGGAGTTCTCTATGTTTCTTCTTGTATCAGGAATAATGGCATCATTTGGGACAGGCATGAGTGATGCGACCATTGATGCGTTAAGTGTCGACATCACCCCTCAGAGGAGAAGAGGAGCCCTACAAGGACTATCTTGGGGTTTTCGTGGACTAGGACTTGGAATAACTTCATTACTGGCTGGTGTCTTGGCTGATGCAAACTCATGGTTCATTCTTTTTGCAATTCCGGGCATACTCATGAGTCTGTCTTGCTTCTTGATTCTGTTTTACAAAGAAAATCCATTACCTGATGATTTCAAGAGGATTAGTGGAAGTGTATACGAGAAAGCATTCTCACACAGAAATGTCCAACTTTGTTTTATATTCAATTTATTTGCAGCATCTGCGACTGCGATAATGCCGCTCGCTCAGACCTTACTCGAAGTCGGGTTGGGATTTGATCTTGTAACTGTTGGAATTGTGTTTTCTGCATTTTCTGTAGGGATGTTTCTTGGAGCGTTAATCTTCGGAGTTCTTGGAGATAGGATCTCAATTCGTACAACCTTGCCAATGAATTCTGTTGCTTATGCTGTCGTCATTGTTTCAATACTCTTCATCAACCTGAACGACCCCAATCTGGCGATGATCTTCTTCTTCGTGGTTGGGTTTACCTCAGGAGGTTACCAGACAACTCAGTTGAGAATAAACATGGACAACACACCTGTAATCGCATCTGGTACTATATTCAATCTGTACAATAGCGTGGCCAATTTGGGTCTGATAGCTATTGGTGCACTTACTATAGCTGCATTCGAAACCATTGTAGGAAGCTATCAAATCAGCTGGCAACTTGCATGGGTCTTCCTCCTGATTGCACTCATACCTGGTTACTATCTTACTCGAAACACCGATGAGAGTGATGTACAGGAAATAGAAACAGAAACTGCTCTATGGTGAACATTATCTAGAGGTTCAAGGTTGCCCTGCTAAGTGATTATCAGGATCAACGGACTGTGTGTCGATGAACAAAGGAGTCCTCAAAATATTCTCAGAGGTAGCTCACCACTATGAATTGGTGAATCATGTTCTTACGTTTGGTCTTGACATCCCTTGGAGAAAGAAGGCTGCTCGGGTTGCAGCAGTTGGCGGTGGGATCCTCTGGTTAGAAGTGTGTAGTGGGACAGGGGACATGGCTGTGAACCTAGTGAAGTATGCCAGTCCAGAAACCAAGATAGTAGTATCCGATTTTTCACTTCCTATGCTCTCAAAGGCAAAAGAAAAACAAACTCTCGAGGGTGCTACCATTTCTCTTGCGGACTCTATGCAGCTCCCATTTCCAGATGACACCTTTGACATGATAGTCATTTCTTTTGCGACGAGGAACATCACACCAACTCGTGACAGGTTGATTTCATTTCTCAATGAATTTCATCGAATTTTGAAACCGGGTGGTCGTTTCATCAATCTTGAAACCAGTCAGCCAAGATTAACTCCTCTTCGGATTGCATTTCGTTTCTATACAAAACAGATCATCAGACTTGTTGGTAGGCTCATCTCTGGCTCAAAGACCGGATATGCGTATCTTGCACATACAGTTCCTCGTTTCTTTAATGCAGAAGACCTCTCTATCATACTCTACGAGGCTGGTTTTTCAAAGGTGAAGTATGTAACAATGACTTTTGGAGCTGTAGCAGTCCATCGCGCAGTGAAGTGAATAAAGGCGAATGATTTTACTAGATTTATTGCAGGCTGATGGTCTTACCCTCTTTCCTGCTCCTCTCTGCTGCAAAAGTCATTAGATGTGTTTCTAGTGTTTCATCCGGTCCAGATAGAATCTTACTCGGGTCATTCTGAGCAACTGCATCTACAAATGCTTGGATCAGGCCATAGTCTCCACCACCGTGGTCTGCGAGCGATACCGGATCATCCTCAGATGTATCGATGATTACCTGAGCACCGTTCACAAAGTGATAAAGCTGGATCTTAGTTCCGTTTCCGTATATCTCGCCCTCTGTTCCAAAAATCCTGGTTTCCCTCTGTCTCGCCTTAGTGAAACCAGTCATTGTAAAAGAAGCAGTTTGACCACCCTCAAACTCCATGTTTACAACTTGGTGGTCCACAACATCGTTGTCGCAGTCATAGACGCAACGGCCATAGGGTCCGTTTCTGATAGCCCATATGATACCTCCCTTGGTCCGTTCAGTTGTAATAACACTGACCGGCCACCCCTTCCTTCCCTTCTCAAAGAAACTCAGATAGATTCTCTTTGCAGAATAGGGACATTCAGGTTCATAGTCACACTCCATACAGTTACTACCTGCATTCTCAGGTTTGTTCTCGCTTCGAAAGTGAGTCAACGACCCGAATGATGAGACTGCTGTGCATTTCTGACCCACGATATATCGAATCCAGTCCAGATCATGACATGATTTAGTTAGAAGCATGAAAGCGGACTCCTTCTCGTTCCTCCAGTTTCCCCGGACAAAAGAATGCGCCTGATGCCAGTACCCTACTGGCTCCAATCGCTGGATGCTTATTATATCTCCAATAAATCCGGAATCTAGAATTGACTTGAGTTTCTGCGTGTATCTAGTGTACCGAAGGACATGACCTACTGCAAAGATGACTTCCCTTGATTTGACTGCTTTCACGATGTCTTTACAGCTTTTCTCATCAGGAGCCATTGGTTTCTCAAGGAGTATGTGGTAGTCTTTCTTGGCAAACGCCAGCGTTGGCGCTTTGTGCATATGGTCCTGTGTAGCAATGATAACAGCGTCTGCGAACTTGCTCTTCTTTGCCATATCCTTCCAGTCTGTGAAGACATTCTCCTCTGGTATCTTATGTTCCTTGACCAATCTCTCTCGGTAAAAGTCACGAGGTTCTGCAACACCCACTATCTTTGCTCTCTTGGGTCGTATTTTCGCGTACGATGCATAGACGGTTCCTCGATCTCCAGCACCTGCGACTATCAGTTCCACTGGCTTCATTAGCAATCCCCAACCAAGACGATATTGTGCTGAACACCGATACTTTATAATTTGCCGTCAAACCTACACACATATAAAACTGTTAACAATAGTTTAGAATCGATTATCATGACTCTTGTGATGCTTTATCAAACCAAAGTTAAAGATGGGTCAGTCGAAAGAATGGATGAACTCAGAGAGGAATTCCGAAAGTTATACGAACAACATGACATCGATGTCATTGGGAGATGGAAGAGTATCGAAAACCCACATGAGAGCTACTACATGGTCACATATGACAATGAAGAAGACTATCAAAACAAGATTCAGGAGTTGCACGAGGATGAACATTATCTGAATCTGACATCTCAGATCAATATTATTCGTACTGAATTTAAAGCCATCAAGTTGGAACCTCAGTGATTGAAAGAACTAGGAGAGACTGGCAACAGCACGTTCGTTTGCTTCAGCGAGCAGTTCGAATGCGTATGAAGCCTCAATAAGAAACTCAATCTTAGTAGCGGCTTTCGAATAAAACTCATGAAGAGTCCTTTCCAGGAACACAGCAGTATCTACTAACTTTGTTTCATCAATGCGAGTATCAAACTTGTAGTCATCAGAATCAAGACCAACAATCGGTTCGAGAATCATCTCAGTCACATTCTCTCGGCGGATTCGCTCCAGCGTTTTGAGTCGTTTCTCTTCTCTCTTGTGCAATTCCCGGAATTGATCTGCTAGGTCATTATCTTTTGTGACTTCTGATGCCGTTTTATAGAATGTGCTTATTTCTTGTTCAACCTCCATTGCATACTTCAGAATCGCTCCGAAAGTTCCTAGTTCCATGTCAACCACCTAGAACCAACGAGTGATTACGACCTTATTCTCTGTGAAGAAATCGACTGCATCTTTGCCCTGCCCGTGAAGATCCCCAAAGAATGAGTCATTCATCCCTGAGAATGGAAATGTAGCTATTGGTGCGACGACTCCTATGTTAATACCAATGTTACCGGCTTTCACTCTGTACTGATATTCCCTCGCAATCTTTCCACTTGATGTGAATACGGAGGATGCATTTCCATATGGATTGGCATGGATGATGTCAATCGCTTCATCGAGATCCTTTACATGAACAATCGGAATGACTGGTCCAAATATCTCCTCCTTAGCAATCGTCATCTCTGGTGTGACCTTATCAAATATTGTAGGTCCAATGAAGTAGCCCCTCTCATGTCCAGGGACCTTGATATCCCTGCCATCGAGTACAAGATTTGCTCCTTCTTTGATTCCTATCTCAATGTATCTAAGAACGTTCTCCATTCCCTTCTTTGATGCTAGTGGTCCCATTTGAACACCCTCTTCAAGCCCGTTCCCAACACTGTATTTCTTTGCAGCATCAATGAGAGCCTCCTTGAGTGGTTCATAGATGTCACCAACAGCCAAGAGAACCCCTCCTGCAAGACAGCGCTGACCTGCACAGCCATAGAATGATGTAATGAGGGCGGGCACAGTACGCTCAATATCTGCATCGGGCATTATGGTGAGGAAATTCTTTGCACCTGCCTGCACCTGAGCTCGTTTCCCATTCTCTCCAGCCTTCTTGTAGAGGAGCTTTCCAACTGGAGTAGAGCCAACAAACGACATCCCAACTGTATCAGGACTCTCAATCAGTGTATTGACTGCCTCCGGTCCACCATGAACCATATTCAAGACCCCTCGTGGTAGACCGAGATCGTGTATAATCTCGAATTGTCTAACCTGACTCAAGGGGACCTGTTCAGAGGGTTTCACAATGTATGTATTTCCAACACCTATCGCAAAAGGCCAGAACCAAGTCGGAACCATTCCTGGAAAGTTGAATGGTGCTACGCAAAAGAACACACCGAGTGGTTGCTTGATGACCATCTCATCTATCCCAGCAGCAATGTCCTCTGTGTTATATCCCATTTGGAGTGATGGTATGCTAGTAGCACACTCTATGTTCTCTATCGTACGACGATACTCTCCTCTCGCCTCATCGATAGCTTTGCCCTGCTCCATTGTCAGAATCTTTGAGAGCTCCTCAAAGTTCTCTTCGAAAGCATCTCTGATCCTGTTAAGATACCTTACTCTGGTAAAGACAGGAGTCTTCCTCCATCTATCAAAGGCAGCCTTTGCTGCAACTATGGCTTCAAGGGTTTCTTCTGCAGTACTCATTGGGGTCTTTGCTATCAACTCGCCAGTTGCTGGATTGAACACGTCTCGCGTTTCCTTAGCCTTTGACTCCACCCATTTTCCATTGATGTAGTTCTTTACAACTTCTACCAAGATGGTCACTTCCAGTTCGGAACTCTTTAGTCGCTTCGATGTCTATTTGATTCTTGCGTACAATCAATTTGTATGAACAAAGTCGATTGCGTTGTCTTTGCACACTACATAACAGAGACCACAACCATCGCATTTTTCAGGATTGATCAATGCACGCTTGTCTCTCATCTGAATTGCAACATAACCACCGTCAGCACAGGCAATAACACACTCCTTGCATCCAGTGCATTTTTCATTCACTTTTGCAACCAATGGTGGTAGTTTGCTCAATGCAGTCCAAGTAGTGATCTTGGGAAGGGCTTTCCCTACAACAGCTTCAAGAGCGTCATACCCCTTCCTCTCCAAGAAGTCTGCAACTCCCTCTGTCAGATTCTTGATTATTGAAAATCCGTACCACATAGCCGCAGTACAAATCTGCAGTGTCCTCGCTCCAACCATATGATACTCAATGGCAGTCGTCCAATCCCCTATTCCTCCAATTCCTGAAATTGGGATGTCTGGGAATGCCTTTGCTATTTGGGAAACAAATCTAAGTCCAAGAGGTTTTACTGCTGGGCCGCAGAAGCCTCCATAGGTACTCAATTGTTCCTTCTTGTCAACGCCATATGCGATTGGTAATGGAGTCGCAGTTTCAATATCAACTCCAATGAGTGATTCAACTGTATTAATTGCAGAAATCGCATCAGCTCCCCCCCTGATTGCTGCCTCTGCGATTGGGACAATATCAGTCACATTTGGTGTAAGCTTCACCATTATTGGGAGATCGGTCCCCTTCTTCGCAGCTTTCGTCACAAGTTCAACCAGACTCGGATTCTGTCCGATGAAGGCACCCATGTGTTTCTCAGGTGACCCATGGGGGCATGAAACATTCAGTTCAATTGCATCTGCGCCTGTTTGTGACATCGTTTCTGCCAGTGAGGTCCAACCCTCTGGTTCAGGACCACTCATCATACTCGCAACGAATACAAAGTCCTCAGGAGCCTCTTGCTTGATTTTTGGTATCCAGTCATCAGTCCAAGTCGAAAGGGGTTCACGTGAAAGGAGCTCGATATTGTTCATTCCAATCGCCTTTCCATCTTTTCTAAGAACTCCCAATCTTGTTCTTGGATCGACTGTGGGCTCCTCGGTGACTGTCTTCATCACAGCACCTCCCCATCCAAGCTTGGCAGCTCGTATGATATGCCGTGCATCCATGGTTGGTGGGGCTGATGACAACATAAACGGATTCTTGAAAATGACACCTGCAAACTCGATTTCTAATGATTTTGAGGACATGAATCTCAGTTCCTCCAGCTTTTTCGTAGTAATACTACGTCCCTAAAGGACTTTAGGGAGGACTTTCATTGTTTCGTTCCGCGATTTCAGATGTGATGATTATGGTAAATGAAGACCTGGTACCCAAAGACCTCACAAAGAAGTATTCTCAGAAAGAGGTCTTGGAAATAGAGAAGAAATACCTGGCACCTGCTGTTGCACACTACTACGAAAATCCAGTCCTATTTGTCGACGGAGAAGGTGCTGTACTAAAGGACTCAGCAGGAAAGGAATACATCGACCTGTTTGCAGGTATCTGCACCACAATCACTGGTTACAACCATCCAAAGTATGTTTCCACAATTCAATGGCAAGCAGAACGTCTTGTATACACTAGTTCATTGTACTCTACAATTCCTTATGCTGTACTAATCAATCATCTTGCGGAAATCGCACCAAAAGGTCTGACATGTTCCTATATCGTCAACAGCGGATCTGAAGCCAACGAAGCAGCACTCACTATGGTACGCAAGTACACAGGAAATCCATACATCATTGCGTGTCAACGTGCCTATCATGGTCGTACAACACTTGCTCGAGAGCTATCGAGTGCTGGTTGGCGTACTGTTGCAGAGGCTCACCCATCTGGAGTACGTTTTACTCCTTACGGCTATTGCTATCGTTGTCCATTTGGAAAGGAACACCCCGGGTGCGATATGGAATGCGCTCATTATGTCAGAGAGGTGATTCGCACTCAGACCAACAACAAGATTGCTGCCTTCATCGCTGAGCCTATTCAGGGAGTGGGTGGAATTGTTCAACCACCAGCTGAGTACTTCCAGATTGTGAGTGAGATTGTGAAGGAATACGAAGGGCTCTACATATCAGACGAGGTCCAGACTGGGTTTGGTCGAACTGGTGGCAAGTGGTGGGGAATTCAACATACAGGTGTTGAACCTGACATAATCACAATGGCAAAGGGCTTTGGTAGTGGAATTCCAATTGCTGGATTCATCAGTCGTCCTGAACTAGCCGATGATTACTTGGTGACTGATGCTTTCGCAACCTTCGGTGGAAATCCTCTATCTTGTGCTGCTGCAGTAGCAGTGATAGAAATCATTCAAGAAGAGAATTACCTTGAAAAGGCTGGAACTCTGGGAGCATATCTCAAGAAGAAGTTAGAAGAACTTAGGGAACCACACAAGATTGTGGGAGACGTTCGTGGTCAAGGTCTCATGTTGGGAGTAGAACTCGTTCGAAATAGGGAAACAAAAGAACCAGCTACTCAAGAAATACTGACGGTCATGGAAGTCAGTCGTGAGAAGGGGCTCCTCATAGGTAAAGGCGGACTAGATAACAACGTGATGCGAATCCAACCTCCCTTGGCACTTACTAGAGCACAAATCGATGATGCTTGCTCCATACTTGATGAGGCATTCACTGAAGCTGAGAAGAACCTCTGAAGATTGACTCATAATCTGGTGAGGTCACCATAGCTATCAGGTCTTCGGTCTCTGAAGAACTGCCAAACGTTTCTGACCTCACGAATCATATCAAGGTCAACATCTCCAACAACAAGTTCTTCCTTGTCTCGAGATCCCTTTACGACCATCTGACCACGAGGATCTGCTATGTATGAGCTGCCATAGAACATACCAGTGTTCCATGGTTCTTCACCCACTCGATTGATAGCAGCCATGAAATAACCATTTGCTACAGCGTGGGCTGGTTGCTCTATACTCCAAAGGTGTTCAGAAAGACCCGCAACGGTTGCTGAAGGATTGAAGACTATCTCTGCTCCGTTGAGTCCTAGAGCTCGTGCTCCCTCTGGAAAGTGACGGTCATAACAGATGTATATTCCAACCTTTGCTACGGAGGTATTGAAAACAGGATATCCAAGATTCCCCGGTCTGAAATAGAACTTCTCCCAGAACCCTGGATCGAGATGAGGGATGTGCATTTTCCTAAACTTGCCGAGAAGTGTCCCATCAGATTCAATGATTATGGCTGTGTTGTAATAGACACCAACTGACTCCTCTTCATACATAGGCGCAATCAGAACAAGATGGTTCTCTTTTGCAAGCTTCTGCATTCTTTTGGTCAGAGGACCTGGGATTGGTTCAGCGTACTTGTACCACTTTCTATCCTGCTCAGCACAAAAGTAAGGGCCATAGAACAATTCCTGGAAACAGAGAATCTGGACGTCCTGTTGTCTTGCAATTGTTGCGAACCCTTCATGCTTATGCACCATCTTCTCGATGTTTTTCTTAATTGCGGATTCGTCTGATACATCGCCGTCCCAAGTCGCTTGAACCAGTCCTATACGAACGTTTCTCAATCCTATCACTCCATTATTCTTGAGGAACTCTACTTTTACTCCCGCATCTAATTAGCATTTCCCAAAGCGATTTATGGTCTATTCTCCACTAGTTTATGGAGGACTTCTCATGTCCGAACTAGATCTCATTGTCAAGAACGGAAAAGTTGTGACTGCGGCTGACACTTACAAAGCAGATGTCGGAGTCAAGGATGGAAAGATTACGACCCTCGGTTCCGAACTCAGCCCGGGGTCTGATACAAAGGTGATTGATGCAAAAGGCAAGTATGTGTTTCCTGGTGGAATCGATGTTCACGTTCACTTTCAGCTACCATTCTCAGGAACAGTATCTGCTGATGATTTTGAGAACGGCACGAAGGCGGCTGCGTGTGGGGGAGTTACCACAATACTCGATTTTGCCATCCAGACAAAAGGACACCCCATCATGGAGGCTGTGGAGGCAAGGAGAGCCGAGGCTGATCCAAACGTCTGTGTTGATTATGGTCTTCATGCAGCCATTACTGATTGGAATCCCCAAACGCAGGCTGAAATCAAGAATATAATCGATTATGGAATTCCCACGTTCAAGATGTTCATGATCTACAAGAATGAAGGATGGATGGCTGATGATGGTATGCTCTTCAGCGCTCTTGAGGAAACCTCCAAACTTGGCGGACACATTGGAGTTCATGCTGAGAGCGTAGATGTATTGGACATGCTGATAGCAAGATATGCAGAAGAGAAGGAGAAATGGGGAGCATACGGACATACTCTCTCGAGACCATGTTACACTGAAGAGGAAGCTATTATGCGCGCCATAAAGTGGGCTGAGGTGACTGGAGGGAGGTTGTACATTGTTCACATGTCGACTGGGGAGGGAGCAGATGCAGTATCTGCTGCGAGAGATCGTGGTGTTGATGTTTATGCTGAAACTTGTCCTCAATACTTACTGCTGGATGATGAGGTCTTCAAGGGCGAGAACGGACATCTATATGCCACCTGCCCACAGATAAAGAAGCCACACGACAGTGAGCGTCTTTGGAGGGGCCTAGCCAATGGTGAGGTGCAGGTTGTTGCTACAGACACCTGCACATTCGACACCAAGCAGAAGGCTGCCTGGAATGGCGACTTCAGGAAAATACCGTTTGGGCTGCCCGGTGTTGAAACGATGGTGCCACTCATGTATACCGAGGGCGTTGGAAAACATGGATTCTCAGTGAATCATCTGGTTTCACTGGTCAGTACTAATCCAGCAAAGCTCTTTGGCATGTATCCTGAGAAGGGTACAATAGCTGTCGGTAGTGATGCAGATCTAGTGGTCTTTGATCCTGAGAAGAAGGTCACAATCAAGGCCGAGAACCTTCAGACGAACTGCGACTGGAGTCCATTCGAGGGTTGGAAACTCACAGGATATCCTGCAGTCACAATCTCGAGAGGTATGGTTGTTGCCGAGGATGGAAAATTCGTAGGAGAGGTGGGGCACGGCAAGTTCTTGAAGAGAAAGCCTTTCGCGAAACTCTGAGCCTAAAGAAACAACCAGGAAATGAGTATCATGCGCTTCCCGTCACGTCGAGCCTACCACGTAATTTACGATGCATCTCTTGAAGATGCCATTAAGTATGCTGCTGCAAATGATTGGAATGGAATTGTTCCTGACTTTGGTGTTCCAACCTTTTCCCCCGAAAAGATATCTGCAGACGAGAGGACCAGATTGAGAGATCTCTCTAAAGAGCTATCAATTGAATGGGGGTTCCATGCACCGGGAGATGATGTGAGCCTGTTCAGCACATATCCACCGGTCAGAGAAGGTATTCTGAAATATTTCAAGCAAGTCATCAACCTTGCTCGGGAGGTAAGTGTAAAACCGACCAATGTTGTGGTTCATGCTGGGACACCTCCATCTTTCAAAAAAGCTGGTGTGGAAAAGGATGTTTTCAGTAATGTTCATGAGGACACATACACGACAACTCTCCGAGAGAATCTAATCGAACTAATCGAACACGCAAAGCCAAATGTCACTATTGTTCTTGAAAATGTCAACTGGACCCCTATCGTCTGTGAGGTCCTCCAACGCCTATTCCCCACTGGACTTAAGATCTGTCTTGACATTCCGAAACTCTTCGACGTGAATTTCAGAATGAACAACTCCGATTGGAATTTCTTTCAGCAACACAAGAGTGTAATCGAAGTGGTTCACATACATGACTCTCATCCAGTACTCAAAAGTCATCAAATAGTGGGAGAGGGAATAATAGATTTTGAGAGAGTCCTCCGACTTCTTGACGGATTGCCAACCAAACCACAATATGTCTTCGAGGTCAGACCCAAAGAAGCGGCTCATCAGAGTCTTATGAACTTGGGACGGCTCATGGAGATTCTAAAATTGGACCTGTAGATTTAGAGCATTTCCGCCATCAGCAGATATCCAAACAGAGCTATGATAAAGAGGATTATTCCAATAACAACCAAAAGAATCCTACTCAGGTTCACTATCTGCCACCTCCATTATTTCCTAGATGCACGCAGTTCGTTTCTGATATCCATGAATGCCTGAAGCGTACCTTGATTGAATATGCTCTTCCTCGGAACCTGACTCTTGCTTTGAAGACCAGACGCTGGCTTACTTGTGAAGCCCCGTAGCTCTCGTAAGATGAAGTCTCGCAGCTCTTCGTGGAACTTAACTCCTTCAATGTTCTCTTCTGCAGCTCCACCACTCATTAATCTCTGCAGAATTAATGCAATCAATCCTCCGCCCTCTGCTGTCTGAGATTTAGCTGCGGTTTCTATCTGGATTGTACCAATTCCAAACAGTCTGTCGAAGGGGCCGCGGGTTGTCCTAACATGTGTAACAGTTCTAAACGGTACGTGTTTTTGGGTGATTGTGATGATTCCCTTCTTTACGTATATCTCAGGACTCACATCACCCTTCCAACTTTTCAGTGAATAGTCAATACGTTTTACATAGATATACGAGTATACCACCCAAAAGAAGAATACTCCTGAAACCAGAATCCAGTACCATAGACTGAAAGTGAAGCTTCCGGCTTCAACAATGAAATCAGGTAATTTTGCGAGCTCCACAACAATGAAAGTCAGTTCGGGGTAGCTGAAGAGAGCCACCAATAGAACGATCCAGATGAAACACAAGACAAGGAACACTCTCAACCACTTCTTATAGAGAAACGCATTGTCTGGATGGAACACTCTCCCACTGGTGATTTGCTCCATAGGTGGTTTGATTACACGTTCCTCAGTTCCAGACATGCGGTATCTACCTCAATCTCTCTCTTTTCTCAAGAGGTCTCGAATCTCCCTGAGGACCAAAAGAATCTCGTCCTCTATGGAACCTGAATCAGCTGGAATGTCATGCTCATCATACTGTCTGCTGACTTCAGTGCCAGTTACATAAGGGTCTTTGAACTTCCTTAGTTCCATCAAAATGAAGTCTCGGAGTTCTTCATAGAACGTCAGCCCCTCCAGCTTCTCTTCTGCAGACTGGAATGAACTCCCAGATCCACCTGCGGTTTCCACTTCTATTGAACCAATCCCAAATAGACGATCGAATGGCCCTGCTACACTCTGGATGTTTGTGATTGTTCGGAAGGGAACATGTTTCCGTGTTATATTGATCAGTCCTTTCTTTACGTACACTTCTGGCATTGTTTCTCCTGATTTGGCAACAACACTGTACTCAAATGAACGGATATAGATAGGGTAGATAATGAGGTAGGGAATGAGGAATATACTGACGATGAGCCAATACCAGAAGTTCAGTGGCACCCAGATGAGGTTGAATGTAGATGTCAAATAGAGTGAATCTCCAGTGACAAGTGCAACTAGCCATAGAATTCCATAGAATGTGGCTACAATTGTCACCCATATCATGATTACACTAAATATTCCCAAGAACCAATTCTTGTTCCTGAAGTATTTCGATGGTTTGAACACTTTCCCTCTGGCAATCTCTTCCATTGGGGGTTTGATTACCTTACCTCTACCTGACATTGTTATCTTTTCTCCTCGTCCATTTTCTGATTTATTCGACCCAATACATCTCTTATCTCACGGAGTGTTATGAGTATCTCGTCGTCCAAACTGTCACTTAGTCTTGGAACTGGTTCTTCAGTTGGATGAATGACCTCTGTGCCTACAACATATGGGTCTCTGAAGCGTCGTAACTCTTGTAGTACAAAATCCCTCAGCTCCTCATAGAAGGTAATCCCTTCGAGTTTCTCCTCAGGACCCCCCTGTCCACTGGGTCCTCCCGAGTATCCAGCAGTTTGTATCTCAACTGTACCAATACCAAGAACTCTGTCGATTGGTCCAGCTCGAGAAGCTATGTTAGTGATTGTTCGGAAAGGAACATGTTTTCTAGTAATGTTGAGCAATCCTTTCTTAACATAGATTTCTGGCATCGTAGTACCGGCCTTAGAAATTACACTGTACTCGATGTTTCGTATGTACAGAGGGATTCCTACCATTGCGGGAAGCCACCAGAACACCATAGAGATGCCAAACCAGAAGTTGAGTGTCGGAAGTACATCGAAGACGATTGCAAAGAATGTAGCCCATGTAGATCCACTGTGATCAGCCACATAGATCCAAGCTCCCAGTAGGAGCGAACCAAACGCGATGAGCCAGAATACAACTGCAACAAGGGTCGCCCCCAACCATTCCTTATAGTAGAAACGGCGGTCTGGTCTGAACACTCTACCCGCAGTCACATCCTCCATTGGAGGTTTGATTACCACTCTTCTTCTGTCACTATCCATCTACATCGACATCCTATTCTTCTCATATTCTTCCCTGAATGCAATTCCACCCAGGAAGAAGACCACTCCAAGTCCTTCAACGAGACCTCCTAAGAAATAGAAAATCGATGGTCCGCCAAGAGTATCCGTGAGTATTCCAATAATCTCTATCAGTATGAAGAAACTCCCAATTGAAAGAAGAACATTGCCTATTCTCCTCTTCGTTTCCGCCATCTCATATCACATCCCAGTAAAGTAATAGGAAGACCATGAATAGGACAAGTGCTATAATCAGCGCTCCTATTTTCACAGCCAATCTCGTAGAGCTCACCATTCCATTTTATCCTCCTACAATTTTGTTCTGAGAATCTCGCGGATATCTCTAAGTGCCGTTAGGATTTCGTCATCTAAACTGTCATCGATACGTGGAACTGCATCATCTCTGGGGCTGACTACCTCTGTCCCAAGAGTATATGGGTCTCTGTAGCGTCTGAGCTCTCTGAGAATGAAATGCGAGAGTTCTTCGTAGAACTTCAATCCTTCCAGCTTCTCTTCGGGTTGTGCTCCGCCTTGTATTCCTCCAGAGAAACCAGCTGTCTGAATCTCGACATTACCTATCCCAAAGACTCTGTCTACGATTCCAGCTCTAGAGCTTATGTTGGTTATCGTTCGAAAAGGAACATGTTTCCTGGTAATGTTAACAATTCCTTTACGCACATAGATTTCCGCTGATGCTTCGCCAGTTTGAGAGAGTACAGAATACTCGATACTGCGATAGTATACAACTACGCCAATTAGTGCTGGCACAAGCCAGATGATATGGAATATGATGATCCACTGGCTTATTGCCGGAATCCAATTGAGCAGAACAAGTCTCTCACTTGATGACCAACCATCCAAGAATCCAATCAACCATGCAATTCCATGCATTATTGATACTGATAGAGCCCATGTACCTATCGCAAAAGAAATGGTCATAAACCACCACTTGTTTCTCAATGCACTTGAGGGTCTGAATGTTTTCCCAAGGGACACATCCTTTGGGGATTCCATAATGCTTTGTAATCCGTTCTCAACTACCAATTAATTATCACCTTCTGTGGTTTCACGTTGGTAGCGAGGAAGCTGCTTTGTACCGAGCTTGCCAAAGATCCTGACAGACTGCTCTGTCATGTACATGTCCTCTTCTTTTGGATTCAGTTTCAAGTTGTATTCATTGAGGATTGCATCTAGTGTTTCTCTACACTCCTCTCTCTTGGGACAGGGTGAACCGTCTGACTTCGCTTGTGAATTATAGGCTGAACCATCACAGAGTTTTCCACCATAATTCGTATGCTCATACCAGACAATCACACCATACCCTAGTGTGAATACTATGTACACATTCGTGTTCGCTTGATAATCAAAACCAGTCAGAAGTCCCTTTTCACCATCAACATTCTCGATATCCAGTCGATGGCTATTTGCATGTTGTCTTAGGGAGTCCTCAATCTTCGACTTCGCTCTGCTAAGGACTCTGGAAACGTAGGCCGAGCTGGAGAATTCAATCTTTCGGATCTTCTTCATCTCTTCGTCTGCTTTCTTTTTACTGAACTTGTCATCGATCTCTCTACTGAGAACTTCGAAGACATACTCAGGAACGTCCTTTGAACCCTCATACTCACTAAAAATGTCTGATGTGGGTTTGCCATGATGGTATTCCCACCAAACGACTGCTTCATGAGTTGAGAGTAAGCCCATAGCATGTTTCCTCGCGTGCGCAGCTTTTAACTTTTTCTGGTCAAACTTTACTGCGCTCTGGTAAACATTTATATTCGTCCGTTAATAAATCTTTACCATGGCGCTGTAAACTTTTACAGCACAACTGAAGGCGAAAAAAGTGAAGAAAAACGGGATTGTTATTCGAACAAACGGCTTGAACAAGAGATTCGATACTGTTCATGCCGTCAGAGATCTGAACCTAGAGGTTCGATCTGGTAGCAGGTTTGGTTTCCTTGGTCCAAACGGAGCTGGGAAGACCACTACTGTCCGGATTTTATCTGGGCTCATGAAACAGACTAGTGGCGAAGCCGCAGTATGTGGTTATGATGTCAGCACACAGCGCGATGAGATCAAGGCTGTGACTGGTCTGCTTCCTGAGTCTCCTGGACTGTACTCAAAATTGTCAGCAGTCGAGTTTCTAGAGTTCATAGGAGCACTGAATGGAAGAAATGGGGAGGCTCTCAACAGGCGCATCGACATTATGCTTGGTATGCTTGGACTGGAGGGACGTCAGAACGACCTCTTGGAGTCATATTCGTCTGGAATGAAGCAGAAAGTTCTCGTCGCTTCGACACTACTGAGCGAGCCCAAGCTTGTGTTTCTGGATGAACCCACCTCGAGACTGGATCCAGCGGCAAGCGCTCTGGTGAAGGATCTCATCCTTGTCCTAGCACAAGAAACTGAAACCAGCTTCTTCATCTGCTCACACCAGACATCATTCGTCGAAGATGTCTGTGACGTGGTAGGAATCCTCAATGAGGGTGCACTTGTCACTATTGGCTCTCCTCACGAGATCATAGAGACCACGGATGCAAAGGACCTCGAGGATGCATATCTAAAGATAGTGGGCGGTCATGTGGACAGGAAGACCCTGTTGGCTTGGAGGTAATGTTGATGGTACGAACCTGGTTAGCGATAGCGAAAGCCGAGTTCCAGGTATTGACTTCAAGTCTGCGTGGTAATCGTAGACTCTACGTAGGCATACTCTATGTAATTGCACTGGTATGGGCGACAGTCATAACCCCTATGCTGTACAATGCTATCCTCAGCGCAATGTTCCCAATGAATGTCTTGAGACCCATACTCATGGTGATGTTCCCTGGGATTATGCGAACAATTGGTCTATTCCTCTGGCTCCTCTTACTCCTGTTCCCATTATCATATGCACTACAAGAGATTAAGATTGGACAGTGGGAAATCTTCCTTTCGAATGATGTCAGAACTAGGGACATAATGGCTGGTACTTTCATTGGAAAGCTTGGACTATATGGACTGATCATTGTTTTCCTAGCACCTCTGGTGATCACTCCTTTCATGCTAGCATTCGAGGTCAGTATTATTGGTCAACTACTGGTCTACGGTGCGGTTACAATGCTTGCCATGGGAAGTATCTGGCTCTCAAACTTCCTCACAAGTGTGATTCAAGCCAGACTTGGTGATTCATCACGAGGCAACGATATCGCAAAGGCTCTTGCTATGGTTGTGGCCATTGTAGTGATCATTCCAATGTATGGACTGATGTTCTTCCTCCCAACCTTGTCTGAGATGATGGGACTGAACGCGTTTCTAGTCCTCCCATCAACTTGGTTCTCAGACCTGATTAGCTGGCTGGCAATATCCTTCAATGGTATCGGACTCACAAGCTCTCAGATTCTGGGCTTTTCAAGTGTACTGCAGGTTGACATGCTATGGACCTCGTTTCTAGCTATTGGATTCACCTTGGGTTCTGTTGGTCTGGCACTGGGCACAGCTGACAGAGTTTTCACAATTGAGGCTGGAGTCCGTACAGAAGTTGTGACCACAGTTGGTAGAGAGAACATCTTCCTCCGAGGAGTCAGGAGAGTCAACTCAGGACCCTTTGGATCACTGATGGTCACCAACTTCAAGGACTTCCTACGCAAGGCACAGAATCTGTCAAAGATTGGATACGGGTTGGTCTTGGCAATAATCATGCCAGTCATCATGATGGCTATGGACATCGAGTACTTGCAGTTTCGTGAATTGTTCATGATGCTGGTAATCATGATGTCATTGATTGGTGCTATGCCATTCGCTGGAACTGGATTCCTAGAGAGCAAAGACCAGCTCTGGATTATTCAAAGTGCTCCACATGGAGCTTCAAGATATGTCAAGAGCAGGATTGTATCACAGGCATTAATCGGCATACCACTAGCTGCTATTCCATCTGCGGTCATCTACTTCATGATTGAGATGACATTCACAGAATTACTAATCCTTCTAGGACTCGGATATGTTGCTGTTATTGGTGGAATGCTGATGGCCACAGGTGTAACCGCACGCAACCCAAACTATGAGGATACGAAGTCACCCGCTCATCAGGCGAACATGATGACTTCAGTCATGCTTGCTGAATTCTCAATCATGGGTGTTCTTTTCGCAGATATATTCCTCACCATCGGTACTGGCATTGATTTCTTCGGATTCATGGCAAGTATCTTTGGTCCAGGAAATATGATGTTCGGCGTATCTGTTCTAGGACTAATTGTACAATGGACAATAGCTATCCTCATGGTCTGGTCTGGAATAAGATACCTCTCTAGGCCAGAGGCTTAGAGAGAGTGGCAAAGGTGGAGTTCTTTGGTGTTGGTAGCTCCACCTTGCCACAACTGTTTCTCAGGAGGAATCGGATTGAAACACGTTCAGAATACAACTGGAGTAATTATTGTGATTGTAATCTTACTCAGTATAGGTGTTCCAAGAGAATCGCCAGTTGACACTGATAGTCTAATGAAAACTGGTTATGGTTTATCAGCTGACTCCGGAGAGGTGACGGATGTTCCGTATGTATGGCAAGAAATTAATGGTTTCTGCCAATGGGCAACTGTATCAATGGCACTACAGAAGATCGGAGTTAACCTAGATCTTGCAGGAGTGTTGGCTGCTTCAGGAGTAGGATTCACAGCTGGTTATATTCGATATGAAGACATCTGGTTGTTTTTGGCTGGATCGATGTATCAACAACAGAGGACTCTTGCCACCTTTGCAGACCTTTTCGGTTTCAAAGTGGAATTCTATATAGATACTGATAGTACAGACTTAGGTCCCCCCTTCGCGTTAATTTTGGAATCGCGTAACGTCAACTGGACCGAGGTTGATGGTTGGGATGATGCAATTCAGATTCTGAAAAATGGAATAGATTGTGGTTTTCCAGTCGGAATCTGGGTGAACCTGCAGAACCTCCCTGCCTCTGATTACGATATCATCAGAAGTTTGGGCGTAACTGATATCACTCCTACCCATTTGGTTTTAATTACTGGCTACAACGAAACCTCAGGTATAGCTCAAGTTATGGATCCAGCAATTGGATTGTTTGATGACCCAGCATCATACCCTGAAGATGGAAGCTGGTTCTATGAGATTAATTTCACATCATTGAATCAAGCTTGGCTTGGATTTTATGCTATGACTATAGTCAAACCAGGTCCAGGCCGTAGTGAGGACTTCACCTACAATCTTGTAAACTACATTTTAAACAGATTACGCGGCGATAGAAACTCCTATGCACCTGGATCTGAAGATACATTCTTCTGGAATTATGGTTCTAATGCATTCAGAGCGATGGCTGGCGACCTCACTGATACAGGACTATCATCATTCATGGATGAATTTGATGAGTACAATTTGCATACAAAATCCATTATTCTCCAAGATCTCGGTATCAAGCTAGAATTATGCTTAACCCAGCAATCTGTGGCATATCAGGCTGCAATTGATGCAATCCCCAAAGTACTACCAGATATCGATCTACAGAATTTCGTTTCGGAAGGCAAGTTAGCTCTAGAACATTTCGAGCAATTCGCGGATAATTCAACTGCCAACACTCCTTTCTATACAGGAGGCGTAAAGATGGTGACAAAGACTTTCGAGAAAATTGCCTATCAGTTTGAACATGTACTTGATGGGGATTTGTCATCAGCTGTGTCTGTGTACGATGAGGATTTGGCAGAGATTAGAACCCATCTCAATGCAATTGCTGATATCTGGGATGCTACAGCAGACGCACTTGACAGAGCTTTACAGGGGACTGAAGAACCCCCTCTCATCCTACTTTCTGCTAGCATAGCTGGAATCGTGGTTCTCGTCATAGTGATTGGTCGACGAAAAACCAGCATATGATCTCATCTCCGGGAGTGAATGACCATATTTCGGTCATCACTCCCAACAAAGAGCGACTCTGAATAGTCTGAATAGAACCTCGTTTCTCGGAAACCTGATTGAGCCAAAGAGCGAATCATCATGTCAGAGGTAAGATTCAGTACCTTCTGGGTCGAAACTAGGGACGTCCATTTTCCATCTGTTTTAACCTGAGCAGTCATCACTAGAGTTGATGAGTTTGGAGGGTCTGTGTGGTCATAGAACCTTGAAAACACAACATCTTCTCCCGTACCCAGCTTTCCCCCCTTCTGAGGGAAGAATCTGAATCCAGTCCTATGTATCTCTTCGAAATTGAGGACCTGTGCAACAAATACACCACTCGTCACGAGTGAGTCATAGACCGAGGAGAGTACATTCTCAAGTGCGCTGAAACTATCTAGGAGAGCAAGAGAATTTCCCAAGCAGATTACTAGGTCGAATGCATCTGAAACCAGAGTTTTGAATTTGCTCATTTCTCCAAGGACGAAATGTGGTTTGACTCCAAGGGAATCAGCATGTTCCTTGGCTCTCAACAGCATACTCTTACTATTATCTATCCCCACAACTTCCGCTCCTTTTTGAGAAATAGCAGCAGCATGTCTTCCAGTCCCACAAGCCAGATCTAGAACTCGTTTTCCTTCAGGTTCCCCAAGACGTGAAACAATAAACGGAATCTCTCTGGCGAGTCTTCTCTCCCAGTCGATTGCCTCATCATAGGCCAATGCAATGTCATCGAAAGAACTCATTTGAAACTTCAACTCACAGTATTCACATAACTTCAATTTTGCGAAACTCTAAATGCTCTCATGTGAATTAGTGATCAAATGATCTGGATCGTAATATTTGGAATATTGGTAGTAATTCCACTGGTTTTACTCTCCGTCTTCAAAGGCAGAAGGTCGCAAGGACAACCAACGCCCCAAAAGCAGGTCATGCTGTACGCTCCGGGTTCTGAGGATGTAGCTGGTGGAGCCTACCACTCTGCTCGGAAAACCGGCGCAATGCCATTTCCAGTTGGTAAGAAGAAAGAACGCAAGAAAACAAAAACCTTTCAGAAACACTCTGACGATGATCGTCGCTAAGTAGAATCCACTTCTTCTAGAGTAAATAGGACCCGCCCCTCCATGCCGCCTGCAACAGTTATCGTCTGTCCACTTACATGTCCTGCGAGCTTGTCTGACGCCAGATATAGAATCGCTCCAGCTATGTCTTCTGGTACAGCTGTCTTACGCATAGGGATGGTTTGATGAATCCGTCTTACCATATCTCGGTCACTGAGTGCTTTCTCAGCCATGGGTGTCATCGTCCAACCTGGATTCACAAGATTAACTCGTCCTCTTGGAGCGAGATGAACTATTTCGTTTTTCAGACTCATCATCATTCCATGCATTGCGGCTTTTGATGTAGAATAATCGACATACCATGCTTCACCAAATAGTCCTGCAGTCGAACCTACCAAAATCAAAGATGCTGAATCTCCAGGATACTTCTCTAAGTTCGAAAAGAAGTATTTCGCGCAGAGAAAGGAACCTGTAAGATTCACACGAAGGGTTTCATTCCATTGGTCTAGGGTCATGTCTTGAATAGCCCGTCCTTCAGGATTGGAAATGGCTGCATTTGCAACGAGTACATCAACACGGCCAAATGTCTGATATGCATCATCAAACAGGTTCCGGACCTCCTCTTCGGATGTCTGGTCCACTCTGATGATTTTCAGAGAGTCAGAGTATTTTGCCTTGAGCTCCTGCATTGACTCATCTGAAGTCTTGTATGTGCCAGTGACTATAGCTCCTTCTTCTAGGAACATACGTGCTGTGACTAGTCCTATTCCTCCCGATGCTCCAGTGATTAGGATGTGTTTTCCTTCAATTCCAAAGTTCAAAAGAAGAACCTCCTGCTACTCTGTAGTGTCACTCTTCCACAGAATTTTGTGATATTTTTCAATCAGAACCTCTGGCCAACTCCCAACGGACCTAAGAAGAAGGTTTGCAGTAAGTGAAACATCATCGTCAATATTTAGCTCCTTGAGATATGGACATTGAAACAGAGGGGAAAGATCTATTCTTTTCAGACGGTTTTCAGTAATCGAAAATTCTTCAAGGTTAGGACATGAGCTAAGAGGTTCAAGATCAATTTCTTGAATACGATTGTGGCTCAACCGAACTGCCTTTACATTCCTTCCTACCTTCTCCAATGGTGAGAGATCTATTTCTGTGAGGTTGTTGCTTCTGATACTAATCGATTCTAGATTTTCGCACCAGATAATGGGAAGAAGATCAATCTCTGCAATGTCACGGACATCGAGATTGATTCTTGTTTCATCTGTGTCATAACGCATAGACTTCTCTAGTCCACTTGTTGTCATATACCTGATGAAGATTTCAGCAGTCAATCTCAGTGTCCTCCCTACTATCTCGCCTAGGTTCCTGCAAGAAAAGGTTTCCCTAAAAAATAATGGCACTTTCATAACTCGCCAATCTAATCGGATTGCCTAAATACAGGGATTTCCCCTATCCAGTTTTAGCAGCTAAAGGAGTTCAGTGATGATGTCAAAGAAGAGTTGTCCCTCAACATTCTCAATTGTCGCTCGAGATCCAGTAAATGGGGATCTTGGTGTCATTGTTCAATCGAAATTTCCAGCTGTTGGTTCTGTGGTTCCTTGGGCAAAAGCCAACGTTGGAGCAATTGCTACCCAGGCTTGGGCTAATGTCGGATATGGACCTAAAGGACTGGTTCTTCTTGAAGAGAGGAAGAGTGCCTCCAAAACTCTCAAGATTTTACTTGATGCAGATGATGGTCGAGAGCATCGACAGATTGGAATTGTAGACACAAATGGAAAGGCTGTTTCACATACTGGAAAAGAATGTATGGAATGGGCTGGTCATATCATCGGTGAAGGATATGCTTGTCAAGGTAACATCCTTGCAAGAGAAGCTGTAGTTGTCAACATGGCCAGTGCTTTTGAGAGTACAGAGGGTGACCTAATTGACAAGTTGTTTGCTGGCCTCAAAGCAGGCCAAGCAGCTGGTGGAGATAGTAGGGGAATGCAGTCTGCCGCAATATTCGTTGTTCGTGAGGGTGGAGGATATGAGGGTGGAAATGACAGATATGTTGACGTTAGAGTCGATGAACATCCAAGCCCAATTGATGAACTTGAACGAATCTTCAAAATATATGACATGACACTCCTAAGTAGAGAGGATCCTGGAACCTTGATCACAATCGAAGGGAAGGTAGCAAAATTGATTCAGAACGCATTGATCAAGCTTGGATTCTTGGACAAACCAGTGAGTGACGAGTTTTCCGAACGGGAAAAATCAGCTCTTGAAGAATGGACAAACACGAATAATTTCGAGAACAAGGCACGTGATGATGGGACCATTTGGCCAAGTGTTATAGAATATATGTTGCAGGATGCAAAAATTAATGAGAGATGGTGAATTTCACCTGTTTCCTCCAAACTTAGCCAAGTTCTTTTTCCATGCTCTTTCAATTCGCTTTTCGCGATTATAATTTCCCATCTCTCCCCACCCTGATGAAGGGTTCCCACTCAAAACAACCGCTCCTTCAAAAAGAGCAAACACAGTCATTACTATGAGTGATGTATAATCCCATGCAAGATACATCCCAAGAATCCCTAACCACAATGATGTTATGATGTTCCATACTCCAGAGAAGAAAAAGAACCATTTTCGTTTTGAGGCTGGAGCCATGAGAAAGGTCACATAATCTATCTTTACGGCTGGTTCATTACGTTGTGAAGTAGACATACCGAGAAGTCTAATCCCAGCCCATTTGCTTCCAATAACTCTCCCTACAGGGAAAAGAAACGCGATAGCAAAGAATACACAAAGAAATCGAAAGAAGAACACAATCCAGCCTGACAAAGTCCAAGTGAAAAGACCACTCCAATCCAATGGTGTTCCCAGTAGCCATATGTAACCAAATATAGCCAATATTCCTGCTATACTCTCCAGCAATAACGCAGGACCAAGAGGGTATGTTTTCCCTCTATCTACTTCAAACAAGAGATTTCTAATCTCAGCTGCTTTCAGAATCTCTGCCTTGTCTGGTCTGGGATCTCTCTTTATCTGACGGACCAACTTCCAGAAGTGTTTCCTTGTTTCAACAGGCACTTTCTTTGGGTTCTGAATAACAATATCATAGATCTCTTCGAATTGAGCCAAACGCTCGGTCATCTTTGGACATCCCCCTTGTACTTGGACAGAGCCCTCACTTAACAACTTCGGGAGATACATAAGCACTCCAGGACACATATGCATAATGAGTTCTGATGCAATAAGGAAACGAATCAACACGCTCTCAGATCATGGTGTCTTGGTGACTGATTATACTCTAGGGATTGATAGTGACAATCGACCCCAGATTGAATTTGATCATACTAGCTATCCTGGAATCGAGGCTCATCTTTTTACAATCGCTGACGTGTCCTCTTGGGAACCTGAGCTCCTTTCATCTGCCAATGTCCTTCTCTCCAGCCTATCAAACGATTCTGACAAATTCAAGACTTGGATGAAGCTACTTACGACCCTCGAAGATGTCATGAAATCACTCGAGCAGTACAAACAGGGACTATTGCATGGAATAATCCCCAGCTCACCTTGGGTCTATTATGAAATTCAATGGTACAGAAAGAACTGGGAAGGGCCTCAACACGAGTTGATACCCGTTGAATCCATTCTTCACCTTATCGACGAATCAATCAAACCTCACATTAAAGAGCTGAATGAACTGGGATTTCAAACCACCCAGAGTTGTTCTGGACTAGCCAAAGATCATCTAGACAGAGATCCATACCTCCCCTACGTTATGTTTGATGAACGAATCTATCCCCGCTCGTCTGCTCACCTGTTCACACTCGCTGACATAAGTGGCTGGATTCCAAGCTATGGCCCACACAATTTTGACATCGAACTCCAGCTCAATTCAGCTGACGGTGCTGAGAGATTCTGGGACAAACTCGTGGAAACAGCCAGACTCCTCGCTTCATTACTACAGGCCTATAGATCGAAGTTTATCTAGTTTCCACAGTTTCTAAAAGGGATTCGAGCTGTGACATTATCGTGCCAATTGATAGATCTTTTCGTGACACATGGAGAAAAATCGGTCAACACAATGGACACCCAATCTGGCAATCTCCTGAGGACACCTCGTCTGAAATCCATGGAGTAATAGTTGGAGTCGATATGTCATTGTGTTTTGGTTGTGAGAAATGTATCACTGCCTGTCCTACGAATGTTTTCTCATACTGGGAAGATCGCAGAGTTGTTGATCCAATTCACGAGTCCAGCTGCATATTCTGTCTTGTCTGCGAAATTGTCTGTCCTGTCGATGCCATATCTATCAAAAGAGAAGGAGGCTCCCAAGAAACCCTCAAGTCTTTATTGCAGGATAGCTATTAGTTCAACTACGAGGTCAGGAAAATGTTTGATATTTTGCTCAATGATGATGAGAAACGAATCCGTGACGAAGCTAGAGCTTTCGTCAGAGAGAAGGTGGACCGAGAATTAATTATCGCAATGGATGGAAAGACAAAGGAATACCCCTACGAATTCATCAAAGCAGCCGCCAAGGAGAATCTCCTTGGTCTTAGATTTCCGAAAGAATATGGAGGGAGGGGTCTTGGTTGGGTTTCAGAAATAGTCGTGCTCGAAGAAATTGGGGTTCTTGGCATAGCATTGGGGTGTGCATATTCTCTTCCAAGTATAGTTGGTGAAGGTATTGAGAAGTTTGGAACTCCTGAACTGAAGAAGGAGTACCTTCTTCCAACGTTACAAGGTAAGAAGATCGGTGGCGAAGGACTCACTGAACCGAGGGGTGGATCAGACTTCTTTGGGACAAACACAACCGCAGTGAAACAAGGTGACAAGTACATCATCAATGGGGAGAAACGATTCGTAGCCGGAGGAATCGGTGCAGATTATTTCCTAATATATGCAAAAACTGACTTTGATGCGAAACCGCATGAATCATTGAGCGCGTTCATTGTGGATCGAGATATGGGAGTAAAGGTTGAAGAAGAGTATGACCTCATGGGCTGCCGCGGCATGGGAGCAGCCAGGATTGTAATGAATGATGTTGAGATTCCTGAATCCAACCTCGTTGGTGACTTGAACGATGGAAATGCAGTATTCAATGCGATGATGGTCCCTGAGAGGTTGACATCAGCTGCAGGTCCGATTGGTATGGGACGTGCTGTTATCGAAATTGCTGTACGATACGCTGACAAAAGAGAGGCTTTTGGTCAACCGATAAAACGGTTTGAAGGAATCAGCTTTAAGGTTGCAGACTGCATGACACAACTTGATGCTGCAAGGGGTCTTGTCTTTCGGGCTGCAAAGAAAGCGGATACTGGTCAATGGTGCAGAAAGGAGGTTTCTCAGGCCAAAGTCTTTGCAACAGAGGCAGGTTACAACGCTGTCCATGAAGCGATGCAGATTCTTGGCGGAATCGGATACACAGATGTCTATCCGATTGAGAGACTATTTCGAGATGCCCGACTTGCGACTATTTGGACTGGTAGCAATGAGGTCCAGAGACTAATCATCCAAAATGAGGTGTTCAGGGAGATCCTCTCTGAGGACAAGTCAAAAAAGAGAGATATTGAACTTGACACTCCTGGAGCTCATAAGACAAAGGAAAAAGTGTATAGAGAAGCCATTGACAAGTACTATCCAAAATGAATTCATCCATCAACAATGTTAAATATAGTTAATACAAATCAGGGATGGAATCGAGTTCTTGACTCGATAGGTGATACGAAATGGGACAATTAGTATGCCCGAAATGCGGGAAAGAAGTTTCAGTTCCAGTTCATTGCGGAAAGGAAATGCACATGGAAGGAGACCAGTTAGTTTGCTGGATGGGTCCTACTTGTGGTCATCAAGACATTCCAGAGCACTGTGGAACTGTAATGGAAGTAAAAGAGTAAGTAACTGAATATTTGTGGGAGTAATTTTTGATTCTAGAAGAAATTAGGAAAAGGCGAAGTGGACGTGCTTTTTCAGACAGACCTGTTTCTGATGAGATGGTTGAATCAATTCTCGAAGCTGGTAGATGGGCACCTTCTTGCATGAATAAACAAGCGTGGAATTTCATCGTTCTCCGCGACACTGAAATCTTAACAAAAGCACATCAAGCATTGAGTAGAGGTAATGCATACGCTAAAGCTGCACCTATCATGATTCTTGTAGCTGCGAAAGAAGATGGAGGATGTCCATCACATGGCCTGCCATACTTCATGATGGATGTGGGACTTGCTGTCGAGAACATGTTGCTTCAGACTGTTCATCTGGGTCTCATAGGACATCCAACTGCGGGCTGGAATGAGGAGTTATTGAAAGAGTTGACTGGAATTCCTGATGAGTATCGGATCGTGACCGTCGTCTTCATCGGCTACGAGGGAGATTCTGAGATGCTTGATGAAAGGACAAGAGAAAAGGAAAACAGGCCTAGAACGAGACGTGAGCTGTCTGAGATAGTACACTGGAATGGTTGGTAACGACTATCATTAATGTGAAAGTTTTAATGAAATCAATAACCAAATGATTCTGAAAAACGGAGGAGAATTGATGCAAGCGCCGCCCACTCTCGAAATGGCTATCCTCGGAGTTCCTGGAGTACTCATTGGTCTCGGTCTTGGTTATTACTTTGGAGGATATGAGAGATTCAGAGCAATTGACAGGATTGGAATGGGAATCATTTCAAGTATATTCGCTGGAGTCATTACTGCATTTCTCATAATGAATTACTGGATTCTTCTGACTACCTTCGAAGTGATTTTCATAGTTCTGTCATACTTTGGAGGATATGTTCTCGGAGCTGTTTCAAACTGGGCTCCCACCCCGGAAAAACCCAAAGAGAGTCATATTATCCATGAACCCGATGATGACGATGAGGCATTTGATAGAGAAATTGAAGATGCTTTATCAGGCAAATACAAGTCCAACAAGAGTTAAAGGTGTAATTTCCCGTGAGGCTCTAGAATCGCGCCTTGAGGAGGTACTAAACAATTGAGAAAGACTCTCCTACATCTATTTGTTATGTTTACAATTACATGTTTCCTATGGTCAGCAAGTCTGACCTCGGTCCAAGCTGCACCTCCTGCGGGATGGAGTGGAAACAATAGTCTTGGCTTCTTGTTGGAAGTCAATGGAATAAACGCTGCTGATTCTGATTTAGCAAACCCAATTCCTTTGCTAGATCTGTCTGCTGATTTGACTCTTGAGCTGACAATAGCTACTGGCAATAGTCTCTATCTGCGATCGGGGCAATTTACGATGGTCTATCTAGGGTTCCCAATAATCAATCAGCCGTTTGATTTGAGTGCTGTGCCACTTTTGCCGGATAATCACACAGAGAGTCTTCTGAATACATCAATTCCTCTGGGTTCACTCCTTGGTTTTGGAAACCTCAGTCTAATCTCAGGGACTATCATCGGAACCTTCTCCTTTACTTATGCAAATGAAACAACACCTACAGTGAATGGAACTGTGTCTGAGGATTTCGTCCTTCAGATTGGGCCCACAGGTACAGCTGCCCTCATGTCTATCAGCGGTCTCATTACAGTTGGTTTCACTGTGATGGCTGGTTTCTCATTGCTCATGTCACTTGACGAGTTCCAACAGGGAATTGTGGCTGGTAGCAAGATGCGAAGGGGGAAGAGTGCTTCAGACGTCGGTATCTTTCCACGAGCAGTCGTTCTTCGAAGAAAACCCAAGAAGGGTGGAGAAACGATTGACAAGGAGGAACTCAAAAGACGAGTGAGTACGGCAGCAAGTAGCTCATGGGACGGAAAACGCTGTCCGAAATGCGGGAAGAAATGGAGGAAGGATGCTCCCAATTGTGGGAAGTGCGGTATTGATACAGGTGGAGCTGTTCAATACTTCTCAGATGACATTGCGGATTATGCTCCGAAAGCTATGAGCGTAGTGAGACCCAAGTCAAAGGTTACTGTTGGTCAGTTGGGCAAGAAGCTGCGGCTCAAGCCTGACAAGGCTGGAGCACTTGCTGCAGCACTTGTTGATATGGGTGCACTCCAGACCAAGACAGTGAAGATACCACTGAAGAAGGTTGCATTTTCAGGGATGACAATAGCTGGTGCCTACTGGTCATTCATGCAGATGTTTAGTGGTGCGACACCTGATTTGGTAACCGTATTCCTCTCGACAGTCGTTGGACTTGTCATTTCAGTCTTCATTGGATATTTCATGGCATGGCTTGCTAGATTCAATCCTATGGGCTACGATTGAGAACGAGGAAAAAGCTGAGTCTAACATGACTCAGCTCATTCAGTTCTTTAAACCAAGAATACCAGAACATTACACAACTGACTTTCTGAGTTCATCATAGATTAGTTTCTCAAGATCAAATAATTCCTGACGGGAGGATTCATCGAGACTATCAATTAGCTTTTTCCTGCATGAGAGGACAAAATCTGTATCAGAGTCCCCTTCCCGAACATCTCCAATTCCAATTTTCCTTTCTCCGACTTTTAGGCGACCTGCAATCCTCCTTTTCGCACTATCTTCTTTTCCCACAACCTCGAGTACATCAATGTCTGCAAACCTGAATGTTTCAGAATTGCTCTTAGGGTGTATCTCTTCGGGAACATCATTAAGACTACAATATTCAAGGCCTAACATGAGTTGTTTAATTCTTCGCCCATCAGCATCTGTTTCAAAGCTGCATCTGATTGACCTAGCCCAAGTTCCGCCAACTGCTTGAGAGGATACCCATTCTCTCTCTAACTGCTTTGATTTCGTCAGTTTTGACATCACAAGAATGATACGTTTGTAGTTCTCCTCATAGAAGCCATTTGCATCAAAGCAGTCAATTAATATCTGGTTCATGTTGGACAAATATCTCACCTTAGCACGAGTATACGAAGCTCGCTGCCATCACTCCAAGTTGCACTCCCTAACAGATAAATCCAATGTCGAGTATAGGAAGTTGAATAGAATATATTAAATCCGTCATATGAGGCGTATATCTATGAGTTTCAGACGTGGGAAAAAGTCCTCTTTCAAAGTTGAAGATATAGAAGCATATCTGGAGCAGAATAAGACTTTAGAATTTGCTGGGAGTGGTGATCCGCATGAAGAGAAAGGTAAGGTCAACCTCCTCTTGGAAAATCTGAGGAATTGCATTCCTGATATTCTGGTTTTTGATGGTGACTATTTAGCTGAGCCTGCATACCTTAAGGCTAGGGCTGATCTATCTTTGATTGCTAAAGATACAGTTGAAAAATTGACAGATCTTTTGAGTACTCTAGAGTCCTCTCCTGCTCCCACAATTTGTATCGCAGGTAATTACGAGATGTTTGGCACCACTGCTGATGCGATAGAAGCAATTGGATCGGATCAGTTGCATGACATTGGTTGCGACAAGTCTGAAAAGTCTCGTATTGATAATATCCATCCTGATGAAATCTATATGGATCTTCAAAGCAAGAGAGAAACTTGGCCTGGAGGTATATTTGAAGAAAAAGGCTTCAGATATATTGGAGTAGAGGGATCAAATCCCATCAATCACACATTCCCAGGAGAAAGATCAGAAGAGAATCTTAAGTGGGCGATAGAAGATGCAATTTCCCGGACAAACGTAAAAGCTCAGAATACAATTATTGCCACTCATAGTCCTCCATATGAAATGAGAGATAGACTTGGACGATTTGGAGTACCTCCTCATCTATGGGGGGAGAGTAAAGGAAGCACATCTCTTCGTGAGGTCGCAGACGAATATCGTCCGTTACTAGTCCTAGTTGGGCACATACACGAGGCTTTCGGAGCATACATCAGCATCAAGCATACAAATGAGAATGGTCAGATTGAAGAAAGAATACATGATCTTGACTTTGGCAACCGTACCAAGATCACAATTGGCTATGATACTTCCAAAACCTCAGTATCAATCACACTCAACAAGGGCACCCTCGAATATTGGAATTGGTCTCGAGTAAGAATTGCTGAAGAGGGAACTGAACGTATCATTGACATCGAGGGCGAGTGGTTGGATAGAAAGGGAAAGAAGAAGAAATTCAAGAAAGTCAATGAACTGATAGATTATGATGAAGTACTCGCATCAAAGCTATGATAAAGCTGGTAGGGAGGACTAGTTTCTCATTCATCCCGCCCACGACGCATTTCCGGAAAGACGTATCGTTTTGTTTGTTCACGTTTTTCAGCCATCTTCTGTTTGACCATCCAGTCGAGCAGCTGGGTTCCCTTGTCTTTCGGAAGTCCCAACTCTTGTTGAATAGTTTCGACCTGAAGAGTTCCCCCATGCTCTGATGCAAGAATTATGATTGCTTCTGCACGCCTCATATCTCTAGTAGGTACTAGAAACAGCAGGAGTATAGCAAAGGAAAGAAACAAACTTGATTGAATAGCTGACCAACCTGCCTCAGTGGCACCATAGATCATATATCCGGTTAGTCCTGCAAGAGCAAGTGCAATGATAGTGATTATACCAAAAGTATAGTATCTATATCTCCTTCTCCGCACCTTTCCTGTGAGTAGCTCTAGTCCTTTTGACATGTTTTATGAACATCCAAACCCTACTTAAAAAAAGGGGGGTATGTGGTATGTGTCACTGGGGGCGACGCAACCACATAATGTACAGGAACATGACCAATATGCCATATGTTAGGGTAAGGTCCAGAATGAATGACACGGCAGCTCCCAATTGAGCACCGATCATCGTCATCCAAACTGCAAAGACAACACCAACTATAGCGACCAGGATGAGAAGGATGAATCCCCCTCTCATTCCAAATCGCTCATATGGGCCAAAGATGATATCCATTAGTCCCATTGTCAGTCAACCCCCTTCATACGCCATAATATAGCCGCAATTACGACACATATTGCAATCCAAATCAAGGGTGCAGTTAATTCCATTATACTTCCGACTGCATAGAATCCATTGAGAATGATGAATGCAAGTGCGACAATGATACCAACTGGTGAAATCACTTTGACTATCCACTTGTACGAACTAGGTAGTTTGAAGTCCCCAGCTTCGTTTGCAGCATCTACTATCTTTGCTCCACCCCAGACCCAGCCCATGACTAACATCATGAACAGAGTTACTAGAACAAGACCAAAATTCTCAACATAGTAGTCGAAGATATCAAGTAAGTACAGACCCCAGACAACATCACCTGCTCCTGCGGGATCCGGTAATTCCATCCACAAGGTGAATGGGACTCCACCGAGAAACAGAATGAGGGTGATTGCAATCACAGTCTTTGATCGTGGCCATCCGAACTTATCCATCACAGCAGTGACTATAGCTTCCACTAATGAGATTGCACTCGTCACACCAAGGAATACCATCATCAGGAAGAACACAAATCCTAAGATATTGCCTCCTGGAATAGCCATTCCTCCCGGCCATGCAATGAATGCGAAGCCCACACCACCTCCACCGAGAAAACCTGCGGTAGCTGCGATTGTGAAAACTGCCATTCCTGCTGTAAATGCGAATGTAGTATCAAGCAGACTTGTTGTTACTGCACTGTTTGTAAGTTCACCACGACGAGGAAGATAACTCGCATACGCGGTTAACGCTCCCATTCCTGCACTAAGTTTGAAGAAGCTCAATGAAACCGCAGTTGACCACATCTGTGGGTTTAGAAACTGATCAACGTCCGGGTTCAGATAGAAATCTAATCCCTCATATGCATTTGGCTGGGAAAGACCCCAGAATGCCATGAATATAATGATTATCCACATCAATGGGAATAGTATCATGACAGAGCGTTCAATACCCCTGGTTCCAAAGTAGTCGATGATAAATACAGCTAACCAAACCACAATGAGTCCAACAAGGACTATTGGCGACGTCAACATGTTGACAAAGAAAGCTGGTTGGTCAGTGAATGCAGCCGGTCCCATTCCTCCGTCGAGTTGGAGACCAGTTATTGCATATCCAGCATAGACTGCAGCATATCCGATTAGCACCGTATAGAATGCTGTGAGGATTGCTGTATTAACAAGGCAGAACCAGCCAAGGAACTCTCCCATTGGCGAAATTCTTTTGAGTGCTCCTGGGAATCCTCTCCGAAAAGTCGAACCCAGAACGAACTCTGTCAGCACAACAGGAATTCCTACTAATGCTAGCATGATTATGTAGATAAGTACGAAAGGACCACCACCCAAAACTGAAACTTTGAATGGCCAGTTCCAGACGTTACCTAATCCTGTCATGGAACCCCAGACCGCGAACACGAAACCCATACGGGTAACCCAAGTTTCACGGGCTACTTCAAGTTCTACAGAAGTTTCTTCTCCCATCACGTTTACCTCACGCGAAGTGAAAATCAAAAATGTGTGTAGGATTGGTGATATAAGTCGTTTTTGGTCGATTTTCTTGTGGTTTGAAACATCATAATTTGATGTTTTTTCAAAACTGATAATAAAAATAAACTCTCAACTTCCTTGGTCCATCTGGTTTTCAAGAGAATCAATTAGATTTTCGATGTTTTCACCACTAGGATTGTAGTTTCGATTTGTACAAAAGGACTTCACTCAATACATTTATTCATTCTTCACTATGCCACGATGCAAGATGGGTTGGATCCGTTGATAGATAACAAGTATGAATCTCATTGGAATAATGATGAAGTTCAAGTAGATATTCCATTTAGCGCAGCAGGAGTGGCTACAACGATTGTCCTGACTTCAAGATTCACTGGACGAATTATGTTGCTCGATATAGGCGACGGTGTTCTGAGAGACTTGCTCAAGTCTGGAAATACAAATTTTGTTGAGGCGATTGATCTAATTGCTATCTCCCATGGCCATTTCGACCATGTTGGTGGTCTTCACGCACTGCTAGGATTTATGCAGATGTTGAATCGAAAAGAAACTCTCAATATTCTAATCCCTAGTGATTGCACAGAAGCAATTAGTCTAATCAAGGGATTCAGAGAAGCCTACAAGGAGAGGCTTCCCTTCAAGATTTGGTATCATGAGATGACAGAGGGATCTGGATTTGACACAGACTTCTTCAAAGTGAAATCGGTCGAAGTTGAGCATTACTCACTTGAAGCGCATCCAAATGAGGAAGTTCTAGACCCAGCATTAGGATTTAGGGTTCAAATCGGTGGAACCGTTGTAGCATACACAGGTGACACTCGTCTATGTGCTGGTGCAGAGGCTGTTGTTCGTGATGCTGACCTAGCAATCATTGAGGCAACAAGGAGAGAAACGCCTACTGGACCACGAGTTCATCTATCTATCAATGAAGCTGAAGACCTCGGAAGAATGGCGAAGAACTATCTCCTGATCCACAAAGTTCCTGAGATGCCTTCTTGAACAGATAACTACCTTCTCAGAAGAATGGTGTTATACATGCATATAGAATGACTCCAAAGATTGCTGATATTGGTACAGTAATCACCCATGAAACTAAAATCTCCTTGACCTGATTTGTCTGAACAGGAGTCTGAGCAACCCATCCAACCGCAATCAGAGCTGCCACCAATACGTGAGTTCCACTTAGTGGGAACCCCATGTATGTTCCTATGAGCATTACCAAAGCTACAGATATCGATGCAGCTAATGCTGAGGTGGGAGTCAACGTAACAACTTCTGTAGCAAGAACTTTGATGACTTTTCGACCAACCACAATCAGACCGATTGCCATTCCCAGCCCTCCCACAAATAACGGAATCACAATACCTGGTAAGATGAATGGTCCAAGGTTTATTGGAGCCGCAAAATCTGGTATTGTCACTAGTGGTGCAACTGCGTTTGCGACATCATTTCCCCCTCTACTCAAACTTGTTATCGTCAAAAAGATGGCTAGTCCGTATGCTGCCATTCTTTCCTGTCTCTCACGTCCAGCAAGACCTGTTACTCTTTTCTGCAACCTTCTAACAAACCAGAATACAACTGCAGCTATTAGGAATCCTACCACAGGAGATATGATCCATCCCAAAAACACTTCCAGAACGACGAACCAAGAAACAACTTCGAATCCCCATCCTGGTTCACCAAGAAATGGTGCAACTACAGCCACCCCTATCACAGACCCAACTATACATTGCGTCGTACTTATTGGGAGCCCCTTGGTGACTGACGCAATTAGCAACCATATTGCCATGGATACAAGCACTGCAAAGACCATACTCGGAGTCATTGTCTGTTGCGAAACAAGATCCGAACCTACCTTTTCAGATACATTTCCTCCAAGTGTTACTGCTCCAATAATACTCAGTAAACCTCCAAGTGTGACTGCTATATTAAGAGAGAAAATTCTAGCCCCCACTGCAGGAGCCATTGCCTCATCATTGCCACCTATCGCAAATGCAACAACAAAGCCAAGGACAAGAACAGCTAGTAGTAGTAGAGGATCCACTGAACAAAATCCTCCCACTAGGAGTACTTAACCGCAAGTTCTCTAAGGAAATCCCCTGTGTCCTCAGATTGAACGGCTACTTTCACAATCCAGTGTGAAACCTCGCTGAAAAGATGTATCTCATTAGGTTTATACTTTGATTCAGTGAAGAGCTCTTCAATGATTTTGAATTGAAGGTCTCTTGCTTCTTCCCTTGTTCTATCAACCTCTCGAGTATACTCCACACATTTGTCAAAATCACTATAGAGATATTTGACTGCATCTTGAAGCATGTCTGTACATTTCCAGACAAGTTTTGCCAAATTCTTTACTTCCTTAGGTGGTTCCATTTTTCTTCCTATCCACATCACACGAACAGCATGTTCAGCAGTATCAATAACACTGTCCATTAGTCTAATGAGCTTGTGTCGTTCTTGGGTTTGTTGAGGAAGATATGCATGCTTTGCCAGTACACATTCTATCAGTTCTTCCTTCTTTGCATCCATTTTACGTTCTAGTTCAATTAGTTCATCCTTGATTTCTTCTAGAACCTTGATATTCCCCTCAACCCACTCATTTGCTCCTACACACAATTTTGCACTAGATGATTGGAGTCCTTTACTTATTTCGAGCAATAACTCGTCAGCTCGCTTTTGAAGATCTTTGTCACCTGAACCAAAGAATTTTGAAAATGTACCCACTTTTATTCACCGCACTCGTTTTGTCTAAGCAAATTGTATGCTTCCGTAGAAACTGTAACCCCCATAAGAACCCTCGGCAAACTAGTCTTCAAGAATAGCTCTTAGCCTGATAAGACCTGTTCCAATACTCTTTTGCTTGACAATCCTGAATTTCTTCAAAACTCCTGTGTGTTCTACATGCGGGCCTCCACAGAGCTCCATGCTAAAATCGCCCACTGAATACACAGACACTGTTTCTCCATAGTTCTCCTTGAAAAATGCAAGAGCCCCTTTCTCAATCGCTTCGTCATAGGGGAGGAACTGCTGATTCACTTTCAAATCTTGATTGATAATCTCGTTTACAAGCGTTTCCACTTCTTCAATCTCTTCTGGAGTCAATCTTCTTGAAAAGGTAAAGTCAAACCGTAGACGCTCTTCTGTGATGTTGCTCCCGTTCTGGGTCACCTCATCTCCGAGGACTTTCCTCAATGCCGCTTGAAGAAGATGAGTTGCAGTGTGAAGTTTCACAATTTTCTCACTATGTTCCGCCAGACCACCCTTGAATTTGCCTTGAGTCGCTGTTCTCGATATCTCTCTGTGTTCTTCGAACTGCTTCGTAAACTGATCCATATCTATTTGGATTCCTTTCTCTTCCGCAAGATCTCTCGTCATCTCAAGTGGTAGCCCAAAGCTAGTGAAGAGCAGAAACGCATCACCTCCCGTAATGGTTCCTGTATCATTGTAGATTTTTTCGAATCTCCTAATAGCTTTATTCAGGGTTTTTCTGAACTTTGTTTCCTCTGCTGTGAGATTGCTCATGATGAACTCTTTATTTCGTTTGACCTCTCCATAGAGGTCTTTGAACATGTCAATGACAATCTCTGCAAGTGAAATCATGAAGCCTTGACCGATTCCCAGTCTGTCTGCACTATGGATTGCTTTTCTAAGGAGTCTTCTTACAATATATCCCTGTTCCACATTGGAAGGTCCAACCTTTCTGTCATCTGCCATGATCATCACTGCTGACCTGACATGATCGACGATTATCCGGATGAGCTGGTTGTCCTGCTCAGTGAAATCCTCTTTACCTGAAAGTTCCTTGACACGTTCAATCAGAGGAATGAAGAACTCCGTATCGAAAACTGTCGGTACTCTGTTTACCATAGCAAGAGTTCTCTCGACACCCATTCCAGTGTCAATGCTGTTCATCTTCAGAGGTTCATAGGATCCGTCGTCGTGTTTTCGATAACTCATGAAGACGTCATTCCACACTTCAACAAAATGACCGCAGTTGCATCCTGGTCTACAGTCTGGACCGCATTTTGGAATCTCATCCACTTCAATGAACATCTCAGTACATGGTCCACAGGGACCTGTGTTCCCCGCGATCCACCAGTTGTCCTCTTTTTCCAGGAAGTAGATTCTCTCATCTGGGATTCCTACATTCTTCCATGCATCTGCTGCATCTTCATCCCTAGGAGAGTCCTCATCACCTGCGAACACAGTTACTGATATCTTCCCCGGGTCAAATCCAAGATATTTCCTGGAGGTCAGAAACTCATAGCTCCAAGTGATTGCTTCCTTCTTCCAGTAATCTCCCAGACTCCAGTTTCCAAGCATCTCAAAGAAGGTAAGGTGAGTTGTATCTCCCACTTCTTCGATGTCAGTTGTGCGTACACATTTCTGTACATTTGTCAGACGTTTTCCTTCAGGATGAGGTTGTCCCAATAGGTAGGGAACCAATGGGTGCATGCCTGCTGATGTGAATAGTACAGTAGGATCATCCTCTGGGAACAATGATGCTGAAGCTATGACTGAGTGTCCTTTGTCTTTGAAGTATTTCAGATACATTTCTCTCAGTTCTTTAGCTCTCATCATATGTCACCTCATTGCTGTCACAAAAGGGTTGGAAAAGCCAAATCCTGACTGATTTTAACCGTTTCGCAGAATACCAGATTTCTAGACAAGAATCAGACCTGAGGGTGTCATTCTGTATTTCTTCAACCTAGAAGTTATCCAAGGATATCTATCAGTCCAATCCAGAAATCTATCATTAGACACGATATCTGCATCATACTCTTTTGCGAGTTGAAAGATTCTAAGATCATCAGACGATCCTCTGGGAGATTCAACAACTTCTGCACTAAGCATGAACTCGTTTAATGAAGACGGTCTGTCAATTTTATGTGACAGAGCTGCAGACACTACAAAGATTGGTTTGAAACCGGTATTTGTAAGACTTCTGTAAGCCAGAATGAGATTCATTGCCCTAGGTTCTCCCTTAGTTGACAAATGATACGCAATATTATTTCCATCAACAATGACTATCCGACGTCGAGATTTTCTCGGATGATCAGCTTTTCTACCTGTTCTACACTTAACAATGTGGCTGTCAAGAACCTCACGGCTGAACAGACGATCACAATGAGGACAACGGACTCTTTTTGGCAAGGGTTCAGACCTCGATGCAATCATCCCGGTAATTTGTTCCTCGTATAAAGATGACTTCTTAGAACCAATTGTTGATAACCAAAGACATTTATTTGAATAAAACGCATGGAATTTGGCGTCTCGTTTCCGTGGTGTCGTCTTCCCGGCGGTCATATGACGGAGGCGGGCGCCTTTTCATTTTACGGTACTGGGATGGCCAAACTAAGTAAGACTAACCATCCTGTTCCAATAGCAAGCATCAGGATTGCCAGTGGAGAAGCAACTTTAGCAAAATCCTTCATAGATATCGGTTTTCGCTCCTTTTCAGCGAATACTAAAGCGAGAATGTTTGCAGGAGCACCAATTGGGAGGAGGAAACCTCCCACATTCACTGCGAAGATAAGTGCTATGGGAAGCAAAGGACTCACAGCAGCAAATTGAAACGCTATTGGTGCAAGCACTGCTGACACTGGGATATTATCAATCACAGCTGATAGGAGTGCAGGAACCCATGTCATAAAGAAAATTCCGAGATAGACATTTCCTGCGATTAAACCTCCAATACCATCTCCTATTGCATCAATGATCCCTGTAATCTCCAATGCACTGACGAGGCCAAAAAGACCCACGAGGAAGAAGATAGTACCCCAATTCACACGCTTCAAGATTTCATCCACCCATTCTCTTGCGAGGATGAGTAGTGCAGCGGCTACAGTGATAGCAATCAAAGCTGGTTGAAGCTGAGGGTCTAAACCTGGACCTATTGTGAATCCAAACACTAGAATCAGCATGGCAATGATTGATAGATAGAAATCTGACTTGGAACGAATCATGTATTGAGGATTAATCAATAACATCTGAGATACAAGTTCCTCTTCTGATGGTTGTAGTTGGTCTTCGAATATGCGTAGGAGAATTGGAATCGAAGCTACAAACAAGATGATGGATAGAGGTAGAAGAGTAGCAAAGAGGAAGCCTGGATCAACATGTGCTTGCTCTGCGATAAGTAGGTTGGGCACTGCACCAACTATCGATGGAATTGAAGCAAAATTACATGTCACAGCTTCAGATATCAAGAATGGTCTAAAGTCGATGTCTAGAGCCTTACACAACTCGATTGTGAGTGGGCCCATAATGAGCATTGTGGATGTTGTGTCAAAGAATAGGGATATTCCAAATACGAAAGCAAGTAATGACACAAACAGTTTCTTCGTCTGACCCTGAGTGGGTCCTGTTAAACTCAAGGCAAGATACTGGAACATTCCAGAAGAAGCCGCTATAGTAACTATGACGAACATTGAAGTGACAAAGAGAATGGTCGACCAGTGAATGCGATTGACTATCTCTGAGAATTCCAATCCCTGAGTTATCCAAAGAACAATTCCTGCTACACCCATTCCTAATAGCGCAGTGGCAGTCCTGTTTACTTTTTCAGAAGATATTGCGATGTATGTGACCACGAATACAAGAATTATCAGCTCTGCAGTCAATCGCATCACATCTCTTGTTGGTTGTTCCTATGTCCTCGCAGATGTGGAAATAGAACGAAAATGAATCCTACAACACTAAGGGCTGCTGTTGCAACACCAACAATCAATAACCCAATAATATCGATCAACAACAAGTATGCTGTTCCAATAATGAGGTGTGACATTCCAGCTATTGTTCCTGCTATTGCAAACTCTTTGTAGGTTATCGGATTGTGTTCTCTTTCAGAGAAAGCAATTGCAACCATATTTGATGGAGAACCTAATGGAGTGAAGACATTACCACCTACACCGACAGCAAATACAAGGACTAGAGGTAAAAGAGTGCTAACAGGCGCCAGTTGAGATGCTATTGGCGCCAAAACTGCAGAAACTGGTAAGTTATCGAGGAATGCTGATAGTATCGCGGGAATCCATACCATGAATACAATTGCGAGTATAGAATTCGATCCTATTAGAACTTCAAGTCCATCCCCAAGTTCACTGATGAAACCTGTGATATTCAAAGCACCGACGAGTCCAAACAGACCCACGAGGAAAAATACTGTGTCCCATCCAACTTCTGCTAAGAACTCTACTGCACGATCATGGGCTAAAATCAGTAGTGCAGAAGCCACGAGAAGCGCAATCATAACAGGTGGGATATGGAGTGTAGGGCCGAGTGCGAATCCAACGACGAGGAAGCTGAATGCAATTGCTGAGGCGTAAAAGTCTCTTCTTGATTTGATCATCGCCGTTGGATCTATGTCGAGTAGAACCTCTACATGGTAATCATCTGCAACTCCGAATTCGTCATTGTAACGTCTTCCAAGCAGAATCCACGTAACAATCAATAACAGAAATGAAAGTGGCATGAATGTAACAAAGAGAAGACCTGCATCCATCTGTGTTTCATTTGCAATCACAATATTTGGTACTGCACCCACGATTGAGGGAATAGATCCGATATTACATACAATCGCCTCTGAAATTAGGAATGGTTTGAAATCCACTTCTAGCGCCCTACAAACTTGAATTGTCAAAGGTGCCATGATGAGAGTGGTTGATACATTGTCCAAAAATAGTGAGATTACAAACACGAACAAAAGGAACAGAGTATACAGACTCCTATGAACACCCCCACTCGGTTTTGCTAGTGCTAAGGCTAGATATTGAAACATACCTGATGCACCTGCAACTGCGACAATGATCATCATGGCAGTAACAAAGAGCACTGTATCCCATTCAAATCCTTCAACAAAATGTACAAAATCAAGAGGTTGCGCAATCGGATCGGCAAAGTTTGTGGCCCAAAACACAACTCCAACCACAGCCATGCCAAGAAGTGACATTCCAGTTCGATTAAGTTTCTCGGAACTGATGAGTGCATAAGTGACAATGAAAACAATGAGCACAGTGATTCCGAGCGCATCCATATTTCAAAGTCACCTTTCTGAAATCGACAGACGGAGCATAGGGTGATGCCCTACGGATAAATGTGTCGTCATCTTTTGGTTGCGAAATGCCCGACCAAATCTTTGATATTGTGCAATTCAAACCACGAAAAACAGGCGAACGAATATTGACGAACCGTATAATTGCTCAGGCATCTGGAAAGGCTGACCTATCAAGAGTGAAGACAGTGTCAGATCAGGCCGAAATTACAGACACATACGCGTTGTATTTAGATGATGAGAGCCACTCCTTCGATGGGAAAGCTGACAAAATCATCTTTCCTACTAGTGAAGCAGAAATTGCTACAATCATGAAGAATGCATTTGATGATGGCACACCTGTTACAATTCAGGGGGGTCGCACAGGTCTCACGGGAGCAGCCGTCCCACAGGGAGGCATTGCTTTGAACCTTGAGAAAATGACAGAACTCAATTACATCACTCATGATGAGGCCGAGGGATTTTATTTCATTTCCGCACAAGCAGGTTTGACACTGGAGGATTTAGTCAAAACGGTAGAATCAAAGAACCTTGACAAGCTAAAGGGAAAGGGTACACCAGAGCAACAGAAAGCGCTCGAAACATTTCTGGGTGAATCAGACACATACTCCTTCCCAGTCGATCCGACAGAGATGAGTGCTTGGCTGGGAGGAATTGTGGCTTGCAATGCTTCAGGAGCAAGGACATTCAAGTATGGTGCAGTGAGGCGATGGGTCAATCGCCTTCGTGTGGTACTGGCAAATGGTGATGTCTTAGATATTGAGCGAGGGAAGGTCAAGGCTGAAAATGGCAAGTTCGTTGTTGTGCTCAGTGATGGTATTGAGGTTGAGGTCACAGTCCCATCTTATTCTATGCCAAAGACCAAGAACGCGGCTGGGCTATTTGCCCAACCAGATATGGACCTCATCGACCTCTTCGTTGGGTCAGAAGGCATCTTGGGAGTAATCACAGAGGTTGAACTAGGGCTGGTGAAGCTTCCAGAGAATATTATGACTGTTATGGCCTTTTTCCCGAGTATTCACGATGCAGTCAATTTCGTTAACGATGTCCGAGCGCCCGACTCTCCTGTAAAGATGAACTTCTTAGAATACTTTGGTCCCCACGCAATTGACATGATAAAGACGAAGGCGAGTGATGCTGGTGTCACAGTTCCTGCAATGAAGGATGACACCAAAGCAATCGTCTTCTTTGAGTTCTCATACAATGAGGAGAACATGGAAGACCTGGTCATGGGCTTGGAAGAACTACTCATGAAGAACAATACATCGTCAGAATCAAGTTGGGCTGGAATGGACCGTTCTGAACTGGCAAAGATGAAGACAGTGCGCCATTTTGTACCAGAAACAGTGAACGGAATAATCGCCATGAGAAAAGCTGAGTATCCTGAGATCCACAAGATTGGTACTGATATGGCTGTACCTGATGAGGCTCTCAAGGCGTATCTCGATTATTACATTGAAACTCTAGACAAACAGGGCATGGAGTATGTAATGTGGGGTCACATAGGTGATAATCACATCCACGTCAATATGTTGCCTCGGAATAATGAAGAAGTCCATCAGGGAATGGACAACTACATGACCTTCGCAAAGAAAGCTGTGGAACTCGGTGGTACTGTAGCTGCTGAACACGGGATTGGTAAGCTAAAGCGAGCGTTCTTAGAGGCTATGTACGGAGAGGGTGGTATCAAAGAGATGCAGGCTGTCAAGAAAGCGCTCGATCCCAAATGGCTGATTAACAGAGAAAACATGATTCCTGTACTCGCAGAATAAATTAGACCTGGGCTTGGACCTCTGCCTCAGTCATTTTAGCGCAGAGGTCTGGCTCTTCTTCACAGAGTCGTTTCATGTTTCTGACACCAATATAGTGCCAGTACTCTCGAAGTGCATCCTCCCTTGCCACTGTTTCTTGCCCATCACACTGCGCAATGGCCTTTCGTATTCCAGCAGCAAGTTCTTCCACTGAGGATTTCCTGATTTTCACTCTCCCCCAGTAGTCACACTTTTTTCCACGGCATGGACCTTTGACCATCACACAGTAAGCCATGAAACAACCTCTTTTGAAACGAAGCATGCCGAAGTTCTAGATATCTTAAGGATTGTCGTAGAACAATGATTTGTCCATAACAGATGCTTGATATGGGTTTACCAGTCTTGAAGAGAGAAAGCTGGGGACATAGATTTGACTGAGTCCGGACCCGTTATTACAAAGGAGAAAGCGACAGTAGAGAAGATGATTCACATCTATTGTGAGAAGAAACACCATCCGTCCAAGGTCCAGCTCTGTGATGCATGTCAGAATCTGTTGGAATACTCTCACCAGAGACTGAGCAATTGCCAGTTTGGAGAAGATAAACCTACATGCCGGAAATGTCCTGTTCATTGCTACAGACCCACTATGCGTGAGGAGATCCGAAGTGTGATGCGATTCTCAGGTCCCAGATTGATCTTCCGTGCACCAATAGAATGGATTCGACATCAACTCCACGATAAAGAGGATGTTGAATCATAAAAAGAGGAACAGGTGACCACATCTATACAGAATCAATTGCTGTTCAAGCCTCAAGAATCAACAGGACAAACAGTTGGTCGAATTTTTTTCACATTTAGAACCTTTTATATAGTGGATTATGTAATAGTATTACGTGAAAAAGAATTATAAGATTTCATGTCTATAGTATCATGAGGTGAAAGATGTGCCCGACACTAAAGAATCAAAAACAGAGGCGGTTCAAGTGAGTCTTCGAGAACAACTCCTAGGCCGTCTTTCTGAAGATGACCTTTCAAAGAAGCGTGAAGTTTCAGTGATGACTCGAATGAGTGGCGACATCGTTGAAATCCTTGATGCATTAGTTGAACTCGAGATTTTCAAAAGTCGATCAGAAGCTGTGTCTGCTTTTGTAGAACAAGCAATTGCCGCTAGAAGTCAAATGTTCGAACAGATCAAAGTTCAAGCCGCCGATATTCGCAAACTTCGCGATTCCGCCAAGAAGCATGCCTTTGAAGCATTCCAAGAGAAGTAGAAATCAGTTCTCTTGGATTTCATTTTTGAAGTATGTGCTTTCATATTGCAGTGGGTTTTGTGAATATGAAAATAAGATTAGAAAGAGTGCCTTGGCACTCTTTTCCTGAAAAACCAAGCGTTCTCCTTCTTTCTTCTTCGGGGTTGGGCTTACATTCCGTCTAATCGACTACATAGAGCATTCCTAGCTCTCCGCCTGATCCACTTAATACTTCAGCGGCATACCTGTAGTCAATTGAAACGGTTTCACTGGGATCAAGGCGAAAGTCAACAGAAACAGTCTCACCTGGATCAAGCTTGAAATCGACAGATACCACTTCACCAGTATCAAGCCTGAAATCAATTGACACTGTCTGACCTGGGTCTAGGCGGAAGTCAACTGATACGACCTGACCTAGCTCTCTCTGATAGTCCACAGCTGTCTCTTCACCAGGATCAAGACGCCAGTCAACCATACTTGCCATGCCAGGATCACTCCTACCACCAGAAATGGCTTCAGCTTGATTGATTCTGTAGTCAATTGAAACGGTTTCACTGGGATCAAGTCGAAAGTCAATTGTAGCAGTTTCACCTGGATCTAATCGAAAGTCAATTGACATTGATTCACCAGGATCAAGGCGCCAGGCAAGAGCTGCTGTATCCTCAGCAGAGTGACTATCCGGCAGCACAGCCATAGTATTGTTCATGCTCATAGAAGCGGCTGCAAACAGTGAACCGAAGACAGCCAGTACAAGTATGAACAGGATTCCAGTTGCAAATGCAACTCTTTGGTTTCTATTATCAAACATTCTCTATCTCCTCCGATATGAGTGAGGATTCAGTGACAATGTTGTCATCGAAATTGATTCGACCAGTTATTACCAGTCCGAAGCAGTCATTGATTCGCTGAATCATCCAAATACCTCGAAATAGTATTACATGTTACAAGTAATATATCTTTCGGTAACATAATCACAAAGCGAAAAATATATTACGTAATGTTGTTACCGTATCAATGAAGTCCCCCGGTCATGAAGATTGGAATGTTCTCCTTCTTTCTGTTCTCAACGGGGTGGACGGGGGATTTCGCTTCTTCTGTAGCATTTCGAATTTTCTGACAGAGTGGGAGAACATACTCCGTTTCTTTCGTACAACTTTCCTTAGTTCATGTAACTTATTACGTGAAGCTGTGAGTTATAGATCGATGCCATTCACACCTTACCACTTCGGTCCTAGTCTTCTTCTAGGAATTCTTCTCTTTCCCTTTGTTGATTTGGTCACATTAATGATAGCAAGTGTGATTGTTGATCTGGAACCAATGGCCATCATGTTCCTTAGTTTGCCATATCCTCTTCATGGATTCTTTCACACATATCTTGGAGCAACGATTGCTGCGCTGGTTCTTTCAGGATTTGTGTACCCATTTCGCAAATATCTGAATAGTATCGTATCATTATTCGGACTCCATCAGACATCATCTCTCCGTCACATCATTGGAGCAAGCTTTGTGGGCACATATTCCCATGTCTTTCTTGATTCGTTTCTCTATGCTGAAATGAATCCTTTCTTCCCAGTTCTAGGAAATCCATTCGTAAATCTGTTCACGTTTGGAGCAGTGTATAATTTCTGTTTGATTGCTGGTCTTATTGGGTTCATTGGTTACATCCTAAGGGCACTGCTTAAACCCGGGTCAATAAGTAAGGGTGACGACTCATTTACTTGAACTTCTTAGGAAATGGCGCCCTTGGTGAGCTCTCTCCGAGTCCGTGCTCTTCTGGGGGATTCCAGCCTTCAGTTATTCTAAGATATTCTGCTCTCTCAGCAGCATCATGTAGCTCCATCACAGTTGCAAGATACTTACCATTGTCGTCTTTGATGGGATAGATGTACTCATAGAAATGTCTACCAATGAAATGGACCCACCCCTCGTACTTTTCGAGTTTCCCACTCTTCAGCTCCCCAATCATCTTGAGTACTCCTGCTTCAGCCCGTTCTGGATGACAGCGTAAAATGGATGAACTGATTCGGCTCTTATTGTCTTGGTGTAATTGCTCACCGGCCTTACGATTGAATACCACAATATTGTCGTCCTTATCGAGGACACAAATTCCCACATTGAGGTCTTCTACTAGTCGCTGCATCAGATCATAATCGAGAGTCATACTATTACTATTGCACATAAAGTGTGAAAATCTTTGGGTTACATTTCATTTCCTCTTTCCACTAGTTGATTAGTACAAACGCGAAGACAATAGTATGGAAACTACTACTCTTGGATCAGGATGCTTCTGGTGTACTGAAGCAGTGTTTCAGCAATTGAAGGGTGTTGAATCAGTCACATCAGGATATTCCGGTGGACACGTAGAAAACCCCTCATATCAACAAGTCACAACAGGAAGAACAGGACATGCTGAAGTCTGTCAGATTCAGTTCGATCCTGGACAGATTTCATATGAGGAATTGCTTGAAGTCTTTTTCAATACTCATGACCCTACAACCCTCAACCGTCAAGGAAATGACGTTGGAACACAGTATCGGTCCGTCATATTCTACCATAGCGAAGAACAGAGGGAAATTGCTGAACGGGTCAAGAAAGATCTCGATGATAGTGGGACTTGGAAGAGTCCAATTGTGACCGAGATAGCTTCATTCGAGAAGTTCTTCCAAGCGGAAGACTACCATCAGAACTACTACAGAAACAATCCGAGCCAGGGATATTGTCGAGTCGTGATTGCTCCCAAGCTCAAGAAGTTTGAGAAGACATTCAAACTAAAACTGACCTAACCTCTGAGGCACGTGTGTATTATCGATGAGATGCGAATATGACTTATTATCAAGAGTCTCGTCTAGTCAACCAGTATGGTCGAGTCTGAGCCAAAGGAGGTATACGTCTTCTGTAACGAATGTCAACAGAACGTTCCTCTAGAAATATCTGCAGAAGATATGGAGAGAGCCAAGACTGGACTCATCTCAGTCATCTCGGTCCATGGTGACCCCTCTCATGCAATCATGGTCTACTTGGACATGAATCTAAAGGCTAGGGGAGTTGAATATCCAACACTAAAACAAGCTACAGAGACCAAGCCAGACAAGGAGGTCAAGTTGCAGGAGGACACTCTTGACCTCAAATCCTTCATTAGCTCTTTTGGTGACAAACAGGATCAAGCAATCAAGGCATTTGCTCACATTTCCGCTCAACTCATTGCCGGAAATTCGTTTTATCTCATTCACAAGAACAAGAGCATTGGTCGAGTTGTGAAGGACCAGATTGATTCCTTGTTCACAGAAGAAGAGAAACCCGCCTCTTTCGTGATTACCTTTGATGAGATTGATTATGTGACTGGCATGAGGCCTACAATCTATGATTTACAATATGGGACCTTTATTTCAGAGGGCATAGATATTGATACATCATACTATGAGCAAATCATCAAGGATGCACTCGAAAGTCCGAATGGGTTTAGTATGCTTAAGAACGACTATCACAAATTGAAGTACTCATACCGCCGACTCTGGGAGCTGCTTTCTAGTGGCGCTAGGACTTACACACACAAGAAACTAGCCTACCTCGTTTCCATCGATCTTTCCCTCATTCCTCTTCTTCTTAGAATGGCTGAGAATGATGGTGTAGATGTTGCATCACGGGTAAAGGCACCCAAAGAGAGCAAGAAGTAATCCCACCCAACTGTGTCTGTAGTAATCTATTTCTATCACCACTTTTCCAGAGAGAGTTACGACAAATCACGGATGCGTTGAAAATGTCTGAGAATCTGAAATATCTCTCACAGGAATGGATGGATGCTGTAATAGAGCTTGTAAAAGAAAACCTTACTTCTGAGGAGATGAAACACGTTTCCTCCTCAATGGTCAATATAGTTGAGAACTGTCCCGATGGAAAAAGACGCTACATGTACTTCCGCTTTGAAGATGGACTATTAGCTGAGGGGCTGGTTGGTACAGATGATGATGAAGTTGCGTCTAAGAATCCCGAGTTCAGAATCATTGGGGAGTATGATACGTTTGCCAAAATCTCGAAAGCCGAGCTCGGTGCAAGATCAGCCCTGATGCGCAATAGAATCAAGCTGAAGGGGAACATGGTAAAGGCTCTACGTCTGTCCAGTGTGGTTGACAAGTTGAACAAGATAATCGCAAGGGTCCCTACCGACTACTGAGGTGCATTTATGACGAACTATGACTATTCAATTGACCATAAGAAACGCCTCTCAGCAGTCCAAGACAAGATGCAAGACCTAGATATTCCAGTTCTCCTTGGTTCTCGACTCAGAACAATTAGCTATGTCGGTGATGTCTTCTGTCCTTGGCGATCATTCATCATCATACCACAGGCTGGGGAACCAACAATCTATACCTTCGTCATTGATGCAGAGAGAGTGAGGGATGATAGCTGGTTAGACGACGTGAGAGGATTTGGACCTCTCGGTGGCGGTCACCAGATAGATGTGATTTCAGATGCAGTTTCAGAATACCTCGCATCCTCTGGAAATAGAAGAGTCGGTGTAGAGCATGGAATGTCTTGTTATCTTCCTGAAGGTAACCTCACAGCAGAAGAGTTCAAGATGTTGAAGGCTGCTCTTCCAGATGTTGAGTTTGTTCAGTCCATAGACATCATTGACGAACTCTCCATGAAGAAGGATAAGGGTACTGTCAATCGGTTCAGGAAAGCATCCGACATCGTAGACATAGGACACAAGGCTGTACTCGACCAATTCGAGGTTGGCATGACTGAAACCGAAATAGCGGGTATAGCAGAGGCTGCCATGAGGAAGGCTGGAAGCGAATGGTCATGGAGCTTCACTGCAGGTAATGAAATAGCATCTGGTTATCGGACATCATATCCAATGGGTGCCTGTACACCTGCTACCCGACGTGAAACTGTGAAGGGGGAACCTCTTATGGTTGACCTGCACGCTATGTTCATGCTGGGTTTAGGCGATCATTCTCACAACTATCTTCTCTCTCCGGTTACAGACAGACAGAGAGAGCTCGCTGATTACTTCATTGAAACTATTACCAAAGTCATAGAAGAGATGTATGTTCCAGGAATGACTCCGGGCAAAATGGCTGATGAGATGATGGATTGGACAGAAGAGAAAGGGATAGCACAGTACCTTGTTCCTGGATTTGAACACGGAATCGGAGTCATGGGAGATGAGTGGCGTATTGGATTGAACACAGGCCCGATGCCTTATTGGACTGATCCGGACCACATCTATGAACCCGACCAGTTGGTGATCTGCGCTATGCAATTCATGGTTCCAGAGGATGAGATTGGTTTCAGATACGAAGCACCAATCTTGATCACGAAGTCAGGATCCGAGGTCTTAGCAAAAACTCCCCTCAAGGTAACTGAGATTTAGACTCGAGTCATACTTTACTCTAATATCAATATCCATACTGGTTATTGGAAAGATAGATAGGGTGCGATGAGTAAAGGCATCACTGTATTCTTAGGAGGCGACAAATGTTGACAGAAATACCATATAGTGGTGAAAAGACTGCAAAGGTTGGTGACGTAGAAATCACCTATGACACATTTGGAAATCCATCAAGTCCACCAATGTTACTAGTCATGGGACTGGGGGCTCAGATGATTCGATGGGACGAAGCATTTTGTAAGGCGATTGCAGCACAGGGACGATATGTGATTCGCTTTGATAACCGTGATGTAGGGTTGTCAACAAAGTTTGATGAGGCTGGTGTTCCTGATATTATGGCCCTTGTGCAGGGACAACCAGTTGAAACTCCATACAAACTGAATGATATGGCAGCTGATGCTGTAGGTCTACTTGATGAACTTGGAATCAAAGAGGCAGACATTGTAGGGGTGTCTATGGGCGGCATGATAGCTCAGATGATTGCGATTAATTATCCTGATCGAGTGCGAACTCTCACTTCCATCATGTCTTCAACAGGTAATCCAAACTTACCACAGCCAAAGCCTGAAGCCATGGCGATTCTGCTTGCACCTCCAGTAGCTAATCGAGATGATTACATCACAAACACTCTGAAATCTGCAAAGGTACTTCACGGGCCGACATATCCATTGGATGAGGATTATGTCCGGGAGTGGGCGGGAGTTCAATATGACAGATGCTACAATCCCGCAGGATTTTCTAGGCAGTTGGGAGCTGTCCTCACTTCTGGAAGTCGAAATGAGGAACTAGGTAAGGTGCATATCCCAACACTAGTCATTCACGGCAATGTAGATCCATTGGTTCCAGTAGAAGCTGGAAAGGACACCGCAAAGAGCATTCCTGATTCAAAGCTAGTCATCATCGAAGGGATGGGACACAGCTTTCCTACCGAGGTCGTACCAAAGATACTCCAAGAACTGTTGCAGCACACTGCCCCGTAATCCGAAAATCCGACTCTACTATAGACGAAGAAGGTGCGTCGTATGAAGATAACACAGGTCGACATGTATCACATTTCAATCCCACTCAAGAAACCATTCTATTCTTCTTGGATACCGGGATATCCACAGACCCACAATCGATTCACCCTCCTCCAACTGACAACAGATACAGGTCTGACTGGAAACGCTGCAGGTGTGGCATTTGGGGAGGAGCGAGAAGGTCTTGGTGGTTTACTAGCTCCCTATGTTCTTGGAGTGGATCCTTGTGACCTTGATTTGGCACACCAGAGAATCAAAGAGGCATCCTACTTAGGATGGAGAAACTACTGGATGGAAGCAGCGTTCTATGATATCAAGGCTCAGTCCGAGGATGTTCCTGTCTGGAAGATGCTTGGGGGAAAGGACAAACCTATTCCAGTCTATTGGTCCACAGGTTCTGTGTGCGATCCGAAGCATCATGCAAAGATAGCCAGACAGGCACATGAAGAAGGCTACAAAGGAGTCAAGCTTCGTGTGAAGTCAAAGACCATTGAAGAAGACATCAAAGCAATACGCGACACTCGGTCGCTGATAGACCCAGACTTCCCACTGATGGTCGATGCGAACCAAGGTTGGGCTGTGACCATTGTAGACAGACCTCCCCTCTGGAACCTAGCCCGAGCAAAGAAATTCGTCGATGGTGTGAGTGATCAGAATATTCACTGGTTAGAAGAGCCCCTCGACTGGCATGCATACGAGGAAATGGCAGAGCTCAGAAAATACAGTCCCATCAAGTTAGCAGGTGCTGAACTCAATGCGGGATGGCATGAGGCTCGAATGTTCCTTCATTTCGATAGTTTCGACATCTATCAACCTGACGTCACTGTTTTTGGTTTCAAAGATACTCTGAAGACACTTGAGGCCGCAACAAGCAAAGGACTTGGCTTCAGCCCTCACACTTGGACCAACGGACTTGGTCTCATGACAAACATGCATGTCCATGCATTGACAGGTGGAGAACAGCCCCTGGAATATCCACATGAACCTGGATCATGGACACCTGAATTCAGAGATGGTATACTCGTATCTCCCATCATTCCATCTGATGGCTACTTGGACCTTCCACAAGGACCTGGTCTTGGTCTTCCCATTGACTGGGAGAAAGTCAGGCGATTTGGGCGGAAATTTTTCTCTATGTCTGAAGGCGACTTATCCAAGAAGGTCCTCAAGGAGAAAGGAATGGTCACAGCTCTCAAACTCAAGAGAAGAAAGGACAAGGAGTCGAAGGGATGATAACAGAGGAAGATGCAACCGTTAGAACATAAAGAGGGATTTTCGTGTATGACTTCCTCGAAATACAAGACATCCCTGAAGACTTCTTCAGGAATCCTGAAATTCTACTTGTGAAGAGCTTGATGTCAAAAGCTTGGCAGCATGTCGAACCAAGACATCGGTATCAAGTTGGAGTCCCTCTTACATCGCGGCAGATGCAAGAAGTATTCGGTAGGTATTTTGTGCGTGTAGAGGTTCGAGAAAGAATGCTGATGTTACTGCCATTCAATCACATCTTGTTCAAAATTTTAAATCAGGATCCCCTTCACCTCACACCCAAAGAGTTGAGGAAGATGATGAAGACTGCCAAGAAACAGACAAAGAAGAATCCGAATGATCTTGACTCTTGGCGATTATGGGCATCAACAAATGCTTTTCTTGATGAGATGATTGAATCCGAGAAGGTCCTAAGAAAAGCGCTCGAATATGACCCGAGTTTTTCTGATGCTTGGTGGATGCTTGGTGGTCTTCTTTACGGGTTTGAGCGATTTCTGGATGCTGACAAATCTATCGGACAGGCAGTGGTTCTAGATCCGTCAAACAGACTCCTCAAGAAGTACCATGGCCGCGTACGTATCAGATTATTAGCTGAGATGGTTCGAGAGGAGTCTTCTGATTCTGCTGGAATTGAAATCGAATGATACAGATTCGACTCCGCAACTGGTAGAATGGATACTATCAGCTGGCTATTGTTGGGTCAACAAAATTATGTCACGAAATATGAGAAAGCACAATCTTGGATGATGTTTAACTCTGATCTTGGGGAAAAATGATAAGGAAATTAGAGAAAGAATACTCTCTATAGATCCTTTCTCTCAATTAAGTACCTGTGCGTATGCTTTGGCATATCGCTCCTGTTCTTCGGTCCACTTGTCAATGGAGATTCTCATGGTTTCCAATTTTGCCATGGCTGTTACATTGTCAAGCTCCTTCGGAAACTCATAGACGGCCGGTTTGAGGTCCTTACCTTTCTTTGCCATCCAGATCATCGTGTTCAACTGAGATGCAAATCAGAGATCCATAACCTCGCTTGGACACCTGAATTCAGAGATGGTATCCTCACATTATCTATCATACCCTCTGATGGTTTTTAAAGATTCCACAGGAACCTGGTCTAGGCTTCCCCATAGATTGGGAGAAAGTGAAGCAATATGGAAGTAAATTCTTCTCTATGTCAGAAGGAGATATATCCAAGAAGGACCTCAAGGAGAAAGGAATGGTCACAACCCTCAAACTAAAACGAAGGAAGGAAAAGGGACCTAAGGGCGACAATAGAAAGAACTCTTCCTGATTAACCTTCTACAACTATTCTCTCCTCAGGTTTTGAGTCCCTTGAATTCTTTTCCCAGTTTAAAAGCATCTCCAATCTTTTCACCAAGCGTCCAATATGTTGGTTGCTTTTCAGCCCCGGTGTAAACAACAGGATTCATCTTCTTCAAGTCTGGTTTGTTATCGGTCATATTCCTATCATCAACATAGGAAGTCACAGCAGTCCCCAGAACCACGAAGTGATCCGGCAGTTCTATTATCTGCATAACCTCAAGTTCCATATTGAGAACACACTCCATTATCATTGGAGCTTTTGTTTCACCATAGAATATCTCAAACAGTGAAGACTTGTCTATTTCACGTCCCGAATTGGTACCTATGTAATCAGCTAGCTGAATAAGATTGGCTGAAGGCAGATTCATACTGAATACTTTGTTCTTTCTAATGCCAGTCATCGTGTAATGTTTTGTATTAATTGAAACCATCCACGTAGGTGGATTTCGATTAACACGACTTGCCCAAGTACATAACATGAAGTTAGGCCGGTCATTCACGATTGTACCTATAATCACACTTGGCATTTGATAGGGAGAAAATCTTTGATCAATCTTGATTTTAGTCATATGATATCAAACCTAGAATAATAAAATGATTATAGAACGTGAACAGCACAATAAAAGGGAAAGGGTTTCAGTATCTCTCTTTCTAATTCTTTACGCACATCATCCAAATAGTACCTTCATGGAACCAAGAAATGAAATCAGACTTTTAAGCAAAGAAAAAGATCGAGTGGGAATTCATGTCCCACTCACTTTGTTCTAAGTACCTTCAGCGTATGCTTTTGCATAGCGTTCTTGCTCTTCTGTCCATTGGTCTATGCTGATGCCCATTGTTTCGAGTTTGGCCAATGCAGTTTCGTTGTCCAGTTCCTTAGGGAACTCGTACACCGCTGGTTTGAGGTCTTTACCATGCTTGGTCATCCAGATCATAGCGTTCAACTGAGATGCAAATGAGAGATCCATAACCTCGCTTGGGTGTCCTTCTGCAGCAGCCAGGTTTACCAATCGCCCCTCTCCCAATAAGTAGAGGCGGCGACCGTCCTTGAGCTCATACTCGTCAAGAGCATGACGAACTCTCCTCTTCGGACCTTTACTCTGAGCAATGAGATCTGGTTCGTTTATCTCGACATTATAGTGTCCAGCATTACCAAACATAGCACCGTCTTTCATGACCTTGAAGTGCTCACCAGTGACAATATCCTTCATTCCTGTTGCTGTGAGGAATAAGTCTCCTTCAGGAGCAGCGTCACTCATCTTCATGACTCTGAATCCATCCATTCGTGCTTGCAGAGCACGGACAGGATCTACTTCAGTGACGATTACGTTTGCACCAAGTCCTCTTGCACGATCAGCCATTCCACGACCGCAGTAGCCGTAACCACCAATGACAACGGTCTTTCCAGCAATCAGGATAGCTGAAGCTCTCATGACGCCATCAAAGACACTCTGCCCAGTCCCATATACATTGTCAAACAGGTGCTTTGTATCTGCGTCGTTGACAGCCATTATCGGATACTTGAGAGCTCCATCATCTGCCATAGCACGGACTCGAATCACACCTGTTGTGGTTTCTTCAGAACCGCCATACAGATTGGGAATGAGCTCTGTGTGTTTGTTGTGAAGTGTAAAAATGAGATCTGCACCATCATCAAGGGTCAATGTAGGCTCTGTCTTCAAAGTCTGCTCTATGCACCAGTAGTACTCCTCGGTGTTGAGATTATGCCACGCAAACACTGGCACATCATTAGCAGCCAGACCAGCTGCTACCTTGTCGTTTGTGGAGAGTGGATTACAGCCCGACCATGCGACCTCAGCTCCAGCAGCCCGAAGTGTTTCTACAAGAACTGCTGTTTCCTTTGTCACATGAAGACACCCAGCAATCTTCATGCCCTTCAGTGGTTGGGACTTTGAGTACTTCTTGCGAAGATGCATCAACACTGGCATGTGCTTCTCGGCATACTCGATCAGCATACGCCCCTCTTCAGCAAGTCCAATGTCTTTTACCTTGTAATTTGTCATTCTAATCACAGCTCCGCTGAAATCACAAAATATATGAATATATCATAGAATTTTGGAATGATTCGCTTCACAAATGAGGGATAATAATGCAAAACATTCTTTCTGATACAGACCAACGTCTTCTCGAAGCTCTTGTTCAAAATTCAAGATTCACACCTCAAGTGATTGGAAAATTGCTTGGAAAAAGCCGGAACTGGGTTTCACGGAAGATCAGAAGTCTTGTGAAGAGTGGGGTGATAAGGGGTTATACAACAATCATCAATCCTGCAACAGTGAAAACAGCAAGGAACACAGTTCTCTTCATGAAAAGTAATCCACGAGAGCAAGATGTAAGTAAGAAAGTACTACAGATGGAAGAACTTGAGTCATTAGATGGAGTCGTTGGTGAGTTCTCATTAATTGGATTCTTCAGGTTTGATAGCGAGGGATCCTTTGAGGACCTTCTTGATAGAGTCGACAATGTTGTGGCAAGTTCGGGTTCGGGGAAATACAATCAAGCACAGATTCTTACAACTTACAAAAAGAATGGATTTCGGATAGTACCAAATGAACCTGGTGACACGTATATCTCTCCTAAAGAGATGTCCCTTCTTAGAATAATGCGCTACCATAAACCTACATCAGAGAAACCATTTCCTCTCGCACAAGAGGCTATTGGGAAAAAGATGAGTCCTTTAATGCGCCAACCTGCTGTTTCAAAAGCTATCAACAAGTTATTGCTCAAACGAGCAATAGTGGGATATTCAATCGAGGTTGACTTTGGGATGATTGGATTGCCAGTGAAGTTCTTCGTTAGAATGAAGGTTTCACCTGGTACAGCCGCTGAAACCGCACAAAAACTGATAGAGATGGATGAGGTCTGGGACCTCTATCGCACTAGTGAGGACTATAGTCTATTGGCAACAGTTAGGACAAAGAGTATCAACTCTTTCAACACATTTCTCCGAGATTTGTACGGAATTGAGAATATTATTGACACACACTCATCTGTATCTCTTGAGGAGTGGCCTCTACGTAGTAACTAAGTTTGGTCAAAGTGGCTGCTGATCCAATGGTTGTTCCACAGATTCTTTCCCCTATATTGTATCAGTATCAGAATCCACCATACAAGCATGATAATGCTTGTCAACAGGTGTGCCATTCTGAAGGCTTGTCCGCTGATACTCTCAAGAGGTGTAAAGAGAAGGACTAATGGACCTACGACAGTATAGGGATCTACCCAAGGCCAGAGTATGGGATTATACCAATGCATTGGATAGTCAAGAAGGAGATGTGACAGTACACCAATCAGACATGACAAAACCAGAATTCCTGACATTCCTGAAGTGTCCTTTAACCTCTGGTGGTCTACACCAAAGATGGCTGATATGATTGGCGGATAGAGAAGCCAGGTGACAACCACAGCTAATAACGTTCCAACAGTTATAGCTCCAATCAGACTGTGAAGAAACAAATGGTCTGGCAAATCACTGAAGAATACCCACATCAGAGGGACTTCAATATCAGGAATTACGGAACCGACGACCAAGCCAGGTAGGGAAAGTCGTTTGTCCAGCTTTGAAAGACCATGAGCCATGGGATAGTGAAGTGGTGTCGCGGGCATTGGACCTCTCCTCTTTTTGTTAGAATTATGAATCCCATTTCAATACTCTTAAAGAACAAAGGATGTACTCTTCTTCCAAGGTGTAAACCAATGGGCCAGTACGAATTCAATGGTAAAAGACCAAAAGTGGATCCCGAAGCATACGTATCCCCAAGAGCATCTCTCATTGGAGACATTGAAGTGGGACCTGACTCCAGTATCTGGGAGTCTGCAGTCATCAGAGCTGACTTGAACTATATAAGAGTTGGAAAAGGCACGTCCATTCAGGACAACGTTTCGGTGCATACTACTTTCATGAATCCTACTGTTATTGGCGACTACGTGACCGCAGGACACAACTGCGTGATACACGCATGTACCATTGGTGATCGAACAGTGATTGGGATGGGAGCCATCGTTCTGGATGGTGCAAAGGTAGGGAATGACTGTGTCATAGGAGCCGGAACGGTCGTTACTGAGGGTACAGTGATACCTGATGGCAGTCTAGTTCTTGGTATACCTGGTAAGGTCATAAAACAAGTTTCGGACTCAATGAAGGAAGCCTTCATGGCTGGTGCGGAGCTCTATGTTGAACTAGGAAAACAACACAAGGCTTCTGGATCAGGAAAATCTGAATAGAGTCACCCGGGACCTGGTCCTTCGGCATCTCGACTGACTATTCTACTGTCAAGATGAGTTTGCTGTGGAATAAGTATCTAGCTCATTGTCAGATGTTAGTTTCAGCAGGTAAATCTAATATCCTGTAATGCTGACCCAATAGTGAGGAAAAAAACCATGAAGCGAAAGTCACTGCTTTTGATTTCGTGTCTTGTCGTGGCGCTGTTTGCCTTTGTGGGAACAGTGTCAGCCCAAGCAAGTCTTGTGGCCAATATTGAACGAACAGATGAATATGTTTATGGTGGAAACACAAATCATTATGTAGCTGACTTGGAAGCAGGACACTGGACTGTGGTTGTTGACACAGAATCGTTCTGGGGTCTTGAAGTCAAGATAACTGTAGCAACTGACAGCGGTTATACTTCAATTATCGCTGAAAGTGGAACTGACTATGGAAATTATCCGCAGGTCGATTTTGATCTGGCAGCAAACACTACAGTATATATTGGAGTGACCGAGAACTCCGTCTATTCTGACACTAGTGGATCTTATGACATTGGTGTATACGATGATGCTCACATCCCAGGTTTCTTCCAGTCCTTGGATTTGTTTGACTGGATCTTCATCATCATCATTGCATCCATTCTGATCCCCCTCTGCTGTGGTCTTTTCGCTTGCCGACGTTCTCGTCGCTCCATTCGGGCAAGTCGCCGAAGGATGGATAGTATTCTTGTCGAGGCACCGATACATGCTATTCCTGAAGAACAACAAGGGAGTGTGATGACACACGGTAGTCAGACAACAACAGTACGCCTCCCACTGAAGTGTCCCTCCTGTGGTGCAGAGGTTTCACATGAGAGTGTCGACTGGGTTGGCCCTCTGGAAGCCAGCTGTGGCTATTGTGGTGCAACAATGCGTGCCACGTTCGAAAACGTCTGAAATAAACGTGGGGAGGGAAACCTCCCCAGTTTCCTTATGTATTTCTAATCAAAGACTTTCAAGAGTTCATATCCTTGGAATACTGACCACAGCACTAACGAATAGACAGCAATTTTTTGCCAGAGGGCAGTCCCAAAGTATTCGGACATGACTCCAAACATACCGAATATGTGAAGTATACAGATCACTACAACGATGAAACCAATCCCTGCATAGATGTTGTTGTACTCCCTTTTCATGACGATAGCAATTGAGTAGCACAGAATTCCAGCCATAATGAGTATGAAGAAGAGTCTCGTAGTGTTTCCATGTATTTCAGGAGCTTCATTCCCTGCGAAGATTGCTAGTGCTGAGAGATTGGGTGCTGCACAAAGACCTAGAATGGTACCTAACCCACTTAGTACTTTGAGACCTGTTGTTTCTGTGAACAATGTACGCATGGAGAAAAGGAAGGGAACCAAGCATACAGCTGCACCGGTGCACGCTGTCACAAACAGGAAATAGTTCAACATTGAAGGTGTGCTATTGATTATAGTGTGTCCAAGTCTGCTGAAGGAGTCCAGGAAGAAGTTGTATCCACCCGGATAGATCAGCATTGCAATGAGGGTTGCAACAACAAAGATGATTCCAGAAAGAATCCCCAGATATGCTCCAATTCTTTTCCACGAAGGTGACAATCTAACCACCTCTAGATGAATGTGTGTAGGAATCCAGTCTTCTGCCAGTACTCCCTAATAAAGCAATCAGGCGAACTATTTTCCTCGCTTTTCAAGCTCCTCCTCCAAAAGGACACGTCTCAGTACTTTTCCTACGTTGCTCAGTGGAAGCGAATCCCTAAATTCGACCTCTCTCGGTCTCTTGTATCCTGCCATCCGGTCCCTTGCCCACTCTATGAACTCTTCTTCTGTGGCTGTTTCACCCTCTTTGAGAACGATGTAAGCCTTGACAAACTCGTTGCTCGGGTCATCTAATCGAGGTATCCCCACAGCTGCTGCAAGTTTCACCTTTGGATGTGTGAAGAGAGTGTCCTCAATCTCTCGTGGGTATGCTTTCATTCCACCAACATTGATCATCTGCTTCTTTCTGTCACTGATGTAGGTGTAGCCAAGCTCATCCATGTAACCAAGATCTCCAGTGAGGAAGAACCGATTTCCATTAAACTCACGCATGACATTCTCAGTTTCTTCAGGTTTTCGCCAATAGCCTGAGAACACCTGGGGTCCATGGATGGCTATCTCGCCAATCTCTCCCAATGGCATCTCTTTTGTGCCAGTATCGATATCAACAATCTTGCAGTTCGTATCAGGTAGTGGAAGTCCAATCGAGCCAAATTTTCGGTACTTCTTATTGGTGGGGTTGATGTGAGTCGTTGGTGAGGTTTCAGTGAGGCCATACCCTTCAAAAACCAACGCTCCTGTCACAGCCTCGAACGCCTTAGCTACTTCCGGTGGTAATGGAGCTGCTCCTGAACCACAGATGTTGATTTCAGACAGATCATATTTGCCTACATCTGGATGGGTGGCGATTCCTGCATAGAGTGCAGGCACACAATTGAACACAGTGCACTTAGTCTTCTCAAGTTCCTTCAACAAATCTGTCAGTGGAGGTTTCCCAGAACGGGGATCAGGAATGGCCACGAGCTGCCCACCATACAAAGTCGCTGATAGCAAGCTGAGTGTCATCCCATAGGAGTGATACCATGGAATGGCTCCAACATACACCTCCTCTCCATATCTGACACCTCCTTCCCTTCCAACGTCTTCTTCTTTCATATAGACCCATTCAGCTATCTGGAGCACATTTGAAGTCAGATTATAGTGAGAGAGTTCTGCTCCTTTTGGAGTGCCGGTGGTTCCACCGGTGTAAATTATCACTGCAGTGCTCTTTGGGTCGATCTTCACATCGGGCGTTTTTGGCTCGTACTGTGTAAGAATATTCTCATAGAAGATTGTCTTGCCCTCCTCATAGTAAGGGCTTTTGGGTACTTTTCCAAGGAGCCCACCGATGAAAGCTGTTGCTTTAGAGAGGAACGGTTTCACACTACATACAACCACAGTATGGACTGGTGTGCCTTTGATAGCCTCGTATGCAGTTGGTGTGAACGTTGGATGATCAAGTACAAAGACGATCTTCGATTCAGTATCATTCAACTGGAAGTTCAGTTCATTCGCTTTGTACATTGGATTGCAGGTCACAACCTTCGCTCCTGTCCTCAGAATCCCAAAATAGATAGCTGGGAAGTGAGGTACATTAGGGAGGAAAATCGCGACACTATCTCCTTCCTTGATACCTTTGCTGACTAGGAAGTTCGCTACCCTGTCTGAATGGTCCTTGACCTCTTTGAAGGTCTGTGTCTTTCCCATAAACACAGTATATGGGAGGTCTCCACTCTTTTCAGCTGCCCTGTCCAGCATGGCGAATAAGGGCTCTTCGGGATAGTCTATTGTTTTAGGTGCTGTATCTGGCCAAGCTTCTTTTTTCTGCCAATATAGCTCATCCATCTCTCTCAACTCTCAACAATCTTTTCGAATGTAGTATGATAACTTAGCTGTCCAGTATAGCTAAGCTCACTGATATTTGTTGAGGATGCTTTTGAAAGAATACAAAATGAGTGAAAAAGAAGGAATTTGGGGAGGGGAAATCCCATCCCCTGAATCCATTAGTCTTATTTCTTTGCTAGCTCTGCTTCGCGAAGCTCTCTTCTGAGGACTTTTCCAACTTGGGTCATGGGCAATGAATCGACAAACGCAACCTCTTTTGGTCGTTTGTAGCCTGCCATCTTCTCTTTCGCCCATGCGATGAATTCTTCCTCAGTTGCTGTTTCACCCTCTTTCAGAACGATGTATGCCTTGACATACTCGTTTGATGGGTCGTCCTCTTTTGGTAGACCAATGACCGCAGCCAACGATACCTTTGGATGTTCGAAGAAGATGTCCTCAATCTCTCTTGGGTATGCCTTCAGTCCACCAACGTTTATCATGTCCTTCTTGCGGTCTGAAATGACGAAGAAGCCATCTTCATCAATGTGACCGATGTCTCCAGTCAGGAAGTATCGTTTACCGTTGATTGTCCGCATTACTTCTTCTGTTTCTTTGGGTTTGTTCCAGTAGCCAGCCATTACCTGCGGTCCGTTTATGGCGATCTCGCCAGTTTCTCCCTGCTTCAGTTCCTTCTTCCCTGTGTCAATGTCCAAGATCTTGGCATCAGTGTCAGGGAGCGGAACCCCGATTGAACCAAACTTACGCAGCGACTTGAGCGCAGGATTGGCGTGTGTCAATGGGGATGTCTCAGTCAGACCATATCCCTCAAACAGTGTAGCACCACTCACATCCTCAAATCTCTTACATAGTTCAGGAGGCAATGGCGCAGCTCCAGAACCGCATGCTTTGAGGCTGGAGAGGTCATACTTGCCAACGGTTGGATTGTTTACGAGACCTGCATATATTGCCGGGACAGAATGTAGAATGGAACCCTTGTACTTCTGGATGTCCGCCAGCAGTTCACTCATTGGAGGTTTGCCTGCTCTTGGATCAGGCACACAGATTAATGAGCTTCCCATAAGATATGAGGCGACCATGGTCAATGTCAGGCCATAAGAGTGATACCATGGAAGAGCTCCCACGAAGACCTCCTCTCCTGGCTTCAGCCTTTCAGGGGTTCCGCCACCTTCAGGCTCAAGCTGTACCCACTCATCGAATTGCATTACATTACTATAGAGATTGCTGTGAGTGAGCATCGCTCCTTTTGGTGTGCCAGTTGTACCACCAGTGTAAAGAATGAGTGCAAGGTCCTCTTTCGGCGTGATTGAGACATCAGGAGCCTTTGGCTCATACTGCTCGATGATATCATCGTAGAAATCTGTGAAATCTTCGTAATAGCCTCCCTTGGGTATCTTACCGAGTGCACTTCCAAGAATAGCTTTCACCTTTGGTAGGAATCTTTTGATACTGCAGATAACGTGAATCTTAACGTCAGTTCCTTTGATGGCTTCGTAAGATGTTGGAGTGAAGGATGGGTGGTCGAACACGAATACTGCCTTTGCCCCAGAGTCCTTCAGTTGGAAATTCAGTTCATTCGCTTTGTACGATGGATTACATGTGACCGCAGTAGCTCCACTCTTGAGTATCCCAAAGAAGACCGGAGGATAGTGGGGCGTGTTTGGCAAAAATATCGCGACTTTGTCGCCCTTTCCAATTCCCTTGCTTGCCAAGAAGTTGGCAATTCTGTCAGCATGATCCTTGACTTCAGCAAAAGAGTGGAATATTCCATCATAGATTGTTGAAGGTGAATCAGGATGTTTATCAGCAATTTTATCCAAAATTGCAAAAAGTGGCTCTTCAGGATAGTCCAGCGACTTCTTTACAGTTTTTGGCCACCTTTTTTTGTGCCATAGCATTTCTTCCATATTATTCGTTCTCCATATCTCTCGTCTATTATTTCTCAGTCGAATTTTGACTAGAGGATGTCACCTACGACTGCAAATGCTATTGATAATGATTTCCACAGAGGTTTTTTAGTCAGAAATAACGAAAAGAATGGAATTCGTTTGATCCAGCGGAACAAATAAGATACTGAATGTCGAAAGTTCTGTAATACTACCAGAATTACTTGCCCTGTACAGAGGTATCCAATTTGAATTATGAAGGAGTCATCGAACAATCATCTGTAGGATTGAAGCAACTAATGGATTCAGGTGAAGAGATCATTGGCTACATCTATCCACATGCTCCACTAGAACTCTTCATGGCACATGGGTTTATACCGTCACTAATTAGGGCATTGCCTGGATTAGCAAGCGGATTTGAAGAGAGTCTGCAGACATTTGCTTGTTCTTACATACGGAACCTCTACAGTCAACGTGCAAATGGTCAGTTTCTCAACTTAGCCGGACTGTTGTTCCCTGGAAACACATGTGATGCGCTTCAGAACCTTGGAGATGTTTGGAAGGTTCGCTTTCCTGATGATAGAGTATTCCGATTGACATATCCAGTCACAAGGTATAGCCCTGATGACTCAACAACCAAGTTTCTGGCAGAAGAGCTGAAACTCCTTAGTGAAACAATCTCTACAACATTCAGCAGACCGTTCCTCTCAGAGAGTTATAATCGTGCAGTTGACCTTGTTCAAGACTTTCGTAGGAGCGCTCAGTTTCTGTATTCAGCCAGAGTGGTCAATCCGAAGATTATTCCTTACTCGGATGTTGTCCGTTTTGTTAGAACCTTTCTGACAGCTCCAACTGTTTCATCAGTGTCTGCAGCTAAGGATGCTGCAGCAATGGTCAGAAATACTGCCGAAGAATTAAGGCTTTTTGATACCATTGAAACTGTACGACAAGCAATCCTACAAGGTGACTATTCAAGAGTGAATCTTCCAGAAGCTCTAGAAACTCCGCGAATAGTAATTGCAGGGGGTATGGTCGAACCTCAAGCCATCGCCTCGCTGATTCATGATATGCCTAACATCTCTGACTCTGTTATCGTTATGGACCTTCTATCATTTGGATTCAAAACTGTGTTTACACAGTCTCCGTCAAAATCCGAAGATCCATTCTCCTCAATGGCAAAATCTGTTTTGACTGCTCCCGGTGAACCAACTCATGAAGGTCTCTCATTTCGCATGAAGGCAATGAAAGACCTGCTTTCAAACCTCTCAATTCAAGGGCTCATTGTATGTGAACAGTCATTCTGCGACCCTGATGAGTTTGAAGCACCATCTATCGAAAGATCTGCCACAGACCTAGGTATTAAGACGGTTAGAGTACCACTTGATCCTGAACTGAGTGATCGAGGCCGGATTGAAACACGAATACAGACCTTTGTTGAAACTTTGGAGTGAGGAAAAAATGACTCAAGAAAGAGCTGCTGAAGAGAAGCCCTACAGACGTCTTGAAACACAATCGCTTCTACAACAGATTGCATTTCGTCACGGATTAGAGGCAATGGAAGCAAGCGAGAATGGAAATCTGGCCTGGGTGACTTCAGGCTTTCCAGTGGAGATTCCTATTGCAATGGATCTGGGTGTGGTCTATCCTGAACAGGCTGGGGCTATCATTGGAGCCCAAAAAATAGGTCCTGAGGTTTCTAATATTGCAGAAGACCTGGGGTATTCACAGGAGCTGTGTTCCTATGCTCGTGTTAGTATTGGTTCAACAGAAAAACCCGAAGAGGTTCCGATGGGATCACTCCCAACACCTCAGATACTTCTTGCATGCAATAATATCTGTGGAACAGTTCTGAAATGGTATGATGCCATATCTGAGATGACCGGTGCACCAGTCTTCCTTCTAGACACACCACCTATAGACAAACAACAGCTCCCTCACAATCAAGAGTATGTACGTCGTGGAGTGGAGCGTCTGATTGAGTTCATTGGGTCTCACTTCAATCGGACTCTTGAGGAAAATCGAATTCGCGTGGTTGCTGATCTTTCAAGTAAAGCTACAAGGCTCTGGATTCGTGCTCTTGAGGCTTGTAAGACGAAACCCAGCCCATTGAACTGTGCTGATAGATTCTTGACAATGGCTCCTGTAGTGTCAAGTAGGGGGACTGAGCATTGTGTTGAGTTTTACGAATCATTCGTCGCAGAAGTAGAGGAGCGTGTCAAGAATGGAATTGGTGCGATTCGAGATGAAAAGGTTCGTTTACTCTGGGACAATATACCGCCTTGGCATACTCTAAGATTCTTCAACATACTCGCTAGTAGAGGAGTAGTCTTTCCTGCTGACACCTATACACATGCTTGGACCGGGAATATGGTGGGTGTAAATACGTCTTCAATTATTGATCAAGTGGTTGAAACATATTCCAGAGTCTATCTGAACATGGGACTCGATGCCAAGATTGACAAGATGTGTCAGCTCATCAAAGATTACGACCTTGATGGATTCGTTATGTTTTCAGTCCGTTCTTGCAAGCGATACTCACTAGGACAGCTTGTATCCAAAGAGATAGTGACAGAAAGGACAGGCGTTCCGGGTGTCATTATTGAAGGTGATATGGTCGATTCCAGAGTTTATAATGCAGCTCAGATTGAAACTAGAGTGGATGCACTCCTTGAGATGCTGATGTAAGGAGAGAAAATCAGTGGCTTTCGGTGTTGGAATTGATGTTGGATCTACAACAACAAAGGGAGTCCTGCTAGATAGCTCAGGTGAGATTGTGGCTAAATCACTGATGCTAACCGGAGCGTCTGCTGTCCAGTCAGTGGAAAAGACGATACGGAATATATCTTCAACATCGAACATAGATCTGAATGGAATCCCGGTGATTAGTACAGGGTACGGTCGAGCACGCGTTGAGCTGGCTGAAAAATCAGTCACTGAGATTACTTGCCATAGCGTTGGAGTACATCACATCAATCCAGACATTCGATTGCTCATCGATGTTGGAGGGCAAGACGCCAAGGCCATTCGCGTTGGTCCCTCTGGAAGACCTGAGGATTTTGAGTTGAATGACAAGTGTTCTGCTGGAACTGGTCGATTTCTTGAGGTTATGGCAAGAGTTCTTGAGGTATCTTTAGACGAACTAGGTCCTCTTGCACTGAAATCAAAGAACCCAAGTTCGATAAGTAGCACTTGCACCGTCTTTGCGGAAAGCGAGGTCATTGGTCACATTGGCGCTGGAGAGTCAGCTGCAGACATTGCAGCAGGGGTTCACGTATCCATGGTTTCAAAGATTACTGCGCTTTCGAAACGAGTTGGTGTCAAAGAGCCTGTATGTGTGACTGGCGGAGTAGCTCTCAACCCTGCATTCAGATATCACCTTTCCAAACAATTAGGTGTGGAACTCTGGGTTCCCCAGGAGCCACAACTCACCGGGGCATTAGGTGCTGCAGTATTAGCTCTTGATGAGAAGGAAATCAACTAATGACCGAGCGATCAAAAGAAGAACTACATGGGCTCATAAAGTCGCATTTGAAGGATGTAGATTATACAGAGAAGAAGATGTTCGGAGGTGTTGCTTTCTTCATAAACAAGAACATGTTCACCGGAACTCATCGATCAGACCTTTTCTTGAGGCTTTCTGCAGATGACCGTGAAGAAGCACTGGCTCAGGATAACATCACTGTCTTTGAACCACTGAAAGGTAAGGTCATGAGTGAGTATATTGTGCTTAATGATTCGGTGCTAGATGAATCACCAAGACTGAAGTTGCTGATCAAGAAATCGATATCATATGTCACTACTCTTCCTCCTAAGGAACCTAAGAAGAAGAAATGAATCATTTAATTTTCTTTGAAACGGACTCTCCATAGCTGGAGAAATCTTCTCCTGGTTTGCAAACTTCTAATCCATCACGAATCTCAGTTTCTGAAACTTTCTTGATATAGGATCTCCACTTCATCCCATCAAAGGCTTGAGGTATAGGCTCTTGAACGACCTCAAAACGAATCATGTCATCAGTTCTCTCAAGCTCCACCTCGTTGTTCGTGAAGCCGTATGAGTAGAATGTCTTCCGCAGCATTATCTTGTTATGTCTATCATAGTAGAGCATGCTGAGGGCTTTGTGAATGAGGTTTCCATCTTTGTTGAAAGCATCGTGTCTACCCATGATATAGACCCCATTCAACTCCAGAGTGTATACCTCAGATGTCTTGATTGTCCCTTCTTCATCAAACTGATCAGTCGACCCGCCTTCCCATTCGCCAATGAGAAAGTACCAATCTTCTAGTGGATTTTTAGAACTCATAATCAATTGATGGAACCAGTCTCACATAAGGCTGCTGAGCTCTATTTACTGAATGGAACAGCCTCTTTACCAGCCTTCACACCCAGCTCCAGCGCTTTCAGGTTGGTTTCCTTGAACCTTGGCCAGCGGTCAATTATCTGCTGTTTGAGGCCTTCAAGTGTGACTATTCCAGTAATTGCCGTCAGAGCTCCTAACATCACAACATTCGTAGCTTGTTTCGTTCCTATGTCAACGTCTGCGATTCTTGTCGCTGGAATCTTGTAGATCTTGATTCCATCAGGCAGATCGCTTTCGATCTCCACCAAGTCCTCATCGATAATGAGAATTCCGTCTTCCTTGAGTCCATCAATGTATTCCAAGTATGCAGCTCGACTCATGGCAACGAACACATCGGGTTCCTGTACCTTAGGATAGTCTACTTCTTCGTCATCAATAACCAGCTCGCTTTTGGTGGCTCCACCCCTCGCCTCTGGTCCGTAACTCTGCGTCTGTACACACTCTTTCTTCTCAACAAGTGAAACTGCTTCTCCAAGAACGACTGCCATGGTGACTATTCCTTGTCCTCCAAAACCACCAAATCGGATTTCATAGCGTGTCATCAGAATCATTCCTTGAGCTTCTTCTGCATCTCACGGAGGACAGCTGTATATTCTGGTTTCTCGATGTTCAAAAACTCCCCACAGACAATTCTCGTTGCATAATCGAGTTCAGCCTCGTGCGGTGGAAGACCATTCTGAATCTCTGCAACCTCAAGCAGGTGTTTGTGCATAGTGACTCCATCGCCCAATCTGTTCATTCTCCCGTACTCTGTAGGACAGGCTCCAATTATCTCGATAAATGAGAATCCCTCTTTCTGGATGCCCTTCTCAATCGACTTGGTCGCTCTTCTTGCCTGTACTGCAGTCCATCTGGCTACAAAGGTCGCTCCAGATGACGCAGCCAATTTCACTAGGTTGAAGGGGTGTTCTATGTTTCCAATGGGTCTCGGGCTGGTTTGAGAGTACCTCTCATGTTCGGTCGTTGGTCCGAATTGGCCACCTGTCATTCCATAATTGAAGTTGTTCACGCAAACGACCGTCATGTCTATGTTCCTTCGACAGGCGTGAATGAGGTGGTTTCCTCCGATGGCTGCGAGGTCGCCATCACCGCTGACAACAATGACCTCTAGGTCGGGATTAGCAATCTTGACACCCTCAGCAAAAGCAATTGCTCTCCCATGAGTCGTGTGATACGTTCCAGTCTTGAAGTAACCAGATGTACGACCAGTGCATCCGATTCCTGAAACCACGACTATCTTGTTGAAGTCTAGACCTAAGTTGTCGATTGCCCTGGCAATCATACTTGTAACTACACCGATAGAACAACCAGAACAGTAGATCCAGGGTTGCCTATCTTCTCGTATGTACTTCGCCATCGGATGCTTCAAGATGGGTGTCGACTCGGTCACTGAGAGACTCTCCTGTGCACGAGTCGGGCCTAGGGCAAAGTGGATTAAAGATTTGTGGGTGTGGCATCCTGTTTTCTTAACAGTGTTTACTTGTTATTGCTTGTGAATCTTATCTAATTGCTTCTAGTGTCATTGCAAAGTTGAAATTGTATACACTTTGGACACTCTCTCCATCGAGAGTTATTCGACTTGCTTTGTAGTTTGATAATATGGTGAGGCATCGAGTATCCGTTTCCGTGCTAGACCTTTGAACAATCTAGTCAAATATCTCATCATCCCAAGCTGAGACGTCATCTCCTTAATGTAATCCTCAACTGATCTTGACTGATACTGCAGCAGTTGTTGTGATTCTCGAGTGTCAAGCCAGTCAGTATAGAAATATTCCTCAGGTTTTGTGGCAACTCTGAAAGCAGAATCAGGAAGCATTCCGATTCCCATTCCATCGAAAAGCTTTGTTAGAAATTCTCGTTGAACCATCTGACTGGATGGTCCGCCTCCAATGAGGAGTGTCTTCCCAATAGTTTCTGCTTCAATAGCATTTGCAAAAGCTTGTCCTACGTCTCTTGAGTGTACAAACTCAATTCGCTGATCCAAGGGCATCTCAAATACTATGGGGTCGATTTCTGTCGTCATCTCGATAGGAGGGGTTGCAGCCAATCTTAGTATTGTCCATTGAATACTAGACGATTTGATTGTTTTCTCACATTCAAATTTAGTTTCAGTGTAGGTGTCTGTGGGATTCACTGGATCTTGTATGGTTCGTGGTGGTTGTAGATGCATAGTTGGACCAAAAAGGGAAACGGAGCTAGCAAAGACAAATTTTGGTTTGACTTCCTGCTTTTCAGCTGTTTTGACTAAAAGTTTGGTTCCTTCAATGTTTACTGATCTTGCGAAATCTGGTTTAGACTCTGATAGAGGAGGGATAATTGCAGCTAGGTGTATGATGCAATCAATTCCTTCAACGATGGTTTCGACCGTTGCTTGATTACGGATGTCTCCCCATACAGTGTCAAACTGTTCCATCTTGGCAAGACGCTTCTGAATCTTTTCATTTCTCTCAGTCTTGAGATCAAAACATCTAATATCATAGTCCTTTTTGAACAAGGCAAGTAGTGTGCTCTCACCTACGTTGCCAAAGGCTCCAGTAAGAAGAATTTTCATGAATTCTTGCGAATTGGCTGTTTCTTAACTCTTACTCAATGCACCTGACATCGTGTCATTCTCTCCGAAGAATGCTAATATTCATTCTACCCGCCTTGAAAATGGCGAGTATCTATGACTGGACACAGTATCGAAGCCATTCTCATCACTGATAAAAATGGCAATCCACGTTTCTATATGCAACTCGACCCACGAGCCTTTGGAATGGACCCGGTCCTTGCATCCAGCTTCTTCGCTGCAATCGACATGTTTTCAAAAGAGGTATTCCAGCAGAGTGCACCAGTATTTACTGTAGACTATGGTGCTCACATCTTCACTGTTCTTAATGGAGAAGCTACTCACATGATTGCAGTAGGGGTACAGCGTCTCAACACAGAGATTGTCGCTATTCTGAACTCGCTCCTCTCTGAGTTTGAGGAGAAATGGCTGCTTGCCACAGAGTTACTAGGTATCGATGTATCGTTCTCGGATGTTTACCTAGAGCCATTCGGAGAACGAGTCATGGAGAAACTCTCCTTTGAAGATCTTCCTGATTCTTGGGTACCCTACTTCACAGTTGATCCAAATACTATCGTTGACACGAGTGGAACATTAGAGCCGTTCATCAACGGCTCCAGAAATGTAAAAGAGATTCTCGATGTGAGTGGACTTGCAAAGAGAGACCTACTGCTTGAGATATCTCGAATGTGGGCACATCGCGTGATCAGATTTCGCAACATGCTGAGTTTTGATGACTTTGTGTCATCCAAAACAGGATTTCTAAAATATCTTCAAGCGACATCTAGAGAAACCGAATCGATGCGCAGTCATTATCCAGAAATGGTCGGAGTCATTCCCCGCCTTGCGGGCCTCTTAGAGGGTCGAAGGACTGTTCGTGAGATACTCATTGAACTGGGAGAATCGTACGATGAGAGGGAGATTCTGAGAGTCTTGGACTTTCTACTTGAGAGGGAAGTCATCGAAGCGCTATCTCCAGAGAAGAGAAGGATTCTACTTGCGAAGGAAGTCCTTGAGATATCGCTTCGTGTCGCTGAGGATTGTTGCAACACAGGTGAAGCAACAACAGCTCTAACATCAGTCATGAGTCGTAGTGATACTCCTGAAACTCTTGGGCAATTACGTGTGACCAACCATGTGTGGTCGGTTGATTTTGACTTCAAAATGCTTGAAGGTCTTAACAATCGGAGGCTCATGTTGCTTTATGGTGAATGGATGAAGCTTCTTGCTCAGTTTGCCGCATTATTAGAACCAAACAAACTCGACCAGTTCATTGTTAGACTTACTGAAGCGTTTTCTGAACGGATACTAACTCGCTTTTCACCATTTGACCTGAGAGGGTTTGAAGAGTTCCCACTGTGGCTTGAACAGTTGACTTCACAAAGGTCATCACCAGTTCGAAGAATCAAGACTGGTTCTCTCAAACCAACAGGTGATGATCCTCTGGATGAAGTAATCTACACATTGGTGACAAGAGGTCAAGGGATCTATGGTACAGAGCGTATGACAAGGATTTGCCAGGCATCTGGGGTCCCACTGATGGACATTCCACCTGACTTCTGGGTGGGCTGGCAGAAGGAGGAAAATCAAGAGAAGTTTTTGATCGAGTATTCAAAGCTTGGAAATGCTGCCAGATTTACTCTATTGATTCTAACACGACAACGTAGATTACCCCTCCCAAAGAGGATAAGTGTTTAGAACCTCAATCATATATCGAAGTAACGGTTATCTGATGGCTCACTAGTGAATAAGTACCGACAGAGCTGATAAATAATGAGTCCCACGTATCTTCTGAAGATTTGTACAGTAGGAGCAGCTTCAGTGGGGAAGACGAGTATCATTATTCGCTATAGCACTGGAACTTTTCGCGAGCACTATTCCCCCACACTTGGAACCGGATTTGCCTACAAAAAAATGAAGCTGGGAAACAATTTTGTTAATGCTCAAATCTGGGACCTTGGCTCTCAGGACTTCCTTGAACGGGTTCGAGCTAACTACTACATCGGAACACAGGGTGTCATCTTCATGTATGATGTTACATCTTGGGAGTCATTAAACGCTGTGAACGACTGGAAGAATGAAGTGGATCGGCATGTAGATGAGTATCTATCACTTCTTGTAGCAAACAAAGTAGACCTTGTCGACGAGAGGGTCATTTCAACGGTTGAAGGCAAAGAAATGGCTGCGAAACTGGGAATGGACTACATCGAAGTTTCAGTTTTACTTGATAAGAATGTGAACAAAGCATTCGAGCTAATATCTGCAAGAATCTGCGAATCTTTTGTCTAACCGAATCAAGCAGTGTAGTATGGAGATGCTGCAGTATACTTTTGGAGCAGCTAGGATACATTCACTTCCTTGATTTTATCTAGTATCTCGTTTGGTAATTGTGGCATTCCTGCTGGTTTAACCATGAGATGAACTGGTGTCGGTGCAGCCTCACCCTTTACCATGTGATAGACTTGCCCTAGATTTTGCTCCGCCACAATGATGTGATCAACTTCCGAAGCAAGTTTGGCAATCTGTTTCTCAGGGAATGGCCAGACGGTCTTCAAACGAAGCATTCCAGCTTTGATCCCCTCGGCTCTTGCTTCCTTAATTGCTTTCTTTGCGCTCCTTGATGGAGTTCCATATGAAACGACGCCAATCTTAGCATCATCTAGCATGAATCTCTCCACGTCTATAATTTTGTCAGCATTGTGTAGTATCTTATTATTGAGTCTCGTTATGAGCTCGATCTGAACGTTCTCCTTATCACTGGGATATCCACGCTCATCATGAGTCAGTCCAGTTGCATAGAACTGATACTTGGACCCGAACAACGCCATCGGTGGAACAAGATCATCATCTGCTTTGAAGGGTAGATAGTCCTCAGGAGGACCTGAAGGAGTTTTTCGATACTCAAGCTTGAGATTCTTCTCATCAGGGATGACCAGTCTCTCTCTCATATGTCCAACTGTTTCATCTGCAAGAACAAACACTGGTGTTCTGTACTTCTCAGATAGATTGAATGCTTGTACTGTCTGATCAAACATTTCTTGAACAGAAGCTGGTGTCAATGCGATTATTTGGTAGTCTCCATGGCTTCCCCACTTTGCCTGCATGACATCCCCCTGTTGCCCTTTCGTTGGTTGTCCTGTACTTGGTCCACCTCTCATGATGTTTACCAAGACAAGTGGAGTTTCTGTCATCACAGCAAGTCCTATAGCTTCCAACATAAGGCTCACACCAGGACCCGAAGTTGCTGTCATCGACTTCACACCAGTCCATGACGCTCCGATCACACTCGTGATGGATGCAATTTCATCCTCGTATTGGACATATGCTCCACCAAGCTCTGGCATCCGAAGAGACATCCACTCTGCAATCTCTGTAGCTGGAGTGATAGGATAGCCTCCAAAATATCTGCAGCCTGCACTGAGGGCACCTTCTGCACATGCAATGTCTCCCATTGTGAACATGACCCGCTCAGGCATCTATCAGGACTCCTCCTTCTCAGCATCAAACTCAGGGATCACAGTTCCCTCAGCGACAGCTCCTGTCTTATACGCCTTCTTCGCCTCTTCACGGTCAGCTAGGAAGATTGCCATATCGGGACAGATTCGTTCGCAAAACTCACAGTTGACACATGCATCAATGTCACAAGCAGTGACAGGATGGTATCCTTTACGATTGTAGATGTCTGTAAGACACAGCACGTTCTTCGGACAGAATTCAACACAGAGCATGCACTGCTTACACTGTTCTTGGAGAATAACTAGCACCTTCTCTCTAACACGAGGAGGTTTCGGTGTGATTGGTTTTCGAGCCATTGACATCTATGTTGTCTCCTCGAACAGAATCCTGTTCAGGCGTGAACCTTGGCGCACGGTCAAGCTATTTTAGCCTTACCTTGAGGGACCAATTCCAACTGAACAATTAGCAGGTTTTAAGAGTCTTAGAGCTTAGACAGACTCCAGATTTTCGGAGTTGCGGGTCTTGACCAAAGAGAATCCAACCGACGAGGAGTTGGCAGAACTCGTTAAAGGAAAGACCCTAAGCGTATACTGGTACATGTTGAGACACTCTGAACCACTCACTGCGCGTGAGATCCAACGTGGGGCGGAACTCTCTAGTCCGTCGCTCTCAATGCATCACCTTGAGCGTCTGAGGCAATTTGGTCTGGTTGAAAAGGATGTACACGGACAGTATACTGTGAAGCGGGATGTGAGAATTGGGATACTCAACCAGTTCATGGGACGTGGAAGACTCATGGTCCCTCGTTTCCTATTCTACGCTACATTCTATACTTCCCTGACCTCAGCCCTCGGGATTCTGCTCTGGGTTGCGATGGATTGGTATTCAACTATTCTACTCCTACTACTCTGTTCTGTGTGTGCTGTACTATGGTACGAGGCTCTGAAAGTCTGGAGGGAACAACCTTTCCCAGAAGGTGAACGAGATTGATATCTAGAATGAACTGTTGGCTTAGAATCGTATCGGACCGTCGAGTGATACTTGGACTAGTAATAGTTTCGCTCATGATTTCTCCGTTTACAATGACATTGAAGAACCAAAACCTGTATACACGTGACACTCAACCTCCTGCGAATCAGGTTTCTCTATCTGCTGACGTTCCCACCTTGAATCTGACCTATACTACGCGTACACTCCTCATAGACACTCCAGTACACTCAGGCGACATAATTGCTGGGGATCACGTGACCTTGAAGACCAGATGGCAACCTGCAGTGAATAATTCTCGACTAGAGATCCATGCTCCTGCAATACCCTCCATACTAATTTTGGATGAGAACCAGTCCACTCTTGAGATTGACACAAGGGCTCTAGGAAACAACGCCACCTGTACAATCATTGCATCAACCCAATTACCGAATGGAACAGTAATGAGCATTGAGATTTCGGACGTTTATATTGGTAATTTCTTCATGCCTATAGTCAACGTAATCTCACCAAACGGCGGAGAAAATTGGACATCTTTGCATAACATCACATGGACAGCTTCCGATGCTAATCTAGATGATACTCTACTATTCGATGTCATGTTCTCTGATAACTCAGGAGCATCCTTCGAAACATTGGTCAAATCTACAAACAAGACATGGTTTGAATGGGACTGTTCAAGTTTAAACAAATCAGACAACTACACTGTAGAGGTAAGGGCTACTGACAGCATATACTTCACCTCGGATCGGTCTGATGCAGAATTTTCAGCAGGAACAGTTGTTACAACAACCAGTCCTACCACTACAACGACAACTACGCCAAATCCCGGATTGGAGTCACGTGCTTTGGCTTTTGTAGCTGTTCTATTGTTCTCTAGTGGAATCATGGCTCTAGTTGTCTACTATGCTGCCAAGAAGTGGTTCTAACCAGATAACTTGTCAAGCAGTGGTTTTGTGTCTATCATATGCTTGTCCAAACCCAACTCATCTGGATTCAGACTCATTGCTAGACCAAGCAGCTGAGTATAGTACAAAACAGGGATATTGTATCTCTTCTTTCTGAGTTCTTTATTCAACACTATTTGTGCAGTTTCATATTGTAGATGACAGAATGAGCAGACATTGACTATGCAATCAACACCTATTTCCAGAAGGTTGTTCAGTTTCTCCTTAGCAATATCGATACTGACAGCAACCTGACCTCCTCTTACCCCGCCTCCTGCTCCACAGCAGAGGTTCTTGTCCTTGTATTCCACACTTTTGGCTCCGGTAGCTTCAACAAGTTCATCCAAGAACGTGTGGTTCTGTGTTTTTTTCCATGGTCTATTCTTACTCGGTTTGAGTAGATGACAACCGTAATGCACTCCGACTCTGATACCATCCAGCTTCTTGGTTACCACACTTCGGATCTTTTCGGGACCGAGGTCTGCGATCACCTCGATAACATGTTTGGCTTCGACCTTACCTTTGAATTTCAATTCCATGCCCTTGAAGACCTTCTGGACCTCCTTCAGTCTCTCGGGATGTTCTTGAATCTCAGTAAGAGCCTCCTTGAATGTACTATAGCAACCATTACACCCTGTTATGAGATCATGCCCCGACATTTCTGCAAGTGCTAGATTTCTTGCAGCCAAAGCCAACCAAGTCGGTTCGTCGAATGAACGAATCACACCAGGTGCTGGACAGCAACTTGCTCCCTCAAGATCCTCAAGATTGATTCCAAGCCTAGGAAGAACAATACGGATGCTTGCCTCCAAATTCGGAAACCTGTTAGGCATGACACAGCCCAAGAAAAAGGAATAGGTCTGCGTTTCAGTCATCTCATTTGCCCTCCTGTTTCTTGATTAGTTCCCTAAATCCAGTCCTCTTCAGAATCTCCTTAACATCGTTGAGAGCCTTTTCATCAGAATGGGTTGTTGGAGGAAACTCGTCAAGACCAAGTTCCTTTCTCATCATACGATTCTGGTCGTCTATCGGAACAGCATGTCCAGTCTGAAGAAGTTTCTTGGACGCATTTTGATGCTCAGGAAGCATGTATCCTTCGTCTGCAGCCATGTTTCTCATGATTATTATTGCATCAGTCACCTTGATCTGTCTTGGACACCTTTCAAGACAATTATAACATGTAGCGCAAAGCCATAGGTCTTCACTTGAAAGCACCTCCTGCTTCAAGCCAAGCAGTGCTTTGCGAATCAACTCACGCGTTCTGAATGCAGTCTTTCTCCCACTGGGACATACTGCTGAACATGTACCACACTGAATGCATGTCCGAATTCTGTCTGCACCAGCGTCAACAATTTTATCGACAAAGTCAGCGTCGATATCCTCGTTGTCAATGATTTCGCGCGAGATGTCATCAGTCAAGGTGTGACCTCTATGTTCTTTGGTTGCGTCCCACGGGTGGCAGAATATAAGGATTGAGTTAACTGATTATTCAACTCTGTAGTTATTCATTCCAAGAAGGCCAAGATTCCCAATTCTTACATTCTCTAAACCTGCTTCTTTTGAAATCTCAAGTGCCGCTTTTGCATGATTTCTACTCGTTCTTGGTAAGTCACTCATTGCATGATGAGGGCTGAATCCTAGTAATGCTGTCGGAATTGATGGGTCACATTCAGCAATGAACTTGCAAAGATTCCTTACTTCGGGCAGGTCGATATATCCGGGAACAAGAAGTATACTGGCTACTAGAAACTCTCCATCTCGCTCCCTCTTTGCAGCAGAGAGCTCTCTGAAATTCCGTAGAACAACAGAGTTCGATATTCCGGTCAGGGCTTTATAGATCCCAGGAGTCACAGCCTTGAGGTCGAACTTCAAGGTCCCTCCTGTGGTTTCAACAATGTCCGCGATAGTTCTCAGCCATTTTTTAGAGATATTTCCATTTGTTTCATAACAGACTCTGACTTGCTTTGACTCGTTCAGAATCTTTGATGTCTTCACCGAATGTTCTGCATTACAAGCGGGATCTCCACCAAAGTAACAGACACACGCAGTTTGATCATCAGCGGCATTGGCTAGCTCCATTGGAGTCATCAATGGCCTTCCTTGCGCCATCATTGTTCTGTAACTTGCATTCTGGCAGAACAGACAGTCGGAGTTGCACGATCCATAGAATACGGCAAGATTATTGAGACGTTGTTTCCCAAATCCAAGTTCTCGCTCCTTTATCACTGGACAGACCCAATCTGCTACACAGTTTGTTGGCAAGGGATCAAAATACCAGGAAACTACAGCACTCGTTGAGTGTTTATCAACAATCTCCCCATTCCTAGCGACTCGAATGTTGCAGAATCCTATGTCTCCCTCTTTCAATCTGCAGTGGTTTCCACATTCCGCGCAAACAATTTCTCCGATAGAAGGTATGGCTGAAATCAGTCCGTCCCGATGTCGCAATCTCTCATGTTCCTGTTTTGCCAAACCAATATGGCCTTCGCTGATACATACTGAACAAACACCAATTGCTCTTGAAATGATTCTCTCATCGGTCAAGTGATTGGGGCAGTACATCACAACACACAATCATCTAAAGACGAATGAACTTAACGGCCTTTTGGCAATGAATTTAAGAGTGGAAATAAATTCCACCTCGCAGTCGGTGTGAAATCTTGACAAGTGCCGAGGAAAAAACAGCAATAGTGATAGACACCCCTGACGACTCTTTCGTTCAGATGATTAAGAAGACTGGTGGTCCAAACATTCAAAGCTGCTATCAGTGTGGAACCTGCAGTGGAAGTTGTCCAGCTGGAGCACGTACCAATTATCTGGTTCGAGGTATCATTCGAAAGGCACTATTAGGCATGAAAGAACAATGCATCTCCTCGCCGGAACTCTGGATGTGTACGACCTGTTATACCTGTACGGACAGATGCCCACAAGACGTGAAGCCCACTGACGTCATCAAGGCAATCAGGAATGTTGCCGTCGCAGAGGGTTACATGCTAGTCCCGCACCAAAAGACTGCCCTAAAGGTGCTTGAAGCTGGTCATGCAGTTCCTCTGGACAAGGAATCCTGGGAAAACCTCCGAGAGAAGGTCGGTGTTGAAAGAGTTCCACCAAATGCTAGCAGATTTCCTGAGGCAATCGAAGAAATCAGGAAGATTGCGAAGAAGACGGGATTTGACAAACTGGTCGAGGAGAAAGAGGAGAAGAAGGAGGAGTAATCATGGCAAAGCAGTCATTCTATCACTTCCTCGGTTGCATCATACCCCATAGATATCCAAGTGTTGAGAGTGCAGTAAAACTGGTCTTCAAGGACTTAGGTGTGGATCTTCTCGACATGGAAGGAGCCACATGTTGTCCAGCTCCTGGTGTCTTCGGGTCCTTCGATAGAGTTACGTGGGCAACTATCGCAGCTCGAAACCTAACCATCGCTGAGGCTGGAGGCCATCCAATTACAACTGGTTGCAATGGATGCTTTGCTAGTCTTTGGGACGCTAACCATGAGCTGAAACATGACGATGAGCTCCGAGCTGCTGTAAATGAAAATCTGGCTGAAATCGGTCGTGAGTGGAAGGGCACCATTGAAGTCTGGCACTATGTCGATGCGCTGTACTCTTCTATTGGTCTTGAGAAGATCAGAAAACGTGTCACCCGTCCATTCAAAGGTGTAAGAATGGCTCTCCATCCAGGATGCCATTGGATGCGCCCCAAACATGTCAAGCAGAAAGACGACTCTGAACGACCACACATCTTCAGAGACCTATGTGAAACCTCTGGAGCAGAATATGTCCCTTACAAAGACGAACTGATTTGTTGTGGTGCTGGTGGAGCAGTTCGAACTGCAGATGTCAAGACTGCATTAGATTTCACAAGACAAAAGTTTGACAGTCTTCTTGAAGCAGGAGGCGCAGACATCATAGTCACTCCGTGTCCATTCTGCGAATTGCAACTGGATATGGGTCAGGTAGAAATCCAGAATTATTTCGAGGCAGAGTACCACTTTGATGTCCTTCATATCGCTGAACTCCTAGCTCTCGCATTTGGTCATGAACCTGAGGAGTTTGGACTCACGACTCACTTGCAATATATGCAGAGGAAGAACGCTCCAAATTGGAAGAGATTGGGCATAGAAGCTAAGGCATAGGTTCACTCTTCCATCAAGTGAACTATATTCTCCCTCCCCTCTCTAAAGCGCTTGATTAGTTTTCTTTCTTCCAATGATGTAAGTACAGTACTTGCTAAGGATTGAGACATATCTAATTCCTCATAGATTTCCCTCTGAGGACTTGACCCACCTTTTTTCGATAGAAAGTCAAGGACTTGCTCCTCCTGTTTTGAGAGTCGAATTGGAGCAATTATTGTTCTTGATTGCAGCTTCTTAATCATCATTGGAATTCGTTCTATGAAGAGGACTGCAGCAGCTCCGATAATGAATGCCAGAGCACCAAACACCAACGAATTGAGTGGTGAAGGTGGATCTTGGATGATAGCTGCGGGTAGTTGGTATCTTATTATGAATACTACCTCTTGACCTGGATACATTTGGTTTCTATACCAAACATACACTGGACTATAACCATCAGTGAAGTTCATTGTAGGATTAGGATACAACGGAGCAACGGCGTCTGACTGCAAAATTGAATGAATCGGAAGGATGGCAGTGAATGTCAGATTTCGAACTTCATAAAGCGGTCTGATATAGTAAATGAGATGGTTGACATACATTGTTTCGTCATCATTGAGTCCTATCTGTTCTTGAAGACAGTCTGTTGTCAGATTAAGATTGAGGTTGACCAATGTGCCGTTTGTCATTGGAGATGTTGACATAACTCTGAGCAGATTGTAATTGCTCTCTGGTATGATCGTTGTTGCAACACTAGTCCCATTTAGGCTGGCTCCACTCACATTGAGTCCTCTTACATCAATCCTCAGATCGAAGTAGTCAATCTGTGCAGAGCCTCTGTATTTCACCTCAGAATAAATGACAAGTGAGGTTGTGCACTCTGAATCCATTGTTGCTGTTACATACATGTTGGACATGATAATGTCTTGAGAACCTGCCTGTCCATCTGCCTGGATGATTGCAGGTCCTAAAAGTAATCCAACAATTAGGACCCCGACTACAAGGTATGAATGCTTGCTTCCAACCATTTGGACCACATTCTTGGTGTTTGTTTCTCTCTAAGAACTCTCCGGTTGAATGAGAGGAAAAGTGGCGGAGGGAGGTTTCTCCCTCCTAAGATCTCAGCGGCGTTTTAGAGTCAGACCGATAGCTGCGAGGATAATGACCGAAGATCCTACAGCTACAGTCATGACTGGTATATTAAATGGCGTAGGTGGAATATAAGGCGACGCGCTCTCAATAAGGCGTACTGATGGGTCATGGATCAAAGAGCCACCGTCGAAGTTTGGATAAGCAAGGAAAAGGAGCAAACCTTGACCATCCGTCCAATATGAAGCCTGTACATCAACTGCGTCCTTTGCACCCTCCAGACTCGTAACCAGTGCTTTGTCAACCCAACGATAGAATCCTTGAGTTACATCTGTGCCCTCGTCCACGAATGAAATCTCTTGCACATCATCATTGAGAACATTCTCGAACTCCTCACCGAAATCTTCCATCTCGATTTCAGACTCATGATTGTCATCGCCTGATTCTTCATGAAGTGTGAAGTAGTGATTCACATCGTCACTAGAGGCAACGTCCTCTTTGAGATAGTTTAACACAGCTACCTTGGATGTTTCTGAAACGAACGGGAAGTTGCCAATCTCTATATCGACTTTTAGCTCTGCTCCGCCTTCAACTGTGTATTCTGCCTGGACTCCTCCATCGTCAATCACTTGTTCGGTTTGGTTGTCAGCGTAGATGTGTCCATAGAATTGTAGTGTCATCTCAGCGAAGTGGGCAAAGGTGTCGTTTTCCTGTTCTCCCGTTGCTAGAAGAGTTGGAGGATCTTCATGTGCATCCCACCCGGGTATCCAATCCTTAAACCAGTCGTCTTCCCAATCGTAACTTAGACCACCCTTTGTGTATGATGCATAGACTTCTTTCGTGCTACCGTCTTCCTTTGTGATAGTACCTGTCTTCAGGATCCACTCAAATGCGTCCAAGGGAGCGAAGGCTATGGTTTCATTTGGTTGATATACACCATCTCCATTGTAATCCTCGAACTCTACAATCATCATGAAATTAACCATGAACCTTGCAAGACTGCCATTCTCATCAGGAGTGAACCAGTATTGATATGATGGTAAGTGCGGATTCAACATCACGGTAACTACATCTGTTTCGATCCAAGCTGTACCATCCTGATCACGTTGCTCCTCGATTTCATGTGAGTCGTCATCATGAGGTGGTTCAGTCTCCGTGGGCGTGCTATCATCTTCGCTTGTTGTGAACGCATTCACTCTGGCGACTGATGAAACTAGTAAGAAAAGCAAAGCAAAGAGCAAAGCCTTTCCAAACAGAGCTTTGTGCTTCAAGTAGTAATTCACCAAAAGAACACTTCTCATTTCTATATATAATGACCATTGAAGATACTACACTGCCTAGGTTCAGAGAAGACCCCATAACGTTCCTTTTTGCGTTTGATACTTTAAGATACTTCAGAATAATTCGCTATAATCATTCAACCGAATGCAACTTTGGGGAAAAGTCAGCTCGAATGGGCAGTTACCGGTCTGGAAAAGTCGACCACCTCAACTTTGCTGAGGTCGTCTGTGCGTGGATAGTCCCCCCGATACTTTATTCGTGTGAGATAAGCTCGAGTATAGAGCCTAGTTGCCTTCATATTTTCAGGACGTTGCCAGGGTAATATTAAGTTCATGCATTAGCAATAGTTTACTTTCATGGATTGGCGCCATTCACTGATCAAAATATGTCAATCCCTAAATAGTTCCAGATAGTCAGTGTCGACAAATTGTCCATTAATATAGTACTTCTCGTGAGCTGTGCCATAATGCTTGAACCCAATTTTCTCATAAACATGTTTGGCTCGCGGATTATGGGAATGCACAGCTAGTTCAAGCCGTCGCAAATTCAAGTGAATCCATGCAAAATCAATTAACAAACTCATTGCTTCGCTTCCATAGCCCTTGTTCCAATTCTTTTCTTCATAGACTGCAATCGCGAGTTCCCCTGACCTGGAGAGCCAATCAATCTCATGCACGACTAAGGATCCAATCATCTTTGCCTCAGGAATCTTCTCGATGGCAAGATGGAATGCTTGTCTTTTACTAATCTGTTCACCTAGAGAGTTGATCCACTCCCTTTGCATATTCCGGGTGGTTGGCATGAAGATTCCTAACAGAATTCTCATCTCGATATTATTGACATGTTCCATCATGTAATCGAGATGCGGCTCCTCGATTGGTACTAGCTGGATTTTGGTGCCCACAAGCACATTGTACACCTCTATCAAATTGAACTCTGATTATGTTTGAATGTTAGCAAATCAGATTAGGAACTTTCGATAAGCTCGTTTGCCCTTTGATAATATGAAGTAGTCCTTAACATTCTTAACGAATCAGTTCGGTCAGAATCTAGGTTTTCAAAATGATTAATGGAGAGAAGGTTAGGCTTGTTCCGTTAGAAGTGGATAAACATCTCGACTTCATAATGGAACACTTCAATGATCCTGAGATGCGACTCTTTCTTGGTGGATTTCTTCCAGTCACTCGCAATGCTGAGAGAGAATGGATTGAAGCAGTTGAAGATAAAATGAAGAGACGCATAGAATTTACTTTTGCTCTTGAGAAATTACCAGAAGGAGAAATGATTGGTTCTCTTGGACTTCATGATATCGACTGGCTTTCACGTACCTGTGTCCTTGGTATTGCAATTTATCCCAAGAAGAATTGGAATCAAGGATATGGGACTGAGGCGCTTCAATTACTGATTGACTTTGGTTGGACTCATCTGAACATGAAACGCATGGAATTGAGTGTTCACTCTCACAATCCTCGTGCTAAACATGTCTATGAGAAGCTTGGATTCAAACTCTATGGCACCGCTCATCAAAAATACTACATGGGTGGAAAGTACGCAGATACACATTACATGGAATTATTCAGAGAATAGTATGGTTGGATCTATTAGACCTCTCTCCGAACCACCAATATACTGACATTTCTTCCAATTAACTGCGTTAATTTCTTTGTTGTAGCTGTGCATCATCATTGACGTTTAGAAGGCAAACATTTTATCCTCCAATTTGATTCGCCGTTAGCATCTCCTTCGGAGTGTACTCATGAATGACAGGAGCAACAAAGCCAGTCGTTATCATTGGTGCAGGAATCGCAGGAATGCGTGCTGCACTTGATTTAGCTGATATGGGCGTTCAGGTATACCTGGTTGAGAAGAATCCGTCCATTGGAGGACACATGTCTCAGCTGGACAAGACATTTCCAACTCTGGATTGTAGTATGTGTATTCAAGGACCATGGATGGTTGACTGCTCTCGCCACCCGCATATTGAGATTCTGAGCTACTCAGAGGTCACTGAAATCACAGGTAGTGTAGGTGACTTCCAGGTTAAGGTTCTGAAGCAAACTCGGAGAGTGGATGCTGACAAATGCACTGGATGTGGTGACTGCCAAAGAGTCTGTCCAATTGAGGTACCTAACGAATACGACCTCGGATTAAAGATGCGAAAGGCGGCCTACATTCCATTTCCGCAGGCAGTGCCTAACATTGCTACTATTGACATGGAGAACTGTATCGAGTGCATGACCTGCGTAAAGACTTGCAAGGCTGAGGCCATCCTTTTTGATATTAAGGATGAGAACTATGTGATCAATGCTGGTTCAATCATTATCGCTACAGGATATGATTTACTTGACCCATCGACAGTCTCAGAGTATGGGTACGGTCGTTTCCCCAATGTTGTCAGTGCGTTAGAGTACGAGAGAATGGTTTCAGCAAGTGGACCAACTGAAGGAGTTGTAATGCGTCCATCAGACGGTCGTGAACCACACAAGATTGCATTCATCCAGTGTGTCGGTTCACGTGATGTCAATCATTGTTCATACTGTTCAAAGATTTGCTGTACCTATGCCACGAAAGAGGCAATAATAACAAAGGAACACACTCCGGATGTACACATTGACATTCTATACAATGACATGAGAGTCTTCGGGAAAGGATTTGAAGAGTTCCTAGTCAGAGGAGAAACTGAGTATGCGATTAACTATGTGAAGGGACTTCCCAGTGAGATTCAGGCGGAATATGGAACTGGGAACCTCATTGTCCGTCATAGTGACGCAAAGGGCCATGATGTTCTTGTAGATACGTACGACCTTGTTGTACTCTGTCCAGCCATGGTTCCCTCTCACGATAATGGACTATTCGAACAGCTTGGAATCAAGACAGACGAATCCGGATTCGTAATTCCCGATACGAATTCGCTTATGATATCCGAAACAGGTGTTCCTGGAGTCCACATGTGTGGTGCTGTCCATATGCCCAAGGACATACCTGATTCTGTTGCTCAGGGGAGTGCTGCTGCAGCACTTGCAGCACTGGACATAGTCATCCCAAAGGGTGAAGAAACCGAAGCTCTTACTGAGGAAGATTTGGAGCTTATGGCAACTGAACCAAGGATAGGAGTCGTCATCTGTTCCTGTGGAATCAACATTGCTGGTACTGTTGATGTCGCAGAGGTCACCGAATATGCTCGCACACTTCCCAATGTTGTGTATGCGGAAAACCTACTCTACTCTTGTTCATCCGATGCACAAGTCGTAATCAAGGATGCCATCAAGGAGAATGACCTCAACAGATTGGTCGTTGCTTCATGCACCCCACGGACCCATGAACCCCTGTTCAGAGAAACTATTGAAGAAGCGGGACTGAACAAGTACCTGTTCGAGCTGGCCAATATTCGAGAACACTGTTCTTGGGTACATCAGGCTGACAAAGATGAAGCAACATCGAAAGCCATGGATCTTGTACGGATGTCAGTAGCAAGAGCAAAACTTCTTGAAGCACAAGAGGAAGCAGTCACTCAGATTGAACCCACAGTACTTGTGATTGGGGCAGGAGTTGCAGGAATGGCGGCTGCTGATACAATCGCAAAGAAAGGGTTCCAGGTCTATCTGGTTGAGAAACAAGACAAGGTCGGTGGATTTCTCAACGAGCTCAAGACAGTTAACTTCGACAATAGACCTGCTTCAGAAATCATAGCTGACTATGAAGATCGAATCAACAAAGCAGAGAACATAACTCTCATGCTCAACTCTGAGGTCATTGAAGCTAAGGGGTCAATTGGTGAATTCGAGGTTGTTGTAAAGAGTGAGAAAAAGAAGGAACAACTGACTGTTGGTGTTGTCATTGTAGCAACTGGCGCTGAGGCACTGGAGGAGAAAGGTCTCTATGGACTCAAGCAACTACCTGAGGTCATGACTGAAGTTGAGTTCAATAGCCGAATCGCAGATGAAGGATTCGCTGATGGGGGAACCTTTGCAGTGATCCATTGTGCAGGGTCTCGTGAAGAAGCTTCAATAGAGGGGTCCCGAACCTGGTGTTCCGGAATTTGCTGCATGGTGGCATTGGAACATTCTCTCGAACTGCTTGAGAAGTATCCCAATTCCAGAGTGTTCCATTTCTATCGAGACCTACGGGTCTTCTATGATGCTGAAGACAAATACAGGGAAGCCCGAAAGAAAGGTGTAGTCTTTGTGAGGTTCGATAAGGACTCTCCACCAGAGGTCAAGAAGGGCAAAGACAAAGCTCTCTCTATTACAGTGATGGATCAAGTTCTCGGTGCTGAACTGACCATGGAAGTCGATCACACAGTTCTGGCTACTGCAATGATTCCTCGACCGAACAAGTCGCTTTCAGAGCTCTTCAAGGTCCCATTGAACTTGTCAGGCTTCTTCATGGAGGCTCATCCCAAACTTCGCCCTGTTGATTTCCAGACTGACGGAGTGTTCGTTGCAGGAGCTGCCACAGCTCCAAAGAGCATCAGTGAGTCCATCGCTGAGGGCCAGGCTGCTGCCTCCAGGGCACTAATACCACTCATTCGAGGTATTCGAAAGGCTGAAGCCATCGTTTCTGTTGTAGATCCTGAGATATGCGTAGGTTGCGGAACCTGTGAGATTAACTGTGCGTACAATGCCATCGAGGTTGTTCCGGGTGACGGAAGTCATGACTACGCTGTAACCAATCCCGTCCTCTGCCAAGGCTGTGGCAAATGCGGTGCTGGTTGCCCTGCTGGCGCAATCACCATGAAACACTTCACTGACGACCAGATCCTCACTCAGATTAGAACCGCGTTGGTTGACATGCCTCCAACAGATTCCCGAATATTGACGATCCTCTGCAACTGGTGCTCATATGCGGGTGCTGACAGTGCTGGTGTATCGAGGTTCCAGCAACCTCCGAACGTCAGGGACATCAGAGTCATGTGCACCGGAAGGGTGTCGGTCCAGCATATTCTAGAAGCCTTTAGACTTGGAGCTGACATGGTGTGGATATCAGGTTGCCATATTGGAGATTGTCACTATGTTGATGGCAACATCTCATTCGAACGTAGATTTGCCATTGCAAAGAAGATTATCGAGAAAGCTGGACTTGAACCAGACCGATTGCAGTTCACACATATTAGTGCGAGTGAAGGATCGATCTGGGCTGACACGGTCAGGAGGTATGCAGAACTGGCTGACAAGCTTGGTCCTAGTCCACTGAGACAGAGGAGGCGCTAGGTATGACAGAGTCTTGGGGTAATTTCAAATCATTTGAAGGAAAGAAGTTCGACGCCTTGGATGCTGAATTCACCAACGAGGTTTCTTCCCTTATTGGGGGTAAGGATCTCACCGCCTGTTTCCAGTGTGCAAAATGTAGTGCAGGATGCCCTGTTTCAGACAAGGTGAACATCCAAATCCATGAAGTCATGAGGATGCTCCTGTTTGGACTGAAGGAAGTTCTAGAAACTGACATGGTCTGGCTCTGCACAACCTGCTATACATGCCAGGAACGCTGCCCACAGGGAATAGATATCACTGACATCCTCTTCGGACTGAAGAACATGGCATTCAAGAAAGGTATCACACCTCAGGGATACATCGGTGCCCGTCAGTCACTATATGATACTGGTCGACTCTATGAGCCCACAGACTGGGAACGCGATGATCTCGAGCTTGATCCAGTCCCTGAGCTGAATGTTGCTGACACCAAGAAAATGTTAGACAAGACCAAGCTCATGAAATTGGAGGAGGGTGAGTGAGATGACCCAGAGCTACGAGGTATTCCTAGGGTGTGCAATCCCATCCAGATTCAATAACTACGAGTCTTCAATGCGTGCAGTTGCCAAAGAGCTTGGTGTCAAACTCATCGACTTTGAAGGTGCTTCTTGCTGTGGAACTGTAGTCCTAAAATCAATCGATGAGAACAGCTGGCTCTCAATGTCTGGTCGGAACATTGCTCTGGCTGAGCAGAGGGGACACGACATAGTCACTCCTTGCAACGGATGTTTCGGGTCCCTGAAGGACACGGATCACGTGCTTCATGATGATGAGTCATATAGGAAGAAAGTCAATGCATCTCTCAAACCTCTGGGTCTAGAGTACACAGGAAAGGTGAAGATTCGTCACTTTGTTGAAGTCCTATATGAGATGAAGGATGAAATTGCCAAGAAGATCGTCAAGCGTTTGGACGGTCTGAAGGTGGCTTTCCACCCGGGTTGCCATCTCATTCGTCCATCCATTGTGGCAGGTTTCGATGATCCAGAGCTCCCTGGAAAGGTTGACGAGCTCATTGAGCTCACAGGTGCGAGTAGTGTCCACTGGGACATGAAGTTACGTTGCTGTGGTTCGCCTCTCCTCATTGCAAGTGAGGATGTAGCAACAAAGATACTGCAAGAGAAGATGGTATCAGCAAACGGTGCTGGAGCCAACTGTGTTGTCACAAATTGTCCCGCTTGTCATACCCAGTTTGACATCCAGCAAATCGGTCTCAAGGATGACGAAGGAAACTCCCTAGAGTTACCGGCGCTCTTTGTGACACAGATCCTGGGCATTGCTATGGGAATAGATCCTCAAATTCTGGGATTTGAACTGAACAGAGTACCGCTGGACCCCATAAACGAAACACTGGGCATCTAGGTCAATTTACTGTCGCCATAAAAAATCTGACCTAATCTCTTCATGGCGTCCCGGACACACTCCCTCTTACCACTGACCTGGAGGTGCCTTTCTCCATCCAGCGATATATTCACCATACAGTCCTCCGCAATCTCAGAAACTACCTCCACAGGGATGTCTTCAGGTAACTTGATTCGAAAGAATCCGACATCTTTCTCCCTCGGGATGTCCGAGATATGAACTACTGGGTCTGGTTCGTACTCAGTACTCTCTCCCCTAATTGCCTGGTCAAAACGGTTATCCCATGAACTCCGATATTCCACGCCCTCCTTTTCTTCAGCCCAAATCATGAGAGTATCTCGGAGCCTCTGGATTTGAAGCTCCATCGTGTGTTTTAGTCTGTCATCCTCCTCGCACTGCGACTGAGGCTTTATCTCATCCTCAAAAGAACGCAAGTATTCCAAGCTCATCTTTGAGTTTCTAAGATCTGCATAGGTCAGATCAGGAATGAACACATCCTTCTCTCTAAGTGCTCCTAGTAAATCATTCAGGACTTTCCACCCTGCTAGAAGTCCATCCAGTGAAACCACGTTTCTACTCCCTCAGCATCTCTTCAGTTTCTTCCAGTATGCTCTTCTCACGCCACCATCTGAGGTCTCGAGCCCCTGTCGGGCAGATGGCACAACAAGCTCCACAACCCTCGCAACGCATCTCGTCCGTCACACTCTTCTTGACACCTGGTTCAACCTCAATCATCGAAACAGCGTCGTATGGACAGATATCTGAGTAGTGACACAGGTCACAACCCACGCAGAGGTCTTGATTTACCTCAGCTGTGAGGAGTTCAATCTCTACAGTCCCTAGGTTCAGTGGGATACATGCCTCGCTAGCTGCACCCCGAGCTTGATTGACTGAGTCACTGATGTTCTTGGCATAGGTTACACCAAGGAAGACTCCGGGCACTGTTGTTTCTACGGGCTTGTACTTCATGTGCATCTCTGCGAGGAATCCATCCTGCCCTCGGTTGATACCCATCGCCTTCACAAACTGATCAACATCATGTGGTGCCTCAAGTCCAAGAGCCAGAATCACAAGATCTGACTTGATTTTCAACGTTTCCTGTGAGAGTGTGTCGTAAATTGTCACGATGGCTGAATCAGCGTCTGGGTCCTTTTCAACAGTGACTGGTTTGTCCCTGTCCCATCGTAGATATGCTATTCCCTTCTGTCTGTTCTCACGCCACATCTCTTCCATCCCATTGGCAAATGGTCGGATGTGTTCTTTATAGGCTGAGAATATTTTGATGTCTGGAAACATCTCTTTCAATTCATTTTGCATTGTAATGACTGCTGAACAGCACACCCTGGAACAGTACCTGTTGCCCTCACCCGGATTCTGTCTTGAACCGACACAATGGATAAACACCGGGTTCTTTGGTGGCTTCTTTATCTCGCCATTTCGTAGTCTTCTCTCGAGTTCAAGAGTCGAAATCACTCCAGGGACTTCGCCCCACCCATACTCTCCCTGTTTGGGCTCATAAACATCGGTTCCGACAGTGATGACCATTGAGCCAATTCGATGGACTTCCTCTTCTCCTGACTCAGAGTTCTTTACAGTGATGTCATAATTTCCGTAGGAACCCTCTCGCGCTATCACCTTTGAGTTCAGAAGGACCTGTATCCGTTTCTCCTTTTCCACTCTGGAAACAAGGTCGTCCACAATGTCTTGGGCTGACATCATCTCCGGAAACACATGGTAAAGCTCGTTTAGTCTTCCCCCAAGTTTCTCCTGTTTCTCAACAAGAATGACTTCGAAACCTTTTCGTGCAATGTCAAGAGCTGCAGTCATTCCTGAAACTCCACCACCGACAACCATTGATACAGGGGTCACATCGACCTTCTTCAGTGGGACCTCCTCATTGTTCACAGCCTTTGCCACTGCACTTCGTATCATGTCTTGTGCCTTTTCCTGTCGGATCTCAGGGTCCTCATTCACGTGAACCAGTGCAAGATGCTCTCTGAGGCCTACAGGTCCTACAAGGTAGTAGCCTGAGAGTCCTGCCGCCTCTAGTGCACTCCTAAAGGTAGATTCGTGTTGCAAGGGTGAGCATGAGCCAACTACTACGCGATTCAGTTTATGCTCCTTGATGGCATCAGTCACTAATTGTTGCCCTGGGTCGCTACACATGAAGATGTAATCAGTCGAATAGACAACATTCGGAAGGTCCTTCGCCCAGTCAGCAAGACCAGGAGAGCTAATCTCATTTCCAATGATACCTCCGCAGTGGCAAATGAAGACACCCACGCGTGGTTCATCGCCGAGATCAGCTGGTGGGATTTCAGGAGCTGGCTCTGGGGTGGGAACTGGAAGGATAGAGTGGGCTGCCATTGCAGCTCCCTTCCCTTCATTCACAGAATCAGTTCCGTCTCTTGGACCATGAGCACAACCCGCAACGAAGATTCCTGGGCGGTTTGTTTCGAGTGCTGATGCATTGGGATGCTTCTCTTTGACCCATCCTGCATCACTGAGATCAATCTTGAGTATTTTTGCTAACTCCGCGCTTCCCTCACTTGGTCTGAAACTAGCATTGAGGACCACCATGGATATCTTGTCAATCTCGATTATCTCTCCAGTGTCTGTGTTCTCCATCTTTACAAACAGGTCATGAGTGTCTGGGTCTTCCTGAATCTCAGACACTCTGCCGCGAATGAAATTGATTCCACGGTTCCTCTGTGAGTCCCACAAGAACTCCTCGAGAGCTTTGCCAGCGGTTCGCATATCCATGTATGTGTAAATGATCTCACAATGATCCTCAGGATAGTGCATCCTGGTTACCTGTGCGAGCTTGAGTCCAAATGAACAACAAACCCTGTTGCAGTGCTCGCTGTACCCACTGATGTTCTCCCTCACGTCTCTGCTTCCTACGCAGTTGACGAAGAGGATTTTCTCTGGCTCTCTTCCATCTGAAGGTCTTACCATGTGAGAATCTGTCGGACCTGTCGGATGGCTCTGCCGATCATACTCCATCGTTGTGACAACGTTTGGGAAAATTCCGTATCCGTACTCGCTGTAGTCAAGTGGCCTGTACTCCTGGAACCCGGTTGCCATGATAATAGAGCCTACGTTGAGATCAAACACCTTGTCCTCATCGTCATACATGATACAGTCCTGTGGACACACTGACTCACAGGTCCCACACCCGATACAGGCGTCCCTGTCGATAGTCGCAATCAGCGGTATCTGCTGAGGGAAGTTCATGTAGATTGCCTTTCTGAGTGATAGTCCCTTGTCATATTCATTGGGTACTTCAACGGGGCATGAACGAATGCAGAGCTGACAACCAGTACATTTGTCCTCGTTAACATAACGTGCTTTCTTTCGAATGGTGACTGTGAAATCGCCCTCTTTCCCAGTCACTTTCTCAACAGTTGACAATGGGTGAATCGTGATGTTCGGGTGTTTGCCAACAAATGATGTTAATGGTGTCATGACACAGGCTGAACACTCGAGAGCAGGGAATATCTTGTAGATAGCAACATAGTTCCCTCCAATGTTCACTGATTTCTCAATCATGTGAGCGTGATGACCACCGTTTGCAAGACCCAGGGATGCATTGATTCCTGCCATTCCGCCACCTATCACTAGGACATCAGTAGGTTTGGTCTTGTGTTCTGGTTTCTTGGCTGAGTCGCTGACCATCGTAAATTCTCCAAGGCACCGTAGTGACATTGGCTCCAATGGAACAGGCGATATAATCTTTCTGTCAGAGGCTTCACAGCGTTAACTTATTTAGTTGGAACATGTGTTCTAATTTGTGTTAATACTTTGGAGAGGAAAGGAGATTAATCTCCTTCTTCCTCGTCCTGTTTTTGCGACCTAGATTCCTTAACCTTCAGATAGATGTATACAAGTCCTGCAAAGACAATTGCAAGGAGATAGAGGATGATAGGAATCCACAGCATCTCAAGTCTCATTAGATATGTCAAAGCTCTGCCATATCCACCAAACTCACTTGGTAGGTAAATCCAAGCCAGAGCTGCAGTGTATCCTATAAACACTCCCCACTTGATTTCTCTCCTCACCTTGAACGCAAACATGTAGGTGAATACAAACATGAACGCAAATCCTGTAGTAAACATTACCCAGATCCCAGTCGCCGCCTGTGAAGCAGTAAAGGTAGCTACAACAAATGCATGTATTCCAACAAAACTCTCCAGAAAGACAATCCAACCTTTGTTGACATGCACCACAGTGTATGCCAGAGATATCTGAGTGAAGAGTAGAAACATGTAGAAGAACCCTGAGATGAGCTGTGGGTCATACGCCATTGGATGGAACCAGAACGTGTATACAATCGCCCATGATATGATGTATCCATGATTTCTTCTAAAGAACCCTGAAACACGGGCAGTCATCGGTTTGCCCATCTTCTTGCCTAAGAATAAACCTCGGCTGGGATTCTCAATTATCAGAATAAGCGCAAGCATGACAATCACTGACCCCTGACTCGTCCAGATAGGCACATCTTGCGCAAGTCCATCAAACCAGATGTGTGTTTGAACAAGATGGAGCAAGATGAAGAACACGTTTATGATAATTGCAGCCTGATTATATTTTGTCAACCCTCTTGATGGATTTGCTTTAAGGTGGTCCAAGTTTTTTCTTGCCCAGTAAATTGAACCCCACAATGTGAACTGGTGAGCCAGATAGAATGTCCATACAATGAGCATTGTTATGAAATCACGCACTGGCAACTTCCAGTAATACCATTCAGCTCCTGCGTCAGGAAGCAGTGTTCCCAGTACTGGATCCAAGAACGGACCAAGGAACCAAATGATGAGTGTGAAAACAACAGCGAAGATCCAACCACCGACCCACGCATAAGTGGCAGAATTTCTGTACCTACTTATCTTTGGTATGCTTTCTTGCGGTTCAGCCAAAATCATCCTCTCGCCAAATTGACAGAACAGAAAATGAACTATTGTTAATAAATCAACCGGTTAGTTATAATAAGATATAACTCGGGCTGTGTGACTCTCAAGATTGGTGCCTGCATGTCAAAGGAAAAGATACTCACAACTCTTCAGACTCTTGGAGAACGCTTCCAAGATCCAAAGATACAACGAAGGTTCAAGGAATACAACAAGACCCTCTTGTTCATCTTTCCTGATATTGATTCCAAGATGTTCATGAAGATTGGTGATGCAGAACTTCTGGAGGTTGGTGAGGGAGAGGTTGATGCTGAACTTCAGGTGACCATGGATTCTCCGGTATTCTTTGCAATCATTGAGAAGACAGAAAGCCCAATGGCTGCTTATTCAGCCGGGAAGCTCAAAACCAAGGGTGAAGTGCCAGACCTGTTGAAGTTACAAAAACTACTGCTATGATATTGGTCCCTTTTCTACAACCTTCGATACCAATTCACGCATGCGGACCATTTGGCTTTTCACTTGCTCAGCTCCCTCTTTTGTCAAGACTGCAAATGTTGTTGGTTTTAGATCGACAAATCGTTTCGAAATTCTGATCAATCCCAGTTCTTCCAGCTTTCTGAGATGGCTTGAGAGATTTCCTGATGTCAGGCCAAGCTTCTTCTGAAGGACTGGAAAAGTTGCATACTGAGTGAAGTAGAGATACACTAGAATAGAGAGTCTTGTGGGGACCATTGTTTCACGGTCTTCTTCCATGAGTCCTACCAATGCTGATAGGAGATCCCCATCTAGACTCAAACCTATCCCTGTCCTTCGCTTTCTAGAAGTAGTTGTTCAGCTGTAACAAGCATATAGATCCCGATTATGTAAATACCACCCATATCTACTACGACTAGAAGAACATACGCAAAGACGGGAAACATCAACATTGGGATTACGCTGAGAAAGGCAGCTATTGCAAAATAGAAATGTTCCCGAGTGACGAGTCCCTCCTGCCCACTTTTCCTTGCCAATATATAGTTGGAAAGAAAACCTATTCCCATTATCGATTGTAGCGCTGGAGGGAATTGATCGGTCATCCCTGATGGAAATAGGATAAGTGAAACTATTACAATCGCTGCTCCCAGAATTCCCCAGACAGCAAAGACATACTTGCCCTCTTGATCATTTTGGAGTGGTTGGGGATAGGAACGTGTCAGTGGTACTATCAGTCTAAAAGCGACAATCCACGAGAAGAACAGGCTTAGAAAAACAAATCCTAAATTGATTAGGAATGGGTCTCCTGGTCCCAGAATGTTCAGTAGAAACATGAATGTCAATGTCGTAAATGATATTCCTCCAGCAATAATTATGTACACCAGACCAGCTACTCGGCGTCCTACAACTATTGGATACTTGTCAATCAAATCCGTGAGCAAAAGGAGCTGCTTTGCTTTTTCGACCATTTCTTCATTATCTTCGGAATTCTCTGGGCTCATGCACTCACCTCAGTTTTATGGAGCATTTTCACTTTCGAAACTCTCCCTAATAACTCTAATAGAAAAAGGACGGAGTCCCGAAGGACTCCTAGCGAGTGCCCTGCCTTTCGAACAGGATGATTCCCACTGCGATGAGTAGGACTCCCACTAATGACACGATGGCTAGCTCGACCCAGATTACTGTAGCAGTAATCGGAGCTCCCCTGAGGAACAGAGTTGTTATCGCGTCGGTGATGTACTTGCTTGGCATGAAGTTGGCAATAACCTCCATTCCACCTCCAAGTGGCATGAATGTGCCAAGAAACAGCTGGGGCATGATGAATACAAAGCTTATTCCTGTCGATGTTTCAGCTGACTTGGATAGTGTCGCTGAGATGAGACCGAAGCCTACAGACACCAGTGAGAATGCCAGAGAGATCACAAATGTGAAACCTATCCCTGCAATTCCAGTTGATGGTCTGTACCCCATCAAGTAGGAGGTCATAAGGACTAGAGTGACCTGGACTACTGCAATTATCATGTAGGAGAAGGTGTGCCCTAGCATGTAGTCACCTGATGAGGCAGGTGTTGTCCTCAGTCTTCTCAGGAGACCCTCATCCCTCTCTACAGTCATTGACTGTGCAACAATCATGGTCATGAATATTGCTGCGAATGCAAAGATTCCTGGGGCCATGAAATCCCATTGAGTGAGAGTACTAGACTCAACGAGAGCAGGACTACTAATCTCCACAGGCAGACCAATAGCAATTGCGTCCTCTCCAAAGATTGTCTTAAAAAGAACCTCTTGGACAAGCGGTGGAACGGCTGACACTGCCATCATTGAGCCGCTATCGACATACAAGCCAATTGTTGAGTTGTCCCAAGCACTGGGATCGAACGGAGAACCATAGTATGATTCAATGCTTACGCCGAAGCCTTCAGGAATCACAATGAAAGCATCAATATTTCCTTGCAGGAGTGCGTCCTGGCCAGTGACATTGTCATCAAAGTTATGGATGACAAATACTTCTGATGAAGTAAGGTTGTTAGCAAAGGCCTGGCTCCACTCTCCCTGTGGACTAGTAACATCCTGATTCAGAAGACCAACATCGAAACTGGTTGTGCCTCCTCCACCAATACCACCAAATGCAACTCCAAATACGAAGGTCATTGCAAGGGGGAATATAATCAGCATAAAGAGGACAGCTGGTTCTCTGGTCAACATCTTCAGATTCTTCTTTGTTAATGCTAGAATTCTTCTGCGGTTCATCTCTAGACCGCCTCCCTCAGTTTCTTTCCAGTGAGTTTTAGGAAGACCTCTTCCAAGTTCTTTGCGTTGTGTTTTTGCATGAGTTCTTCAGGAGAACCGATTTCAATCAAGCTGCCTTCATCAATGATGGCCACTCTGTCGCATAGCTCCTGAGCTTCTTCCATGTAGTGAGTGGTCAGGATGACTGTCTTACCTCTCTCCTTCAGCTCGCGAATGAAGTCCCATACTGCACGGCGAGATTTTGGATCCATGGCAACAGTTGGTTCATCTAGAAGAGCAATCTTTGGATCGCTGATGAGTGCCATGAGCATACTGACTCGACGAATCATTCCTCCACTGTACTTCTTTGCACGTCTATCAATGTGGTCCTCCATCCCAATCTTCTCGACCATGTTATTGAGCCGGTCTTTTAGGACATCCTTTGGAACGAGATGCATATCTCCCATGAGGATGATGTTCTCTCTTCCAGTAAGATGTGGATAGAATGCCGGCTCCTGAGGACAGACACCAATTACTTCTCTAACTCCCTCTGGATCAAAGACAACGTCATGATCATCTACTGTGGCAGACCCTTCAGAGGGCTCGAGAAGTGTATTGAGTATATTGACAGTAGTGCTTTTTCCTGCACCATTCGGTCCGAGGATACCAAACAGCTCGCCCCACCCAATCTCAAGACTGAGATCATCGACGGCTGTAATGTCATCGAACCGTTTTGTCAGATTTGTTATCTTAATCGCAGATTCAGACATTGTAAATCACAGGTATTAACATACATAGAATGAATATAAGGCGTTGACAATCTTTGAAGCGCATCGCGGTTTGTGCCGCAAACTTGTTCGTTTTACAATAATTCGATGAATGTTTAAAGGGACAAGAAAACACAGATTAGCTTTGATTATGGAGGAACTTGTCTTTGCGTGTTCTCGTCACTGCTCCACTCACTGAGGAATCACTTGAGGAACTTCGGTCAGAGGGTCTCGAGGTTGACTATCAGTGTTGGCTGGAAACAGGAAAACTGTACTTGGGTGGTTCATTACTTCCAGTCATCAAGGAGGGTAACTATCACATTGTTATTGTAGAAGGTGATGAGATTAAAGAGGACGTCATTGAGGGTCACGATCTGAAGCTGGTTGGATCTGTCAGAGGGAACCCAAACAACATCTCAGTTTCTGCTGCCACATCTAAGAGAATCCCTGTGATATCGGTACCAGGTCGAAATACAAATGCAGTTGCAGAGCTCGCAATTGCGCTGATGCTTTCACAGTTGCGAAATATCACAGCTGCAGAACGTCTTCTCAAGAGTGAGTTTTTTGTTGATGACTTCAAAGATTTCGGGAAGATGTATAATGACCTCATGGGGTTTGAACTCAAAGGTCGGACAGTTGGCATCATTGGGTTAGGGCAGATTGGGTATGAGGTTGCTAAACGACTCAAAGGATTTGAAGTTGAGATTCTAATCGCTGATCCGTATGCAGACAAAGATCGGGTCGAGGACGTCAATGGTTCGGTCGTCGAGCTTGAGGAACTTTTGAAACATTCTGACATTGTTACAGTCCACTGTGCTCCAACAGAAGAAACTCGTGGGATGCTTGGTGCCAAAGAGTTTGACTTGATGAAGAATACGGCAGTTTTCATCAACACCGCAAGAGCATCTATCATAGATGAATACGCTCTCAAGGAAGCCCTCCAGTCTGGTAAAATAGCAGGGGCTGGTCTTGATGTCTTTTCCATGGAACCAGTTGATAGTGACAACGAATTCCTTGAGTTGAACAATGTGACTGTAATGCCCCACATGGGAGGTAACACAAAGGAAACTATACTCAGACAATCATCCATTATTGTATCAAATATCAAGGCATTTCTAAAAGGAGAGAGACTTACACACATACTCAATCCAGAGGTCTATGATTAGAGGTGGAATGACTTGGCAATAGCTGCAATAGATGCTGGGACAACTGGAGTCCGATGCATGATCTTGGATACTGCAGGGAAAGTTCTCGGGGTTTCAAGAAGATCTTGGGGATACACATCTCATCAAGATCTAGAAATTGCATTGGAGTTCAATCCCACTGACTTCTGGAAATTAGTGAGTACAGTTGTCAAAGAAGCAATCAGGATTTCAAAGTTAAAAACCTCGGAATTAGAAGCAATTTCAACAACTAGTCAACGTCATGGCATTGTCTTGCTCGATGAACACGGAACTGAACTCCATGGCAGTCCAAATTTGGATGCTCGTGGAGCTATGAATCAGTACATCATTGATGAAGCTCTAGGTGAGCAATATCATGAGATAACTGGCTGCTGGCCGCCTCTAATGTTCTCTCCTGCACGATTAAGTTGGTTTGAGGAAGAGGAACCTGAGATCTTTGAGTCTATTGCACATCTTCTGCCTCTCTGCGATTGGCTCACGTACAAACTATCTGGAGAATATGTCACAGACCTCTCATCTGCAGGAGGTACTGGTTTTCTTGACATCCAGAAAGGTACTTGGAGCGAGAAGGTTGCATCATCTGTTAATGTTGACCTGAATATACTTCCAGACATACGGGAAGCTGGCACAATCGTCGGTTCTGTTACTAAAACTGCCTCTCGAAGTTGTGGTCTTCCTGAAGGGCTTTCAGTTGTTTTGGGTGGGGCAGATACGCATTGTGCACTACTAGCGAGTGAATCAAAAAAGGGTGACATCACAGTGATTGCAGGAAGCACTGCACCAGTGATGATGATAATTGATGAGTGGATTTGTTCCTCCGATCAAAAAATCTGGACTGGCTCTCATATATTCAAAGGAGAATGGGTACTCGAGAGTAATGCAACAATGACTGGTGCAAACCTCGAGTGGGCTGTTAAATTCCTATGTGAAAGGTCTGAGAATCCTGAAAAATGCGCTCAACGAACCTTTGATTCACTTGATGAAATTGTCAAAGAAGTTGCTGCAGGAAGCAATGACACCTATGTTGCTGTGGGTCCCAGCATAATGAATGCAAAGAATTTCACAGACGTGAAGCAAGCTCGAATGATATTTCCACAACCTACACTGCCACAAATCAAACCTCTTGATGTTCCTCACTTCATTCATGCAGTAATCGAGAATATAGCTTATGCCATCAAGGGAAATGTTGACCAGTTGGAAGGATTCAGGGAATCTATTGCCATCAAGACAATTGGAGGTATGAGTCAATCCAACACATGGCCTCAGATGCTTGCAAACGTTCTGAATAAGCCTGTTAATACACCTCTACAGTCTGAGGGAAGTCTTCTTGGTGCGGCAATTTGTGCTGCCACAGGTATCGATCATTACTCGTCGCTTGAAAAGGCATCCAAGGCAATGGTCAAATGGAGGCCAATATATGAACCTGATAGTCGTGCAAAAATGTACAAAAGATACTATACTCAATGGTCTGAGATTTGGCATGAGGCTGATTAGAAATGTATGAGAAACAGAAACAGGAACTGCTTGACATATGTCTGCAAATGCTTGGAGAGAATCTTGTCATTGGATCTTCTGGGAATGCGAGTCTTCGAGTTGATGAACATGTAGTGATTTCACCAAGTTCTGTCCATTATTCTGAGATGACAATAGACGATACTGTGGTGACTGATCTGCAGGGGGAAACGATTGAGGGTCATCGTAATCCTAGTGTTGAGCTTCCCATGCATTTGGAACTCTATCGTACCCGAATGGATGCTTTAGCAGTTGTACACACGCATAGTATCTACGCCTCATCAATGGCTATTCTACATGAGTCACTTCCTTCAATTCTTGATGAGATAGTTCCAAAGCTCGGGGCAAACGTCCGAGTGAGTGAATATGCCCAGCCAGGTACAAAACAACTCGGAAAGAATGTTGCAGAAGCAATTGAAGAAAGAAGTGCCGCGTTAATTGCTAATCATGGAGCGGTCTGTATTGCAAAGACACTCAAGGATGCACTGTTTCTATCTATTCTTTTAGAACGAGCATGTAAGATCTACATGGCTGCAAGACAGGTTGGTACACCCATCGAACTTCCAGAGGATGTTGTGGAAGATGAACAAGACGTCTGGGAAATGATGAGAGAATTCTAGAGGCACGGTCAATGGCTGGATATATGGGTCAGATACTAGCTGCAAATCTAAAAACAAATGAAACAAACACTTTTGAGATTAGCAAATCCATTGCTTCAGAATATCTTGGTGGAAGTGGATATGCAGCTCGCTTTCTCTATAATCTCTTAGACCCAGATACAGATCCCCTGAGTCCAGACAACAAGTTACTTTTTATGACAGGACCTCTCACAGGAACCTTGGCTCCTTGTACCGGACGCCATGTAGTGTGTAGTAGGTCTCCAATCACGAATCTTTGGGGTGAATCTCATGTTGGAGGTCATTTTGGAGCATTCCTAAAATTTTCAGGATATGATGGTGTTCTGATTGAAGGTCGTGCAGAGAATCCCGTCACTCTGCAGATCAATAATAGTCGGGTCGATATTGTTCCAGCAGGCCACCTTTGGGGTAAAATGACTGATACTACGCAAAAGATCCTGAAGGAAGAGTTGGGACGGGTTCAAGTTGCATGTATTGGTCCAGCTGGGGAGAACTTAGTCAAATTCGCGAGTATTGTCACCAATGAACGAGTTTCTGCACGATGCGGTCTCGGAGCTGTGATGGGATCGAAAAATCTCAAGGCTATCACAGTCGGGGGTAATGACCGAGTACCACTTCAAACCCCTGAAGATTTCCAGGAGTTAGCACAGAGAACACGAAAAACACTTGCTGAAGCAATGACTCATCTCCGCGAGCAAGGAACAGTCATGTACGTGGACATTGGTATGATGTTTAATGATATGCCCATCAAGTATTTTCAAGAAATTGAGTTTGACGATGCTGATCTCATAAACGCAAAGTCAATGGAAGAAATTCTCACGGGGCGTACCGCCTGTTATTCCTGTCCTATTGGATGTGGAAGAAAGGTGTCTATTCCCGAGTATGATCTCGTTGATATTGGTGGTCCGGAGTTTCAGACTGTGGCTTCGTTTGGTTCGAACCTATTAATCTCTGATCTGAAGAAAATCACTCTCATGAACAGACTTTGCAATCAGTATGGAATGGACACTATAAGTTGTGGAAGTACGATTTCATTCACTACACTTCTCTGTGACATTGGAAAAGCTGACTATGGATTCACCTGGAATAATCCTGATGGAGTTATGGAAACAATACATAGTATTGCAAAACGAGATGGTCTTGGAAATCTACTAGCGGATGGTGCTCTTGCAGTTGCCAGAAAACATTCAGCTGAGGATATCGTGCTTCATGTGAGAGGACTAGAGATTCCAAACCACGACCCTCGTGCTTTTTCTGGTATGGCAACTGTTTACACCATCGCATCTCGAGGAGCGTCTCACATGGAAGGTGACATGTATAGTGTCGATATGGGTGCGGACGTAAGAACCCTTGGAATTGTTGCTGGGGATCGCTTAGAGAATGAAGACAAGGGCAAGATTGCAGCAAAGTCTCAGGAATTTCGAGCATTCTTTGACTCTGTGATAATGTGTCATTTTGCTATAGTTCCTCCGGAATCCATTGTAGAGCTATTGAATCTAGCAATTGGGTCCAATTATCAACTTGAGGACATAATGACCATCGGAGCTCGTGCAGTCACTATGAAAAGGTTGTTTAACTTAAGATGCGGACTCAAGACTTCTGATGAAAAACTACCTCTACCACTCCTCGAACCTCATGCAGAAAGCATCACCGATGACTTTGTACCAGATGTGGATTCTCAACTAAGAGAATATTACGAGTATCGAAAATGGGACCGAAAGTCTGGTAGACCATCAATTGAAGCCCTTGAAGAATTGGGAATAACCGATCTGTAACTAATTCCCTCATCCATTACCTTATTTCGTAGAAAAAACTGCCCCAGACTAGGTGTTAGCAATCCAGACAATCGATGCCTTCTTTATTCAAATGACACTCTTCTATGGATTCATCGTCATTGGATATCTAATAGCCCGTTTGTCTGACAAGGGTCAGGCTGTTAACAAACACCTCAATTCAGTCCTCATCAATATTCTAGTACCACTATTGGTGTTCTATGTTCTTGTCACTTCTTCGCCATCATCACTGGTCGAAATTCCTGCCTATCTCATGCTAGCTGTGTTGATTCATCTTCTTGGACCTGTTCTGATATATTTCCGATTGAAACGAAGCGAAATGATGGTTCAGACAAAAGGCTCACTGTACATCTGTTCCACCTTCAACAACGCTCTGTTTATTCCACTTCCACTAGTCCTCATGTTCTTGGGACCTTCAGGTGTCCCTTTTGTGGTCCTTTTCTCTCTGACTCAAATGACCCTCATCGTTACGCTGGGTTCCTTCATGGGCGCGACTTTCAGCGAGAAAGATGCTGGTTGGAACAAGATTGCAAAGGATGCAATTCTCTTCCCTCCGTTTCTCGCTGCATTAACTGCACTGATTTTCCTTACCTTTGGACTTGTGCTTCCTGAGTCACTCATATCTGTATTATCCTATAATCCATCATTAACGACATACTTAGCATTATTGTCAGTTGGTATTGGTGTAGGAATTCGATTCTCTCTCTCTGACATCCGTGTTGCATTGAATGTCATTGCAGTAAGGCAGCTGATCATCCCTCTAATCATGCTACCAATTATCCTATTCTCCGGACTCTCCCAAGTTCCCTTACAGGTTCTAATAGTAGAGTCTCTGATGCCGTCAGCTGTTCTGACAGTAGTATATGCATCAGGTTTCGACCTAGATGTAGAAACTGCTTCGACTACAGTCACCGTAGGAACTCTACTATTGCTCCCGATAATCCCATTTCTCCTACTCTTTCTGGGTTAAGCTGATAGCGCAATCTGAAGGTATTTATCAAATACCATTCCTAGACCTAACTATTGGTGAATAAGTTGGGCGATGATTCAGAGAAGTCTAGTGACTCTGAAAAGATCAAGAAGTCACTGGACGATGTTGTACATAAATTGGACCAAGATGCTGATGCCAGCAAGAGCTGGGGGCAATCAGTTTCATCTCACAGGGAAGAATGGGAGAGTCTGAAGAACAAGATCAAGGAACGTCAGAAAGCACTGAAACAACTGGTTTCTGATAAGAAGGCCGGGATCATTGGCCAAGATGAGTTCGATGAAAAATACAGAATCCTCCAAGATGAACTGACTGAGTTGGAGTTCACAGTATATAACATGCGTCTTGGGACAAAGGTAGAACAATAGAATTTGTCTATTCAGCTCTCGCACGCATGACCAGAAGAACTGATTCTATAGTGACAAAGATTCCAAGCACAGCAGATAATGCAAGTAGTCCCACATTGAATGAGTTGTTTGATGTGGTTCCAGATCGCCCTTCAATACCAGACACCAATGCTCCTAAATTATAGTTCATCAACCAAAAATATTCAGACTCTGCAAAGAATACTGTTCTCCACCAGATGAGGATTCCTCCGTAGTCCGTCTGTATCTGATACGCAAAATCTCCACCAGCCTGGAATTGGCTAATATCTGAACCAATTATCAGACTGATACTGCCATTTCGAATGGCTTCTTGAACTTCTAGCAATTTAGCTACTGGTAAGGTGATGTCTTCAATCTGTAGGACAGCGTCACATGTAATTCCGAAAGCTTCAGCGACGTATGCTTCAGCTGGTGAAACGACAACTGCATGCATGTCTGAAAAGCCATGGATGAGATTAAGAGTATCAATAGTGGTTTGAAGTCCATCAATCGAATCTGAAAACGAATTGAAGTTAGCCGACCAATCGCCCGCAAAGGTCGCATTGAGAGAGGTCAATGCTGCTCTTGTAGCATTCGCTATTGCAAGAGCATTTTGAGGGAGCAGCCAAAATGCATGTGGATTCCCCTCGTGGTCATGGCCTCCATCCACTATGGTTTCTTCTTCTCCTGGCATAGGTGATAAAGATGCTCCATATTCTTCATACATCTCAAGCGCATTGTCATCGTGGAAAGAAATGAAAGGTGTCGCTGTTAGATTGGCAAGCTCTTCTTCCCAGTGAAAGTGTCCGGTAAACACCAGAAGGTCTGCAGCCTCAGCCATCGCTATGACCTCCGGTGTGAATGCATAGGTGTGAGGATCGGCTTCCTGATCAAGCAAGGTTGACATCCTAACAAGAGAGCCTCCCACTTCTTGAGATATTCCAGCCAAAGAGGAAACAGATGCAGCGATATCAAATACAGGCTCCACTTGCGCTTGAACATTAACAACCATCGAACTCATAGTCAAAGGTATAAAGAGTAGGACAAGTGGTATTAGTGCATATAATCTCCTCTTCAAAAACATCACTTCAGAAATTCATGTAGCCAAATCCTTAATAATATTTTAGTAATAGTTACTAACTGAGTGCTGCTCGAGAGGTGTTATGATGCCCATTGTTGCAATATCCATGACTGATTCTGACCTAACGGAGCTAGAGTTCCTAAAGAAGCATGGACAGTTCTCCAACAGGTCCGATGTTGTTCGACATGCATTACAAAAATTACTTACTGAACATCGTTCCATCGAGAATGCAAAGGGAACAGTTACAGCAGTATTCACGGCGCTCTATGCGAAGAAAGGTCATGGACAAGGCATCAGTGCAGTTCAGCATGAATACGGGGATGCATTGACTGCATTGATACACGATCACACTAGTACTGGTAACTGTGTAGAAGTGATGGTTGTGACTGCAAAAGCTAATGAAGTTCGTGAGTTCCTGAAGAAACTACGTGCACAAAAGAAAGTGCTGAAGGTGGATGTGAGTTTCATGGGAGGCGGTATTTGATGGAGTCTGTTCCACTGATTGAAGCAAACAACCTCTTCGTTCGTTATCCAAATGGTGAGCTTGCACTCAATAACGTGTCTTTTAGAATAAAATCTCCTAGCTTCATGGCCATCATAGGACCAAATGGGTCTGGAAAGTCTACACTCATCAGGACTTCTCTTGGGCTGATTAAACCTACACAGGGGACAATCAAGGTCAAAGGCTATGATTCTCAGAAGAAGTCGAGGACGATTCGCAAGATTGTCAGATACGTTCCTCAACGAGACCAAATTGAGCTCACAGTACCGATGAAGGTCAAAGACATTGTGTTGATGGGTAGACTGCTAAAGAAACTGCCACCTCGTTTTGCATCATCCAAGGACATAGCAATAGCAAGAAATGCTCTTCAGCAGGTAAACATGGATGATCTATGGGAACGACCCTTTCCTGAACTATCCGGAGGTCAAAGGCAGCGTGTTCTAGTTGCAAGAGCACTTGCTAGTGAGGGTTCAATACTGGTTCTTGATGAACCTCTGTCAGGGACCGATGTTGAAAGTCAAGACCTTATTGTCGAAGCCCTTGGTAGGTACCATAAAGAGAACGATGTTAGTATAATTATGGTCACACACGATCTAAATCCTATTCACACACTCGTTGAAGATGTGCTTCTCCTGAAGAACACTGTGATTGGTACTGGTGAACCATGTTCAGTCATGGATCCGGAACTCATCAAGAAGGTGTATGGACCTTCTGCCCGAATTGTTGAACACTCAGGTCATCGATACTGCATGACTCGTGACTCAGGGATGGATCGACATGATTGACATTCTCCAAGTGATCCTCACGAGTCCCTTTCTTCAACGAGCATTGATTGGAGCAATCTTGGTCGCCATTGTAGCTGCAGCTAGTGGGACATTCCTTGTCTTTCGTGGTCTATCATTCATGGCTTCAGGGGTTGCGCATGCAGCTCTTGGTGGAGCCGCACTTGGGATTTTCCTTCAAGACTCAGGAATCGCTCCTTGGTTCGATCCTGTCGTTGGTGCGTTACTGTTCGCAATTCTAGTTGCACTCTTCACTGGCTATGCTGGCGAATCAGGAATCACTCAGAAGATGGAAGTTGCAGTTGGTGTGTCATTCGCTCTTTCCATGAGCTTGGCTGTCTTCCTGATGTACTATATCCCTCCCTATAGAGTTCCTCAAATCTGGGGGTATCTTGTAGGTGATATCCTTCTCCTGAATGATTTAGACCTAATACTGCTTGCAAGCACTGCAGCCCTACTTGGGATTATCACGTTGATGTTTAACAAAGAGTTTGTCTATGTAAGCGTCGACATGGAAGGATCAATTGCCCATGGTATGAACGCACGTGTATATCACTACCTAATGCTCATAGTATCAGCACTAGCGATCGCTCTTGCTACAAAAGCTGTTGGTGCTATTCTTGTTTATGCGATAATGATTGCACCAGCTGCAGCATCGAACGAACTGGTCAAGTCAGTACGAGGCGTGATCATCACAGTGTTTCTGATAGCTGTAACTGCTGAATTTGTTGGCATTGGAACATCATTCGTTCTATATGTTTCTCCAAGTGCAATTGCCGGTATTCTTGCTGCCTTCTCATACATACTTGCCCTACAGATAAAGAGGCTCAGGGAAAGAGTTCACGTAGAGATTGGCACAATCGATGAGGAACTCGTTGAAGTCACCCTTGATACAGTTATGGGAACAAACCATGACCACCATGAACATTGACCAGCCAATGTTCAATCTGTCGGTATCTTTAAGTGTGAAACGTAGGCATCTCGGCTCCAAGGTCGGTGCCAAGACAGTGAGTGAAGATACCCCAGAAAGAAGCACTATAATGCGTTCCTCAATAATCACTATTACGTTCACTTTGTTATTCCTGATTATTGCACTCGCCCTATGGGCCTGGTCTTCACCAGATATCATTGATACAAGTCCTGTAGGTGCTTTGAACGCAATCAATCCGTCTGTCACAGTGGCCATCGAAGTGCTTGTGATGTTAATGTTCTTCATTTTCCTCTCTGTTTCTGTGATTAATCTCAGATTGATGTTGACTGACATCAGGGCAGGATGGGCAGAAGTCATAATCCTTCTGATTGCACAGGCAATCATGGCATCAACCATGTTTGGCGTTTTCGTAGGAGCTGCCTCAGTGATTGTATCTCTTGGGTTTGTAGTCTATCTATACTTACTACAAGAATAATTCAATCATCATTATCAATATCAAACTCAAGGATGCACCAGAAGCTTTATGAGTATAGGTCTGAGCTTTCGATTCAGAGCCTTGAGGCAAGATTGCCTAGGGCTGTCAACAAGAGAGTCCTTGTGACCCATCGGAATTGTTGGATTGTATCAATGGTAATGTTCCGACTTCCGTTGTGTTCTAGAGGCTCTTGGAGGAAGATACTATGTTTGGGATCTCTGGCTCTGGCTATGATACGAGTACTGGTATATTTAGTCCTGATGGGAGAATCTTTGCAGCTGAGTACGCAAAAAAAGCCGTTGAATTAGGTGAAACATCAATCGGAGTTCTTGTTGACGATGGAGTGATATTTCTTGCCAAAAAGAAGGTCAAACCATTGCAAGAACCAGATAGTATTGAGAAAATCTCCAAAATCGACGAACATCTTGGTATAGCAACTTCAGGACTTACAGCTGATGCTCGTAAGTTGATTGCTGAAGCCAGATTACAGGCACAGAGATACTGGTTGACATATGAAGAGCCTATTCCAGCAGAAGCACTTGCTGAACACATTTGTGATCACAAGGCACAATTCACACGAGGCTATTCAGCAAGACCATATGGGGTCGCAATGATAATTGGATCCAATGATTATGATGGCTCACCAAAAATGTTTGTGACTGATCCTGTTGGAACATATTGGGGTTTCCTGGCCGCAGTCCTTGGAAGGGGTGCAGCTCGAGCTGGTGAATATCTGGAGAAAAACTACTCAAAGAAGATGAGTCTGGATGAGGCGGTGGCTCTCGCCTTGAATGCATTAAGAGAGTCTGATGAAACGGAATTGTCTGCAGACAACGTTGAGATTGCTAGAATTCCTAAATCGACTCGAACCTTTGTGAAATTATCAATGCCTGAGATTGAAGGATTCCTCAATCCTAACAAAACCAAGAAAGAATGAGAGTTGGCGGAAAATGAGTGGCGGAGGAGGATCTGGAAAGAAATCTGGAGAGAAGTGGTTAGAGCTCGACGCTGTGGTTATTGGTATCCAGAAAGGCCACCTGCGATTCGAGCTGTTTGTTGATCCGAATCTTGCCTTTGACTACAGACGAGGAGAAGACGTACCTCTCGAAGACATTCTGAAGTCCTACGAGATTTACGAGGATGCCAAACGGGGTGAACATGCTACTGACAGCCTAGTGAAGGATGCCTTTGGCTCGGACAGAGTCTTTGAGGTTGCTCCTGAGATACTAAAACATGGTGAGTTCAAATTGACCCATGAGCAGAGAGAGCAACTGGTGGCAGAAAAGACGGAAACAATAATCAATGACCTCTCAAAACGTGCAATGAATCCACAAACAGGACATCCTCATCCACCTGATCGAATCCGTCAAGCAATGGAAGAAGCCAAAGTTCGTGTGGATCCCTTCCTATCAGTAGAAGAGCAAGTGCCAACAGTTGTCAAGGCACTTCGTGTAATCATTCCAATTTCATTCGAAAGTGTGAAGCTACAGATAACCCTCCCAGCATCTTTCTCCGGGAAAGGGTACAATCTAGTGGCAAATACTGGAGTAATCAAATCTGAATCTTGGGGTCACGATGGTTCTTGGACTGGACTTGTTGAACTTCCTGCTCAAAAGAGACAAGAGCTCTATGATGAACTGAACAAACTGACGAAGGGACAAATCCGAATAGAAGTCGTCAGATAATCATGATCAATGAATAGTAATTGAAACTTAGAACAAGAATGAGGGAAATAGTAATTGGCAGTATATTTTCAAAAACGTGAGGTAGTTGTCCCCGGGCAGTTGCTTGCTGATGGTAGGTATAGAGCCTCCTTCGGTACATATGATGAAGATGGCAAGATCTATTCTTCTCTTGTGGGCTTAGCAGAACTTAGAGGAAACACAGTCAAAGTTGTTGCTCTACAAGGTGCTTACGTCCCAAAGGAAGGTGATCTTGTTATTGGTGTAATCAATATTGTAGCTGGCAACAATTGGAAGGTGGACATAGGAGGACCATATGGTGCCTCTCTACACGCGAATAATGCATTAAGACGTCCTTACTCTGATGACATCTCAGAGTACATGGATATTGGTGACACCATTTCCGCCGAGGTTATTGCATTTGACCGAAACAGCGGTCCATTCCTGGGAATGAAAGGAAGAGGTCTCAGAGTGCTCACTGATGGAATGATTCTTGAAGTGAGTCCCGCAAAAATCCCCCGGATTATTGGTAGAAGAGGGTCTATGATTAACATGATCAACGACCACTTGAAGATCCAAACCATTGTTGGTCAAAATGGTCGAATTTGGATAAAAGCTCCGAATACGGAGATTCTACGCCTTGCAATAAAGGCGTTCAGGACAATTGAAACGCAAGCGCACACGACCAAATTGACTGATAGAATCAGTCAGATGCTTGTGGAGGAACTGGAAAAGATCCAGCCCTCCTCTGACGCTGAACCTGAGCAGGTTGAGGAAGTTCTTGAAGAACCAGAGCCTGAGCCTGAACTAGAGGTTGAGTCAGAGCCAGAAGCTGAACCAGAGCCTGAGCCTGAACCTGAATCAAAACCGGACTCAGAGCCCGAACCCGAACCAGAGCCTGAGCCTGAACCAGAGGTTGAGCCAGAGGCTGAACCCGAAACGGAAGAGGTAGAGGCTGAGAAGGATGAAGAAATTGAAGAATTAAAAGAGGAAGTGAGTGAAGAATGAGTCCTGAAGAAAAGCCTGATTTTTTGATCAGTCCAGAGGGCTTGAGAGTAGATGGTCGCAGACCTGATGAAATGCGACCGATTGAGCTAAAGGTTGGTGTGCTCAAACAGGCAGATGGCTCCGCGTCAATCCGACAAGGTAAGACATACATCATAGCTGGAGTCTACGGTCCACGTGAGTTACACCCCAGACATCTAACACTGAATGACAGAGCCTATCTAAGGGTGACATATAGAATGGCAACATTCTCTGTTCCTGATAGGAAGAGACCTGCTCCCTCTCGAAGAGAGAAGGAAATTTCAATGGTCATTGCCAACGCATTACGACCAGTGCTCTTCCTAGAGGAATTCCCGAAGGCTGTGGTAGATGTCTTCGTTACAGTGATTCAAGCAGATGGTGGCACACGTTGTGCTGCGATTAATGCAGCATCATTGGCACTTGCAGATGCTGGGATACCAATGCGCAGCTTGGTTCCTGCTGTTGCAGTAGGAAAAGCTGATGGTAAACTTCTGGTTGATCTTGGAGATGAAGAGGACAAGTATGGGGAAGGAGATGTTCCCATGGCAATAGTCCCCCAGTCTGAAGAGATCACTCTTCTACAACAGGATGGTTCTTTTTCAAAGGAAGAACTCCTTGAAGCAATGCAGATGGGTATCAATTCATGCAAGTATCTCCATGAACTTCAGAAGGACGCCCTGAAACGTGCATACGTCAAAAAATCTGACGATGATGATGATGATGATGACGAAGATGAATACGATGATGACCTAGAAACAGATCTGGGTGAAGCTGAACTGATGGAGGATGAGTAGAATGGGAGATTATACCTCAGAAACAATAAGTCACATTGATCACGCTTTCATAGCTGACCTCCTTCGGAAGGGAGAGCGTCTTGACGGTCGTGGAACATCAGAATACCGTGACCTCGAGATTGAGGTCAACGTAGTTCATGCAAAGGCTGAAGGATCGGCTCTAGTCAGACTTGGCGACACAAGTGTTGTTGCTGGAGTGAAAGTCCTTGTCGGAGATCCATATCCTGACACACCTGATGAAGGAGTTACAATGGTGACAGCTGAAATGTCACCAATCGCTTCGCCACTGTTCGAGCTTGGTCCTCCAAAAGAGGATGCTATTGAGCTTGCACGTGTTGTAGATCGTGGAGTTCGAGAGTCAGAAACTGTGGATGCGAAGAAACTCTGCATAGAGGAAGGGAAGAGTGTCTACATGGTGTTTGCAGACGTATACCCCCTCGAGTATGATGGTAATCTCATTGATGCATCATCTATTGCTGTTAATGCTGCATTACTAACTACAAAATATCCTGAAATGAAATGGGAAGATAAAAAGCTAGTTGAAACTGGTGAAATAATCTCATTGCCAATCAAAAATGTTGCAATCGAGCACACTGTTTCCAAGATTGATGAGAATATCATCATTGACCCAATTCTGAAGGAGGAGTTTGTACAAGACTGCAGACTAACAATGGCAGTGGACAGAGAAAACAACTTCACAGCCATGCAGAAAGGTGGTGGGGCAGGTCCTATATCCATGGAATTAGTTGAGAAAGCTATGGAAATGGCTCTGGAATCTGCAGTGAGCATAAGAAACGCAATCGATGATGCTGTAAAGTCTGTTGAATAGAAAATGAAGGATGACCAGTATCATTCTGGTCATCTGATTTCTGTTTACGGATAGAAACGATAATAAGAGAAACTGCTGGGCGACTGATAGGTTCCAGCAGCCTCAGAATTGTAAGGAGACCCTGAAAATGGCACGAACCAAGAAGGTTGGTAGCACTGGTAGATTCGGATCAAGGTATGGTGCGAAACTTCGACGAAGAGTCCTTGATATCGAGAAGAAACGAAATGAGCCGAATCGCTGTCCAGCATGTGCTACAAAAGCATTGAAGAGAAAGGCTGTTGGACTATGGCGATGCAGCAAATGTGATTTACTTTTTGCTGGAGGAGCTTACGTGCCCTACACAGATGCTGGAAAAGCTGCAAAACGAGCTATTGCCCAGAGGGTTTCTGGTGATTTTCTGGCCCTACGTGATGATGAAGACATCGAAGATGCACTAGATTTTCTTCCTAATGTCGAGAAGGAAGATGTCGTTGAAGAATCTGATATTGCTGAATCTGGAGAAGAACCTGTACCTACAGCTGAATCAGAAGAATAATCAAAGGCCTGACTGTCTTGCCTAGTCTTTTAATTACCACTTCAAGGAAGACATCCAATCGAGTACGTGCTTTTGCACGTGACCTTTGGACTGTACTTCCAGGGACTGAACGATTCAATCGTGGTGGTATGGGGCTTTCAGAAATAGCTTCGCGGGTTAGACAGACTGGAGCAAATGCAGCTCTCATTATTTCTATGTGGAAAGGTAATCCAAGTATTCTCAGTTTCACCTCGTCTAGTAAAGAAGAACTAGCCTCCATCAAGATTGAGATGGCAATGCTCCGTCGCGAAGTAAATACAGAAAAGCTAAGAACTAACGCAGTATATGGAGTCTTTGTTGAATCAGAGAGCAGTTACAAGACTCATGCCTTGGGAAGATTGTTGTCGACACTCATGAATCTAGACTTGAAAGAAGTTTCCCATATAGAAACTACCAATATGGATCCTGGACAGACACTGATCTGGTTACAGGACGACACTCCTGGAAAGATTCTTTGGACGCATTATCACACTACTGATGGCATAGAGATAGGTCCAAGAATCAGGGTGACCTCTATCAGAAGAAGTGAGGAAAATGAATAATGGCCTTATGAAGGGAAAATCTACTATTGAAATCCCTTTGGAATCCAAGGAAACCGCAGAACTACTGTTGGCTGCTTTGAGTCCTGAAACCAAATCGGGTCCTTCTGATAGAGCCACGACCAACGTATCAATTCGTGACAATGTCCTTGTAATCAAAGTAGAGGCGAACGACATCACTGCCCTTAGAGCTGCAATGAATTCCTACATTGCGTGGGTGTCTGCATGTCTCCGAACAGTTGAACTCACTTGATGTTCCTTAGCAAAACTTTAAGTCCCATCTCAGAAGGCGCAGTCTGAAACGTGCCGTTTTGTGATAAGGAGTGAATCAATAATGGCCCAGACAATACCTCCCGCACTCGAGCAGGAACTTCAGAAATTTGATACCATGCGTCGTAATCATGAAACACTGGTAGCTATGTCCCAGACACTTCAAGCAGAACTCACTGAAATCAAAGGGACACTTGAGGAACTGAAGAAGCAATCTGATGACGTTGTTACCTACAAGGCTGTAGGACAGGTCATGTTCAAGGTTGAAAAACCCGCCGTTCAGGAAGAGCTTGAGGACCGACAAAAGACCATTGAGATGCGACTTGCCTCCACCTCAAAACAGACCGAGAAACTAGCTGAGCAATTGAAGGAGCTTCAGTCTAAGATTGAAATAGAGCTTTCAAAACGCAATCTGCGTCTTCAGTGAGAGAGATGAGTCCAGTACTGAGCATCGGGCTACCGGAACTGTCGGAGGAAGCCCTAGAGAAGCTTACAGAGGACTGCGAGGCTCAGATTAGTGGCTATATTGTAGAAAAGATTCCAGAGAAAAGCATAGAGAGTATGTTCGTCAGCTGTACCCTCGATTTAGAGAATGGCCAGCTTGACCTCGATGTCCAAATTGAGCTAAGCCAGGTCTTTGATACAGGGCACTCACTTGATGACCTATTACGGGAGGCAACAGACTTCGGGATTGAGTGGCTTGAGAAACAGTTGACGGAGATGAAGGGTCAGTGAACCTCAACGAGATACTCAAAGATGTCGAGAAACCTCTAATTATTGGTCATCAGAATGCTGATCCAGATGCAGTTTGTGCAATGATTGCATTTGCGCGTCTTTACGGATTAATTAATCCATCAGGTTTCGCTACCCTCGTAGCAGATGATAGTAGCAAACTATCAAATCAAGTTCTCAGGAAGTTTGCTCCTGACGTATCCATAAAGAAGACGTCTGATGAATCTCATGATTTCTATGTACTTATTGATACAAACAGCCGGTTCCAGCTAGGACCTGCCCTCCAGGACATCATTATTGATTCTACGATTACGTTAGTCGTTGACCATCATGAAGCGAATCTGGAAATCGACTCTTTGGCAAAATATCAGATTGTCCACAGCGAGAAATCATCAACATGTGAGATATTAGTAGATGTATTCGAAGAACTTGGGATTTCTATTGACTCCGACACAGCAAATCTCCTTCTTACAGGTATGTTGTTTGACACACGTCGATTTTTCTATGCTGACACCAACACCTTGTCAGCTGCAATAAAACTCGTTCGAGCTGGAGCCGTTTATGATGAATGTGTCAAATCATTACTCATCCAGCCTGATCGATCCGAACGTATAGCTAGACTCAAGGCCGCGAGGCGAGTAAAGGTTCATCTCGTAGGAAACTGGATTCTCGCAGTTTCAAAAATCAATGCTTTTGAAGCTAGCGCTTGTCGTGGACTAATCGAGCTTGGCGCAGACGTCGCAATCGTAGGAGGCTCGCCGAGAAAGGGGACTGTTCGGCTCAGCTCACGAAGCACTCGCGCATTCTATGAAAGCACTGGAATCAATCTGGGGACTGATGTGATGGACACTATAGGTGTCTTGATAGATGGCGAGGGTGGTGGACATGCGAATGCAGCTGGTGCAAATGGAAAGAAGCATCTTGATGAAGCTCTCGAGAAATCACTAGAAATTATTAGGAGCGCCATTGAGGACACATCAATAGAGAGTGATGAGTAGAATGCCCCTTGTAGAGTTTGATGACTTCAGTTTCAAATATCTAGGAGCAGATACTCTAGCACTTCGGCATATAAATCTCAAAATCGAACAGGGAGAGTTTCTTGTAATAACTGGGCCTTCCGGCTGTGGGAAGACAACCCTCTGTCGCGCTATAAATGGACTAGTGCCTCAGTTTCATCGTGGGTATATCGCAGGTAATGTCATCGTCGATGGAAAAAACACTCGAGATCACAGTGTTGCAGAGCTCGCACCGACTGCAGGTCTTGTCTTTCAACAACCTGAGAACCAACTCGTTACCCTGAACGTAGAACGTGAGATTGCTTTTGGACCCGAAAACCTTGGTGTTGATGCAGATGAGGTCCGTCGCAGAGTAGAGGAACTCATTGATATGCTCGACCTCGAACACTTGAGGGAAAAACATCCCCATGAGATGTCTGGGGGAGAACAACAACGGGTCGCCATAGCCGCTACACTTGCTCTCAAACCCAAGATTCTTGTAGCAGACGAACCTACATCGAATCTTGACCCTAAGAGTGCAGAAAATATTCTCGAAATCATTGCTAACTTGAATAGACGCGACCTCACTGTAGTTCTAGTCGAACATCGTTTAGATTTGGTTTCAAAGGATGCATCTCGTGTGGTGTTGATGGATAATGGTTGCATCGTCGCTGATGGTGAACCAAGAGATGTCCTCACAATGGACATATGTCAGGACATTGGTGTCGGAATTCCCAAGGCCACCAATTTGTACAAACGACTCAAGGAAAAAGGAATCAAACTCGAATCAGTCCCTCTCACTGGAGCTGAACTAGCAAAGTTTGTCCGGGAGGTCAAACAACGATGATACTCCTAGAGGATGTACACTTTGCATATGATGGTCTGTATACTGCGTTAAGAGGAGTATCTCTTCAGATTGATGACGGTGAGAGAATAGCAATAGTGGGTAGTAATGGAGCAGGTAAGACGACACTTGTGAAACACCTCAATGGACTACTCCGACCAGACAGTGGTCGTGTAATTCTTGACGGTGTTGACACAAAGCACTATTCGGTTGCTGAACTTTCCCGCGAGATAGGACTAGTCATGCAGAATCCCGACCATCAGCTCTTCCTTGATAGTGTCAGGCGAGAGCTGATGTTTAGTCTGGAGAACCTTGGATACTCTAAGGATGATGCTGAGGACAGGTGTGAGGAAACACTATCTAACCTAGGACTCGAAGAGCTCTCTGAAAGATCCCCATTCACACTCTCTGGGGGTGAAAGGAAACGGGTCGCACTTGCTTCAGTTCTTGCCACTGCGCCAAGAATACTGTCTCTAGATGAACCAACAATAGGTCAGGATGCCAAGCAGAAGGAAAATCTCGCAAAGATGCTCAGTGAATTGAATGAACAAGGCAAGACAGTGATTGTGGTTACCCATGATATCGAATTTGTAATTGAGAACTTTCCACGAACGATTGCAATGGCAAATGGACTTATTGTAGCTGATGGTCCTACTAACTCAGTCCTCAGTAATGACACTGTAATAGAGGAATGTTCACTCACGAAACCTCAACTCACCGAAGCTGCACAGCATCTTCATGAAATGTTCCCTGAGGTTCATGAAAGAATCACATTGATGGATGATCTGGAAGAAGTTGTCGCAAAGATTCTTGGAGGTGCCTAAGATGTCATTCCTCGATGTCTTCCAGTACACTCGACAAAACTCTGTAATACACAAGCTCGACCCAAGAGCAAAGATGTTCATGGCCATAGTTCTTGCTGTGGTATCACTTCTCTTTTTGGAGATACTCCCTCTATTAATTATCTTCTTCTGCCTAGTTCCAATCCTGTTTGCAGCAAAGTCTCTAAGGCGTTGGGTTCGAAGCATGAAGGGGCTATCAGTTCTACTCATTTTCATCATCGTCTTCAATACACTGCTCTCTACAGGACCTAATCCTTTCTCCCACTCATTGGCTCTTACTATCAGACTGGTAGCCTTGATGACCTCCTTCTCCATTTTCTTTCTCACGGTACATCCTGAGGAGCTTTCTCAGGCACTAATCCAGATGCGAGTCCCTTTCGAGTTTGCCTTTGCAATGAGTATGGCGATGAGATATGTTCCTACTCTTGGACAAGAAGCCTATGCTATCATGGATGCACAAAAAGCTCGAGGCGTTGAGCTTGACAAGGGGAACTTGTTGAAGAGAATTCGGAACATCGTTCCAATTATTGTTCCTTTAATTATAGTGTCAATAAGACGCGCTCTCTCCATTGCAGAGAGCATGGAATCTAGAGGTTTCGGAGCCAGTGAGAACCGCACATACATGTATACTCTCTCATTCAGAAAGAGGGACTGGGGTGTGGTATGCCTTTCACTCATAGTGTTGATATTCGCCATCTATGTGCGACTATACCTTCTCCTCCCCGAGTGGATGCTTTGGCAACTACCCTTCTAACAAACTCTTCATTAGTCACCACTCAACTGAAAGAATGAGTTGATTCACAACAATCGAATAAGTAAACTGAACACAAATTCAGTTCAGAATGGAAAGTATGTTCTCTATTGGATGCAAGCTTCCCAAAGGGCAGAATGTAATCATGCTCTGGAATATGCAATAGACCAATCCAACAAACTCAATCAACCACTTGCTGTAGTATTTTGCCTTCTTGATAATTATCCAGAAGCTAATGTGTCACACTATCGATTCATGCTCCAAGGCCTGTCGGAAGTGAAGGAATCTCTTAAGAAACGAGGAATCCCCTTTGTAATCTATCGTGATGTTCCAACAAAGATTGTTTCTGATCTTGGTGAAGATGCTTCCATTGTAGTCGTTGACCGAGATTATCTAAGACCACAGAGAAAGTGGAGGTTGAAATTGGCGGGGTCTCTTGAATGTTCTTTGCACCAGGTTGAATCGAATGTTATTGTACCAATTGAAACAGTTTCGCAGAAAGAACAATACTCTGCTGGTACTATTAGACCAAAACTTAACAGACTCCTCGACGACTATCTAATACCTGTACAAAAGCGACGCCTGAAGAACCGATTTGGAGAGTTCGAACAAGGAGATGTTGATCTCATTGACATAGAAGCAGTCTTGAAAGACCTCCGTTTTAAGAATCGAACGCACCAACAGATTCAGCTCCAAGGCGGTACCAGCTCTGCTAGACGTATGCTTAGAAGATTCATAGCAAATGATTTGGACGTTTTCGACACCCGACGAAACGATCCTGCTCATGATAGACTCTCGAAAATGAGTCCTTACTTGCACTTTGGCCAAGTTTCTCCCTTGGATATCGCCCTTGAGATTATGAAGAGCCAGAGTCTTGGTTCAGAATCCTATATCGAAGAGCTTGTTGTACGAAGAGAGCTAAGTATGAACTTTGTTTACTTCAATGATGACTATGACAATATCGATTGTCTACCTAATTGGGCAAAAGAAACCCTCGATATCCATGCTCTAGACCCTCGAGAATACAACTACTCTTTTCGTGAGTTTGAACAGGCCAAGACGCACGATCCATACTGGAATGCTGCACAACACGAAATGAGGAATTATGGAAAGATGCACGGATACATGAGGATGTATTGGGGCAAGAAGATTCTCGAATGGAGTGAGTCACCTGAGGATGCCTATAACACATGTATAACTCTAAACAACAGGTACGAACTTGATGGTCGTGACCCGAATGGCTATACCGGCGTAGCATGGTGTTTTGGAAAGCATGACAGAGCCTGGAAGGAACGTGAGATTTTCGGAAAGGTACGTTACATGAATGCCAACGGGCTCAAGAGAAAGTTTGACATTAAGAAATACGTGCAGAGAGTCCAATTGCACGTTTCATACTAACTTGGAACTACACGCTGATATTATTTATCAGGCAAAAGAGTAGTAGCATAACATCAGGTGGGTGAAGCTACGGTGGCCACGAAACTGACTAAGAGAAAGCAATACACTGTCAAGGACCTTCTAAACGATTTGAAGCGGATAGAGGCCACCCCTCGAGTTACATACGTTGTTGGTTCAGAGCTTGTTTATCGTGAATTAGACTGGTGTCAGAAGACACTAGGTGCTGATCATGAAATCACATCGAATCTTCAAGAATTGATGGAGTTCATGCAGAGCGGATATGAAGAAAAATTGGTCAATGGAGAGCTTTGGAGGGCGAAGGACACTCCAAAATCTGCAATCAATTCATTCATGAAAGAAAGGCCAGATGAGTTTTTGAAATATCCTGTCGGAATCCTGAGTGATCAGATACATGAAATCTTGAAGAAGGCTCAAGAATCTAGAAAGCTCGAGATCAAGGAATATAAGAAGTTGGTCAAGAATATACGAAAAGAGATCAAAGAGGACAAGAAAGATCCCAATTTATGGAACAAACTCCGTTTAGTCCTCTGGATTATTGGTAAATACAATGAGGCATGTGAAGCCTTCAAGACAGCAAAAGAACTGGGTTGGACTGTCGAAACTAGCACTCTGGTTGCACTCTAAGCTAAAAGCCGATTGGTTCTACTGGATGAAGGAAAGATTGGAATTCCAAAGCTCGACCCTCTGGATCTTCTGCGAAGAACTGGTAGATCTGATATTTCTCACTGATAGCTGGTTCGGTTGATGCGATGTTTTTGAGTAATTCATACATGGCATCCACATCATCCTCAGTAGGATAAAAGAAACAGATCACAGAGTCCACCTCTACTGTATCACGATTACAGAATCCAAGCAGGAGATTTCCATGACTTAGAATTGTACAATCATCCTGTTCCAACCAGATGTGCATCCCAACATCGTTCACATAGAAGTCAACGATTGTTTCAAGCATTGTTGTTCTATAGAAGACAATTCCTGCCAGTTCTGACACCATAATCTCAATGGATGAAGTTCTTGATATATCTTGAGAGATAGTTCGTCTCAAAACCGCACTTGCCGTTTCGTGTTTGAGCTCTGAACTTTCTTGTTCAAGCTAAAACCACACCCAAAAGCTTCACGCAAATAGATATCCTTTGCAACCTTCTCAGAATCAAGAAAGAAGGAGTGTAAATATGGTGTCTGTACGACCTGGAAGAACTCCCAAGAGCACCTTCGCAATCCTAAGTGCGTTGATACTCGATGGTCCCATGTGTCCTAAAGAGATCAGTGACAAATTGGATATGGCACCACGTACCGTCAGTTTCGCACTTAGAAGTCTAATGAGGGACCAGATTCTGAAACGGATTCCAAACCTACTTGATATGAGACGGCCCAAATATCATGTAAATATGGATCAAGCTAAACTTCTAATGGAGAAATACAAGAACACTCCACTCACATCACATGTTTCTCCATTGACCTGGCGTAAGCTAGCCTAGACTACTTCCACCTATCGTAGAGATCTAGTGCTCTGGAAACTCTCAAGGCATGTGCTAGCAAGAGTGTCGAAGGTTGATCAAGCGAATCAATGTCATATCCTGACATATTCTTCGTTCTCACATTACTCAATAGATCTACTACAAAATCACTGTACTTAGGCTGTTCTTGGACTAGCAATCGAATCTCACGGAGTCCTCGCAGTCCTCCATCCATGAAGAACTCATTCGCTAACCCCTTCAAGAACATGGTAACATAGGTTTGAGACTCTGGTTCAAGCATCATGCTGATGTATTTGCATATCTCTGGTCGTGCATCGAACTTACTCTCTGTATCGAAATCTCCGGTTATCATAAGATCGAGTTGATTTGTTAGACTAGTATGTATTGGTTCGATTAGATTAAACATCTTCTTTTCTAATGCGGTTTCAATCGCATTACTACTCAAGGTCCAATTAATCTGTCCGGGATCAATCACTAGTGAGCTTCCAGCCTTGAGGATAGTATGGGCCTTCTTCGCTGGTGCCAGTCCTGCAAGCACCGAGAAAAGATCATGCCCACAGCAATTGCATATAGTTGCTCCAATAACTGTCCGTTCAATTATCCTGAAGGATTCTAAAGCATGCTCTTTTCCCCTTGCACGTCTCATTCTCACCTTTCCATCTCTGAGAATGTGAATCTTAGTTTCTTCCATGTCTCCCCATGCATACGCAAGGTCCACACTGCATTTCATATCCTGATATTTAGATGATACACAATCTAAAAGCCAACAAAGGATGACTGGATCCAAAACGCCAAATCTCTGGGGGGATCCAGGATCTACTCCATTGAAGATTCGCATCTCAGCCATCTGAAGCTCCGGTGCATCCATGCACGGTTTTGACATCAGAACTCCATCTTCCGGTCTCTCAGGGGCCGGTTTTGCTGTTATTGGAACGTCAGCTAGCAGTTCAGCCAGTTCATTCTGATTGTTTCCAAAAGCATCTAGTGAGAGGATTGGGCATCTTGACAGATCTGTTTCATTTGTTACAAGGGAACGAGCAAAGGTTGCGCAGGTTGGAAATCCACAGAGACCACAATCTATCTTGGGTGTGTTCTTACGTGCTTTGGTCCAAATACTACTCATAGGTCCTCAACCTGCGATTGAGGTTAGAGAGATGACTCACGGTTAAAAACGCAATGTCTTCGGCTTTTTCTTAATGTAATTTTCCGAAGCTCGAGATTCCAGAAACAACAAGATTCACCAAATGATGAAGTAGGTTTCCGAATCTGAGACGTAACGTGCATACATATCCAAATCATGTACAATTCCTCATGGTGGAAAATGTGCAATCAGCCATTAGACTTCCAAAAAGTGCCCTCCAGATCCTTGCTTTTTTGACAAAAAGGGGTCCGCATCCTCCTCGTGTAATCAGCAAAGAAGCAGATGTTCCATTAAGAACTGTCACGTTTGCCTTAGATCGGCTTGTCGAAACTAATCTTTGTGCAAGGATACCAAACCTGGATGACATGCGGAGAACACTCTATGCTGTCAATCATGAGAATGCGAAGGCGGTGTTTCATCGTTATGGTATGGTGGTCTGATGGTTTCTCTTCTTGAATTGAAGTCCAGATGGCAAGAAGCATTGGCTTCAGGCCTAGAATCTGAGGACGAAGAGTGCATGTCAATCCTATGTGAGAATGACTGGGTTCGAATTCTTGCTATAGTGGATCCAGAGGCACCACGAAGAATCGAAGTCGAGGTTTCTCTCCCCTCTCGACAGGATCCACAGTCTGGTGAGGATGTGTCAAAGTTCATTCAGGATCTAATCAAGCATCTAGAGTATCTCCTACGATTATACAAAGAAGGTATGACCTTGAGTGTGATGACTAGGGATGGCCTCTGGACGGCTTTTCTCGAGACAGAGAAGTTGCCTCAAGACAGCTTGTTCAATGCACTCATTCCTCCATCATGATTGCAGCATGTCTTCTTCAGCGAGTATTTTATGAAGGGCATGTGTGTGAGTATGGACTAAGAATGGATGTGTTTCCATGAAATTCGATACTACTAAGGCTATGACTATCAAGCTCGCTTCTGAATTACCTCCCGAGCCTGTTTTTGACCCTCAGTACAGACGAGCTCCCGATAGAGGATTCAACCTGAGTCCATCTGACACAGTAGTTGCCGTAAAGAATGCCCTGCGATATGTGCCAGAGAATCTCCATGAAACCTTGGCTCCAGAATTCCTGAACGAACTCATGACGCGGGGACGCATCTACGCCTATCGATACCGTCCGGAGGGGCCAATCAAAGCAAAGCATGTGGACCAATACAAGGGGATTCTTGAAGCTCGAGCCCTCCAGCTAATGATTGACAATAACCTGGACTTTGATGTAGCCCTCTATCCTTACGAACTTGTCACATATGGAGAGAGCGGTCAGGTCTGTCAGTCCTGGCTCCAATATCAGTTGATCAAGAAGTATCTGGAACAGATGACGAATGAACAGACCCTTGTTGTAAGCTCAGGACATCCTGTTGGTCTCTTCCCATCTCATCCTAATGCCCCTCGTGCCATCACAACAAACGGTCTCATGGTTGGTATGTTTGACACATTGGAGGGATTCCATCATGCAGCCGCCATGGGAGTCGCAAACTATGGTCAGATGACAGCTGGAGGCTGGATGTATATCGGTCCTCAAGGAATTGTACATGGGACATACATCACTCTTCTGAATGCAGGAAGGTTGTACCTCGGCACTCCAGATGACAAGGACCTAAGAGGCAAGGTGTTCCTCACTTCCGGTCTAGGTGGGATGAGCGGTGCGCAGGCAAAGGCAGTTGAGATTGCTGGAGGTATTGGTATAATTGCTGAGGTCGACAAGAGTCGGATTGAAACCAGATTTGAGCAGGGTTGGTTGAGCAAACACTCGTCTGACCTTGATGAGATATTCGAATGGGTCAAGGATTATCGTCAGAAAGAAGAACCTGTTTCCATAGGTTACTTCGGCAATGTAGTAGACCTCTGGCAGTATGTTGTTGACAAGGATATCATGATAGAACTGGCTTCAGATCAGACATCCTGTCATGATGTCTATGGAGGAGGATACACACCTCAGGGTATTACATACGAGGAAGGCCGAGAACTCCTGAAGAGTGATCGTGACCAGTTCAATGACCTAGTCGACAAATCCCTAAGGAAACAGTTTGAACTCATTGAAAAAATGACAAAACAGGGGACATTCTTCTGGGACTACGGAAACAGCTTCATGAAGGCTGTCTTTGATGCCGGTGTCAAGAGGATAGCAAAGAACGGAGAGAACACATCTGATGGCTTCATCTTCCCGTCCTATGTTGAAGACATAATGGGCCCTCTCTGTTTTGACTATGGATATGGTCCCTTCAGATGGGTTTGTTTGAGTGGAGAGCATGATGACCTAATTGAAACGGACAAGATGGCAATGTCACAGATTGACCCTGATCAACGTGGTCAGGACAGGGACAACTACATCTGGATTCGAGATGCTGAAAAGAACGCTCTTGTTGTAGGGTCACAGGCACGAATCCTGTACGCTGATGCCAAGGGTCGCGTGAATATTGCTCTGAAATTCAATGAAATGGTGCGTACCGGAAAGGTTGGTCCGATTATGCTTGGTCGAGACCACCATGATACAGGAGGGACTGACAGCCCTTTCAGAGAAACCGCTAACATCCGTGATGGAAGCAATGTGATGAGTGATATGGCACATCAAGCCTGGGCTGGTGACATTGCAAGGGGCATGACTCTCTGTGTCCTCTCAAATGGCGGTGGAGTTGGCACTGGTAAAGCAATCAATGGTGGTTTTGGGTTGATTCTTGATGGCAGTGATCGAGTTGATTCAATCATACAATCTGCATTGGACTGGGATGTCATGGGAGGAGTTGCCCGTCGGGCCTGGGCGCGCAACGAAAACGCAATTGAAACCGTCATAGAATGGAATCAAAGACTTGGAAACAAAGGCCAAATTTCGCTTCCACATATTCCAAAGAAAGGCCTAGTAGAACAGTTGGTTGAGAAGACATTCGAAGAGGCATAATACTTTGCTAAAGATTAAGTTGATTCAATCCAATTTCAATTTGAGGATTACAATAAAGTGGTCACTCTCGTAGTTCGAAATATCGAGATAGACTCTCTTCTATCATTATTACGTGAAGATTACTCTGACAAACTTGAGAAGGTCTGGGAATGCGGAGGAATGATTAATGCTGTCTTCATCCGTTCTGAGCTAGCACTCCGAACAATGAGTGAGCAAACTATTACTATCATTGTCCAGCACTACGTAGAAATCAACGAATGTGAAATAACTGTACTCTCTAGCGGTGGTGGAGAGGGTCTCCTTCGAATTGATTTTGGCTCACAAGCTGCTGCAGAGTCGACATTTCTGAGGAAAATCGAGCAACTTGCTAGACTTCATGGTTGGGAACTTAGTCGAAAATACCCAGGTCGTAAGGGGTCGGGGTGTCCATTCTGTAACGCTTACTATCTTTATTCAGAGAAGAACATTCAAGATGATGGATCAGTGGTCTGTCAGAATTGCAACAAGAGCTTTATGCTTGATACGGGATTAAAACTAGGACCTCGGGAAGAGCGAATAGTATAGAGTATTTTTACAAAATTCAACGATAACTACTAAAGCGAGCTTCTATGAATCACTCTCGACGGTAACTAGTACACACTAGTTGCTGTATATGTTAGACCTTGGTGGATAAAATGCCCGTCATGGTTGATGGTGAGAGTCTCACTCTAGAAGATGTTGTGCAGGTTGCCCGATACAATGAGCCAGTTCTTTTGCATGAATCAACAATCCCTCGAATCAAGAGCAGTCGAGCGGTAGTTGAGGCCGCAATAAAAGAGGGAAAAGTAGTCTATGGAATCAACACTGGGTTTGGAGACCTCTCAGATGTGTGTATCAGTTCAGTAGACCTTGCAAAGCTTCAGGTGAATCTGATACGCAGTCACAGTGTTGGCGTTGGAGATCCCTTTCCAGTTGAAGTAGTCCGGGGTATGATGCTCCTTCGTGCAAATGCTCTTGCGAAAGGATACTCTGGTGTCAGGCTAGAGGTAATCTCTACTCTGATTGAGCTGCTGAATAAGGACGTGACACCTGTAGTACCACAACAGGGATCTGTGGGATCTAGTGGTGACCTGGCGCCTCTGGCTCATATGGCCCTCGTTATGATTGGAGAGGGCGAAGCAGTCTACAAAGGAGACCGTATGGATGGGGCTAAAGCTCTGAAGAAAGCAGGAATCAGATCTCTAGAACTTCAAGCCAAAGAAGGTGTGGCACTCATCAATGGCACCCAGCCCATGGCTTCAGTTGGCGCTATCACTGTCTATGATGCGTTCGACACTGTGAAGGATGCAATGATCGCTGCAGCTATGAGTCTGGAGGCGTTACGTGGGACTCGTGTTGCTTTTGATGAGAGAATCCATACAATTCGTCCACACGAAGGTCAGACTGATGTAGCAGTGGCAATGAGGGTTCTTCTTCCCGACAGTGAGATCAATAAGTCCCATGCAGACTGTGGTGTAGTTCAAGATGCTTATTCACTACGCTGTATTCCCCAGGTGATTGGAGCAACACTTGACACCATCAGATATGTGCAGAGTGTCATCGAAACCGAGCTCAATTCAGCAACAGACAACCCACTCGTATTCTCTGATGACAACACTGTTGTTTCAGGTGGCAATTTTCATGGCCAACCCATCGCACTAGCAATGGATTTCTTGAGCATTGCTCTGGCTGAGCTTGCAAACATCTCCGAGAGAAGAATAAACCGTCTCGTGAATCCTCACCTGAGCGGACTTCCTGCATTTCTAACCACTGAGGGCGGTCTTGAGTCAGGAATGATGATTGCTCAGTACACAGCAGCCGCACTGGTTTCAGAGAACAAGGGACTCGCTCATCCTGCAAGTGTTGACTCTATCCCTACTAGCGCAGACCAAGAGGACCACGTGAGCATGGGAACAATCGCTGCACGCAAAGCATCAAACATTCTTGGAAATATCAGGAATGTGATTGCCATTGAATACATGTGTGCAGCCCAAGGGATTGACCTTCTCGCCCCACTGAAGGCATCAGAACCAATTGAAGCAGCAAAAACAGCCCTCCGAAAGGAAGTAAGTATGCTTGAGGATGATCGAGCACTGGCTCCTGATATCAACAAGATTCGAGCTCTCATTAATCAAGGAAAGTTGATAGCTTCTGCTGAGAAAATAACTGGTCCATTGTTGGATGTCTAGAATCAGGGTCCAAGCTTTGTGTGAACAACCTGGCCATTAACAATCACGGTATGTACTAGATTAACTCCAAACCTCCAAGTTAGATACTCTGGATTAGGACAGTCCAAGACCAAGATGTTGGCGTTCTTACCAACCTCTATGCTGCCATGCGTATGTCCTCGGTCAAGTGCGTGGGCAGCGTTGATTGTAACTGCTGACAGTGCTTCTTTGGGTTTCATCTTCATCTTGTAACAGGCCAGTGCTATCGTGAAGAATAGAGATTCATTTGCACAGTTTGGATTGAAATCTGTAGCCAAAGCCAATGGAAGTCCCAAGTCAATCATCATTCGTGCGTCTGCATATGCAGTATCCAGACTAAATGCTGTTGCTGGTAACAATGTTGCAATGGTTCCTGCTTTGAGCAAGTCCTCCAAACCCTCATTAGAAGCCATAAGCAGATGATCCGCCGACACTGCACCAACCTCTGCTGCTAGACTTGCTCCTCCCAGTTGAACAATCTCATCTGCATGGACCTTGAGTTTCATTCCGTGCTTCTTTGCTGCAAGAAGGACTCTACGAGACTGTTCAATATCAAAGACACCCTTCTCACAAAACACATCACAGTACTCTGCAAATCCTTGTTCTCCTACTGCTGGAATCATTTCGTTAATGACGATATCTACATAGTCTTCGGTCTTGCCTGTGTACTCTGGAGGAACTGCATGTGCCCCCATGAATGTTGATACAAAATTGGTTGGAAGCATCTCACGAAGATTCTCAACCGACTTGAGCATCTTCAGCTCATTCTCTGTATCTAAACCATATCCACTCTTTGCCTCTAGTGTAGTAGTTCCAATACTCAGCATGCCCTCAGCATATGAAAAGCCATTACTCACCAAGTCCTCAAGACTTGCTGCTCGAGTCGATCTTAATGTATTCAGGATTCCTCCGCCTGCCTCCAGTATCTCCAGATAGGTCTTCCCAGCCAGTTTCATTGCAAAGTCGTTCTCTCTTGAACCACCAAAGACCAAATGCGTGTGACTGTCAATGAATCCAGGAACTGCAAGCATCTCGGGAAACTCGATACTTGGCAGATCGGGGTCCTCTGAAACCTCAGAGAGGACTTCTTTCGTGGTTCCAACCGCAACTATCTTCCCATCCTTTATGGCTATGGCGCCATTTTCAATGATTGAAACCTCATTCATTTCTTCTCCTGTTTTCGGTTTCTCACTATAGCCTTCCAGAGTAGCAATCTGTCCAATATTGGTGAGGAGAATGTCAGGTTTCATGTGATTGATAGATGACACCTCTCTGATTTAGGTTGTGCTCATCAAAATCAGACGAATTAATTAGGACGAGGCACCCGAATCTCACAAGGGTTCGATGAGGCTATAAGATGGATTATCTGATTCTGAACTGGAGCGATGTGTACAACCTCACTCTACAACTTTCTGAGAGAATTGTAGAAAGTGGTTTCAAACCAGACATTATCGTTGGAATTGCACGAGGGGGTTGGATTCCTGCCCGTATACTATCTGATGTTCTCTACATGGACTCTTTGCATAACATCCGAATTGAGTATTATACAGATGTCGGTGTAAAAGGCAAGGAACCTCGAGTAACTCAACCATTGACTGGATCAATGAATGGAAAGAATGTACTCCTTATTGACGAGGTTGCAGACACCGGTGACACATTGTATCACGCAATTGAGCACATCAAAAGCCTTGGAGCAGCTAAGGTATGTTCTGCAGTACTTCACTACAAACCAACGTCGAAAGTTGTCCCTGACCTGTATATGGTCGAAACGACTAGCTGGACTGTATATCCATGGGAACTTCGTGCATCCATCATTTCTCTGATCAAAGCTTTTCGTGAGGAGGACGAATCTCTCACAATGAAACAGCTTCGCGATCGACTTGTATTCGAAGTTGGCTTTGAACCAACAATTGCTGATTACTTCATCAAACGTCTATAAAGGGATGAACCTCATTGCGAATCGAAATGCTGAGCTCCGACGAAACGGTCACAGCTGTGGGAATTTCAGAAATCCATAATTCAAACAGTCTTTGTCAGGATGAACTTCTTGAGTTAGCAAAATCACTAGCAAGTCCAGGATTGACTGTCCAACTAATGAATAGCCACCTAATAGTCGATGAAACCCATCTCCTTTCATCAGCACAGAATGCATTGAATGCACAAGATGGGAACTATATGCACTCTCGAAGTCTCGACGTGGAAGTCATAGTCTATGCCTCTGCGCAGAGACAAATTGGCAAGGCGCTTGAAGATTTGGGGGTATTTGATGGCATCAAGTATGTTGCAGCAGTAGTTATCGGCACGGATAGGAATACTGTAGGAGAAACACTCAATGAACTAGCTACAAAGATCGGAAAAGAATTGCCTCGACCATTTGAGGCAACGAAAAAACGTTTCTCAAGGATTCGAGAGCATTTCCAGATTGATATGAAAGAAGTCAGAACCTTTACCGATTCAGAAGATGATTTTGAGCTACAGAAAGCACTCGCAAAGTGTGTTGTGAGTAGGATCTCTCTTGTCGCGATTGACAGTTAGTACAAGTTATCGCGCATTGTCATGATTGAGAGGATGTCATCATCTCCTGATAAAACGGAGAGGCCCGTCCAATCACCAACCACCTCCACGAGGACAGTCTTGTCAGGAGCATCAAGATTCACCTTTCTGGGAATCTCAGCTGCAACCGCTGTCACAATCTCCATATTCTCCAGTTCTGTATGTCGTCGTCTTACAGTGACCCTGAAGCTCTCATCTTCTCCAATCTTAGGTAGTAGTCTTTTCGTGGCTTCCACAATATCCTCGATATTTGAGTCAACACATTCCTCAAGAGGTGTGAAACGGATTGCGAATCTAAACTGGTATGCATTTTCCAAAGCAAACTCTCGAAGTTTTCCCACGACCTCAAAAGGGTTCAAGGAAGTCTTGCAGGCAAGTAGGCCAGAAATGTGTGTGTGAGCAACTTTGAGCTCCGAATCTCCTATGAGATCACCAATAAAATAGAGAACTTCTGATTTTGCCGCTCTCTCTCTGTCTCTTGGAGTGGCAACAAGCAGATTGTAGTTTCGCAGTCCTTTTCGCCTCACATATCGGCATCGATAATCCGACTAGTCCAGAACATCATTGCCTCTGAATCGCCCTTCAACATTCTTGAAATGTCCTCAACTGTCCATTGACCTTCCCTGTAGATTTTGATGTTCTGTGTGGCTCCAATTTCTTCACATTCTTGTACACCAATGATTGTCGAGTTGTTTCGGGCGGAAGATACACCTCCATCGATATAGAGATCGACCTCATCTCCAAGCTGGTCCATTGCAACTGATAGATCGAATGGACTTGGTCCACCACTTCGATTAGCGCTAGTGCCTGTTATCGGCCCATCAACTCTCCGCGCAATGCCTCTTGGTACTGTATGGTCTGGTACTCTGATGGCTACAGAACCTCGACCGGCTGTTATGTGACTCGGAACCTCTGGTCGCGGACTCACAATTAGAGTCAAGGGTCCAGGCCAAAATGTCCTTACTATTATCTTTTCGAGGTCACAAAAATCATGATACGACTCACATTGCTCTGTATCTGCGAAAAGCAGTGGAACTCCCACTCTACGGTCTCGTCGCTTTATTGCTAGGAGCCGGTCCATTGCATCTGTATTTCCTGGATCACAACCGAGTCCATAACTAGTGTCGGTGGGATAGACAACGACGCCGCCTGACAAGATGACTTCTGCCGCTCTGTCGAGGACATTATCGCCATTGTCCTTGTCATCAAATGTCATGATTTCAGCCGTCAATTGATTTCCCAATTGTACCCCTACAAACATACATATGTCCCTTGCGTTCGAAGAGTATTATTGAGGAGGAATTCGCATCCACGGAGTGATTCTTGCAGCTGGTCTGGGCGAGAGAATGCGTCCGCTTACAGACGACATACCAAAAGCACTCCTAAAGGTGGGCGGCAAGACCCTTGTGGATTGGGCAATAAAAAGACTTTCAGAATCAGGAAGTAGCAAGATTGTTGTTGCAGTTGGTTGGAAGGGCTCTCAAATTGAAGATCATCTATCATCCGAGAAAGGAGTATCAGTTGTCCGAGTGACAGACTATGAAATTGGTCCTCTTCAAACCTTTGTGACTGCAACAGAATCCTTCAACGATGACTTTCTTCTTATACCCGTAGACATAATGATAGAACCCTCAATTCTCTCAGGAATGGTTTCTCGTTACAATGAACAGACTCGTTCTAATATCATGATGCTTGCAGTTGATGATACATCTAACTATGGTACGCCTGTTTCAATCAGAAATGGTCTAATAACAGGACTAGGAGATGGAGTCGTCGTCACTGATATTATGAGTCAAAGTGCAATGGTGTTGATGGGCCACTCATCAATCAAAAAGGAATGTAAGAAGGCCCTTGACGCTGGCGAAACAAGATTAGTTTCAGTCCTGAATGAATGGGCACATGAAGATCGTAGTCTGATGGCATATCCGGTGGGGAGTCCAAGTCTTGATATAGACACACTTTCTGATCTTCTAAAAGCTGATAGGTTATTGCTAGAGAGGGGAGAAATGACGGAATCTGATCATATCTTTGTACCGCCCGGTGATATTGTTGAAGTCGGAAATACCCTCTCTTTGAGATCAAACATCTCACTTCATAAAGGGACCGAGATTGTCGGACCTGTCCTGATATCTCCTGGTTGTGTTGTTGATGAGGGGTGCAGAATTGGGCCCAATGTATCTTTAGACTCAAATAGTAGACTCTTGAATCGCTGTATCATCTCGGATTCGGTTGTTCTCGGTGAATCAACGATACAAGCGCAGAGTCGAATACAAAGGGCAATAGTGTACAAATCAATACATTACTATATGGATTGATGAAAGATGCCAAGTAGGTTCAGAGTAAGACGAATCTTCAAGGGACTGGTAGTAGCAATAGCTAAACCCCTAGCAAGTAGAGGCGTTCGTCCTGACACGATCACTTACGTCAGTCTGCTATTAGCTTTCTTGGCTGCAATCGGACTCAATATGACCGGGTCTGCTCTTCTCTTTGGTATTCTTGTATTTCTCTCAGGTCTGTTTGATGGTGTTGATGGGACTGTCGCTAGAGAACTAAACATTGCTTCCGATTCTGGAGCATTCATAGACTCTGTGATTGACAAAATCTCCGAGGGTTTGATTTTAGGGTCATTAGCTGTCGAATATCTCACCATAACATTTCTCGGGCTTCCTGTCTCTCTATGGGTTCTAGTAGCAATTACTGGTTGGCTGTTGACAAGCTATACAAGAGCACGTGCCACAAGTCTCGGTGTTTTAGACCTTGATATCGGTGTTGGAGGTCGATCCGAGAGGTTGTTCACCCTGGTGATCTTCTCAGTTATCGACATGCTTCTCTGGGGACTGATTATTGTTACTCTCATGGGTTTGCTAACAGCTGGCTATAGATTCTATCACTACAGTGCTCAGCTCAGCAAGAGGCAAACGGAATGATTTAAGAGTCAAAGCAATCAGGCCGCCTACGATTCACAGGATGGAGTAAAGAACACATGGCTAAGTTCCGAGCTGATCACTATCTCATTGCAGAGTTCGACGATATTTCTGACACGAAGAAAACGGGGGACAAAGTGCTAGCAGCACTAAAGGAATTACCTGAATTGAAAGACCTCGCTATTGTTTCAAAACGAATAGAAGGCAAATCGTGGTCTGAGATTCTCGGAAGAATAGATGTTCCAGCAGGATCTAAGGCTTTCTGGGCCATGATAAAGAAGGACTTCACAGAGAGAGAACCCTATCATCTCTTCATCAGATTTGACATGAATGCTGAGGGTGAAACTATCAATGACGCTCGCTTAAACGTCAAAAATTGGGTCGAGGACAATGTTGTGCCGAAAATTAAGGCAAACACTAGTGTGAAGACAATCAAGGTCTTACAACCAAATGAAGTGTTCATGCCCAACCTAACCTAAGACACATCCTTTTCTACAACTCGTATGAGAAATAGATCGGTTCCGACTGTCTGAACAATCTCATACTTGGAATCACCTACAATGTCTCCAAGGCTGATGTGAGACTCTACTGACTTTCCTTTTGTCTTGAGCGATGTATCTTCCATGATACGATTTCCTACAAGACTCAAAACAGTAATGGTTGAGTTTGCGTGACTGGCAATAATCTGACCATTTCCGTTTTCCCAAAACTTGCCAATCTTTAGAGAAGTAACATGCTTGGGTGCTTTTACAGAATCAAACCTCTCCATTGCTCCTTTGACTATTCCCAAGAGAGTTAGTTTTCTCTCATCTGATACTGTCATGACTTCACTATTTCCGTCTTGAGTCATGTCTCCAGAGGCCACTAGAGTGACCTCTCCACCTACACTGATCTTTGCTCTCTCATGAAGTCTATCATCAGCATATTGGTAAACGAAGAGATGTCCTGAATCATCCCCAAAGACGAAACGACTGAATGGGAGGCCTTTGCTCATCAGAGGCTGCATCGAGAAAATTGGACGCTCAAGAACTTTGTGAGCCAGTTTGTCTAATGCAATGTCAAACCATCCATAACATCTTAGTGTCCCATCTGATGATGCAACCATGACTTCTGCTCTATCATCTGATAGAACATTTAGGACACCAACTGCAGTAGGCAAGCTTCCAAGAGGTGTTGTAGCAATCACATCAAGCTTCTTGTCTATGAATGAAATGACCCTGAGATTGTTGTCAACGCCTCCAACAACGAAGTCTGGTACGCCATTACCAATAACATCTCCAATTCCTATCGCTGAGAGGGGAGGAAGGTCGCTCAACAACCCTATCTCTTCCAACTTGGTTTTCCCCTCGATATATTCATAGATTCTAATGTCTCCATTCTGGGTGGAAACTATTAGATTGGCCCTCCCATCTTCTGTCATGTCAACTAGATTGATTGAAGTGATTACTTCTCTGAATGGAACCTTTGCTAGCAGTTCAAGCTTGGTCATAATGAGGGTCCTCTCAGGTGATTGATTACTGACCTTGGGGTCTAATTAAAACTTGTTCCATCAGAATACTAATCACGCGTTGTGTTTGAACACTGATGAGCTTAAGTCATTGTTTGCGGAATGAGATGATGCAATGAAAGATGTGAATAGACCTCCCTCCTTGAGTGAGGAGGAGTGGACAGAGAGTCCCCGTACTGTTACAGAGGAGCTGAAATCTTTCATTAGAGAATTTGGTACATTTACTCCTGAACGATTTACTCAGATCAAGTTCCATCTTCTGAGAGGTTCTGGATTGACAAAACCCATACGTGATGAGCTCTGTGAACTCTCTATTCATCATGCATGCTGTCCAAAGTGCGATTTTCTGTATGTAGCAAAGAGATGCTTGCTCTGGTCACAGTTATTCAAGTTAATAAAATGGGAAACTGTACAAAGAGCACCACCATGTATCAGACTTGCATTTGCCAAGAAGAGCATAAAGACAGTTGCAACCTACCTTTCCAAGGCGAACCTGATCGACGCTCCATTCTACAAGGCTATTGGGTCGACATCATGCAACAGGATGAGAGGTTGGGGCTACTGCAATCCAAATGAGTACTGCAATGCTATGGAAACCGAGAACACACTCGAGTACATGTCTGCGAGAGAACGTGTCAAAAAGTCTCGAAGACTAACTTGACACATCGTCATGTCTTAAATACAGGCTATTTTCTTCCCAGGCATGGGACTGATGAGTTTGAAAAACGATCTTGATACAGAAATAATTAGATTGATTCGTCTCACAGGACTTAGGGAATCTGAAGTTACTTCAGCCAAGGAATCTAAGGACGAAACTTGGATGAAGATTCAGAAGAGAATCGAAAAACACAACCGAATGATCTCAATAGGTGAGAGACATACTCGACAAAAAGCTGTACAAGATCCAGTTCATGGTGCAATTCTGTTTGAACCATGGGAGCTTGACGTCATCTCTACATGGGAGATGCTCAGGCTCAGATATGTTCGGCAACTTGGTCCTGCTCATCTTGTCTATCCAGGAGCCACTCACACACGGTTTGAGCATTGTATTGGTACAAACTTCTTAGCACAGAAATCCATTCGCGTCGTTAACTACTGTGACGACCTTGACAAAGCGTGTTTTGAACCACTTTCCAAGCTTCTCGACGACTATCACCAGAAACTATTCCGTGCTGGAGCCCTACTCCATGATGTGGGACATCCACCAACATCTCACACCATTGAATTTGCACTTCATGCATGGGCTGGGTTGGACCATCTTGATCTTGGTACATTTCTCATTCTCAACAGTAGCCTCAAAGACACACTGACTCAAAATGACATCGACCCCAAAGATGTCGTCAACATCCTCAAACGACAATCAAACAATCCTATCAAGGACTTGCTTTCAGAGTTTCTTGACCACCCTCTGGACATTGATAAGACTGATTATTTGATTCGCGACGCTCATTTCAGTGGTGTTCAACTTGGAATCTTTCCCGCTGAAAGAGTTCTACTCACCAATCGTGTAGTAAAGAACTCAGAAGGAAAGTACGTCCGTGCTTTCATGCTGAAGGCAATTCATTCACTGGAAGCGCTGATCATCAGTCGAAATTGGATGTTTAGTGATCTCTACTTGCATCATGCAGTCAAGCTAGCCGAGGCTGTGATTTCCAAGGCCACTTATTTCAGAATGCGTGAAGAAAATCTTTCGCGGAACGAATGTGTTGGAATGTTTACAAGGATGACTGATGGGGATCTCTTCAGATGGCTCGAAAACTCTGAGATTGATTTTGTTCGGGACTATGCAGCTCGAATTCGGTATCGTAGACTGTTCAAGGTTGTCTTGTCAAGACAACTCACATCATTCAATGAAGAAATCGAGAAGAAGTTTCGCGAGAGTTCCAAGGACATCAATAAGCTGATTGCGATAGAAGAAGACCTGTCAGATGAACCTGGTAGCGTGATTGTTGATGTTGTCATCCCATCCTTCGGAAAGAAGAAACTAGCAAAGATTCCCTTGCTAGTTGGCGGAGATGCTGGATTCGATTTAGTTGAGTTGGATGACACCGAAGAGGGCAGACCTTTGATGCAACTTCTCTGGCAACAAACTGAAACTATACCCTCTGTAAGAATCTACTCCGATCCAAAAATCGCTGGTAAGGTTCGCCGAAGGTTTGAGAAAGAATTCCCTGTATCCGCATTGCCGAAACATAGAGAAGACCAGTATGATCTCACCGAGTATTGATGAGATGTAATACCTGTTTGTGTATCATCTTGTACTCATGCTCAATGTATATGATCCCATAGATAGCTTCCACCAGAGTCCCCTTATCATGATCCATCTCTGATTTACTGGGGGTTTCAGGATCAAAGTGTATTCGATAATTGTATAATTTCCACTTGTCGCACAACTTCGCCATGTGATTGTTGCTCACTATTTTCGCTTTCTTCTGAGTTATCTTACCAGCATCCCCAAGATGAGGTTCCCAGAGGTGTTGGAGGACTGCAGACGATATCACTGCGTCACCAACCAGTGCAAGAACCTTGGCCATCTCACTGAGGTTTATCATTTCAGCGAATCTATCAGACCCTAGTGGGTCATAATCAGTTCGTCTATATTGTGTTTTGAGTTCCAAAAACAAATTCTTCGTGCTTGGTTGGAACATAGCTACTTGGAACAGCTCTTTGTTTCGGAAACCTATTTTCAGAATCTTCTCCAACTTTGGAACAAGCATCTTCTCGATACGCTTTAGGGAATCCTGAATGTAAGTGATATCTTGTTTCCACTTTTCTAGCTTGTTCAGCAGGCGAGTGTTATTCTTTGAAGTGTTGATGCGTGTTTGTTCAACAGTTTCAGCTAACAAATCCATGCGTTTCATGAGCTGAATGGGCTCCCAAGAAAGCGTGAGATCAGAGTCATCTACCATATCATCACATCCATCAATAGTAACTAAGCTCCGCATCGCTGGCGTCATAGTTTGTAACATGAAATGCATTAATTGAGTATTCTGTTGCCAACTTGGCCATAGCGAGTGCCACAAGCGTTGGTCCCAGGGTTAGGTCGAATACAAAATCGTAATCGAACAAGTGTTTTAGAAGAGTGTCCTCAATGAAATCGCACGTCCCTTGGAGGTCTCCATATTCTTGTGCTTCTCGAGTTCCTGTTACAGTATCAGGCACTTCTACCCACTCTGTTGTCCATACTCGAAAAGCATCATCGGGAATGAACCTGTCAAGTATACGTGAAACTCCTCGAGTCCAGTGGACAGCTTCCACAAAGACAAGGAGCTTTTTTGGGTTGAAATGCGGATTGTTTGCCAACCACTGCACAAAGGGTCGCTGTTCTTCAGGGTTGCTTAGCGAAGTAACATACATTAACGGTTTTGATATCTTTAGAGCCCTACGAACCGGGAGTACTGCCCGGGGAACTAGTTCGAAAAGGCGGTATTGAGACTGTTTCCAGCTGACTATAATTCCAAGTTCTTCCAAGCGTCTTGTGTTATGATAGAGCTTGGGGCTTGTCACATTTACCTTTGCAATCTCTCGCTTACTAGCTCCGTCCCGTACCATCTGAGCCTTGATGTCAGTAGCAATCTTTTCCCTGAGTTCTGCTCCCGTCTTCAGTCCACCTTCCAGGTGATCAAGAATCGTTCTTCTGGCTCTGACAGTTTCGATTTCTTCACGAACTATATCTTCAATGGTCCTTCCGAGCATCCTTTGACACGACCCGCGGATGTATTAGCTAGTAATTACGAGTATTAACCTTTTATACTTATCGAAGGTATTGCCGTGAGAACCTCAAAAAATGGACCAAAAACACGGCATTATATATATAATTCAAATACTTTTCGAAAAAATCCGAGTTTGACGGACGTATCCTTAAATAGAATAAGCATCAACAAAATGTTAGAACAAGGTCTCAAGGACTTTGAACTAATCACAAACGAGGACCGATAGAAAATGGCTGAAGACGAGTTTCTTGGCGCAAAACCCATTGTCATCGACAATGGTACAGGTTTGAGCAAGAACGGTTACGCCGGCGAAGATCAGCCACGCAGCGTTTGGCCCACACTGATTGGTTACCCACGTTACGAGTCAATCATGACCGACGTGGATCACTATACACGTGACTACTACATTGGTGAAGAGGCAATCAACCTTCGTGGTGTACTCCGTCTGGTCTACCCAATCGCTCATGGTAAGGTGGAAGACTGGGACGCTATCGAGAAGATTTGGAGCTACACATTCTACAACGACTTGAAGGTAGATCCTAGCGAGAATCCAGTTCTTCTTACGGAAGCCCCATTCAACCCTAGAGAAAACAGAGAGCGCATGGCATCTGTCATGTTCGACAACTTTGGTGTACCAGCAGTGTACGTTGCCACGCAGGCCGTACTCTCATTGTACGCATCCGGAAGGACCACTGGTCTGGTCATTGACTCAGGCGACGGTGTTACCCACATAGTACCAATCTATGAGGGCTTTTCAATCAACCACGCCATTCGAAGAATTGACCTTGCTGGTAGGGACATCACCGAGTATCTGCGCAGACTGCTCAGGCAGGCTGGCTACTCATTTGTAAGCGGTGCAGAAAAAGAGATTGTCAGAGATATCAAAGAGAAGCTATGTTACGTTGCTCTTGATCCCGAGAGGGAAAGGACAGTTGCCGACAAGGCAGGTGTTGACAAGCCCTACATGTTACCAGATGGTGAGGTAATCACAATTGGTGCAGAGAGGTTCCAGGCACCCGAGCTGTTCTTCAACCCAAGCGGCATTGGTCTAGACACCATGCCACTCGATGACCACATTGTCGAGTCAATCAAGGCTTGTGACGTTGACCTGAGACGTGACCTATACGCCAACATTGTGCTCTCAGGCGGTTCAACCATGTTCCCAGGACTCAAGGAGAGACTCCACAAGGAGATCACCGAGCTAGTCCCAGAGAACATCGAGGTCCGAATCATCGCTCCACCCGAGAGGCAGTACTCTGTCTGGATTGGTGGAAGCATTCTCGGCTCACTCAAGACATTCCAGAAGATGTGGGTGTCCAAGAAGGAGTTCGAGGAAGTAGGACCCGAAGTGATACACCGCTGTATCTAGTATATACATAGTTCAACGAAGGTGGGCTTAGTGCCCCCTTCGCTCTCTTGTTTTTATTTCCGTTAAATTTCAAAGTCTGAAGAGGTTCGGAATCATATTCGAAGATGGATTTTGAGGATTCTTTCTTGCTCTCGTTAAAAAGAAACTAATTGTTTGAGTTACTACTGGTTTCTGAGGAAGGGCTCTAATGCCCAGTCGGTTGGATTAACTCTAATCTAGAAGAAATCACTATTTTGACTCATCGTAGATTTTCATTGTCTTCTTTGTTTCAGTGATGTGCACAATCTCAAACTTCACTTCTGGTCTGTAATGAAGCACCATTCGTGCAAGCTGTTCAGGGTCTGTGGCTTCAAACAGTTGAAATCCCTTGAATCCGACACTCATAGTGTAATTGGGTGTAACGGGTTTTGCATATTTGTCAGGGTCTTTCTTAATCATATCTCTAAACGCTACAAGTTTCTTGACAGCTTGGTCAATCTCCTTTGGTTCATACTCCCAGAATACGATATATTTCATATAATCACCTCGCGATTATCTCCTAAACGTATGTATTCAGATTGATATGAGGTTTCCGAAAATGTTCATCCAAAACGTGCATCATGATTGTATTCCGACAAATGTTTGTACATCATTTTCCATAATGAAAGAAGTGTTGTTCTAGATCGCTTATATTTCCAAAGGCTCTTTCGAATGTTTTTCTTGAATCTCAAGCTGTATCTTGAGCTTTCCACAATCTCATTAGAACTGAAACCTGCCCAATATGCATGGCTTCATGCTCAATAAGATGAAAGAGGATCCACTCCACACTCACTTTTTCAGATTCCACATCAACTAGTGAATCGAGATCTTTGTCAGAAAGAGTCTTCAGGAAGTCGAACACCTCTCGTCGAACTTCATTGAGTCGAGAAAGATAGAACTCGACATCTTCTCCCTCTATTTGGTCAATATTCTCTCTAAGAGAGAATCCATATTTCCACTTCTCATACTCCATCTCTTTCCCAACAATATCCTCAAAGATCCAACTAAATTCTATTGCCGCGATGTGGATAAGCAGAGTACCAATAGATTCAATCAGCCTTGGTTTTGGAGTGAAGTCAATCGTTTCCTTTGAGAGTGATTCTATACGCCTTAGTAGATTCTCACGCGTTCTCTCCATCATAGAATAGAGCTGTCCTATTCGAGGTGAGAGGTGTTCATTTCTTTCTAAAGTGATTGTCTTCTTGGCTTCGGACATTTGTTCATGCCTCATCAAGGATATAGAGCTTCGGCTATATGATGGTATGCACTTTTCGTGTTCGAATTTACGATTACGGTGACCAAAAGTAAAACTGCTTATAGTATACATCTTCGAACCCATATTTCCTGTAGAGTCTTTGAGCTGGATGATTTGTTACAGTTGTGTCAAGAGATACTGAGGTATAACCTGAGTCTTTCAAACTCTTCAGTGCACGTACAAGCAGAAAACTCCCAAGTCCTTTACCTCTAGCTTCAGGGACAAGTCCGATAGGTCCAATCTCTGGTTCATCATCATCTCCAATTCGTGTAATCACGAATCCCATAATTTCACCATTGCTCTCTAGAATCAATGATGCATCGTCTATGTAGGACTTTTCCTTATCAAAGAAATATTGCAGAGTCACCATCTGCTCATCGTGGGTCATGGAGAGAAACAAACCCTCCTTGCTGTCTTTCAGGGTTCTATATCCCACTTGTTCTAGTGTTTCATATGGAGTGTCCAAGAACATTCTCAGAGTATATCCTTCAGGTGGGTTTCTCTCGGGTATAATAGATTCGTTCAGATTACATCTCATGTGTATTTCTTCAGCAGCGAACTGGAATCCACATTTAATATAGAGATCAACAAGACTCTTTGAGTACTCTCTGTGAACATCTGATGGGAAAACCAGCTCTATCTCCAATCTGTTATGTCCCCTCTCTACAGTTTCTTTCTTGGAAGCCTCAATCATTGCTCGAGCGACATCTTCAGAACCTGATTCAACTACTGGATAGAAACCATTGATGAAGGTCATCAGTGGGAATTGAATATAGTAGTAGAGCCACCCTACAATTCTCCCATCCTTATGTGCAGTCACTGTCCGATACCCATCACTTATTGATAGGTTTTTGATACTCTTGGTTACTTCCTCCAATCTCATATTGGATTCGACAGGTGTTCCTTTTCTGGTTTCCATGTTGAGTATTGCAAGTTTCTTACAATCGTCTTGGCTAAGTCCATTGAATCGTATCTCGACCACAGGCATCACAAATCCTTAGAATCTAGTCCAGATTTTTTCATTGAAAGTTTTTTGAGTCTTAGAGAGAAGACTTCTATAACTAACTGACATTGGATTTCACTCCACTCAGATTTGTAGATGATTAATCCTTCTTTATGTCCGTTACGCACTACGTAACAACTCAATATCGAAAGGACCAATCATCCTAAACTACCTATTCTCAGTGGTCTGAAGACTTATTCAGATCTCCTGACACTCCAGTCAGATGACTCCCTGTACCCAAGAGCCATGCGATTAGTGGATAGATAGCCCAACGTTCCAGTGATCCCTTGGCCATTCCAAGAAATGTTACAGTCGAACCCGTTGGAAAGCCCAAGTATGGAAAGAAGAGGATAGCAGAACCCAACGAAACAAGTCCTAGAACCACCGAGATGTACGCCATTGGTTTCATCTGAATTTTGTACGATGCAATGGCTGAAATTGAACCAAAAAATATTGCTATCAATGTGGCGATGCTATGCATTGGTTGGAGATACCCTGGAAAGATTCCTAATCCCATTGCTCCAATCCCTGCCATTCCAATGAGAAACGGAATGGTTTTCCCAACTCCACTTCTGTGCAAGAAGTATGCTGCTGTGGTTACACACACTCCCAGGACAAAGATTGATGCATTATACAACAGCGCTGTTGGTCCAATGCCTAATTCACTGACATAGTCTATGCGACTACTATATCCGGGATACCATGCTTCGGCGGCAAGCAATCCAATGAACCATTGTAATCCTCCGATAAAGAGTAGGTATCCTCCAAATTCACGTTTTTCTAACTTCACGTTTCATCATCTCATTTTGATATTGTACGTATGACGTAGTTTGACCACTCTCTGAATGAATATAAGAACAGGACAATCTTTGACCTATAACGTGGTCTGTACCACAAACTCGCTTATTATTGGCGCAAGATTTTGAAAAATAAACGAATTCGATAGTAGGTAGAAACACCTACTATCGAAACTTACTGATTCATAGCTACTTTTTTCTGAACCAAAATACTGCAACAACAACTACTACGCCTGCAACTGCCACGCCACCAATGATGAGGAGCGGATCAATTGCGCCTCCTGTAACTGTGGGTGTTGGTGTCGTTGCACCTGTTGCTACCCAGAAGAATGCCTCATGCGTCCATACTCCTTCATCGTTTACAGCATAGACATCCAACGTATGGTTCCCATCAGCGTTTGGAATTCCTGTCAACTCGGTCTGGTTCTCCCCTGAATCCCATGAGAAGTACTTCTCAACAGGAACTTCACTGAAGTAGATAACTGGCAAAGTTCCAACAGGATGTGTGCTTCCACTTGGATAAATACGATGTCTGATCTCGATTGGGCCATCATAGGGCAATTCGTAATAATTACCTACTGAACCATCTAATTTGATTGATGAGATGTTTATGTGGCTTGCACTCACAAATGACCTCGTATAGTGATGGTACCCTCCACCCCAGAATGGATGGTCATACAGAGGAGCTCCTCCTCCTCCAGAAATGACCTGAGTTAATCCATTAACTGTAAGTCTATCGTACAGATGGTCATGTCCACATAGATATAGTGAAACATTGTACTCTTCGAATAGTGCCTGTAGCGCATTTCTCTCCTCTGGATAAATATTGAGAGAATCATCAATATGCACTACTGGGTATAAAGGAGCATGTGCAACTACAAACTTCATCGTTTTATTCGTGGTTGCTAGATCATTCTCAAGCCATGCGAGTTGATCTCCAACTATTTTCAATTCCAATCCAAGCTCATAGGTCATCAAGAAAGTGAAGTGCACACCTGCATAATCAAATGAGTAGTATGGTGAAGGTTCACCATATTGGACAAATGCGTCAAAGAAGTATTCCAAATGCAGCGGACCACCGCCTCTTGCTTTGTCATGGTTCCCAATTGCAGCGTATATTGGAGCATAATGACCAATCAGGTCATTTATCTCAGTGAAATAGTTCCAGGCAACAAGATTGTCTTCAACGTTTTCTTCTACGTCCCTGACATAGTCACCGGTTGCAATGACAATATGCGGCTGTTCATCTGCTATCATTTGAGCAATCTGTTCCCACTCAGGTGGTTGGGTGATTTCTGTACGTGGCCTGTTATCTCCCACGACGATCATCTTAAATTCCTCTCCATCAGGCGGAGCTGTAAGGAAATGATAGACAGGGCTCTCTGTACCATTTGACACTGCTTGGTAGTAATACTTAGTATCAATGTCGAGTCCAGTCAGGTGGAAATAATGATCTGTGTCAAGTGTCGTGTTATCCATACTTGATAACACTGAAGCGTTTAGTCCATACCTGAGTGTTGCATTAGTAGTTACATTTGTTCGCCAGAATATAACCGCTGATTCATTGGTCACCATTCCGACCATAGGACCTCTATCGAACGGATTAACTCCATTAGCTGGTGTATTGATTTGAAATGTAGAAACATCAGGTGTTGTATTGCCAACGAAAACTGTTGGAATCGGACTTAAAAGGACAAGTAAGAGTAGAATTCCGAATTTGTGTCTTTGCAATTGAATCACTTCATGTCTTATCTCAAAACCGGTTATTAAGACGTTGGATAAGTGATACAGCTCTAATTCAGAATGTCCATGCTTCATTTACGCAATGTGAAGTTACAAGACAACGTGGATTTACACATAGCACTCTTGTTGTAATCCAAATCAAGGAATACTCCATCAGCCCCTGATGCAATATTATCTATGAACTCAAGATGCTCCCCAGGGTGTTCAGGAAACAATCCTTTGGGAAAACTTAGAATGCTATGATGATCTTTTTGCCTCTTCCTGAGCTCGCCTTTCCTTCTCCTTATTGAGCTCTTTGATACGTTTATCCATCATGGATTCCGATTTACTGATCTGCTTCTGTATCTTCTCGACACGTTTTTCCCTGCTACTGAGCTCTTTCTTTCTTCTATCATCAGCCAGACGGAATTCCTTCTCCGCGTCGTTCCATTCTTCCTTTGCATGCTTGGTCTGTTCTTCAAGAGATTCAAAATTCATTCTCTTGACCTCAGCAGCGTTCTTGTACTGTGTTACTGTTTCATCATGACGAGAAGAACAAGAGCTAAGATCCGCTTCAGCCTGTTTCAGTTCCATAAGAGAATGTTTCAGGTCTGAAAGAATTCCCTTGATGTTGAAATCATCAAGAAACTCTCTCTCAGGAATCTTTGATTCGTACTCCCATATCTCAGCTTTGACATCTGGAGGAGAGTCAACTGTTTTAGTTGCTACTGGTTTAACTGCAGGTGCAGGTGAAGGCGGGATTGAGGGGGCAGGTTTGGGAGCTGCAGCTGGTGCTCCAGGTGGACCTACAGGTGCAAGCGAAGCAGGTACTTCTGCCTGAGGTAGCGTCGGTTCTGGGACAGGTTTAGGCTTCTCGACAAATTCAGATTTCTCTCCTAGAATGCCTCTCTCGATATCCGTTGATGTTGGCATCGGTGGAGGAGCTGGTGTTTCTGTTCCATCCATTCCTCCACTGGGTTGAAGAGGTTGAGTCTCAGCCCAACTTGCTGCATTGTCCATCAGCTCACGAACTTCACTAGCTCTGAGCATTCTAGTTTCAACTATTCCCTCTCCTGTCGCTTCTTCAATACCAACGTCTTCAGCCTTGGCAAACGCCTCCTTTGCTTTCTCAAGCTCTGTCTTCTCAACATGTCGTTCAGCAGGTCTCATACGACCGGTTTCAACTCTGCTTGGTCTGACCAGAGGTTCATCCATTGCAGGAGTTGGTTCACTGTATGGAGCTTCTCTCACTTTTGGAGCTTCTTTAACAACTGGTTCGGGTTTTTGGGGTTGCGCGTCATCTGTTGCTATCAGAATCGCGCCGCAACGAGTGCAATACTTTCGTGTAGGCTGATTCTGTCGATGGCATTTAGGACATTCTCTCAAAGTACTATCGACCTCACGAAGCGGTTGCTAAAACATTACAATTTGAAGGATATAGATTTGTTGCAGGTCAACTCCACTATTGTGAACACTATGATTTCGACTTAAATGACGCTTAATCTTCAAGACCTGCTGCTTTCCTTGCGATTTCCAAGGGTGGTTTGACCTCGGGTGGAATTGGACAGATGTATTTCTTACCAGTCATTCGTTCAGCATGCTCATCCTTTATCTTCTTCAACAAGTCCGGTTTTGTCATCAGTTCAACTGCTGAACCCGCCATGACTTTTGTGGCAAAGATCAGAGCCTTGTGTCCGATGCTCATACCACAACATGCAGTGAACTGCCAATCATGACCTGCTGCTTCTAGAGTGGTTGCGGCTGTACTGAACTCCATCGTTGGCGCAATCCACGTGACATCTCCAGTGTCTGTTGAACCTGGCCATACAATATCCTCATCCCATGGGTCGTGTATCTCGCGGTCAATGTGGACATTATCTTCGACCAATTTTTCCCATCCGGGACGTTTGGAAGCTCTCAGTTGTTCAATCTTTGCCTCCTTTGTTACCGTCTTTGCCATTTCCGATGCAAACTTCATCTCTTCTGCGGTATATTCTGGAGCCCCAATCTCTCTCATATTCGATATGACGAGACTACTCAGTCCCCTACTCGGTAGCTCATTACTGAGGCCCTCGATGAACTCCACCTTCAGTTTTGTCTGCGTCATTAGAGCTGCACCCTCAGCGATTTTTAGCACCCACTCATAGATCGGGTCGACCTGTTCTCTTTCGGGAGCTCTGATATAGTACCAAGTACGAGCGTAGTCTGGTACAACGTTAGGCTGCATTCCTCCCTCTTCGATAACATAGTGCACCCGTGCCTCTTGGACAACGTGCTCACGCATAAAATTCACACCGACATTCATCAGCTCCACTGCATCGAGTGCGCTCCTTCCGACATATGGAGTTGCAGCTGCATGTGAAGTCTTTCCATAGAAATGAAACTTAGCTGAATTCATTGCCAGAGTACTTCCCAAACCTGCCACATTGAAACTACCTGGATGATGACTGAGGACAGCATCCACTCCATCAAAACACCCAGCTCTGACCATGAACACTTTTCCACTGTAGGTTTCTTCTGCAGGAGTACCGAAGAACTTGACAGTTCCTTGGAGTCCATGTTTCTCCAATAGCACTTTAGTTGCTATCGCACTCATCACACCAGTCACACCATGAATATTGTGACCACAACCATGTCCTGGTGCCCCCTCTTCAATGGGTTCCTGATACGGAACTGGTTTTTGCGAAAGACCGGGTAAAGCATCATACTCCCCCATGAAACCGATAATAGGCGCTCCCTTTCCATAGGTCCCAACAAAAGCAGTTGGCATTTCTGCGACGCCCATCTCTATTGAGAATCCCTCGTCCTCAAGTAACTTTGCAAGATATTTTGCTGATTTCTCCTCAACAAGCCCTAGCTCAGCAAGGTGCCATATTTTATCACTTGCTTCAATGATTCTCTTCTCATTTTTTGATATCCAATTCCACACTTCTATCTTCATGGAAATGACCCAACGATAAAACCTGCTACTCTCTCTTAAAGTTGGCCAGTCAAGTAATATCTGATTTCTTGCTACGAACTGGCGATTGATATAGAGTTCCTGCATCATCATGGATTATGGATTACGAGTCAGGCGTCAAATACAAAGTACTAAACGAGATTTTGGTAGCAATAAACAGAATTCATGGAACTGTCAAGGATCTTCCAGATGAGTTTGACAGAATCAGAAAAATCGTGGGAACTCATGAGATTGGTAGCCCAATCGTAGTCAATCATTGGGGTGTCAGTGATGAAGACGGTCGTGATATGGATGTGTGTATCCCGATAGATGAACCAATCGAAAGAGACGGGATTGTAATTGCTAAACTTCCTCCAAGAGAAGCCATGACAACCACTCATAAGGGACCATACAGTGAGATTGATGATGCGTATAGAAGGGTTGCTCTATACACCTACGAGAGAGGACATCCTATAGCTGAGTCAACAAGAGAAGTCTTCCACAATCTGGACATGTCCACCCCAGAAGAAACAATCATTGAAATTCAATCAATACTTCATGATTGGACATTGAGGTTCACATCTCAGCTGGAATCTGTTTTAGGTCCTGAAATCAAAGATAAAGTATTTGAGCCGATGAAAGAACTCGATGTTGACTCATCAGCATCTGACCGTCAAGATGCTTTATGTAAATCATTGAAACTCCTAGAAAGTCATTCCGACCAACAGCAGCAATTCGAAATACTATCTTACTGTGCGCATGTCTTTCCTGAAGATCTGATTCCACCTATGCGGGACCTATTCAAATTGACAGGGAACGTGGATGCTGTAATCAGCGCTATGAAGAAGAAGGGTGGATACTATCCCAAGCTTCTAAGAAGAGAAGGCCACATCATTTACTCGGAAAAGGGTCCTGCCAATCCGGATGCATATGAAAAGGCTGAAAAAGACGAGGAAAGACGTAGAGCGTATTGTTTCTGCCCATTAATCAGAAACTGCATCGACAAAACTCCTGAGATCTTCTGCAACTGTTCTGCTGGATGGCCAAAACAGCTTTGGGAAGGAATTCTTGAAAGACGTCTTGATATAGAGATTGTTAAATCGCTAACTAAAGGGGATGATACCTGTGAGTTCGCTATTCATCTTCCAAGCGAGTTTGCTTGATTTCAAGTAGGTAGAATGATTTGATATGCTGTTCCAATGTCTTGTGGGATGAGTTCAATCGATCCTCCATACCCCTCAATCACTTTCCTACACAGGTATAGCCCATATCCTCCCCCAGTCGTAGATGTCCCTTTCTGGAAAAGGATTTTCCGAATGTCGTGGTCTATGCCTGGTCCGTCATCACTAAGAATTATGTGAATACTCTCATTTTCCCGTGAAATTTCGATTGAAACCTTTACGTGTCCTTTGGAATATTCCGCAGAGTTACGTAGTAAGTTGTCAAAAACAATCGGAAGCAAACGAGCACTCCTAAGTTCGGTTTCCTCCGTTGTTGAGGTTATGTTGACACTCAGGTTTGAGTGAGTCTTTTCTGCTTGTTCCTTCGTCTTCTCAAGTATCTTCAAGAGGTTTCTATCATCTGCTGCACCTGGTCTTCCAAAGATATCGAGAAGATGGACCATTCTCTCTGATGCAGCCTCAGCTATATCGAGGTACTGATTTGTTGGACTTTGTCCGTTCACTAGGAGCTTCGCTGCTTCAATATGGTTCATTATGATTTGAAGGTCATTTCTAATATCATGTTGCAAAAAGGATGCATAAAGTTCCAGATCTCTGTGTGATTGTGCAATCCTCTGCTCGGTGATTATCCGTTGAGTGATATCTTCTTTGACAGCCACATAGTGAGATATGTGTCCATCAGGACTGAATATGGGTGATATCCAAGCATCTTCCCAATAGAGTTCACCATTCTTCTTTTTATTGACAAAATGCCCCCTCCACGCAAGACCTTCTTTCAATGTTTTCCATAACTCTGTATAGGTTTCCTCAGGTGTTAGACCTGATTTCAGAATCCTCGAATTCACACCCAGAGTTTCATCAAGGGAATAACCTGTAAGAATAGTAAAAGTTGGATTGACATATTCTATATTGGCCTCAGCATCTGTTATGACTACTGAGGTTGGACTCTGCTCAACAGCGCGTGAAAGCTTACGAAGTTCATCTTCAACAAAATGTTCTTTTGTAATATCAATGACCACTGCAATAGCTCCTATGACATTGTTTTCCTCATCACGTCTTGGAACCGCTGAAACACGAACCATAATCTGTTCATTGCCCTTTCGTATCATTCCTATCTCGTAGGCTGACGAAATGCCTTCCAATCTACTGGCTGTGGCATTACGAAGAGTGTCCTGATACTCGTCTGGGATTAAATCTGCCACATTCTTCCCCTGGAGTTCCTCTAAGTCATATTCCAACATCTTGGCAAATGCATCGTTCACAAAAACAAGGTTCTCATCAAGGTCAGTGATACCTATTCCCTCTGGGAGGAGCGCGAGTAACTCACGGTATGCTCTCTTCGTCATCCTAAGAATGTCTGGGTGGCTTGAATCCCTCTTTTTAGAAGTCAAAAAATATCACCTGGTCATAGATTGGTCCGCTCACTTTTAATCCTCTAAATAGCATTTCCGATGTGCCTTTTGGAAATCCTATGAGGTGCAGCAGGCTCATATATAGGCGCTTCCACCACCATAACTGAATGGAATGTGAGTAACATGACCTCCACGGAGACCCCTCAACACATGGCTGTCTTTTGGGATGTCGAGAATGTTTCTGATGAGTCAGCAACACATCTTTCTATGACCAATCACATTCGACAGGCTGGGACTATCGTCAAGATGTATGCATTTGCTGATTGGGACTTGCGAAGGCAGATGGCTGAGGAACTATACTCTATCGGATATGACCTGATTCATGTACCTGATGTCAAAGACAATGCAAGCGATTACAAGATGGCTGCATATATTCTGGATCATCTGAAGCACTATCCAGAAACCACTAGATACGTGATGATTACAGGCGATGGTGACTTCAAGCTTATTGCAGGAGCTCTCAAAGAGCATGGAGTCGAACTGTGGCTCATCAGTAATCCTATCATCACTGCATCAGAACTACCTGATTTGGCCACAATTTACAGTGATATCTTTTCATTCCGACCAGCATTGGATTGTGTTCACCCAGAGGACTGCGAAGAGTCTGTCCAAAGCATTGTTCAGTTGCGACATCTTGCTGCAGTTCAACTACAAGAAGTCATCAGACTGATTGCAAAGACTGGGAGTAAACCTGGTGTGGGACATGCAAAACATGTTATGACATCACTAAACCCAGAATTTAGTGAGAAGGAGATGGGCTTTGACCATTGGCATGACTTCCTCGAATGGTCGGAAGCACAAGGATATGTCAAACTTGAAGGAGACCTCCCTGCAACCATTCTGGTGCTCCCATTGAAACTTCCACCGCAATCAGTTAAGATATCAGAGGAGGTCAATGAAGCTTTTGCATTTCTCGCTAAAGTAGCAGAAGACGGACTCAACGAGGGCAGGCCATATACACTGAGGGATATCGGTATTACTATCCGTGAACTTGGTCTTGAAACTGAAAAACTAGGGTATAGAAGATTCTCAGACTTCGTACTGTCAGCAGAAAAACGCGGGATGATTAGAATTATCGCTCCCGAAACAGAGGGCGAATCTCCTATTGTCTTACCAGTCTATGATATAGATCGGATGCAAAATTGGTTTGAAGAGAATGTTGAAGGACTTTTTGGTCCATCAGTCAATGTGCCAAAACCTGCATTTCTAAAGAAGATTAGTCAGATGCTCCTTGACACAAAGACGAGTCTTACTGAGCTAGAGAATTATCTCAAAGTACCCAAGGTCAAAGAAGCCTATAACTCAATCCTAGAAGCAAGTAATCTGCCATTCCTTCCTCCATTTCAACAGTCACTTACTCATATCCTGATTGGAAAAGGACAAGATTGTGAGGTCATAACGTCGAAAGTGAATGAGGAGCTTAGCCCATTGGGCATCACACTGAATTGTCCTGAATAAACAGAAGTGTTATGTATAGCTCTGCATAGGAAAACTTAGTTGTGATTGCTATGAATCCATACGAAAGACTTGCTCAAGTTCTCGATACTATTCCGAATGGATTTCCACCAGTTGATGATGGTTCACATCTTAAGTTACTCGAGTGGATATTCGAACCAGAAGAGGCTGAGCTTGCTAGTCAACTGAAGCTTACTGGTGAAACTATAGATGAAGTAAGTATGCGATTGAATCGCTCAAAGGAAGAGCTAGAATCACTTCTAGAAACAATGCACGAGAAGGGTCAGATCAGCTCTTGGATGTCAAAGAGTGCGGGAGCTAGGAAATATGGTCTGTTGCCTTTTGCAGTTGGCATCTATGAGGAACAACTGGGCCGGATGGACGCAGAGTTCGCTCAAATCCTAGAACAGTATTTTCAAAATGTCACTGGATTCAAGAAGATCACAACGAGTGAGCCAGTCATCTTTCAGGTGATACCAGTCAATCAGGCTGTGAGTACAGAGCTCGAGATTCACAGTTTTCAACAGGCCGAACAATTAATCGAGTCTGCCGCTTCTTGGGGAGTTCGTGAGTGTATCTGTAGAAAACAGAAAACACTCATTGACGAAGGTTGTGATTATCCGCTATCGGTCTGTCTCCCATTTGCTCCAAACAAGGAGAATGCATTTGATAACGACCCTCTCACAAAACCCATCACGAAAGAGGAATCACTCAGACTTCTCAAAGAAGCTGAAGACGCAGGATTAATTCATTGCACATACAACGTACAGTCTGGTCATACATTCATCTGCAACTGCTGCACGTGTTGCTGCGGTGTACTCAGAGGAGTAGATAAGGTCGCTGAGCCCCGTGAATATATCAAAACCGATTTCTTGATGACTGTAAATGCTGACCTCTGCACAGGATGCGAGAACTGTATTGATCGCTGTCAGTTTGGAGCACTCAGTGTGCCTGAAGATATCTGTGTTGTAGATCCTAAGCGATGCATTGGATGTGGGGTCTGTGCAGTCGTATGTCCTGAAGACGCACTCAAGATTAAGCGGGTTGAAACTCCAAACAAACCAGAGCAACCTACGAATCAGCTAGCCTGGATGACACAACGTGCAATGTCTCGTGGTGTCGATCCCTCAGACCTCATGTAGAATAAGCTAGTCCTTCAAAGTATGACTAGGCTTAAGAATAACCATCATGCATCTGACTGTGAACTCACACATGACTCCGTCTAAAAAAGTCCAATCAGATAAGGAACAAAGCAAACGGTATATACCAAATCTTGCAGAGTTCTATTTCAGACCTACCTATGACTGGAGTCATAATCAGGCATCGAAGCTGTTTGCAAAGACTGAGTTCCTTGAGGGTATGGATCTAGACACAATCCTATACGAAGACTGTGTTCAAGGAATGAAAAAACTGCCTCCCCGTTCTATCGATCTTGTCATTGCGGATCCACCCTTTGGAATTGACTTTGATGGGAAGAGCAGTGTGTATAACCGGGATGAGAACCTAGTTGTTACAGGATATGAAGAAGTGAAAGAGTATCATGCATTCACTGATGCATGGCTTGCAGAACTTCCTCGTATAATGAAACCAACATCAACAGCCTACGTATTCAGTGGTTGGACCAATCTCGAATCTGTTTTGAGTGGTGCTCGTAAAGCTGGATTAGTCACACTCAACCATCTGATTTGGCACTATCCCTTCGGAGTATATACGAAGAAACGATTCGTTTCCAGCCACTACCATATCCTAGTTTTCGTCAAGAACCCGAAAAAGTACTTCTTCAATAAGATTGAGAACTATCCAGAAGACGTTTGGTTGTTCAAGCGAAAGTACCGTACTGGTCAGACCAAGAACGCAACGACACTTCCTCTCGCGGTAGTTTCAAGATGCGTGGACTTCTCGTCAAAACCAGGTGAAATCATTCTAGATCCATTCATGGGAAATGGTACTACTGCGGTTGCTGCAAAAGCCAACTTCAGACACTTCATTGGATTTGAAACTAATGAACAGCTCAGACCTCTACTTGAAGACGAAATATCGAAGGTTGAGCTTGGTCAGTCATACATTCCATATAGTGAACGGTTGCCAACTATTGAGGAACTCTCCGAACTTTATCCAAAAGCATATCGTGAATATCTACGAAGGGAGGGTGAAAGTTAGATGGATGTGTATGAGGACCTGTTTGAAAGATTAGGCTCTAAGCACGATAGACTCGCAGACGCAGTCAGTGTGAGTGACCTCTACAGCAGGCAGTTTGGAACCGAACTCACACAATGGGAGTCACGCTTGCTACAGGACTTCAGCGAGCGAGTTTCAAGACAGCTATATCGATACAGTGGATTTGTCCATCACACAAGGGACAAGTCGATGATACTGCTCACCCCCAGTCAGTGGCTTCTTGAGGGTGAGTTCATTCTATTCCCAGAAGATAAACCACTTCCACCTGATGGTGCTTTCATTGAAGTGACTGGGAAGAGAGTTGTTGCACCTGAACCTCTCATGAGTTCTCAAACAATCACACGTGCAATCGCTGCAGATTCCTACGAGCCTCTCTCCATCGACTTTCTTACAAACATTCAGCCTCCCTCCTCCCTGAAGGATATCTCCAATCTTCTCTTTGAGCATGTAGGTATGGCTGAAGCAAGCAAAAGGGTGTTCGCACGTCTCTTCGTTTCAAGTCCTCCATATGAGGATAGCATTGGGGGACTTACAACAGGAATCCAGGCTATTGCATCTCAAACAAAGGTGCGACGTTTTTTGTCCTTTATTAGAAATGTCCTCCCTCCCTCTATGAAGGGACGACCTTCAGCATTCAGAAGCATTCGGAGTGTTAGAGTCAAGGCTCCCAAGCTCTTACGTTTTGACATCGGATCCTACTCGAAGAAGAGGATGGAACAGTTGTGTGTCTATCGAATAGACCCATCAGGATTCAGAGAGGTTTCTATGGGAACACTCACAGGGTCACAGACAGCTTCACTTCCTGATGTACCAATCGCACTTGCATCAGAAGACTTCTGGGTTGAAACTGGAAATCCATCGGAACTACGACTACCTATCTTGAAATCGGCCATAACATTCCAACTACTCACACCAGAGGTTTCGAAGCGTACAATCGATTCAGGGACTGAATATGTCCTCTCACGCTTGGATACACTAAGGGAGAGCTTTGGTCTTGAGGAGGGTGTAATGGCACGGGGCAGCCTCCTTGATGCAGACGCACTGGGGCGACCCTTGAGTGCACTCAGATTGGCTCGATCAACCGCAAGAGCATTTTGGAAAGACAAGGTCACTGCCAAGGACCTCAAGACCTCATGGAATCGAATCCTAGAACCTGCATTAAAGGAGTTCATCGAACTCACAGAACTAAAAGAAGGAGTAGAGACGGACTGGGGCAAGGGCAGCAGGTTTGATAGGTTCAATACAAAGGTATTGAAAGCAATAAGAACCCTCGACACCGGAAAGAAGGGATCTCTAGGTCCCACTCTAGATGAGATTACTCAGGAGGCTGGAGTCGAACGTCATGTTGCTGCAGAGACCCTGACTCGGATGAAGGACAGTGGAGTCCTCTATGAACCTCGTCCGGGTCACTACAGGTTAGTATAATTCATGGGAAAGATTTGAAGAACTCGTCTGGTTCGCTTCCTTCCTCAATCAGTTCGATTTCCTGAACCCCCACACGTTCTGCATCATATCTCCTTGCAAGGATGGTTGCATCAAACTTCTCTCGTGCAGTGGCATCCTTACCTCGCCAAACATAGATGTCGTCAAACGTGTCGAGTATGAAGACGTCGTCACTCTTCAGTGAAGCTCTGTCAAGATCAACCTCTTTGAAGAATGTTTCATCCGCCTCACGATGCACGCGCCAAAGTTTGTGTTCACGTGTTTCTAACTGAACCTTCTTGAGAATGCCCTCTGTGTCTTCATCAGTAAGACTGAAGTCATCAAAGAGTGCCTTGAACTCTTCTGGCTCATTTCCTCCCTCGATTCTATCGATGTCAGCTTTGCCTTCTCGCGCGGTGTCTCTCATGACTGCAGAAGCAGCAGTGAGGAACTTCTCGTCAACACTAGAGTTTGGACCAATCCATAGATAGATCTTCATGCCTGCATCTACGAGATAGCAGTCGCCACGACCGAAAGCACCTGGATCTTTCATCTTCACGAGGCGGCCTTTTTGTATGTGATAAACTGTCGGCTCCATATCCAGTATTGGTACATTTTCCTGTTTAAGTCATACTCGAATGTCATTGGTATTATTGGCTGACCAAGGTCATCGTAATAGTATAGATATCAGAAACAAGAGCTCCTCTTGAAATTACAGAGATGGTAATAAGACTAGGAACTCCAGTTTCAATATCATAGATTCCATGCCATTCATTCACTTCTGGTCTTGGTCCTGTTTGGTTCTCCCAATGTCCAAAGAAGAAGACGCCATTGTCATATCGAGAGATGAATGACTCGTGGTCGGAGAGTTCGATATTAGTCTGGTCTGGAAATAGTGAGTCCAGATGACCCCATGCTCCGATGGGAAGCATGCTCATAGACACATGCGAGTTTATTGTGTTGTACAGCTCAGGAGGAATGGGAGATCTATTCTCGAACTGAGAGGATGTCTTCAGAAAATTCACGACCTCTTGAACAAAGATAAAGGAATAGTACATCAAAGTCAGATTCGGAAGTGAAGTGATTTCAACAATAATCCGTGTGTTGTTCATTGGTTCAAAAGGGGGTGGAAGAACTTGTGACGTTGTTGTTCGGTTGCCAATGACTGTGACATCATAGACAAACTCGTTTCCGACATTAATAGCCCAAGAAAAGACCATTGACTGTCTTGCATACTCTGTAAGAAGTCCGCCTGATAATGTGATGACGAATGTCAGAACCACAACAACGAGATTTTTCAGGCGATGGTTCACTCTTCAACACCTCTATCGATATTACTCTGGACACGTCGGTGCCTTTTGGTCGTTGTGTTTTAGAAGAGGAAAACTGTCTTATTCTATTTGAAGCATTGGTATCATTGGACTGGTGAGAGTTTGCCTGAACTTCCTGAACTTGAGATTATTGCAGAGTTGCTAACCGAGGAACTCAATGGAAAGACTGTGAAAAAGACAAAAGTCCACAATCACATAGTTGTCCATGGGCAACCTATTGACGAATTTGAATTACTTGCTGTAGGGCAGGTGTTTCGCTCAACAAGAGCTGATGGCAAGTTTCTGATTCTGTCCCTGGATGATCATGAGTTCGTTGTGAATCCCATGCTCACAGGCAGATTCAGGGTCATTCCTCGTTACAAGAATCCAACAAGCTATGACATGGTTTCAATCCACACTGGTGAAGGAACACTGTGGTATTCTGATAGAAAGAAGATGGGACGAATCTATCTTGTTCCGAGGGGGGAATATTCTCAAGTTGCAGGATTCAGAAACCGCGGCCCCTCAGCACTGGATCCAGAGCTGACTGTCGAAGCGTTCAAGACGCGAATCAAACGCCATAATGGTCAAATCAAGAATGTCCTTCGAAACCAACGATTTGTGAAAGGAATTGGTAATGCGTACGCTGACGAGATTCTACTCTATGCTGGAATTCTCCCGTTTCGTAGTCGTTCGTCACTGAGTGAGGATGAAGTAGAAAGGCTCTATCACTCTATGCGAAAGGTACTCACTCGAATTCGTGATATCATATCGGAGAGGTCGCTCGACGAGATTGCTATAGAGAAGAGGGACTTCCTGATGGTCCATAATCGCGGAGGGAGTCAGTGTCCTCTCTGCGGTGGTAGGGTTTCTGAAGTCAAGTCAAACCGCATCGTAACGAACTACTGCCAGACCTGCCAGAAATAATATGAGTGAGGTAAGCTCTACACACATGCCCCGTTGGAGATGTATTGAGATGGACAAATGGGAAACTGAATTTCTCACAGAAATAGTCGAGCTTGACACAAACAGTGATGAAAAGAAGAACTATGCAGTCTGCGCTGAAATCATTAAGAAGTACTGTGAGGAGGCTGGTCTCAGAGTCGAGGTCTTTGATTCATTACATGATGGAATCCCACAACCGAACATTGTTGCTAACATGGATGTAGGTGCAAAGACAACAGTCCTTCTCTGCACGCATTACGATGTCGTTCCAGCAGGCGAAGTGGATGAGTGGAAGAACCCCCCCTTCGAGCTTACACTAGAGAAAGACAAAGCATACGGTCGAGGTGTCAGCGACAATAAAGGGAACATTGTTGCTGCTGTCAGTTCTGCAAAGGAACTCATCAAAAAGGGTAGCTCAAAGGTCAACTGGAAGATCCTAATTAGCCCAAATGAGGAGATTGGAGGGGTCAATGGAATTGATTATCTCATGAATGGTCCTCCAAAGATCCGTGGTGATTTTGGAATAGTTGTTGACTCTGGACCCGAATATGTTAGTAATGGTGCAAGTGGAGTCATTGCAGGTACAATAACCGTTAGAGGCACACAGGGGCATGCTGGGTATCCGTTCAAGTTTGCAAACGCAATCCATCTCTCTATTCCTCTGATGCAGGTCATGCTAGATTATATTGATGTACGTAGAAAGGTAGAGTCCAAACTACCAGCACCACCTGGCAGCCCGCACCAGACCCTTTGGGGCCGATTCTCAATGACCGTCTATAATGCAGGAAGTAAGACTAACACAATCCCTGGAAAAGCTGAGATATCTTTTGACTGCAGGACCATCCCAGAGGAAGATGTCGAAGAAGTTGCCAATGACATAGAGGCATTCTTCGAGAAAGCAAAGGAAGAAACTTGGGTTGATGCCACACTTGATTTCAAAACGAAACATGCCGGCTGGGGTTCTGATCCTAAGAATAAGTATGTCGTTGCATTCCACGAAGCGGTCAAGGAGGTTGATGACCCAAACATAACCATCGCAGCGGACCTCGGAGGGAATGATGGTCACTATTTCACATCCCACGGGATTCCAACAGTCTGCTATGGCACACTACGAGATGACAACAACTATCATGGACTTGATGAGTTCATGCATTTAGAGGACTTTGAGAGGGTCAAGAAGGTCCTCATACACTTCGCGGAGACGTGCAAATAATGATTGATATACATGACTTGAAGATTGGAGCACCTGGTCCCTTCCTCCCACCCTGGGACAATGCTCTGAAGAATGCAAAGACGATAGACTCTCTAGGGTATGACAGTATGGCATTTCCAGACCACTTTGCAGGGTTTGTACCTCAGAGCATCTGGACCCCTGATATTACACCACTGGCTGTCTTTCAACAATCGCCTCACACATACTACGAGCTATCTAGCATAATGAGCGCCTGCGCAGCAGTTACTGAGAATGTTCAGCTGATCTCTTCAGTTACTGAACCAATCAGACGACATCCAATCCTTATCGCCCAGACCTTTCTTACACTCGACCATATCAGTAGAGGAAGAACAGTACTTGGTATTGGAGCTGGCGAGATTGAGAATATTGAACCCTATGGCCTTAACTACTCTGGTCAGGTTGGGAAGCTAAGAGAGGCTCTTGAAATCATCAAAGTAGCTTGGAACACCCATGAACCATTCAACTATGACGGTCGCTACTGGAAACTCAAAGACGCAGTCTTGTCTCTAACGCCTGCCGTGGACGGAAAACCACCGCCAATCTGGATAGCCGCCATGGGCCCCAAAATGCTGAAGATTGCCGCTGAATTTGGCGATGGATGGATCCCATCTGTCGCAAGCGCAAAGCAATACGGAGAGGGTCTAAGAATCATTCAGGATTACAGAAAGAAACTAAATCGCACTGGACCTTTCACTGCAGCCCTGTGGAAATGGTGCATTATTGATGATGATCCAATGGAATGTGAGAGGATGATGAAAACTCCCCTTGCCAAAGCATTTGCTCTAATGCATTCAGCAAAAGACTGGGTACGTTTAGGATACTCACATCCTTTTGGTGATAATTTTCATGGTCTAACTACCTATGTTCCAATGCGATATGATCGAAAGACCACACTAGACGCTATTGAAAAGGTGCCACTGGAAGTTTTACATGAGTTCTATATGTCCGGCGACAAAGAAACCCTCATTGGAATCCTTGAAGACTTGGTGAAAGAAGGGCTTGAACATGTCATTCTCTGGAACGCGACAGGCATGTTTGATCTTGAGAAGACCAAACCATCTTACAGTGTAATCAAGGAGATCCTTGAATATGTCAAGGGATAAGATAGTCCTGGTCACTCAAAACAAACACAAACTCAAGGAGCTTACTCCTCTCTTCAAGAAATACAATGTGGATTTCGAAACCACTTCAATTGAGAAGCATGAGATTCGATCGGACAACATTGAGGAGATAGCACGTGCAGCCGCTAAGACTGCATTTGAATCTCTCAAAAAGCCTGTTGTTGTAGATGACACTGGGTTCTTCGTTGAGGCACTCAATGGATTTCCTGGTTCATACGCCGGTATGGTTCTCAGATACATAGGATATGCAGGGATTTTGCAGCTGATGAAGGACAAGACAAAACGAGCATCAGTTTTTAAAACTGCAGTGGGATTTTTTGATGGTGAGTGTCTAGAAACATTTGTTGGGATTATGTCTGGTTCTGTTGCTGATGAAGCAGCTGGAATTGGTGGATTCGGATATGACCCAATCTTTGTACCAGAGGGGCACTCAAAGACATATGCTGAACTCACCTTTGAAGAGAAGGTTAGAATATCACATAGGACAAAAGCATTTGAGGCATTCTTGAAATGGTATTCAGAGTGACTCTGGTCGTTTCCAGCAGGCCGCATTGAGCTTGCTTTTAACCCATGATGCTGCAGTCACAGAATCAGCTGATCTTACAATGTTGGTGCAATGAACCCAGCTGGAACCACCGATTCGTTTGTTATTAACACAGAAGTAGCAAGATTCACAGTTTCTCATCGGTGCCATCTTCTCAGAAACGATTGGTTGGACCTCAGACTGCTTCTGGTCTAGTGGTCTTTCTTTTCTATACTTCTCAAGTGTTTCAAGTGCTCTATGTTTGTATACTGCAATTGTTTCTTCTCTAAACAGAGTATCAACTCTCTCATCAGGAGATTCAGCAATCTCTTCAGGAGATAATGTTTCGATATTTCTGAGCTCTGACTCAAGATCCATCTTTGGCCGCTCTGGTGGACGTATATTCAGATTTGGGACGTCTGGGTCTTCAATATCAGGGGTGTCATCAACTCGTTCGACAAGCTCGAATCTGTCGTCAAAGAGGTTTACCGATTCTGACTCATCACTAATAGTATATTTCTCCTCCGGATTGGTTTCACCAGGTATGTTTGGTTCTAGTAGAATATGCTGTTCTTCGACCTTCTGTATGATGAGTTTCTGAACTCCTCTTAAAGGAGGCTCACGGTGACAAGCCAAGTCCAACTCACTTTTGACCCAAATACGATAGTCATAGTACATGCCATCAATGGTTCGCTTTGGATTTGCACATACGCAGTATACACTTGATCCGATTCTTCTGATTATTGTGCAGTAATAGCACGAGGGACATGATCCCTCTGGTATTTCTGGTATCACCTCGTTCTCTGATTCCATATGTGTTTCTTCTGATAATGATTTATCACGCCTACTTCTCAGAGTTTTGCGTTCAGCTTCTTTTCTTAACATCATCTCAATGTATTCATCATCACTCATTTTTCTGTGGGCACTATCATCTGGAATGAGATCCGAATCAACAAAATCTTCAAGCAGTTTTGATGCTGGCGTGTCTTTGGCAAGTTTCTTATCTCGAGTCATGAGATGACGCCTTCTCCTTGATTCATAAAATAGAGGACTTGTTCTGGCCCCTCCTGATTTTCCAAATTCCTTGGCGAGATAAAAACACTCTCATTTCAGTCTTAAGCTGATAAGCCTTAAGACAGAAGCTGACATCTGAAACAGGGAAATACAATGTCAGTGAGTGATGCTACCCTAAAGGCTCTCCGACAGCTAGGTCTCACAGAATATGAAACCCAGGCGTATCTCGCCTTGGTGGAAGGGGGACAGATGGGTGCATCCGACATATCAGCCAAGTCAAAGGTCCCCTATTCCCGGATATACGATGTCTTAGGCCGACTTGAGGAGAAGCAGTTCATAATTGTAAAACGAGGTCGCCCCACAATCTATGTTGCTAAGTCTCCGACTGAGGTAGTCCGAGTTATTCGACTCGACTGGGAACATAAGCTTGAGCAGTCAAGTCAGCTTGTTATCGATGAGCTCCAACCCTTATACGAACAGGAAACAAAGGTCACGACCAGAGATGTCTATGTGATGCATGGACGTGCAGCGATCCTTTCAAAGGCTGTAGAGATGCTTGAGTCAGCGAAAGATGAAGTTCTCCTCTCGATTCCTGGTCTTGATCTGGAAATGGAGGATCTAACAACTGTGGCTGAGAATGTTCTATCTGTCAAATCACACACACGCATCCTCACATCCAATGTCCCTGATACGATAATTCCATTGATACCTTCGAACTTTGAAGTAAAAACAAGAGAGAGAGTCTTTGGTGTGGGCTTGGTTGTAGATGAACAGCAGACTCTGATCATGCTTGCAGGAGGCGAGTCCGATACAGAATTCGTTGGCATCTATTCGAGTGCCAGCCTCTTTGCATCCATGGCTCGTGCGTATTTTGAGTCTCTATGGACTGACAGTAAGCCGCTCTGACAGACTTTACGGTCTTATATTCTCCCCAGATGACACTGTAGTATAATATTACTCAAGTTTAGAACGATGTCCGTGGGGGACTATTATGACTGAGCCAGATTTGGTACAGGATGGTCAGGATGAAACGATAATGTCTGATAGCGACACTCCAAAATTCTGGGAGAAACTATCCCCGAGTGCAATGGCTGTCTTACGTTTTGTCAGGACTTTTGAAGAGGGAGGTCAACTTGAGGTCTTTACAGAGGATGCAGACTTCAAGCTTTTGAGGAAGATAGTCCTCTCATATCGAGGCAGTCTTTATCTTCTTCTTACTCGTCGTCTAGAGGAAGTTGTCAAGCTTGGTGATGTAACGATAATCAGTCAACGCGATGTCATGAGTCTGATTGTAGACCTGTGGGAGGAAAACATCTCTGTCCTTTCAAGAACAGAGCTCCCATATCTTGAGGCTGCAATCAAGAACCCTGGAGAGTCCTTGAATGTCATTGCTGAACGTGCAAGACTATCCTATGGTCAGACACGTCGTGCGTACAAGCGGTTGAATGATTCAGAGGTCTTGAAAACTGGCGGGATGCTCAATACACACAAACTGGGACTAGAAAGGGTTCTAATCATGTTCGAAAACCCAACTTTAGTTCTGTCTGGACCCTATGTTCAGAAGACCTTGATGATTGATGGATATTCTCCATTAGTACTTGTAGTGGCAACAATCCCCCACGACAAGCGACAGGAATTCTTGGACACAATCAAGAGTTTCCGTAACAGCACAGGAAGTGTGTCTGTGTGGGGGCTCTCCGCAGGAAGACCGCAGTTGAATGGTCGTTACTTTAGTCCAAACAGAGGATGGAATCTTGACCTTCTCCATTTCCGGCTAATGTTGAGGAAAGGAGGCAATCCCCTTGTCTTGGCGGATGTTGCCCCTGCTATTCCTCCAAAGCCTCATGGATTTACATACGCTGATGTGAAGATAATAGACGCATTGGTCGACAATTATGGGGGGACAGCTGCGGACATTGTTAAGGCTACCAAACTGTCATCTTCAACAGCGTTTCGGAAACGAACTCAACTCTTGAGGAAGGGAATTGTTTTGCCTCGCGCTCGAGTGAACATCCCTGCTCTGAGTGACCGCGTCATCTGTCTGCTCAGTCCAGAATGTTCAGGTGACATTATTCCCGCATGGGATTATCTTCCTCTCACGTATCACTCTCGGATTCAAAACTTAGAAGATCCATCCGAAAAGAAAGTGTTGCTAGTTTCTGCACTACCTGCTGGATCAGGACAGAATCTGATTGATGTCCTGAACGATGAAACATCAAAGATACATGACTACTCAGCTCATGTTGTTGCTGCTGGAGTAGGTGGTACATCAAAAGTTGCTGCATTGTATGATCGGAGAAAGGACCAATGGAAGTGGGATGTTTCCAAGTTCTTTGATGCTTATACATACAGTGTCGTTCGAAGGGAGGCTTCTCCGAAGAACATCCCTCTCGATTTAGCTTGAATGCCATTAGTCGCAAGTCATATCTTGTCCAAGTTTCTAACCTCACAAGACTGTCTGATGATTGAAATTGTCTTTCTTGGCACAGGTGGATCGATTCCCACAAAAGGTCGAAATCATCCATCCATTGCAATCCGATATGAAGGGTGGGTGTTACTTTTCGATGCTGGCGAGGATGTTCAAAGACAGTATGAAAAGCTTAGCCTAGGATTGAACAAGAAGATGGCCATTTTCATCAGTCATGTTCATGCAGATCATGTTCTTGGCCTGCCTGGCTTACTCTTTCGTTTCTCATTGCTTGGTAGAATCAAACCTTTGCTCATCTTTGGTCCAGAGGAGCTCATTGAATACGTCAAGGTCAATCAGTCTACGATCAATCTGGGAACAACATTTGAGGCGGAAGTCCGCTCGATTGGACCAGGAGTTATCTTCCAAGAACAACACCTGACAGTGCGTGCGTTTGAGGTAGAGCATCGAGGGTATGCACTTGGCTACGAAATCATATGGTCCCGCCCGACTGGAAAATTCCTTCCGCTTAAAGCTGAAGAGCTTGGTGTCCCAGAGGGTCCACTTTGGAAATCACTAGCATCAGGCAAAACAATTGTCCTAGACAATGGTTTCATTGTCACCCCAGAGATGGTCACAGAACTTGGTCCCAAGTCAATTAAGATTGTATACTCTGGTGACACTCGCCCTTGCGAGGCACTTCGAGAGTCGTCCACTGATGCTGATATCCTGATCAGTGAAGCAATGTACACCACCGAACATAGTAATCTTGCAGACGAGAGAGGTCATTCTACAGCAACAGATGCTGCAGAGTTGGCTCGTGACGCTGGAACCAATCTTCTCGTACTTACTCATTACAGTCCTCGATATTTTGAGGGGAATGAAATCATCGAGGAGGCAAGGAAGGTTTTTCCTAACTCCGTACTTGCTCGCGATGGTATGAAAATCCAACTTGGTCGGGATGGTTCTGCTGTGGTCATCAAACCTACAGAGAACGATTGAAACTCAAGCAAAACACGGATAAATCAGCAAGAGCTCGTGGACACAGGTGTGTGAAACTGAGCTCTGAAAATAATGTCAAAGTCTGTATCATCACTACAGGAGGAACAATCTCCAGTGTCTATGACTCTGGTACAAGGGCACTTCGCCCTGGACTGTCTATCGAGGAGCTCATCGAACGCCTTCCTAAAGGTATGGACAATATCGAGGTCGTCTGGAAAGAGCTCTACCAACTGGATTCTGCAAACGCACAACCACATCACTGGCAAGATTTAGCGAGCACCATTAAAGAGGTGAATGAAGAGATCCAAGACCTCACTGGTATCGTTATCACCCATGGGACCGACACAATGACGTACGCAGCAGCAGCAGTCAGTTTCATGGTTCAAGAATTTGGCCGGCCAATTGTGTTCACAGGGTCTCAGATACCCGCATCAGTACCATGGAGTGATGGTCCGAGGAATCTACTAGACGCTATTCGAGTTGCTGCTTTCGGGGACTTAGGCGAGACCTGCATAGTGTTCAATGGTGAGATTCATCGATCGACTCGAGCCAAGAAGGTACGTGTAAATTCGTACGACGCCTTTGATTCAATGGACCCTTCTCCTCTAGGTCTGCTTGCACGTGATATTGTCCTCTATGAAGGTCGAAAGAAACGTGACCACGGTCTAATACCTCGGTTTGACACACGTATTGATGACCGCGTGTTTCTTCTCAAGGTGTTCCCGGGTATGCCACCCCAGATTCTTTCGCGGATTGTAGACTTGGGTTACCATGGGATAATCATTGAGGGATTCGGATCTGGCAATGTCCCTACTGATGAGAACGCCCTGACAGGCGGAATCCTCCAAGCCATTGATCAAGGGTGTTTCGTCATGATCAGTTCACAGTGTGCATTTGGTCAAGCAGACCTGTCCATCTATGAGGTTGGACGAGCTGCATTGGAGGTTGGAGCTATGAGTGCCTATGACATGACTTCTGAAGCGGCACTCGTGAAGCTTGCATGGGTTCTTGGTCATACGAAAGAACCTGAACGAGTAAAAGAGATGATGGGCATCAGCTATGTTGGTGAAATGTCATTTATAGAACACAAGGAGTAAGTTGGCGCCGAGGATGAGATTTGAACTCATGCCTCCTATTGGAGAACAGCTGTCTGAGCGACAATCGCTCGTACGACTGTTGGTTCCAGGCTGTCGCCGTGAACCGGGCTTGGCTACCTCGGCTTAATGCCTCTGACTTTGACATGCCTTTTCATCTTTTCCATTATCACTAGTTTTCCGTGGCCCTTAATTCCAGTCTATAAGACAACAGCTTAAGAATAGAAAATTCATAGAATACCTGCCTAGAGGAGGTTCCGCGTGATGATATATAGCACAATCTTGCTGAATGCAAAGAACAGGCGCAAGATTGCATCATCAGAATATTGGGCGGATTCAATTCCGATGAAGATTATCAAGCAGTATCTGTCACAACTTGAGAAGTTAATCAAGAAATCTGAGCGTTTAAAATACAAGCCAGTCACTATCGGAGAATACAAATTCGTGAGTCGAGAATGTGGCAAAGGAATAATCATCTTTGTAGTTGATGACGACACCAATGATGATGATACAATCAGCAAGATAAATCGAGCCGCAACTTCACTTCGCTCAATCATGGAAAAACAAACAATGAAATATGTAAAGGAGAACTATGAACAAATCATTGCGCGTTTTGTCCAATCTCAATTCGTGATTGCTCTAGTAGGAAATCTGGGAGTCGGAAAGACTTCACTTCTTCATCTTCTGATGGGAATAGAACCTCCAGACACTCATATTCCAACAATCGCAGTAAATTGTGAAGTCATTAGGGACATGAAGTTCGCAAACTACGATATAGTGATTTTCGACTTTGCGGGACGTGAGGCTGCTGGTAAACTCTGGGACTTTTCTTTGACAGACATGATATTCCTAATAACTGACTCCACCCTGAAGAATATCATCTCTTCAAAGACAATCTTCTCCGAAATTCTGGAAGAGCATCCTGAGATGCCCATAGTCATATTCGCTAACAAACAGGACACTCCCAATTCCCTAGATCCAACAGCGATCAGCAAGGTCATGGGGTCATCTTCTCATGCAATGGTGGCGATTGATTTGGCTTACAGAGAGGATCTGCTCAAAATACTTGTCCAAGTATTATCTGAATTCTTTGAGATAGATGTTCCTGATATGCCAGTTGAACAGTTGCTTTGCATCGAGAGTGAAGCTTAGTCATCTTGGCAATGACCACTCAGTTTCAGATGTAACTTTCACGAATGCCAAGATGAGATTCCCTCTTATCTCATCGAACTTGTACACACCAAAGATTATCCTATTGCTTTCAGAAACCCATTCTGTTTTCCCACGGGCGAGATAGTTATGGAACATTGCTCTGCATCGTTGACGCACTGATGCAAAGAGGTTCTTGTATCTCCTCCTCTGAGATGCTCTTATTCCCCACTGCTCCAAGATGAACCGATTTGCCAGACTATTACTTGCCACCAGAACCGTCTTTCTTTCACGAGTCTTTTTCCTGATTGAATTCATGAGGAATGATTGTAATGTGTTTGGGATATTGGAAAGTACTGAAGGTGTAGCTTCTGGCTCTAATTGTAGCTTGTTTCCCATAGCATCTGCCCCACGTAAGGTCCACTTTCTGCTATCGTATGCCTACTCTTTGCATAAGAACTCCCCCTGACCGTGTCTAGGGCTGTAGATTACGCGGCTTGATGGCAACTATTATAAGCCAATTCCAAGACGCGAACAAGCCTCAGACCAGTCAGATGAGGTCATATACCATGTCCGAAGATTACAAACATATCGTCCGTATAGGTGGAAGTGACATAGATGGACAAGAGAACTTGCTCCAAGGGCTCACACGCATCAAGGGTGTAGGCTTAAGATTGTCACGAGCCATTATCACACAAACAGAGATTGATTCTTCAAAGAGGCTCGGTTACTTGACTGATGCAGAGATAAAGAAGATTGAGAAGGTCATTAAAGATCCTGTAGCAGCTAACTTTCCTGACTGGTATGTAAATCGTCCTCGAGATAGAATGAGCGGAAGGATGTTGCATCTGATTGCGTCCGACTTAGATTTCGCTCATAGGAATGATATTGACAGACTTCGAAGAATCAAGTCTTGGAGAGGTGTCAGGCATTCATTAGGCCTTCGAGTCAGAGGTCAGCATACCCGAACAACCGGTCGTGGCGGAATGGCTGTTGGTGTGTCGAGGAAGAAAGTATAGTCGAGGGAATGAATGATGGGTGATCCACGCAAGCAAAAGAAAAAGTACGTAGCTCCGAAGAAACCCTTCGACAGTGATAGATTTGAGCAGGAGCTTCAACTCATCGGTGCTTATGGTTTAAGAAACAAGAAAGAACTCTGGAAACACAAGACTGACCTCTCCAACTATCGCCGGAATGCGCGTCATATGCTTGCACTTCCTCCATCCGAGAGAGAACTACAGGAACGTGAGCTTGTCACAAAGTTGACCCGCATTGGAATCCTGACAACGGAACCAACACTTGACCACGTTCTGGACCTTACACTTGAAAACTTACTTGAAAGACGTCTACAGACGATTGTGTTCAGAAAGGGACTAGCAAGTTCCATGCATCATGCTCGCCAGTTAGTCACCCATGGACACATTGCGCTTGATGCCGCTAGGGTAAACACACCCCAACGACTCATAACAGTGTCTGAGGAGGAACGTCTTCGATACACTGCAAAGTCTCCGTTGAATGACAAGTCACATCCAGCAAGGATTGCTGCATCCGACGCAGCAACTCGAGCATCAGCTGCAGCTTTTGAAGAGGTTGATGCGGTTGAGCGTGGAAGACCTTCAGAGGCTGAACCTGTAACTAATGACGATCTTGATTCGGAAGGAGATGACGAACATGAGTAAAGACGATCGCGACAAATGGGGAATAGCCCACATATTTGCTTCTTACAATGACACCATCATAATGATTACTGATATCACTGGGGCAGAGACCCTTGCACGATATTCTGGTGGAATGATGGTGAAGGCTGACAGAAATGAGTCATCTCCACATGCTGCTATGCAGGCCGCTTTTCAAGCAGCTCGTGAAGCTAAGGATAAGGGCATTTATGGAATTCATATCAGAGTACGAGCTCCTGGTGGTCATGGACCTAAGACACCTGGTCCAGGTGCGCAAGCTGCAATCCGTGCACTCAGCAGAGCTGGTCTTAGAATCGGTATTATCGATGAAGTAACTCCGATGCCACACGATGGAACAAGAAAGCCTGGTGGTAGAAGAGGCCGAAGAGTCTAGAGATATCCGATTTTGTGCAAACCTTTCTCTATGAGTTGGAATGCCAGTCAGGTATCAATTGCTTTGGTCGATTCCTGTTCCTTTTATTAAATCGTGAATACGGCCTTGTTAGATGTCGTTGAGCTCTAGTTGGCGGTAAGAAGAGTCCTTCGTGCAGGTCCCTTGTAACTCTAGTTTCTGTCTTCATACTTTCTGAGTCTTTGTGCCCACATTTTGCACATTTGTGTCCCTTTCCACGTCCTGCACTCTTCATTCTCTTACCACACTTTGGACACAATGGATTGGAAAACTCGATTACTGGAGCGAGTTCGACAACATCTAGCCCCTCAACATTCAATGTGAGACCGTGAGTTCTTGAAGGTGGTCTAACTCCCGCATGTACACGAATCTTGTCACCGGGAATCAGCCTCATAATAACCTCTCGAAACTCACCTGTCGGTTCATAAGTCGCACAATCAACCTGGCCGCTGTCATCTGCAATAATGAACAGTGAGTGTCCTCCCTCAACCATTTTTGGCTTGTTTTTCACAAATCCATCCACGACAACAGCCATGTACGGCCTAAGGTTTTTGATTTCAACACTATACTTCAGGTGTTCAGCTGTTCCTTGATTTGATCTGAACACCATCCATCTGTCAACACTTTGTTCGCTCTTTATCTGCTTGCCTCCTCGGATGACACAATCAGCAGTTTCTCCACGTACGCCAAAAAGAACTGGGTCGGGACCATGTGGTTCGATCATTGTCCTATTTGCCGACTCATCGATGTTTGAGAAGACACAATCTCCCATTTCTTTGTCCATTGAACGTACTGAATTGGCGTCAACTCCACGTTTGCCTTTGCAGTCTTCGAGTGAACGATAGGCAATGAATTCGTAGGTGTGATCGTTCTCCAGTGTGTTCGCTACAGCGGCAAGAGAACCAATGAGTCCCCTCCCATTTCCGAATGAGAAATGAGGGATATTATAATCCTCAATGACTCTCTGAGCAAGTCTGATTGGCACAACTCTCCAAAGTGCCTGGCTGGAGAGGTCATCTACACCTTTCGGGATATCGCCTTCTAGGATAACAACACCAGGATTCGTATTTGGATATCCGACTTCTACATACTCTTCAACAAGGTTTTGAACCATTGGTAGAATTGAGTCTGTTTCTTGAGATAGAAATCTCAGGGCAACTGCTCCATTTCCTCTGGTTCTGTAGGGAATTCCTGGGTTCAGACGAATGAGGTTTGGGTAGTCAATCCACTCTACATCTAGACTATCAATTTTCTCAACTAGGATAGTAGCAAAGTGTGTTGTACATCGTCCCTCTGGACTATCGATGTCATCCATCCCAATTTGCACAAGTTTCCTATTCATTCGTCACTCTTCCGACATTTCTCGCAAAACGTTGCTTCGTTGACCTTTGTTCCGTGGTCTTCGCACACTAGCATACCGCAGCTGTTGCATGCCCTTGAAGCCAGATACTCATTACAGACCTGACATCTTGCTTCTTCGCAGCTGATGCAGATGTTATCTCCTTCAACCTTGCAAGAATCACAGACAATTGCTCCACACATCTGACATGAGCTGAATGGTCCGTCTTGGTTGCAGATCTCACAAGAGTTACCAGGTTTATAGAGCATGATGAAGTTCCTCTACTTGAGGGCGTAGGACAACACAGAAATCCTTTGCTCTTCGACTTCACATATCGGTGGATTATATCTTGACCCAGAAACCTCAAGTCATTGTCTATCACGCAAATCAGTGTGATCCAAAGAAATGCACAGGTACGCGACTGGGTAAGATGAGAAAAGCCCAGATAGTTCAAAATATGCGTCACATCCCTCGAGGAGCAGTGGTTCTCAATCCTGTTTCCGAAATCGCATTTTCACCAGCTGACAAGGACTCTGTCTTGAAGTCTGGTCTCGTCGCACTTGACTGTTCATGGAAACAGGCTGAAAAGATATTCATTGCCTCAAGAGCAGGTGCTCAGAGGTCTCTCCCATACCTTCTTGCCGCAAATCCAATCAACACTTACATTCCAATAAAGCTCTCCACTGCAGAAGCGCTTGCTGCAGGTTTCTACATTCTCGGACTGACCGAAGAAGCATTTGATATCTTGTCTGTCTTCAAATGGGGGGATTCATTCATCACTCTCAATCGAGAGTGGCTTGATGCGTATGCAGAGTGCAAGACCAGCGGTGAAGTAGTCGCGGTTCAAGGGGAGATAATGCAAGAGCATACGCGAGAATGAAAGGGTGGGGTGGCTCTGGTCCAGAGAGTAACCCCAATTCTGTTCCACTCCAGAATGTTACCTATCTGGAGTCTTGCAACATCAAACTATGCTCTCTACCCTAGGCTTCAGGTCGACTCATCGCAAGCCTACTCTTGAGATTGCTGCCCAGTGATAGGCCGTTTCAACCGTTCCAAACTGATCCTCAACAGATTGAATCTCTGTATCATTGTCATATCCAGCTTGGGGGTGTCGTTTCTGTTCCCAGAGCGAGGCTCTCGCCTCCCTACTTCAGTAGGACTGGTGTCGACACGCAGTCGGGAGTTTCCTCAGCTCTCGCTCCGAAGAGCGAGTACCGTCAGTCGCGCTTCTGCTCCAGAGCCATTCACTTCTACACATTTCTGAATAAAAAGATGGTTGAATGATACTCTAAGACGATTCGTCCTGGGTCTTCTTCTTCCAGAGTGAAGGATAGCGACCTCGCTCCATTAGGACTCGTTCACTCTTGGCAACAATCCCGCTCTTTGCCTTGGCTATTCTGTCACTAGTATCACTGCATTTAGCAACAGCAACAGCCTCCCCCTTCAAGGTCTTTAGAACGACTATGTCTCCCTTCCTCATATTACTACTCAAACTGACAACGCCACTAGCCGCTAGGTCAGCTCCATGACAAATTGCATCCACTGCAGAATCACGGATATTTATCACAGGAAGATGCCCAAGTCCAAATTCGATTGGGAGCAAGTACTTCCTGAGTTCAGTTTCATCTCCGTTTTCCTTCCAGAACATGAAAGCATCTTTCAGGTCATAGAGTGAGCACATGTGCTCATCTTCTCTAAAAGATCCCACCCGAGTCCTTCGCAGTTCTCGCATGTGTCCTCCCACTCCTAGAGCCTCCCCAATGTCAAAACATAGCTTTCGAATGTAGGTACCAGCCTGACATCCTACACGAAATAGTGCCAGACGACCCTTGATTTCGAGAATTTCATTGTAGTATATTTCACGAACCCTGAGCACTCTCTTCACAGAAGACCGCAAGGGTGGTTTCTGGTAGAGCCTACCTACAAATTCTCCGATTACTCTTCGAATTTCATCCTCTGGAGTATTGTGATGGAGTTCCAACACACAAACATACTCTTTTCCAGCAGGAAGCAAAGCCTGCATAGCCTTGGTTGCATTTCCTACTCCAGTTGGCAGTATACCAGTGACACCAGGATCGAGAGTTCCACCATGACCCACACGGTCAACCTCTAGGATTTTTCTCACCCATGTAGCGACCTCATGGCTTGTAGGACCAGATGGTTTGTCTAGAGCAATGACTCCATTCTCAAGTAAATACTCTATTGGTAAGTTTTCTAATGATGAAAATCCATACTCTGGATTGGTGGTTTCAGATGATTTCAGAATCAGTTCACGGGGCCTATCTGCAGGCAATATGCCCGTCAACGAATCTACCCTCCTGATGACAAATCATTCTATATCTGAAGACGAATCTTGGTTTTGAATTTATCAGTCAATCCAGCCTCTTCAATAGCCTTTTCGACTGCATTATCGTCTGCATCAGCAGTAATTGTGAGTATGGTTTCAAGCGGCTCCAAATGTCTGATATTGCAGTTTCGCCTCCTTATTCCGCTCAGATGCTTAGGTCCAGTCACCACTACATAGGACTCGTCTTTCTTTTCTATAACTACACAAAGACTACCGGCCTCTCGCCCCATAGTCTTTACACATACTCTTCCAGTTTCGTAGAGACTCATCTTCAATACACCTCGCCTTGTCGTTGGTCTGCATCCGAGTCACCTCGCAGCATCATCCCTTAGACTGGGAGAATAGTCGAGCGGATTCGTGATGGCAATAAGAGCCTTACGCTTGTTACTATTTACTGGTCATTTTCCAAAGCAATGTTCAATAGCTGTAAAAACAATGGCTATGACATCTTCAAGATCATATTTGTCAGTGTTAATGATTAGGTCATAGATTGAATGGTCCGAAATATCTACACCATAATACTCCAGGTATCTTGCCTTCTCGCTTCCCTCCCGAGTAATGGTTTCCCGTCGAGCATATTCAAAATCAGTCTCATCCCTCTCTGAAATCCTTCGAATTCTGTTTTCTGTTGATGCGATCAATAGGATCTTCAGGTCTGCATTGTCCCCAGCCATCCATGCTGCTAGTTGACCGTCAATAACAGCATTTCCTTTCTCTGCTTCTTCACGAAGCTTGTCATCGATTAGTCTGTCGATGTCTTCGTTACCTTCGGCAACTCTACTGAATTCCTCGAGGGTGAGGTTTCTGTCCTTCGCAAGTTGACGGAAGACCACACCTGCGGACATTCGCCTCAAGTCAAATTTTTTGGAAATCGCGTCTGCCACTGAACTCTTGCCAGTACCGTGAAGACCACCAACGGTGACGACGCGTTTCATATTATTACTCTCGTGCAGCTTTTATGATACCTCGACGCAGAGCCTTGGCTGAAACCATTCCCCCATATGGTCGGTTTGGTCTCTTTGCTGAACGACTTGCACTTCGCCTACGACCATGCTTGGTATCTCGGGATAGATGCAACTTTGAACCTGTGATCGCACAGGCTCCTCCTGACTTGTAGAACTTTTGCCTGTGAATGACTCTCCTGCCACCTGGAGTCCTCACAGTGCGGTTTGCTCGTCCTCGAGTAAGCCTACCTGGTCGCATTTTATGACACCTGTCTTCTCTCTGGGGACCGTCTAGACTTTCCTTTTAAGCAAAGCGGTGTCGCTTGGAATTTCTCATCCTGAAGTGAAATCTGGTGGATACATCGTGAAGTATGCAATGATGATTGCGAGTATGATTCCACCTAGGATGAGACCTTGTCCAGTGATCTTTCCTACTTTCACACCTACAAACATGAGGATTGCTCCTACTAGAATCACAATGAAAGCCGAGGCTCCTCCAATGAATATAAGAAATCCCCAAATTTCTTCCAAGTGTCCTCCAATCAGGCGTGCAAATTCTTCCAGAGGACTCAGTACTTTCAATATCATTTATTGCTCAGAAACATTTCAGATTCCTTGAATATGTCTGGCTGTTTCTTCTTATTGCTGATAGAACCTACTAGTTTTGCAAAAAACTAGTCAGACCTGATATCAGATTGGCGCTATGGGTTTGTAAGAACCTGAGTTCCCATGATACGCTGAAGTATACTTGACATTCCGAGTCCCACAAGGAAGTAGAATCCATAGAAACTCAGTCCAAATCCAGCGCCAGTAGGAGCACCGAGCATCCCTACTAGGAATGGGAGGACTTTCTGGATGTTGAAAGGAAGAACAACAACCAAATCATCTACACCACCTGTGTTATAGAATCCTCTAAGAAATGAGAATATGAAAATGAACGGAATGAAGAATATCAGTGATGGTTTACACCGTGCTGTCATTTGTTCCCGCTGAATGCGATCGATGTAGGCTTTGCGTTTCTTGAGCTTCTTTAGGAGTTTCTCGTTCTGTGTCTTCTTTGCCTCTTGTTCCAATTCTCGATATCTCTTGATTTCAGCCTGTTGCTTGTTAAGCCGTCTCATATCAGTGAAGCGCCTCATTGCGAGATTGCTTATCGTGGATATACTCATGGATATGAAAAGAATGAAGATACCCGCCATTGGTGGGTCTTTAAAGACCAAGGTAAACCAGCCTAAAATATCGCCAAAAATATCCTGCATTTCTTTCTACTCCATTAGGGTTTCCGCAAGTTCAGAGGCTGCTTCCTCTACAAGTCCCTCACGGTTCTTGATTATTCTGACGGTCGCACCAGTAATAGTCCCTACTGCTACTGCTGCAGCCCTGCACATTTCTTGATGAATCTGAATATCAGTGATTGCTTGTGCGTCACGTGTTCTGGTTTCATCTCCACTCCTGCGACTAGCAATCTTCTCAGAGTCCGCTTCAACAAGAACGACAGTCTTTGGTTTGATCGCAGTAACCACCCATTCAGGTAGTCCTATCAGGAACCCATTGTTGGTCTGAATGAGGGTGTGGGTGTCAACAATCGCCCTTGCTGATTTGGCTTTCTCTGCGATGACAATTCCCGCTTGTCTTTGAACCTCTCTCTGTATCGCTGTTGGTAGCTTGCGTAGTTCATCTCTGTCTTTGACATAGCCTTCCTTCACTGCGACCTCAAACATTTCTGTTCCAATATTGAGCATGAGGATATCCTCGCCATGCTTCTCTTTGACCTGTTCAACGGCAGTATTGATCACGGTAGTTTTTCCAACACCTGGAATGCCAGTCACGATTACAACATTTCTGGATTCTGCCATAGGGTCCATACACCGACCTTCGAAGATTAGGCGCTGGTTAAATGTACCAGTTATAAAGTCTGCTCATTAGCAATCAAAAGAAACCAAGGGAAGAACCAACTCTCCCCTTGGATCAATCTCAATGTCATAGTATACCGAGTAGCCCTGCTGCACCTTCGCCGCCCATTCCAGCAAGTTGCTCCTTGGCTATCTGTTCATAATATTGCTTTATGATTGATACCATGAGCAATATCCCTGTTCCACTTGCCAAGGCTCCCATGACGTCAGCAGTTGCAGCTAGTATGCCTATCAGGAGCCCACCAAGACCTGCAACGATTGGAATGTATCTTTCCAGTAGTCTCTCGAGGACCTTCTCACTGGTTCTGAATCCAGGGACAATATATCCTGAATTGAGAAGTTGTCGGGAAACATCTCGCGGCGCGATGCCTGAAATGTCCACCCAGATCTTCGAGAAGCCCCAACACAGTAGTATCATGAGTGCGGAGTAGATGATAATATGGAGCCAGCCTTCCATACCTTCGTCTATGAGTCGAAAGACGCCTTGTGGGGGTGTGATATATTTGGCCAGTCCTGATATTGCTACCATTCTTCCGTCATCTGCCCGTTCGAATGTGCCTATCCAACTCAGGAATGGGTTAGTCCCCTCAGGATTCAGAGAACCCCACAGGATCTGTCCAAAGAAGAGTATGTTGGCATAGAGTGCCTGAGCAAGAATGACTGGAATGTTCGAGGTGTAAAGGAGTTTGATTGGGTATCTAGCTTTCATGCCTCGGTATTTTGCATACTGTAACGGAATCTCGACTCTTACAGACTCCATCCAGATGACTGCAAAGAAGATGGCAAATGTTACTGTCAACGAGAGCAGACTCGGGTCATACCCATTTCGTACGACGAACCAACCCGCATCAACAGTAAGTCCTTGACTTATACCAATTCCGAAGAATCTGAGAAGGTTGCTCACCATAGCTGATATGATCCCTTTTGGCAGGTTAGTGGGTACTGGATTGGCTTCTGTTCCACCCATATAACCAATGGGTGAAGCAGACTCAACGTCGATGAAGTTCAATGAGTTGTACAGAACTTGACCTGCGACATTTGTCATGATGAACAATGACACACCTGATCCAAGACCCCAGCCTTTCTGCACCAATTCGTCCATCAGAATGACAATAATCCCTGACATGAACAGCTGTAAGAAAACGATGAGTGCACTAGTAGGATCAAGCTCTCCATACGCATTACCAAGGATGTATGCGATTGCCTGAAAGGCAGTCATGAACATTGCAATGACCTTCTGACCTCCAGTAAAGAGGGCTCTGTCTTCTGGGTCTCCAAAGTCTACATCGATAATCTTCGATCCTGATAGAAGCTGCATGACCAGACCTGCAGTGACTATTGGTCCTATACCTAGCTCCATTAGTGTTCCGCGAGTACTGGCAAGTATGACTCGCATTGCCCAAAGGTAGTCAGTTCCTACGTTCTTGTCAACACCGTAGAGAGGCATGTGTGACATGATTAGGAATATTATCAGTATCAAAGCGGTCCAGACAAACTTCTCACGAAAAGAAACCTCTCTGTCTGGGGCTTTAACCTCCGGCATTATCCGTACGAATGGTGATAATGCTTTTAGGAATCGACTAGACATTCCTTGTGCCTCCTGCAGGTACTTTTCGGGTTCCAGATGGCCTCTCCTTTAAAACGTACTGGTCAGAATGAAACCGTACTATTCCTCAGGAAGGTCGACTGTACCACCGCCACCAGTGACCTTTTCTCTGGCTCTCGGTGTAATAGACTTCACACCTGTCAGGTTGAGCTTACGGGTTACCTTTCCAGATCCCAGAATCCTGTCTATGCCCAACCGCGAAACATCAATATTGTATTTCTTTCCAGTCATAGTAGCTAGCTCTTGGGCGACGAGTCTATCTGCTGCTTCATCTATATCTCCGATGTTCACAGCAACAGGATGGTCGATCACCTTCTGAGGTCTCTTGAAACCCCACTTACCGAAGTATCGAGGATTCTCCTGCATGACTTTGATGTAGTGATGCTTTTTGGATCCAGCCATCCCCTTTCCACCTCTCTGTCCAGAGGCACGATGGCCTGCACTGAAACCATAGCCTGCTGCACGGCGTCCTCGCATCTTGTTGATTTTCTTTGATCTTCGTTTTTGCATCGATATCTCTCCATCCTATGCCTTCTTCAGACGAACCTCCAGTACGCCGTTACGAATAGCAGATTTTGCTTCCTCTTTCTGTACATTGCTAGGAAGCTCTATGACCTTGTGATAGGGTCTCTCAGGATTCTCAGCATTTATTGTGAGGGTTTTTCCCTTGATCCGGACCTTTATCTCATCCCTCTCTACACCCGGAACTTCAGCAACTACAATGATTTCGTCTTTCTCCTCCACCACATCCACAAGAGGTTCAAGGGTTGATGAAGGTGCCATTCCCTCATTCCCTGGTGGATTTCCAAACCGTTGGATGATGGGCTTTCCATCGGGACCAATATTCATTGAGAATCCGAAGACGTAGGGACTTGTACCATTTGGGTCTTTGAGCATCTCTTCGAAGGACTCTGGATTAAACAGTGATCCTTCGTTCATTTCGCTCATCATCTTCTCCATCATCTCTTCTATCATACGAAACATCTCTTCAGGTAGGAAGTCACCAAACCAGCGTCTGATTTTTCTTCGAGTTTCGTCATCATCGTCCCAAGACATTCTTTTCACCTCAAAGCATACGTAGGGCCAGTTCGTTGATATCTTCCCCACGATAGCCTGTGATTCCTCCCATTCCAACACCCAAATTCTTCTTACCCTTGAAGCCTTTAGTTGGAGGAGTAAGCCTGAATATTGGCTTCAAGCCTTCAACATCAGCCATCGTAGCCTTTCCACTTGCAATCGCCTTTGCCAACGCCTTGATACTGCTGACATTAGAATTCTTCTTCACATAGGCATCGGTCAATCTCTCGTTTCCTGGTAGGCGTCCTCTCTTCGTGAGAAGCTTGAAGACCAGGTCTTCTGTAGGCTCACCCCAGGTGATGTAGTCCTTTGCCTTTGTAATCATCCCCTGCATACTCGGAGTGACCTTGATTAGTCGAGCCTGGTGAAGACGACCTAGTAGGAGTTTGTCCAGAGTGTCCGCTATTTGTGGCTTGACTCTTACCTGACCTCTCACTCGAATTGCAAGTACGACTTTTTCTTCCTCACTCATGTTTCAGCAACTCCTGTTGAACTCCACTCTTGTGGTGGTAACATCTTGTAGGTCTGAGCCAATGCATTAACAAATGCTTTCGCAAAATTGGAGGAAGTCCTTGACCTACCCTTTGTGATTGACCATACATCATGAAGTCCTGCAATACGTAGTACTATCTTCCCTACATCAGCAGTGACTAAACCAGTTCCTTTAGGAGCGGGTCTCAGGGTGACACTTACTGAACCAGAGCTGCCCTTCACTTGGAATGGAATACTGTGAGGATCATGACATCTACATTCCCAAGACCCACAGCCTCGACGGAACATCATGATGTTCAGCTTTGCTCGAGCCTCGGCAGCACGTACAGAGGGTACAAACTCTGGTGCTTTACCGATACCAATTCCCAGAACTCCCTCTCCATTTCCAACCACTACAGTGATTCTGAAGCTCTTTTGCTGTCCGCTGTCAGACTGGCGCTGCACTAGGGTCACATCCACAACCTCTTGTCTGAGGTCGGGAAACAGAGCGTCAACAATCTCAGGCTCTCTGATTCTGTAATTGTTCTGCATGATCTCATCAATCGAGTTGATGTGTCCCTCTTTCACAAGCCTACCTAGTTTTGTCTTTGGAACCCAATCATCCAGTGGGTTAATCTCTGCTCGAGGTTGTCTCCTTCTTCTTTGTTGTCTACTCATTACATGTCACCCCTACTTCTTGCCCTTTCTCCCCCTCTTGCCCTTACCTCTTGAAATGAGCTTCTTTGGCTTTGGTTTCCGAGGTGTTGCACGTGGAGGTTTGACAGCTGGTTTCTCCTTCTTTGTTTTCTCAGCTTTGGGCTTGGCTTTTGCCTTGGCTGGAGCCTTCCGCTTCTTCTTCTTGAGTTCAGCAGCAGGAAGGTCTTCGATTGCTTTCTTGACAGTCTTGAATTTGTTTGGAATTGTCGAGATAGTTGTCTTCTTCTTCCCAAGCTTACTGAACATGTTTGAATCAGTTCCAAAGTGCTCAAATGATGCCACAATGTGTTCTCCCGTTATTCTTGATTCATCAGGGAGTACTTCAGGATCGTGTGGTACATCCAGACCTGCATCAACAGCACCCTTGAGTGCTGCATAGACTCTTGATCCCTTGACTGGTGGATTCAGACCCACATCTAGGATTGCTTCCTTCACACCTCTATTCTTTGCACGAAGCCCTGCAAGGAGTCCTGTAAGATAGGCTGAGGGAAGGTTCCCTGTTCCAGCGACCCAACCGTGGTTGGACAGTTCTGTTGAGATTGCTGAGGCTACTGTAGAGTCGCCAATAACAGTGGCATTAATGACCTGCACTATTGTAGCTGAATTTGTTTTTCTAACAACCAGTCTCGGACTACGTGATTGAAGAAGACGTCTTCGACGATAATAGTTCGTCTTCCCTTCTCTCCTTCTTCGTAACTTAACTCTGTAAGTTGGTCCCTGTGCCATTATTTGGACAGCCTCCTCTCTGAAATGTATGTTCTGAGGTGAGCAGTGTTACGGAAAGCATTACCCTTCGCTTTCAAGTAGAGTTCTCGATAAACTCTGGGTGTGATTTTGCCTTCGTCTCTGAGCTTTCTGAGCTCCTTACGCATGGGTCGAATCTTCATCATCCATCGTTCTTTGCTGCTCAGCTTGGAAGTTGCCTTTCCTTTCTTTCTTCCAGGTCCTGCCCGCTGACCTTTTCGCTTCTGGTTCAATTTATAACGAGCTCGTCCTCTGCTAACCCCACGAATCGGTTTCTTTTGAATAGCCCCTTCATCCACAAGACGTCGGATGTCATCTCTTGTGATGGCTAGGCTTACTTCGTCTTCGAACTCGGGGTCAATCCAGACTCTGGACTTCCCAACCTTCATAACGTCAGCGGCTAATCTCTTCTGGGTACTGAGTTTCATTACTAGTCCACCTCCAAGTCAAGATCTGTGAAGAGGTCCTCCTCATCTATCTCGTCACTTCTTCCTGGGTTGAGAACCCTGAGGAGTTTTGCGTCAGCAGCGGAGATTATTTCCTGTCGTTTTCTTGCCCCTACTGTACTTGCGATTCTGACCGCATGTACTTCGGGATCTAGGTTCTCCACCTCTGAAGCTCTGTAGACCATGACTTCGACAAAGAGTGAAGGGTGTAGGTTTCTCACTGCTTTCGGTGTCCTATAACCTGATGACACCATAGCAATGCGTCCTCTCCTTTTCTCACGTGTCGCACTATCGATTCCACGGACCTTGCGCCAGCTGTCATTTACTCGAATCCATCTATGGGCTTGTTCATGACGAAACTGAGGCATTTGCCTCTTCTTCCTCTGAGCAATCCTGAGAATTCGCTGGTCTGTCCTTTGAACTCTAAGAGGTACTTCCAATTTTTGCTTCTTTTTCTTCTTCTTTGGTGGAGCCTTCTTCTTAGGAGTAGCTTTCTTCTTTTTCGGTTTCTCGACTTTCGGCTCTACCTTTTTCTTCTTAGGCGCAGGTTTTTCCTCTGTTTTCTTCTTTGGTTTTGGTTTGTCTTTCGGGACCAGTTTCTTGGCTTCGGATACGAAACTCTTTGCGCTGGCCTCTCCGACACCCTCCACCTTCTCAGCGAGTTTCTTTGGATCCATCTTCGATAGACTGAGGACTGTCTTGATGCCAGCATCACGAAGTTTTTCTTCCATTGCTGGTCCAACTCCTGGGACCTCACTGAGTTTTGGTTTCTTTGACATTCATTTCCTCTCCTATACGATTGCCTTAGTTTCCTCGCCTTTCCTCTTCCTAATCACATAGATGCCATCGAGGAAGACTCTTCGGTCTTTATCACGGATTTTGCATGCTTGCTGTATGTTGGCTGCACTCTGTGATACATGTTCAATGTTGATCCCGCTGATGAATAGTTCATCCTCAGTGGTCTTTACTTCCACATCACCAATCAAACGAGCGATCCTAACGCCTCGTTCACCGATGAAGTTCTTGATGATAACTGAATCATCCTTTACTTCAACAGTGATTGGAAAGTGGCTGTATACTATCTTCATCTCATATTCGTAGCCATGCTGCACTCCAGTGAGCATGTTTCGAACGTGAGCAATGACCGTTCCAACCAGAGCTCTAGACTGTTTCCTGTTGATGTGGGTGTTTGCGATGAGTTCATTGCCCTCAATCTTGATGCTGGTCTGCGGTTCGGGAAACGATCTGGTCAGCGAACCTTTTGGACCACTGACTGTAACAGTCTTTTCTTCTAGAGAAACCTGACATTCACTGGGAATCTCGATCCGTTGTTCGTAGATTGAATTTTCTTCCATTTGTCGGATCTCCTTAGTATACATATGCTAGTAGTCTCCCACCAATCCCACGAGTCTTGGCATCCTGATGTGTCATCACACCCTCGGGAGTTGTTACAATCAGTATTCCGTAGTTGTAAGCTGGTAGGAATCTTTTCTCAAACTTCTCGAATCCATCACGTCGGACTGGGAACCTGGGCTTGATCACACCGCATTTGTTTGTCCGCCCCATGAGCTGGATACGGAAGCGGCCTGCTTTACCATCGTCGATTCTTTCGAACTCCCCGATGTATCCTTTCGACTGCATGACCTGCAGTACTTTTTCTATCAGGCGTGATGCAGGAGCGATAACCACCTCGGGTTTTCCCACGATCTCGCTGTTGTAGATGTTAGACATTGCGTCAGCCAATGGGTCTAGTATTGTCACTTTCTCCTTAGCCTCCTTACTGATATTTGCGGAACCCGAGCTTCTCCGCTGTTTCTCTGAAACAGCGTCGGCACATGTTCAAGCCGTATGATCTGATGATAGCCTGGTGTGTACCGCAGCGGACACATTTTCTGCTGCCTTTGCCCATTCTCTTTCGTTTTGGACGTTCTTTCTTTTGACTCATCATAGATCACCTCAGAACAGGTATGTCCTTTCACGCTCCTTTTCTAGTATCTCGATTCCAAACTTGTTCTTGATGAAGACCATGCTTTCCTCTGGAGTAAGTCGGTGCCTGTGTGGGACCTTTGTCTTCTTTCTCCTTCTTCGCTTCACTCTGAATCCGGGGCGTTCGATACATACTGTGATGTTCATCCCCTGGATTCCAAGCTGTGGATCGTATTTCACGTCTGGAATGTCGATGTGTTCTGCGATACCAAATGCAAAGTTACCATCGAGGTCCCAGTTCTTGATTAGCAAGATGTTCTCTTTGGCTTTCAAAGCTTTAACCAGAAATTCTTCTGCCTTCTTGTGTCTGAGAGTAACTCGTACGGCGATAGGTTCTTTCCTACGAATTCCAAAGTCTCGTACTGTCTGACGAGCTCTTGATTGGGTTGGGGTCTGACCACTGAGTTCCTCCAAGATTGTGGAGGCTCTGGTCAATGCTTCTCCACCGCCAGTACACATGTCTACGACAACTTTAGCAATGAATGGTTCTCTCATCGGAAAGGCTTTCCAGTCCTCTAGAAAGACGTCTTCTGTGATCTCTTCATTCTCGATGCTCATTCAGATCCACCTCCGTCAAGAGTGACCTCTGACTTAGTCTTTCCAACCGCAAACACATAATCGAGAGCAGTTTCGAACCTGTTGCCTTCAGGATCTTGGATAGTCACTGTGCTTGCATGTGTGCCGATTCGCTTTGATATCTCTAAGACCTTGCCTTCAATGCCAATGTTCTTTCCTCTCGTCACAATGGCATAAACTCCCTTATCCAGGTTGATTGACTTCATCAGCTTTTGTTTCGGTATACCCATCTTTAGAGTGTCAAGTGTACTGTAATCTGCTGCTTTCTCAGGTTCTACAAGGATGGTCCGACCATCATGAAGTCCAAGCTGAACCTTGCCACCCTTGACCAAGGATTTGTTCTCAATCCGGCAGAGTTTGAATCCTGCCTCATCCTCATTTACGCTAACAAGCCGAAGACCACCATTCAATTTGGGTAGAAGTCTAAAGCGCTCGTTGGAATCTATGATCTCAATCACATCCATGAGTCCAACTGGAAATCGTGGATTCTTTCTGACTACACCATCGACTTTGATCTGACCAGTTGAGAGAATAGCCTTTACTTCCCGCATGTTCTCTGCATATCCGAGAATCTCTCTAAGAATCAGGGCGAGATTCAGACTGTGCTCTTTTGGATGTGGACCAGGGATAACACGAGTTGTGAATTTTGCTTCCTTCCTCTTGATTGGCCAATGTCTGGGCGCTGGAAGACGTTTGAGATGTTTCTTCTGACCTCTTCTAGCCATTACTCATCACCCTCCGTGTTTTTCATTACCTTTCTCTCAATGAGCTGTTTTCTTTCATCATCAATTTCCAGCTTCACTAGCATGAGGTTTGATGGATGAATCGGTACTGCGGCTTCTTTGCCATCTGCTTTGGTAAGTGTGGCATTGTCCAGATACACACGGCCTTTCCTGTAGCTTACAGCAGTTATCTTTCCTTCAGTATCTCGAAACTGCCCCCTCATGATTTTCACGAGGTCTCCTTTCTTGACCACAAGAGAACGTAGTCCGTATTCCTCTTGAAGGAACTCATCAAGTCGACACTTGAGTAAGTTCTTCTTCTCATGAAGAGGTGCGTTTCGAACACGCCGTCGCTGTTTCCTAGGTGATTTTGTTACTGGTTTCTTTACCATCTTCCACCCTCACACTATCTTTGAAGCAATAGCAGAAACTCTTGGCCATTTCAGAGTCACTTCTCTTGCCATTGGTCCTCTCAGTTCAGAACCCTGAGGTTCACCCCCTGGCTTTACCAGAACTGCTGCATTATCCTCGAACTGCATCCAAGTCCCATCAGGTCGTCTGTATGGTTTCCTCTGTCTCACTATGACTGCCTGCAATACCTGTTTACGAAGTTCTTGCTTTCCTTTGGTGACTGACACGTTGACCATGTCACCTATGCCTGCCTTTCCCAGCTTTCTCAACTTACCTTTGTAGCCAAAGACGGTGATCAGTTTGAGTTCCTTTGCTCCTGAATTGTCGGCACACAAAATCTTGGCACCTATTGGGAGCCCTCGAGCGATTCGAGGTATGAATTTTCTGATTCCTCTTCCAACTTTTCTTGACACTGATTACTCCTCCTCGGTTCTCACTTCAGCTGGACTCACTGCCACGACAACAGCTGAAACGTTCTTACTCAAGGGTCTGCACTCAACAACCTTCACTGTGTCACCAACTTTCACATCTATGCAGGGAGGTAGATGTGCCAGCCTCTTTGTTCTACGTCTCTCGTATCGCGAGTATTTCTTGATAAGACTGAGAAAGTCAGTCTGAAACACTATTGTCTTGTACATCCGGGTACTGGTAACGATTCCTTCCCTGACTTTGCTTCTTACTGACAGATGTCCATGAAACGGACAATACCTGTCATCACATGTCTTCTCAGGAGGTTCCACATTTGGAATGCCAATGTTACGAACCTTGTTCTTAGTTTCAACCATAATCACCAGCTCCTGTTGAGGCGCTTCTTCATTCTGTCCTCTGGTCTTCCCCCCAGTAGTCCACCATCTACACGGACTACTGTACTATCTGGGAGTGTTATTTCAAAGACACAGATATTCTTCGGAACTGCTTTGGTTACTTTACCTGTGTCAATTTCCATCATCTCCTTAGTTTCTCCAAGGATTGTACCTCTCGTGCAAACATGATTGGGGTCTTTTGATTCAACTATGTGAGTCTGCAACCCAACAAGCTCATGATTCACAATATTCTGAGGAGTTATTTTCATTCGGACGCCTCCAACTCTTCTTCTCGATTGATTGTCAGAATACGAGCAATTGCTCTTCTCACGTTTCGAATCTTGTAGGGATTCTCAGTACCACCACCAGTAGCCATCTCGATTCGGATGGAGGACATCTCATCGTAGAGTTCCTCTAGTTTCCTTTGTCGTTCAGCCTGGGTGAGTTTACGAAGATCCTTCGCACTAAGTTCGGGCATTATTCAGTTCCTCCCTCATCTAACTCGTCTAGTTCCTTGAGATCCTCCACGATTGCATCTTCAGCTGGTTCACTTGGCTCACTCTCAGCCTCAGTCTTCTCCTCCACTGGAGGTTCTTCTTTGACTTCGGGCTTTGGCTCATCTTCTGGAGCTGGCTCAAATGGTTCATCAATTAGCTCAAGACCGTCAAGCTCTTCAAGTTCTCTTAACTCGTCTATGTCTGTGATGCCTTCGAGTGTGTCTTCGACACCAACCTCTTCCTCAACAGACTCCTCATCATCTGGTTTCTTGACCAGTTCAATCTCTTCCTTCTTGCGAGGCTTCGGCGGTTTAATCTGAATGACACCAGGGAGTTTGGCATCAGGTCTCATGATTCGGACAGTAATCCCAATCACCCCTGGTTTGAGAACAGCTAGGTCGTTGGCATGGTCCACAAAGACATCTGCAGGTTCACCAGTTTTTGCGATGGTTCCCTGCTTGAACTTCTGATATCGGGCTCTCCTGCTTGAAAGTTTGCCCTTTACAATGATTTCACAGCCTATTGCTCCTGCTCTCATAACACGTCTGAGAATCCAATAGGCCATTCTGCGGAAGCGAACACCTCTTTCTAACTGTCTGGCTAGCCGTGAAGCCATCACAGCGGCATCCAACCAAGGGTTCTCAATCTCATTAACCTCGATCTGCACATTCTCGATACCAAATTCGTTTTCTAGAATGTATGTGAGTTCCCTGATTTTAGCACCACGACGACCAATGACGACTCCTGGCCGAGAGGCATGAATAACGACCTCTGTCTTCATAGGCATCTTTCGTATCTCAACACCACCATAACCTGCAGCGTTGAGCTCAGTTGCCAAGAACTCATCAATTGCCAATCTTCGGGAGTTCTGTTCAATAAAATACTTCACAGCTGACATTAGCTCACCTCTTCCAATACTATCTCCACATGTGAAGTGTTCTCGAAATACGGACTGCTTCTCCCATATGCTCTTTCGATGTACTTCTTGTAGGTCCTTCCCCTTTGAGTTGCTGCGTGAATGATTCGCAGTCTATCGATGTCAAGACCCTTGGTGTCGGCATTGGCTTCTGCGTTTTTTAGGATGCCCAGGATATGTTCTGATGCCTTTACAGGATGACCTCCTGAAGGCCATTTTTTCATCCCCGAATGATGTCCTCGTTTCTTCTTGTGACGTCGGTAGGGAATCCAAGCTTTCTCTTCGATCACCTGTTCAAGAAGTTCAATGGCTTTGTCTAGCATCATTCCCTTGATCTCATTGCAAACTTCTCTACACTGTTTTGGAGAAACTCGCATGTGTCTTCCGCTAGCAATAGCAGTCCTATCCGGGTCAATGCCTATGATTGAATATCCATATGTTGGCATTATGCCTCACTTCCGCTTTGTGGGGACTTACAACAGCTTGTCTGTCTGAAGCTGTAAAGTCGTGTTTGTGCTCTCGCAACCACTCCAGGACCTACCGGCACACGTCTGCAGACTGTTCTCGCGAGCAGAACTAGTTGTCTGCACTGCTTCCATCGGTACTGAAACAGCTGTTTCTGCTGAGCAGCAGTCCGGTTTCGGAAGAGTTTCGCATTTAAAGATTGTCACTTGTCTATGAAACTCATGGATTGTCCCCAAACTCAGCAGTCACTCTTCTAAGAACTGGGGTCCTCACAGAAGCTTTGATCAGATCCACTCCCTTCTCTGTAAGAGTTCCTTTAATGTAATGCACACCTGCTGACTGAATGTATACGAGTCCTTTTCCCTTTAGCTTCTTAAGACTTCCAAGTACAATCTGTGTCAATTCTTCTTCTGAAACATCCAGTCCTCCTCCTGGAACTTGGATTGTTTCGGACATCTTCAGGACATTCCTCATAGAACTCAACTGTCGTCTGTGGCTAGAATACGGATTCGAATACATCCAAAGCAGAACAATCAAATCGACCACATCGAGACCCATGTCTGGATTGAGCTCCAAGGTCTTCTTTGCAACGAGTTCTACTATTGGCATTTTGTACCAACTACTAGGTCTCCTGAGTCCATTTCAACCAATCGAAAAGTCTACACCAGCTGAACATGCCCAGTTTTGGGTTCGAATATCTCTCCTTTCTGCATCAGCTTCTCAAGTGACGAAACAACTGATAATTCGCCTATCCCTTTCTGTTCGAATCTCTTGATGAGGTCGACTATTCTGATTGTTTCGCCTGACTCAGAAAGCAAGGCGAGTATATCTGTAGTAACATCCCTCACCGTGTCATCTCCACTCACTTTGTCTTCTGTTACTACGAGCTGGACTGACCACGGTCTAGGAAATATGACGGTTCCACTGTTGGATAAACTCTCCAATTGACTTTCTACCCACTTCCAATCCAGTTCATACTTTAGACAGAGTTCTTCGATTCTGTCGAGTGATATCGGTGCTTTCGTAGCCTCTTTTTCTAAGAGTGACATGAGGCGTTTCCTTTTGCCGAGTGGCGTAGCTTCTCCGTCAGAGATGTCTGAAGCGGTCACAGTTTCTTTGGGCATTAATGCAAGAACTCTCTCTCGAGACCGTTCCACTGATTTTTGAAACTCATCTCCTCCCCGAGCTGCATTGAACTCCTTCACCGCTATTAAAGCCTGCTTCGAAGAATCAAAAATAGCACATGCAGCCTTGGTGATGTCAATGATTGATCCACAATAGCTACATCTTCTTCTCTTCTGACCAGCTGGTGCGTTTGTGAAATTCTTGCACTGTGGACACTTGAATACGAGAAACGGTTTCAATAACCAGACACCTACTACACTCTCATCATTTCGGACATATTTAATGCTCGCTCTTCTCTGTCAGATGAGAACCGTTATATCACGATTTAATTGGGGGAGGATTCGGAGATTCCTGTTATGGCTAAGAAGGCAAAAGCAATCGTCGTTGACCCGAAGATGTGCAAGGGCTGCCATATCTGTATCTCTGTCTGTCCCCACGGTGTCCTTCGAAAGTCTGAGGTCGTGGACAACAGAGGATTCTTTCTACCTATTGTAGCAGATCTTGACGCATGCAAGGTGTGCAAACTTTGTGAATTGGAGTGCCCAGATTTCGCTATTTCTGTAGCTGCACTGGAAGAGTGAAATAGAGGGGCGCTATAATATTACAATGAATGATATATCATTGGATATCCTTCGCAGGTATCCGCATGACATGTTGGTGAATGAGGTGGCAAGTCCAAACATACAAGTGTTGCTCGATCTGCGTACAAAACTCGAAGAAGAGATTGACAGACTTAGAGAGAGTATTGATCGGTTAGAGGAATTCATCCAAGTTCTTGATGTTACAATTGGAAAGGCCAGCTTTGTCACAGCTGATACAGCTTTGGGAATGCCTGAGCAATCTCCCGAATTAACACCAACAGAAGAAATCGAAACTACTGGTGAACCAAGAAGCATCCTTGTGATGAACAAGGCTGGTGATCTCGAGTTGGCCACCATTGAAGTTATAGACCAGAATCTACGGATAGTGCCTGCTGACCATGCGGTCTATAATATCACTCGCGGAGCCTTTGCCAAGTTCTTCCTTAAGGAGATTCTAGGGAAGTTTCAAGAAGAAGACAGACTTAGAGCCGAGAATAAGGAGATTGATTGGGATGACACTTTCGACTTCGAATTAAAGTCGGAAGACAATAATCTCGACGAGATACTCATAACTAACTATGGGCCCGAATCAAGATTGGAAGAGATTCAGAGAACTCTGAGGTGGGCTCTGGACAAGATCTATCGTCCAAGATAGATATGGCGCGTTTTTCCCCACCTCTGTTTCTATTGCAAAAGAGTTAATTAGCTGGAGCAGAACTCAGCAATCTAGACGACTCTCTGAGCGCGCGATTATTCTGGAGCGGGAACAATGGTTACACGCTTTGACGATGAACACTTGGCTGCAAGCCCCCAAGAAATCGTCAGTGTTGTCCGAGACGCTCATGAATTTTACAAAGCGAACAAGGTTGACGAGAGATATGAGAACCTCGCATTGGATCTTGTTCGACGATTCGTTTCAAGAGAGGGAATCCCACGTGAGGTGGATCCCTTCTTTGGTGCTGCCTTATACATAGTCACTCGTCATCCTTGGAGTCATCCCAATCCCCTCACCAAGACAGAGTTTGCATCAAAACTTCGAATGAAGGAATCAAGTCTTGAATGGTACACAGAGAGCGTCACCGAGAAGCTTGGATTCAATATATTACACGACAAGACACACCTTCCCTTCTTCATGGATCCCAAGGGTACGATTGCCAGTGTTCTCGATTCAATTGTCAGTGCAAGTGTCGGCGAGGTCGTAGTCCGAGGTATCGTTACAGGTAATGCACCATCATACAAACAACTCGCTGAAACAATTGTTGATCGTCTCTGTAATGTGGTAAAGATTGTTCCATCCATCTTCGAACAGGAGATTCACAATCTTGTACGACGTAAGATTGAGGAAGAGAGTAAGAGGCTGACTGATCAGCTCTCCGGACGTAAGTGATTGACTAGGAATTTTCTGGTTGAAGAGTGACCTCCTCAACAAACCGTCTTCCTGCAACAACCTGATCGATTGAGTGAATCACGGCTCCAGCCTGCTCAAGAATCTCTTTGATTGAGTCAAAGCTGAGATCATCGCCCTCAAGAGTAATGGTGATACTCTCCGTGTTCTGGTCTACCTCTTTTAATGAGATGTTCAGTCCATTTACTCGCTCATCTCTTGCGAGCATGAGAGAGAGGTCAGTCAGACGAGGACTGTGAGGTTTCAATACATCAAGAACAATTCTTCTAATGCCATGAGGCAATAATTCATTCCCCATAATGTGACCCGAAGGTCGTGTTCATCTCGTCCGCTTTCTAGACCTTCCTTGTTAAACCTTGCGACTTGGGAATGGCGCGGTCTTCAATCACAAAAAACACCAATCAGTTTGATTATGAATGATTTCCAAAAAAGCTCCCCAAGGCTTATATCGCAATTCTCAACTCTCAAGTAGGAGCCAACTTTTCGTTGGGTTCGCCGGGAACTGAGGTTGGGACGCCGCCTTGATCAAGCAAGAGAGACTCGATAAACAAAAGAAGGATGCTATTGATCCAAAGCCTGTAAAAAGGGTCAAGAATGGTAAATCAGGCAGAACTATTGATATCAACATTGCAGACTTCAAGACCCATCCATTATGGTCACTTCTTCTTGAAACCGCAAGAGACAATCCACTGTATCCTGGAAATGTTGCATATGCGGAAAAATACATTCTAGAAAAGAATCCTAAAATCTCAGCAAAGGAATTAGCTCATAAACTTTCAATAACTGTGGGAGAAGCACTGGCAATCCTTGAGGGTTTACAGTCCGAATAGTATGAGAATCTTGAATGACACCTACTTTTTTCGACTCTTTCTTTCTGCATCTTTGAGTTCTTTTTGAGTATTGAAATTTGTAAACGTAGAGAGGTCTGAATCAAACTGCTTCAACGTTTCAGTAGAGATGTACAGGACATTCTTAAGCCTCTCGAGGAGGTTTCGCATCTTGTAATGGCCACTCTCTACAACCTTAAGTCCGTGATAATATGCATGCTCAGCTAGATATACAGAGTGGAGCGGTTCAATGTACCCCGTAGGCCATGAAGGTACTACGGCACCATGACCTTCACAAATCTCCAACAGCAATCTTAGGAGTTCAGTATTTGCCAAAGGTGCATCTACAGGTAGGAGAAGGACGTGTTTTGTTGATGTGTATTCAAATGCAGTAATAGCTCCAACCAAAGCACACTTGGTTTCTCCTGGCGGGTCAACGACTATTCGGACATCAGAAACGACCTTTCGAAGAAGGTCTTCTTGCTCGTCGTCTGACACAACTATCATGACCTCAGTTGATATCTTATGGGCAATTTCGACCATATGTGATACAAGGGCGTGTCCTCTAAACTCCGCAAGTGCCTTCTCTGAACCAAATCTCTTTGAGTTTCCACCTGCAAGAATTGCGACAGTAGGCTTCTCCACATTCACAGCCTCAATTATCGTCCTAAACAGAAATTGACTCACCACTCTTTGCTTCGGATGGTTCAGGAAGTTCGAGTTTTACTCTGTGATCAGCCAGAAGCTTGTCTGTGTCAGGTAGTCCCATAGCAACTGCAAGAAGTTCTGTGTAATAGAATACTGGTAGTTTGAAGTCAGTTTCAAACAGACGATTGGTAATCTTCTGACCAGACTCAAAAGTGATGAAACAGGTTGGACAGAACACTACTATCGCGTCTGGTTCAACCATCGTCATACTGGTCATCTTTTCTTTCAGAATCGCATACGAGGTTTCGTTGTCGGCTTTTCGTACTCCAGCTCCGCAACACATCACCTTGTCCATATACTCGAGGGACTCCATCCCAAGCGCATTACATAACAAATCGAGTTTAGCAGGTGCTTCAGCATCATCCACCTGCATTATCTTGTGTGGTCTCAATAGATGGCATCCAGTGTGTGTGACAACCTTGATTGGTACTGGTCTTATCACCTTGGACGAGATTGTTTCCAGACCTATCTCGTCGAACAGAAGTTGGTGAACGTGAATGATTGATGAGGTGTCTTTGTACTCCAAGTTCATTCCTTTTAGAATCTCATTCACTCTGGCTTTCAAATCAGGACGCGTATCGAGTTCGTGCTTTGCCAGTGTCAATGATTCATGACAACCTGCACAAGCTGTAAGAATGTCCAAACCCTCCGATTCAGCAAGTGCAATGTTTCTAGCTGCAAATGTGACCCACGTTTCCTCGGACAGAGACCTCACTGCATTTGGTTCCGGACAACATGTGAATGCAAGATCCACTAACTCAACATCAAACTCGGGAACTACCATGCGGACTGATTTCTCTGCAAACTGCAGTCTGTTTGCCATTGTGCAACCAGGAAAGAACGCGTACCTCATTCCGCTTCCTCCTCCAACACTGCCCTATTTGCTTTGAGAACTTCATATGCTCCAGTTGCTTCAAAGATGAGTTTGACCTGCTCTAGGTTTGGTTGTGGTAGATCTGGAAGACCCAATTCAACTCGTTTCTTGTCAGACCTGTTTGATTGTGGGGACAGACACCCCTTTGCCAGTAGCGCCTCGCCAGACTCTACAAAGTCCTTTGGAGCATGGCCCTTACGCGAGGATATGTTCTTGATACCGATGAGAATCTCTGCGAGTGACACTCCCATTGGACAACGTTCCTCGCACATTAAACAATACGAACATAACCACTCATTACCCTCGACAGGGACATCTCCCTTCGATACTACAGAGTCAACTGCTAGCCTTGGGTTCATCTCAGGTGCAACTCTGAAGACTGGACATGACGACGCACAAATACCACATTGGAAACATGGGCGACCAGCTTTTTGGAGTTCTTCAATCTTCTGGCTGTAATTTTCGTCTGCCATTCGCTCACTTCCCTCCTTTCTTAGTCGTACTCGTCTTCTTAACACCAACACTCCTTGCCTTCGTCGTCTTTTTCGCTTTAGTTGCTGTCTTTTTCTTCGGCTTTTCCTTCGTTTTTGGTTGTGTCTTCTTCTTGGATTTTGTAATCGGCTTCTTTGGCTTAGGCTTACTCATCTCTTGTTTCTCAACTACAGTCGCCAACTCTGTCATGATGCCCTGCCACTTCTTTCCCTCACTTGCAGAAACCCACTCAACTCTAAATCGTTCATCATCAATGTTATTCCGCTTCATCCAACCTCTAATCCGTGGCTCTCGCTTGGCCATCCAATGGTTTCCCGTTTGAAAGTGACAGTCTGCTGGAAGGTGACAACCTGAATAGAGCACAGCACCAGCACCCAGCTCGAAGGCCTTCTGAGCGAACTTGGTAGAATACCTCCCTGAACAAATCGTTCGTATGACTCGAGCATTGGTAGGATACTGCATCCTTGAAACACCTGCGAGGTCAGATCCCCGGTAGGAACAGTAGTTGCATGCGAAGGCCACTATCTTCTTTTCAGGATTCTCAGCAAGAGCGATCTCTATCTGAGCCTCAATCTGTTGGGTTGTGAAATTGGGCATGTAAATGGCATCTTGTGGACAGTCTCCAGCACATGTGCCGCATGCTTGACAGAGAGCCCCTGTCACTGTGTACTTACCTGTACCATCCTGTGAGATAGCACCGTACGGACATCGCTTCACACATGTACCACAACGATTGCATTTGTCTTGCATGATACGAGCGCTGAGTGCTTCGATGGGATATCTGCCCTTCTGTAGAATAATCGCAGCGCGTCCTGCCGCAGCACTCGCCTGAATGACCGAGTCACGAATGTCCTTGGGACTTTCAGCTCCTCCGCAAATGAACACTCCTGCTGAGCTCGTATCAACGGGTCTCAGTTTGGGATGTGACTCAATGTAGAATGAGTCTGAGGTGCAGGATATCGGTATAGGGAAGTTCCCTGACTGGCCTTCAGCACCCATAGACAGAATTACCATGTCGTACTCAAGCATCTCTAACTTGTTGTGAGTCGTGTCTTCTACACTCACTCTCAGGTTCTTTGTCTTGGGATATTGTTGTATCTCTCCAACACGACCCCGAACAAATTTGATCCCCTCTTCTCGGGCCTTGAGATACTGTTCTTCAAAATACTTGCCATGCATCCTCAGATCCTGATAGTATATTGTGACTTCAGTGTCAGGATAGTGTTCCTTAATGAGAAGTGCACACTTAATCGACTCCGCACAACAGAAATTCGAGCAATTGATTCGCGTGTCTATGCTGCGTGACCCGACACACTGAGCAATTGCTACAGATTGTGGCTTTGCCAGGTCTGAGGGTCTCACAAGCTTTCCTTCAGTAGGTCCTGCAGCGTTGATCAGACGTTCAAACTCGAGCGAGGTGATGACGTTGGGATATCTGCCCCATCCAAGGCGTGGTATCTTCTCTGGACTAGCAGGATGGAATCCTGTTGCCAGAATGATGACACCAACTTCGAAATCGATGTAGCGTGCAGTGTCCGACGACACAATCGCTTCCTGTTCGCACCTGTCGATGCACTTTCCGCATCTAATCAGGTCCATTCCAAGACAAGAATCATGATCAATGAAGTAAGATGATGGGACAGCTTGTGGAAATGGGATTTGGATCGCTTTCTGCCAAGTCAGACTCTGATCAGTCCTACTGGGAACATCCACTGGACAAACCTCGACACAATCCCCGCATGCTGTACACTTGTCGATATCTACATAACGCGCCCGTTGCTTCACTCTGACGTCGAAGTTTCCTACATATCCTGAAATGGACTCGACCTCAGCCAATGTTATCAGATTGATATTTGGATGCTTGGCCACATCTACCATTTTAGGTCCTAGGATACAGATGGAACAGTCATTCTGTGGAAACACTTTGTCCAGTATCGCCATTATGCCGCCTATCGTGGGTTCTCTTTCAACCAAGTTGACTTTGAATCCAGAATCCGCCAAGTCAAGAGCTGCTTGCATACCTGCAACACCAGCTCCTACAACTAGCGCAGCTTGAGTCACTGGAACATCCAGCTCCTTCTGCGCTTCTAGTGTTGCAGCCTTAGCTACAGACATGGCAACTAAATCCTTCGCCTTCTCTGTTGCAGCAACAGGATCTTCTCGATGTACCCATGAAACATGTTCACGGATGTTTGCCATGATACATAGATATGGGTTGAGTCCCGCTGATCTCACTGCCTTTCGGAAGGTGTCTTCATGCATAGTTGGACTGCATGATGCAACTACTATTCGATTGAGACCATACTCTTTGATTGCATCCTCTATTTCTCGTTGACCAGGGTCAGCACAGGTGTAACGATTCACCTGAACAAATACGACTCCTGGGAGTGTCCGTGCGTACTCGGCCACAGCTTCTATGTCAACAACTGCACCGATGTTCTTACCACACATACAAGGAAACACACCGATACGTAGTTCGGAATCAGTAGACACTACCTCGATTTCGGCTGATTCAGCCTGTCCTTTGGGGTCACTTGAGGTCATATAGGGGTCCTCGTTCAGCAGAACACAACTTGCGAGCTTCAATCAGTATTGGTAATAAAGGTTGAGAATAACGGTCAGAATCTCTTCACGATATTTCATTTTCAAACGAGAATACGCTTGTGATAGAGAATATCCTACATTGTCAAATAAGCCACCATGACTGATTCACCAAAAGCGTAAAAAGTACGTCACGAAGGAATTGTCCTAGACTGGAGACTAAAAGGATGACTGGTAAGGTTTGGAAGTACATCACTGAGAAACTTGAGTCTGAAGGTGCCTGCCACTTCTCACTTCTTGATCCTGATCCATTATCTATGACTATAGAGAGTGTCGTGGAGATTGCCTCTCTTGCTGAGAAGGCTGGTAGCGACGCACTCATGATCGGAGGAAGTACTATTTTTGGAGTAATAGATGATGCTGTGGCAAAGATCAAGGAAGCAGTTGATATTCCAACCATTCTATTTCCAGGCAACATCACAGGTGTTTCCGAACATGCAGACGCGATGTTCTTCATGACACTTCTCAACAGCACAAATCCCTACTATATCATTGGTGCTCAAGCTCTTGCTGCCCCAAAGATTAAACTCACTGGGATTGAAACAATTCCCATGGCATATCTGATAGTAGCTCCTGGTAAAACCGCATCTTGGGTAGGTGATGCAAAGCCCTTCCTGCGAGACAAACCAAAACTACCTGCTATGTATGCTATTGCTGCTGAACTCCTAGGGATGAAACTTGTCTATCTTGAAGCTGGTAGCGGAGCAGAGGGCGGTGGAGTGCCCCCTGAGATGATCGCCACAGTTTCCAAGTTCATTGACATTCCTTTAATCACTGGAGGAGGTTTCAATGACGAGAAATCGGTGGTCACAGCTGTGGAGTCTGGAGCTTCAATTGTGGTTCAAGGAACCTACTTGGAAAAACATGTTCAAAAGGATGGTGGCGAGGGGCTCGCTAAGATCGTCAAGGGTCTCAAGAATGCTGGCGCCAAGAGAGTTTAAATACTTGACATCCTTTTTGACTAAAAGACGCCTTGGAGGTGCAACAAATTGTCCTCAAAGACCGAGATGTTGAATGAGCTTCTTATCGATTTAAGTCGCGCATCACAAGGAAATGTAGAGGCAAGCGCGATTATTTCCAAATCACAGGGCCTTACAATCTGCACTCACATTCCAGAAGGCGTGGAAGAGGCAAGGATTCCTGATGAGGATGTCATTGCTGGTCGTACCACTCAAATCCAAGAGGCGACTCGGAAAGTCTTCAAGCAGCTCAAGCGTGGGGCATTAGTTCGAACGCTCATTGAGGGAGAAACAGGCTACGTCATCATCTGCGATGCTGGAGCCGATGCCATTCTTTCCGCTCTTACAAACAAACGCGCCAACATCGGTTACATGTTCTTTATGATGACCCGCATCGCTAAGAAGATTGAGAAGGTTCTATCCTAGAGCGTCACTTTTATCTTGCTTGCACAAGAGGGCCCAAAGAGTTGGTGATACTGTGGCAGATGATAAGCCCGTTGAGAAATCAGAAGATGAGTCAGAAGATCCTTGGGAAAACTGGCGTCGAGCAGGAGTTGTAGCTCGAGAAGCTCTAGACCTTGCACGACCAATGGTAAAGCCTGGGACTAAAGTTCTTGACATAATCAACACAGTAGAGGACTACATTCGTGAGAACTCTTCTGGCACTTCATTTCCGTGCAACGTGGCTCTGAACAATGTTGCTGCACACTACACGTCTCCACTAAATGATGAAACCGTCATCGAGGAAGGAGATCTTGTGACAGTTGACTGTGGCGCTCATGTTGAGGGGTGCATCGCAGACACTGCCTTCACTATTGCACTGAACCCTGACCATGAATCTCTCGTCAAGGCATCGGTGGATGCAACAAACGTCGCCATCCAGATGATGCGTCCAGGTGCGAAACTCAATACAATTGGAGCGCTGATCGAGGATACTATACAATCCGCTGGTTTTGAGCCAATCAAACAGCTCTCAGGCCATCAGTTGAAGGAATATGAGCTGCATGCGGACAAACAGGTGCCATGTGTTTCAGGGAAATCTGAGGTCCTTGTTGAAGAGGGCGAAGCGTATGCTATCGAAACTTTTGCCAGTACCGGTTCTGGGAATATCTCCGACCTACCACGACCCCTTATCTATCAGCTCCTCCCTGTGAGAGTACCGGTACGTTTCAAGGGGACAAAGCAGTTTTTAGGGATTGCCAGAAAAGAGTACAAGGAGTTTCCATTCGCAAAGCGTTGGATTGCTGAACGTATGTCCCCCGCATCACTCGAGATGGCAATCAAAGAACTCGAGAAGAATGGTGCTCTCTTCGGTCACAACATCCTTGCAGAAGAGAAGGGTGAATTAGTATCGCAGCACGAACATACAGTCATCATCACTGAACGGGGACATGAAAGAACAACATAATGTGCATCTGCAAACAAGCGTCTAAATCCGCTGAAACCCTCATCGACTGAATTCAGAACAATTAAAAGAAAATTTTCCCCTTGGCTTCTAGTGGGTTACCGGGAGACTGTCGTAAATACTATGACTTGGCAGTGAATTCTGGCGGTTTTGATCCGGATTAAGCCACGTGGAGGAGAGAGAGACAGTGGACCGTGCGCGTGGAGCTACTGATAGAAAGGATACTATCTCTGATGCAAGTATAGAGCATATAGCTTGTTCTGAGTGTGGATCTTCATCTGTTGTAGAGGATCTGACCCGCGGGGAGAGGGTGTGCGGAGGTTGTGGTCTTGTCCTGTCAGACCATCGAATCGATACTGGTGCTGAGTGGCGTGCTTTCAGTGCTGAAGAGAGTGATGCTCGGAGCAGGGTTGGTGCACCTGTCCGCTATACGGTGCATGACAAGGGTCTCTCGACTGTCATCGATTGGAGAGACCGGGACACATCAGGAAAGAAACTCAGTCCAACCAGACGGTCTGAGATCTATCGACTGAGAAAATGGCAGATACGTTCTAGGGTTCATTCAAGTATGGATCGGAACCTAGCTCAGGCAATGTCGGAACTAGAGCGACTTGCTTCCCAGCTGGGAATTCCTGGGCCAATTCGTGAGCTTGCTGCACTCTTGTATAGGAAGTCGATCATCCAGAAACTTGTTAGGGGTAGGTCCATCGAAGCTATGGTGGCAGCCACACTCTATGCTGCCTGTCGTATCAGACTAAAACCTCGTCCTCTTGATGAGGTGGCTGATGCGTCCCGCGTTGACAAGAAGAAGCTCGGACAATGTTATCGACTCCTTACTCGGAGTCTGGCCATCAAGATACCACTGAGCAATCCCATTGATTACATCTCCCGTTTTGCATCCCAATTATCACTCTCGAGTCCGGTTCAGCTGAGAACAGTTGAGATTCTGCAGAGAAGTAGAGACATCGGTCTCACAATAGGTCGAGACCCCCTTGGTCTGGCGGCAGCTGCTATCTATGTAGCTTCAATCATGTTGGACGAGAGAAGGACTCAGAGAGAGATTGCTGAAGTAGCTAGAGTCACAGAAGTGACTGTTCGTAACAGATACAAGGAAATAGTGAAGAAACTGGGAATTGATTCGATGAGTCTGGGTTAATTCATCTTAAGATGACTAGACGTAGCAGCTTGAAAATCTAATATCCACTAGGGACTATAGAACAACTATCTTCTTCCTGATCTTTGGAATGACCAATCAACTTGGACCATCTCTTCCGGAAATCCAAGCTTTGCAAGTACGTCTTGGATGACTCCACGATGGTCTCCTTGAAGCTCCACATGACCGTGCTTTGCAGCACCACCACAGGCCAGCTTTCCTTTCAATTTCGTGGCCAAATCACCGAGGTCAATGTTTTTGTCAAAACCTTCAACAACAGTCGTCAATCGACCCCATTTTCGTCGTTCTACAGTTACAGTAATCCTTGCCTCTTCCTGTGCAATCGTTTCGCAGACACACAGGTCTTGAGGCAATCCACAGTTCGGACAAATTCCGCCTTCGTCGTCACTCACGTAGCATGTTACTCCTTAGTTTTGGCTTTTACTTATCGCCAGACTGAGATGTGTTCCTAGCGCCATATAAGTGCTATGAGTTAAGGCAAAATCGCTTTCTAGGAACAGTAAATAACCCACTGAGGATATGTTTCAGGTATCTTATGACAGCCAGAATTCTGATAGTGGATGCACTAAGTGCTGGAACTGGTCAGCGAAGGAGCTCGCGTGACTCTATTGGCTGTGGTCCCCGTACGGTTGCTGGGGTGTTTGAAAAACACAGTCTTGACAGCAGAATCCATAGAGTGGAGGATCTTCTTGCCAAGCGTGGACTACTTCGTAAGTTTGACCACTTGGCAGTCAGTGCTATGACAATGGATTGGGTTGCAACCCAGAAACTAGTCCAGATATGGCGACAAACGAAACCAAAGGGCAAAGTGATCATCGGTGGACCAATCACCTCAGAACCTGAAAGGATTCTCAGAGAGATCCGACCTGATGTTGTAGTAATGGGTGAAGGGGAAGCCACACTTGATGACCTCTTGAAACAGGGATTTCTTAGTGGTTCTGCTCCTCTATCTGACATCCTTGGTATTGCCTTCACAGATTCTGGCACGGATGTAGTAACAGGACCTCGTCCTTTGCTCTCCTCTGTAGTTTTCTCAGAGAAGTACACTCCTTCAACAGTACGAATAGTGGATTATCCAGTATATCAAGCTAGTAAGGTGTATGTCGAGATACTCAGAGGTTGTTCAAACTTCAGGCGGACCAACCTCTCATTGCCCGATGGTAGAGAGTGCACTGACTGCTCGAACTGTAACTCTGAAGATGCCAGTCTGCGAATGGATTGTCCTGAAACCATACCACCTGGATGTGGTTTCTGCAGTGTCCCAGGCACGTGGGGTCCACCTCGAAGTCGGTCTACAGAATCAATCATCAAGGAGGTCAGAGAACTTGTGAACCTTGATGTCCATAGAATAGTTCTCGAAGCCCCAGGATTTTTAGACTATATGCGTGGTTCAGAACCTCTCACCGATCCATGTAGTCCACCTGCGAATCTTAGAGCAATTAGATTACTTCTCGATGGACTAAACTCCATCCCTCAAGTACAGGAGGGAAGGGTGCACATAGCAATCGAAAACATGAAGGCATGTCTGTTCACCGAGGATGTGGCCAAGACACTGAAGGAGTCAATGATATCCAGTTCGCCAAATATTGGCCTCGAAACCGGTTCCGACTATCACATGAAACAGATTGGGAAGTGCGGAAGTTCAGGTGATGTCATTCGTGCAGTCAAGATTGCTCGAGAGTATGGGATGAGACCATTTGTTTACCTCATCTATGATCTCCCTGGAGAAGATGATGAAACTACCAAGGAGTCCATCAGGATGATGCGACAGGTGAGTGAGGCTGGTGCAGAGAGGATAATCCTCTATGGATTCCGCGCGTTGCCTGGATCCGCATTTGCTGAATTCCCTGAGTCCTCGACAAGGAGCGAATATGGAATCAGACTTCGGAAGGAGGCTGAGCAGATCAATCGCCAGAAGAAGGAACAGTATGTGGGAAACATTGTCCGTGGAATCGCTGCTGAGCCCTCAAGGACCCATCACGGATTCACCATGGTCTATCCTCTTGAGGAGGGTCCACTCATGACGGTCCAAGGTGGATTTTCTCCTGGCACATTTCTTTTTGTGAGAGTCACTCAAGTCTTGAGTAGTGGTTTGATTGCTGGTGAGATATTGCATGACATCGAATGACTACAAGTCAATTTCTTTATCTAATTACGTAACAAGCTAATTTTGAAGGGGGTTTGAATATTGGAATTTGACAAATGTCCATATTGCGGTAATACTCTCAGAAGGGGTGGAATTGAGGTGCGTGGTAGATGGATCTCCGTTCAATGGGTCGAGAATCCAAAGAAGAGTTGGCCTTGGGGTCCTGTATTCCAAAGAAGAAAACCACTGTTTGGTTGTGGCGCCTTCACATACTCAACAGTTAGAATTGGACTTCTTTGTGAAGAATGTAGCATCGTGATGTTCAATCCTAAACAACCTAAAGATATCGCTGCTCAGTTATCTGACGAAGCCGACGTTTGGCAGTTCCACTTTCCGAATCCAAGAACTTGAAGAACAGTCGCGATAATCAGATTACATGTGTCCTAAGAAAAGCTTCATATTGCCCTGCTCCGCGACAACAGTTGGTGGCTGGAATGGTTTACGTATGTCACAAATGTCATAGAGAGGTTACACCTGAAGGTCTGAAGACTCTCCCAGGAGTAAAATGTCCATACTGCGGAGGTCGAATCCTCTACAAGATACGCCCACCAGTCGTCAAGCGAGTAAAAGGCGTCTAGTTCTACTTGATTGGATCAAGGTCTGTAAATTAGGTATATTGCAATAGCAAATGAAGCCAGGAACAATAAGACCATGCATATCGACATCAGTTTCCTCTTGGTTGCATATCTCATATCTATTCCTCCGCTTCTCCAATCAGAATCTTACCAAGTCTTGTAAGACCTTCCAACCCTCTTATTTCTCCATCGAATTGAGGTACCTCTGTCAAGTCCATGTCTGAATAGAGTTCTCTAATGTCCTTCATGTTTGTCTGTTGCATTTCGTATCTCTTTGAACAGAATTTGCAGTCTGGGTTTGGTGGGACCAGTTGGTTCACAATAAGATGTGTTGCTGGAATGTGCCAAGAACCAAGACTAGTCAGCAACCTCTGGGTTTCAAAGACAGCCATCGCTTCAGGTATCATTACTACGACAAACTGCGTAGTGTCTGGATCTGATAACTCAATTCTGGCAGCACGGATCTTGTCCTTTGTATGCTGAATCATTTTCCACGAGTCTTCTTCCTGGTCTCCTCCACCAAACATTCCACGAAGTCCTGACATCATTGAGCTCAATCTCTGTCGCAAAGTCAGTATCTTTCCAAGCCAGCTATCGAGAAGATCAGGTAACTCAAGCAATTTTAGAGTATGTCCTGTTGGAGCTGTGTCAAAAATCACCCTATCATATGAGGAGTCTTCAATGAACTCGAGAATCTTACCAAAGGCCATCGCCTCATCTGAACCAGGAGGTGCCATTCCTGTCATGTCACCCATCAGTCCTGCTGCCATTTGAGCTTCGGGTCCCACAGCACCGTCTCCCATGGCCTGTTGGAACTGTTCTACTCCCTTCTCAGTATTGATTTCCATTCCCCATAGATTGTCAAAACCTTCGATTGGTATGATGTCTCCACCTGAGAGGTCTTGATCAAAGCTATCACTCAGACTATGGGCAGGATCGGTCGAGAGTACTAGGGTTCGAAAACCATGTTTTGCAGACAAGACCGCCATGGCTCCAGCTGAGCTGGTCTTTCCTACTCCGCCCTTGCCACCTGAGAGAATGAACTTTACTGTGTCTTTGTAAATGATATCTCGTAGAGTCATTAACTGTCCTCTTTGGGGTGGTCCCTCGGGTGACTTTTTTAACTCTTCCATAGGCCATAGTGTTAAGTAGATGAGTAGGTTAAAACAACACCTTACGAGGAAGAGGAATGTCGTTTCCACAGGTTCGCACTACAGCACTTGAATTTCCTGCCACTGTTCTAGCATTGCTTGGACTAGAGGTTCCTGAAGGACTCTTTGCTCCGAATATGGAGCTGCTCAAGAAGTTCGATCCAAAGGCCATAGTCATCATAATGATAGACAATTTTGGTCTCTTTGAAGCTGTGGTGTATAAACCAGAAGCACTGATCAAGAACATGGAAGTCTTAGCACTTCTTGATACCAATGACCCGTATGCATTACCTCTAATCAAAAGACTCCTGAAAGGACACCGGCCTGACTTCCACCTCATTCAACATATCAAGAACAATGGGAAGGAAACACGAGTCATATGCCGGGAAGAAGACATGGAACATTGTGAGTTTGATCCAGAGTACACTGTTCAACCCCGTGATGACATGGCTACCTATATCGAGGCTACAAAACATATCGTCAAGAGTGATCTGCTATATCTCCACTTTCTAGACTTTGAGAGCCTGTATGCACAATATGGACATCGAACACCTCCTAAGACACTACTGGAGAAGATTGTTCGGAGAACGGACAACTGGATCAAGATTCTGTATCAGCAAGCACGAGTCGGTACTCTTTTCATCGTTGCCGGAAACCATGGTCGCCACCCCATTCCCCTCAACTATGAAGGAAAGCTCGCAGAGTGGCGAAAGGCAAATGCTCCCATAGCTATCATGTTCCAGAAACGTGAAGAGTAACAGTCTCTAAGGAATCAGAGATGGAATCCCGAACACGATTGCAATGATGGCTAGAGCCAAACATAGTTTCCAGAAGCTGATTCTACGTGCCAATCGCAAAAGAAATTCCATTGATAATAGACCCGTAACGAATACTATTCCTTCAATCAAAATGAGGTCAAGAGTTCCAACTGTGGGTGGTAATGTCCTTCCAGATAGCAGATCAAGGATGAATATTGCGAGAACTGCTGGAACACTCATCAGAAAGCTGAATCGCATGGCTGTTTCCTTGTCAATCCGTTGCATCAGGAGTGCTGAAATGGTCACTCCAGATCTGCTGAGTCCCGGAAGAACAGCTAATCCCTGAACAAGTCCTGTGGAAGCAGCCTCTCGGTCTTCTATGTCCTTAGCTGTTTTCTCGTGGTCATCTCTAGACTTAGTGGGAAGATAGAGGATAATAGCTGTAATCAGCAACAATACGCCAACCAATACATTGACGATTTCAAATGATATGAGAGTGTCCCTGAGAAAGAAGTACAAAGGAACTGCAGTTATAGCAGTACTCAGAGTAGCAATGAGTAGGAGTCTAAATAGATGTCTGTCCTTCAGACTAAGAATCTCGAGAATCACTCTTGGATATCTGATAATCACCGCCAGAGCTGTACCAAGATGGAGCCATACAACCAAAGAAACAATGTCCTCTAAAGGAACTGGAGTGAAGTTGTACAGAAACAGGACGACCTGACCTTCGCTACTTATTGGTAGCCACTCGACCAATCCCTGTAACATCGCCACAATAATCTGCCAGAGCTCCAAGTCTTTGTGTCCTCCTCTGGCTGGATGTCCAGAAGAATTAAAAAGCTACTCCAATCGACTCCAGCTTATAGGGTGTAATATAATATGGTGCTTGATAATGGTCGCTTCATGAGCTCTGAACTAAGCAACATCACTCAGATGCTGGATGAACATTTTCGTAAAGCTGTATCTGCAAACAAGATTGTTAGCAACGCCATCTCCGATTGGCTTGAAGGGAAGAAATCCATTGATGAGAAGGAACTAAACAAGATCACCGAACTTGAAGAAGTGGGTGACAAATTGAAGCGGACCATCCTCAATGAACTTGCTGAAGCAAACGCCCTGATGCAGAGAGAAGACCTTCTCAAACTTGTATTCTACAACGACAAGGTGATTGATGGTTCTGAGATAGCTTGCTACCATCTGGCATCTGTCGTGGGTGCATGGACTCCTGAAGATGAACTGAAAGAGAAGATAGCAAAGCTCGGAGAGCTGATTTCTTCTCAGGTCTCACAACAGAGGGAGGCTGTCAGGTTTCTTTCAATAAACATGGAATCCTCCATGAAGCACGCAGACGAGATTTGTAGACTTGAGAAGGAAATCGATGTTGTACAGCGTGAGATTGTGACTCTGCTTTATCCTCTAGAAATACCAATAGCAGTAATGTTGAGGTTTCGAGATTTCATAAATATGCTCGAGGATATGGCCAACTTCAGTGAGGATGCGGCCTTAACCATTCGTACACTCTCACTAACACTAAACAGTAGATAGAGCCGGTGCCATGATTTGAATCCTAAAATCCCTCTCGCACATGCCAGCCTTGTGGGGGACAGAGGAATTGTGTGGGATTCTGAACATGGCATGAAACTGTACGATGAGGGTTATTTTGGTCAGCCAGTAGGAATTCGAAAACCGAAATCTTCAGTCTTTGATAAACCATTGGAACTCTCATTGGTTGAATGCGCATATTTGACTCAAGAGAACAAGATCAGTGTCATGGATCAGGCTGGAAAAGCACTCACTGTTGACAATCTGCTCGATCTCGGTGAAACTCTCTCAGATGAGTTCAGAGACAGGTTTCTAGTATATTCTCAGTTGCGAAAACGTGGGTATGTAGTCCGCCCAGGTCTGAAGTTTGGGACTGATTTCGCGGTCTATGAACATGGACCTGGCAAGGACCACGCTCCATTTCTGGTGCATGTGATTCCCCAGAAGAAAGGAGTTGTCCCACTAGACATTGTGAGAGCTGGACGCCTCGCAACAAGTGTTCGTAAGAAGTTCATCATAGCTACGGTAAAGGAAAATCATGAGATTGCCTACTACTCGTTCGTCTGGCATCGACCATAAGTTCGCAAAAACCTTAAGTTCGCAGTTTCATTGTCCTTGCTAACATCTAGCCCCCGAGGATGAATCCTGATGGCTGATAAGGCTGAAAATGCAAAGGCTTTTGGTATGCTGTTGGCTAAAGCCTGGGAGAATACTCCTTCATTTATCTGCAGCAATGAAGACTACATCTACTGTCTGTTTCCTTCTGACGAAACAAAGAAAAATTGGGTCGAGGCATCCCTCACTTTTCCTGATGGCTCACTCGATCAAAAGGAGATTGACGCGAACAAGGCAATTGCTTTACTTGTGGAGGAGCTAAAAGTACTTCCTACATATGGTGTAAGCACAATTGTCACCACTAAAGCACAGCTAGATGAAGTGAGTGTACGATTAGGTACTTTGGCATAGAAAGAATGCAAGATTGAATCGGGCGTGATCCCGAGAACTTTGGTTATGGATGGTCCTGAACCATGTCTGAACCGTTGGTAACGTGTCCTTTCTGCAACATGGAAGTCCCAGATGGACGGTTTTGCAAGTTGTGTGGTAAACCGCTTCATCCAGGTGACACTCCATCTCCTGAGCCATCGGATGTCGAAGAGCCCGAGATGCCTATCGATTTGGAACCTACTCCAAAGACCTCTTACCCTCACTTTGATGTGACCATCGCAGACATGGAGTATGAGGCTGCTATTGTCCTACTAGCCAGAGCTGAGCTTGAGGTCGTCGATTTGGAGTTAGACATTCTCATTGATAAGACAAAAGCGACTAGACAAGCTCTCCAGCTTCAACAAGCAGACAAGTCCGTTTTGACCACTCGCGCTGAGGAGCTACGGTCGGAATTTGAAAAGACAAAGACTCGTCGGAGAGAACTCAAAGCAGTAGGAACTCCATTTGTCCTTGAGCAACTCATTGAGGCTCTTGACACACATGAGAGTCGACTCTCAAAACTCGATAGCATTTCTGGGACTGTAGACAAAGATGTCTATAATGAACAGAGGACTGAGATTGTTGCCACTTTGAAAGAGCTCCGGAAGAATCTGAAGAATGCCATTAAGGCCGCGAAAAAGTGGGATGGTGGCATCAAGAAGACTTTGAAGGATCTTGAGAAGGAAATCAGTAGGGTGAATGCCAAGTTCAAAATTGGGGACATATCAAGGGATACATACGAATCATCGAAGTATCGACTTGAGCGAAACATCAGAATCTTGAAAGGCGGAAGAGCAAAACTAGAAGCTCTAATCCGTCAGGCTGAGAAGAGGTGAATGACAAAATTCGAAATTGGAGCGGTGAGCTATGACTAGCAGTAATGTAGATTGTTCAGCTCTCTGTAAGAGTTTCATTTGTACGAAGAAACCTCCGGCGCTACAGATTAGGAAGCGCGGGAACAATAAGGAAATATGGTGTACTTGGATTGACGAAGAATGTGACCAAGGATGGTGCGTTCATTCCAAGTGCGCTGAACGAAAGTTGTCGCAAGATGGGAAGTGCATGAGGGCAAAACAGCCTGTACAAGTCACATCTGACGTCAGACTCGATGCCCCCTATCCCGACGCGATGCCCAAGGAAATTGCGAAGAAGTTCAGAGAAAAGAGAAAGTAGCCTTGTTGCACAATGTCTATAAGCGACACCCAATTCGCAGTCACGCAAAGGTGAACTGCAGTGTTCGAAGAAATCCGTCCCTCCATGAGGGCACTCATCTATTTCATGGTCGGGATATCACTCTTAGGAATTGGTGTCCTATTAGGTCAAGCTGCATTTGCACTAGGTTTTCTTACTGGTCCATAGCTAGGCATCGAGTGATTTGATTTGAGCCGTCTTGATGAGATAGTCAAACTCCTCGTGAGTTTTGATGGCATCTCTCGCAAGTTCGTTCTTCCCTCAATCATTGACAAACTACGTTTAGAATCCTTCAATGGAAATACACCTCACGGATTAGGGGAAGATTCAGCAGTAATTGACACCGGGTCTGATGACTCGGTTTTGCTCACAACAGACGCAATAGTTGAGGACCTGTGTCTAAATCATCCACGAGCAGCTGGATTCAATGCTGTACTTGCCAATGTGATGGATATCTATGCTGCTGGAGGTACACCCACGTCTTTTGCTGTTGCCCTCTCGTATTCTGACCCAGAGATAGGTGAAGCCCTTCTTGATGGACTGATTGCAGGATCACATACATTCCGTGTTCCGATTGTACGAGGCCACACGAATCCTGCATCTAGTTCAACATATGTTGTTGGATCTACAACTGGAACCGTGAAAGTAAACCATCTACTCACAGCAGGCGGTGCCAAAGTTGATGACTTGCTCGTATTCATTTTCGACACAGTAGGACAAAGAGGAGAAAGTTACACACTTGGTTGGGACTCAGTGACGAATAGAACTTCGGATGAAGTGGTCAAAAGACTCTCTGTCATGAATACTCTTGCCAGTGAACAAATACTCACAGCCTCTAAGGACGTGTCTGTAGCAGGAGTCATAGGTACTGCTGCGATGATGCTTGAATACTCGGGCAGAGGTGGAACAATCGATCTCGATGTAATCGACTCCTCAAAACCACTTGATATCGACTTAGAAGATTGGATTCGGATGTACATATCTCTTGGTTTTCTCGTAGCGACACAAAGAGATGACCTGAGTCAACTCCAAGATATTGTTTCCAAACATGAATTGACATCAACAGTGATAGGATTAGTTGATGATTCCAAGACAGTAAGACTCCGACTGGGAGATGATGAGAGAGTCTTATTCGATTTCTCCAAGGGCGGTGTAATAACTCCAAAGAATGCAAACTCTTGATATCCATGCGTTATAGTTATAATGCCTCACAAGTGGTACTGTCTTGAAGTGTCGGAATTGTCAACGGAAAAGATTTGCAGTATAGTTGGTTGTAGAAAGCCCTCAAAGAGGTCCATGAAAAGAGACAGGATTGCTGAAAGTGTAGCTAATGCTAGTCTCAAAGTAAAGGACGCAAAATCCAGGACAATCTACCTGTGTGCGGATCATTGGAAAACAGTGAAGAAAGTATTCAAGAAAGACACAAAAGGTGAACGCCTTCGATGGGGTCATTGAATCAGACTGTTTGTTGACAAGACATTCCTCTAGGAGGAGTTTGATTGAGTCCGAAGGGTAAACGAACCCTCAAGTTAGAACCAAACTATAAGTTGTGGCTAGAGAGGGATGGCAAGTACATCTTCGGGCCTGGAGCATATGCCATACTCAAATCAGTTCATGAAGCAGGGACCATCACCAATGGTGCAAAGAAGCTCGGGATGTCATATCGTTATGCTTGGGGTGTCATCAAGAAGATAGAGAAAGAGCTCGATGTGGTTCTGGTTGAAACCTATAAGGGTGGAACGGAGGGAGGTGGAGGTGCCAGAGTTACAGAGCATGGTCTAGAGCTCATGAATCTTTACTCTTCAGTAAACGACGCTTTCAACGATGTTCTCAAGAAGTCTGAGCAACTGGATCTATGAAAACCTGATTACTATTGCTTTGTTTGGACAGTGACTCTTACACTCAAGACACATGATACAATCTGGGCTGTGCATGTGTTGGTATGGGAATTTCCTAATCCTGATATTCATAGGACAGACCACCTCACAGACATTACACGTGTCTGGAGTGCATCGCGCTGGATTTCTTCCTATTCCTATCATAGCATCTCTAGAAAAGACGCTATAGAGCCATCCGGCTGGGCATACCCATCTACAGAACCATCTTGGTACCCAGAATGAAATGACGAATATGAGAATGACGAATGCCATTTGGAAAAATGGCAATCCCCACTGAGTGAAGTACCAGAGAGTGTTCAAATCTGTAGGCCACACTTGTTTTGGCAGCTCGACGAAAAGAATGTATGCTGGATTGAGAGGCGCAAAGACGTCTTCTCGAAACAAATCGCCGAGAGTTGCCTCTAGGGAATCTGCTGAGCCGGTTGCACGTGCAAATCCCACCCAGACTGCGAAGAATGCTGCTACAACGAAAATGTACGCCTTGACCCGTCTCAGCTCTTTCTCCGCATTATGTGTTGGTCGAGTCTTGGTCCTCTTAGGGAGAGTCACGAAGTCTTGAATTGTACCTATTGGACAGAGCCAACCACATGGAGCACGTCCAACGATGATGAGAATGATCAGCATGGCACCGATTGTAAAGAATGGAAAGATACCAGACGATAACTCCCTCTGTAAAGTGTCAAATGACCCAGCTATAGCTGCAAAAGGAGCTTCAAGTGGCGCAAGAATAGGAATAGATGGTAAATTATTCCAGATGGACAGCCAGAATGCTTGGACGTTTGGCATATGGAACCATGCCAGCAGAATGTATCCATTCACTCCGATGAAGAACACAATCTGGACTATCCTTCGCAACATTCTGAGATTCAGAATTAGTCCGAGAGGATTCGACGAAAGAACAAATTTCCTGCTCTCTTTCTTCCCCTCTGCTTCTGCTTCCACGAGAATGTCTTCTTCTAGCTCTGACTCTTCTTCGTCATTGCTAGTTTCATCGACATAATCGGCATCTTCTGCCATTGAATTCAGTCCTCGCTGGGTGCTGTTGGCGCGAGAACCTGAGCCTAGATTAAAAACGTTGTGCTCCATCGAGTTCAAGTACGGTATGTTGGGACTGCGTCAAAGGCGATGTGAATGACATCTCCAATCATGACAACTTCTATCGTATAGAGTAATTGGCCTTCAGGATTAAACGGAGGGTCATCAACTGATATTTCATGATTGTATGTTTCAGTCCATGATTCTGTTATTTCTGCGAAAGATACTGTAAGAGTGTTCCCCACAGCTGATACAACCGCTCCTCTGGGGATCCAAATGGTGATTGCAGTTGAATTGGAGATTCCAGTATCTACTGTGTTTGTGGCATTATGAATCAGTTCTGCTGCCAATTGTGCTTCCTGCAACTGAGTGGTCGTGTTTATCGTTTCAATAGCATACAACAAGACTGGAACACCAATAATGACTGCTGTCGAGAGACCTATTGCAATAAGCAACATCTTCTCTAACGACCGTGATACCATAGCCTTTGATTCAGCAATCGTCCCAATAAAGTCCTCTGACACTGGTTTTATGTTCAATTCCACCAGCCACATTTGAAGTTCAGAAATGGGTAGTCTCGTTCCAGTGCATGTTGGGCTCATGAGTCACATTGACCATGGTAAAACGCCTTAGCAAAAGCAATGCGCAAGAAAGTTTCAACCGCTGGACTGGACAAACACCCTCAAGCCAAGAAACGGGGAATTACCATCTATCTTGGCTTTACAATTTTGGAACTTGACGGATTCCAGTCACTCTAGTTGACGCTCCAGGACACGCTGATCTTATCAGGAGTGTCGTTGCTGGTGCCAACATTATTGATGGAGCAATCATTGTTATTGCAGCAGATGAAGGTCCAATGGTCCAAACTGGAGAACACATTGTTATGAATGCAGCCATTGGCGCCTCAAAAAACGATGTGGAGACAGCCACAACTAAACTCTATAAGGAGGCCAGTAAGTAGACTAGGGGAACCCTTGAGGGAGGGCAAGTCGAATGAATGAAGAAATGACCGAGGTCTCTCGCAAACTCAACTACAGCAGCGTTGATCCTGACATTGTTTTCAGACTGGCTTGGTATGTTGTTGCATCCAAACCCAATCTGATTTTAGAAGAACATAGTGAGGCAGAGAGTCAGGATTTCCACGGGTCTGCAAAGTTTTCCCTCAGAATTGCAGGTGAAGAAGCACATGCTGCGATTCAAGTGACAAAAGCACAGGCTGCTGTTGAACTAACAGCAATGGGACATGATGAGGTCGCACTCTCAGTCTATGTTGATGATCACATCCAAGCAATGGATGCTACACTCTCAAAGTATCAGGCATTATCTGAGAATGACAGATCCAAACTCAAGAAAGCACTGGTTGCAAAGACCTGTTGGGACAGAGTTATCAAAGAAATTCTCGCTAAAGCCCCTGTGAACGATGTCTATGTTCAGGTGGCACATGGGAGGGAGATGATAATCAAAGCAACCGAGGGTGAGGAGAGTATCCCGTCAACCACACTCACAACTGCAGCATGGCTATCGAAAATCGAATCACTTCCTCGTGATGAAACAATGCCTGGAAATATCGCTTCTGAACTCGCTAAGAAGAGTATAGAATGGAAACGGGAAACTCAGAACATTATTGGTCGTTACATTTAGATTAGTTCCCTTTCACAGATAGTCCTGGCCTTCTACAGGAACGGTGGTCTGGTCCCACGGACTTCAAACCCGTGAAGGTGCAAGCGTTGAGAGTTCGATTCTCTTAGGAAGCCGCCATTATCTTCCTTTTCTCTAGTGACTTGCTTCTGACAATATAGACTACTAATATTACTCCAAAAATCAATCCTAGACTTGTTAGTTCAAGACCACGATCTGAAATTGCTGGAAGCATCAGCTCCCAGAGTGATGTATAGACCATATAGAACAAGACAAACCCAATTATGACCACACAGAGAACACCTATTGTTTGCCAACAGATATCTTCCTTTTCTTTGGACCCATAGTCTTCTAGATACAGGTCTGTCATTAAATCTCCTCAAAATAACTCTCTCAATCTATCGAGAAGTATGTCACTCACACTCTCTATAGGGAAACCACAGAGTGCGAGAATGAGCTTGTTCATTTGAATCCTAAGGATGTCAGTTTTCTACACAAATGAATCTAATGGAAAAATAGGAAAGGAGTAGTTGGGAGAAATCCCAACCACTATGGTTTGATTGTAATCTGAAGGCTGTTTGCCAGGTCTTTATACCTGTTTCGAACAGTCACTTCTGTAACATTAGAAGCCTCAGCAATCTCTCTCTGAGTCCTTCTATCGTCCTCGATGATGCCTGCGATGTAGAGGGCTGCGGCTGCAAGACCACCTGGATCTTTACCAGCTGTGATGCCTCTCTCTCTAGCATCGTTGATGATGTTCATCGCGGTCTGGACAGTCTTTCCATCAAGTCCAAGGTCTGCAGAGATCCTTGGCATAAGGTCGTTTGCTGAAGGAATTGGCACCTTGACGTCAACATTGCGGAGAATGAGTCGGACACACTGTCCAAGCTCTTTCCTGTTGACCCTTGCCTCTGTGACTATCTCATCGAGTTGTCGTGGAATCTTGTGGATTCGGCATGATAGATAGATGGTTGCAGCCACCATGCCCTCGATGCTCCTACCTCTGACGAGGCGCCTTGATAGAGCCTTTCGATAGATGAGTGCTGAGGTTTCCTTGGTTTCATGTGGGACACCAAGTTGGGATGTCAATCTGTCCATCTCACTCATAGCAATGCTGAGGTTCCTGTGCTGGGAGCTGTGCACTAATGTTCTGATCTGCCATTTCCTCATTCGGTAGATCGCAGCACGACTGCTTGCAGCAATCGCACGACCATTCGCATCTCTATCGCTCCAGCCAATTGTAGTGGCAAGACCTTTGTCCGCCATTGTCAATGTCATAGGAGAACCAGTTCTGGCTCTAGCATTTCTCTCTTCAGCTGTGAAAGCCCTCCACTCTGGTCCTGTGTCTAGGAGTCGTTCGTTCAATACACATCCGCATGAAGTGCAAATGTGTTCGCCGCGTGTCAAGTCTTCATAAAAATCACTGCCACCGCAAACAGAACAGACTGCCAAGCCCTTCTGATGCTGCTGGTTGGCACGCACTGGTCTAGCCATCTTGTTTGATCACCTTTGTCGTTCCCCTTGAAATATAGCCGCCGATATGCATGGACAAACATGTGCAAAATAGCAGCCCAAGGAGAATGCTTTCCCAAGCGCTATTATTTACATATATAAGTCTAAGCATGAGTGAGCTGCTGTACGAATTTCCTAGTGGCATTTTCTCAAGAAAACACATTATCCTCATACATACGTATGATATTCTGATGTGGTTTGCATGCTTTTGCTTTCATAAGATAGCCTTTAAGGCAAAGCATACTCGGGCGGAGTGAGGGAGAATCTAGTTGGAGAACCTGACTGATAGCATTAGAAACTCTGGAGTTCTCAAGATTCGGGATAGACTGTCATCCGTTTCAGGTGGAAGAGTCTTGGATGTTGGCACTCAACATGGGGATTTTATCACCACACTGATGAAATCCATGAAAGACTACGAATCTTTTGTAGGAATAGATATCTCAGAAGCTGACTTAGAAAAGGCGAAAGAGGCTGTCAGGGATGGATCCGTTTCTTTTGAACTCATGAACGGCGAACAGCTCACGTTCGATGATGCGACCTTCGACACAGTCTGTTTATCATATTCCATCCATCATCTTGAGAAAGTGAATGCAGTTTTAGAAGAGATAGTACGTGTTCTCAGACCAGGTGGGCATCTACTCATTCAGGAGATGTTTTCTGATGGCAACCAGAATAACGCTCAACATACTGAAACACTGACACATCACTTGGACGCCAAATTGGACAGACTAGAAGGCATCCCTCACTATGACACATACTCAAGGAAGCATCTCATGGACCTCGTACATGGACTAGGAATGAGTAACGTCGAAGCCTTTGAATCATCATGGGGATTGCATTGCATCTTCTGTGATGATTCCCAAAGGTGTGAGGATCCGAGAAGTGAGTACAACCTTGAAACAGGTCGGGAACAGCTTGAGAAGCATCTTCAAAGAGCAAAGTCCATTCCAGGAGCAGAGAATCTTGAACACGAAGCCAAGCAACTCATGGAGCAACTAGAGTCTACTGGCTACAAATCAGCATCGATACTGTTCTTCATCTGTGAAAAATAATCTGTTTCTGAATTTGCACAAATTCCGTCCCGTTTTCCTACACTCTTACCTGACATAGATATTTACGATGGTTAGACGACAGAAATCGTAGTGAAAACTATGGCCGACATCGAAACATGGGCAACTGACACTTTCGAAGCTAAGTACAAAGCAATGATGGGTCAAATGTCTGAGGCCGATATCAAGAGAAGCGCAGAACAAGTCCTTCATCTTTGCCAATGTAGTAAATGTCTTACAAATTGTGAAACAGGAGACATTAACGCCGTCTATTGTACGTTCGGAGTCAGTGAAATGAATAAAGAACAAAAGGGCTGCATGTGCTCGGATTGCTCAATAACGAAAACGATGAGTCTTCGTTGGGATTATTACTGTATACGAGGGTCAGCTGTGGACCTATCCGATTTGTGACTGGTTGAAAATAAATAGGGATGAGGTGAACGCCCGAAGCGAAAGGATGTCTAGCTGTGTGGGGGCAGCTGGATCAAGGAGATGATCGAGCGTTCAACCTCTTGGTTATTCGCAGATTACTCTAGACAAGACAGCTGCTTGACTGCAGACTCTGGTATGATGTGTATGTTGTCGTAGTATTCTGTGTCCCCCTCTTCGACAACCGTCTTGGAGAGTGCTACCTTCAACATCCCGTCGTTTTTGCCTAGCATGTATCCTGCTAAGTACTGGAGAGGAACTCGCATCTCATCAGCCTGCTCCTTTGACATTGCGCAGCACTCGACACCAGGACTCTCGAAGATGACCTCAACAGTCTTGTGTTCCTCACATGCTGGATGTCTGTGCAGTTCCTTGGTTCTCTCAGATATCCGTGTCTTTCCACTTATACTCTCAATTCTGGAGTGATCGTAGTGGAATGGATCTCCTGAGAGTCTGTGAACTGACGGTGCTAGGAAGATAGTTTTCTCTGACAGTTCAGTGATGTCTTCACCGCCATCGACAAATCTCTTGTCTTCACTCTCTCCTACTAAATAGCGAATCCTGTAACGCTTGGCATCTACTTTCTTCTTCTCTTCACCTTCATTTACGGTGACCATTGTATCGTCCCACATCTCCATTGGGGAGAAAGGATTCTTGCTTGCTTCTATCATTCATTATTCACCCTGTTAAGGATGTATTAACTATTGTTAAATACACAATAGTTAACTTATAAGGTTAATGACATAGAATCGAGTCGTTGGTTTCAATGGTTGAGTATGTCATCATCATTCTAGCATCTACATTATTTGGAATCCAGCATAGTGGACTGTCGACGCTTCGAGTAAAAGAATGGACAATTGACAGATGGGGTAAGGAGGGATATGCCCGTTTCTTCAAATTAACAAGTGTTCTAACTCTCCTCATCGCGTTCCTGTCAATGAACTTTTGGGACTGGATCTATTTCATCACCCAGCCTACTCTGATACAGCCAGTGTTATTCATACTTGGAATTGTGTTGGCTCTTGGAGGGATGATTCTGGCAATGATTGCATCACGAGTGATCTCAGTAAGTACAGTTGCTGACATGCGAACAGACAGAAAGGCTTCGTTAGTTACTGATGGTATCTACTCAAGGATTCGACATCCTCTCTATTTGGCAACGTTTCTGGTTTTCTCCGCCTTGGCACTCCTGTACCCCTTTTCCAAGGTGGTCGTCTTCGCTCTGTGCATGATTTTCTATACCTTGATTGGAGCATACTTTGAGGAGCGAAAGCTCGTGAAGCACTATGGTGAGGAATACCTTGAATACAGGAAGACTGCAGGTTTCATATTCCCCAAACTCTGGTGAGTAGACTACCACTTTCTTCTTTTTGGTGCGTCATCTTCCTTTTCATCCTCTTTGGAAACCCAATGGTCCCCTAGTGGGGATGCTATTCGTGCTACTGAATCTCCCTCGAAGACATAGTTGATGCGGCTCAGGGAGATCATAGCTCCATCAAACTGTGAAACGACCTCTGTCTTGTCTTGCACTTGGCCTATGACGTCTCCATTCTTCACATACTCCCCGAGATTGACCTTGGGGATGAAGAAACCCTCTGTGTCAACATTGATTTGCTGTAACCTCCCAACAAGCTTGTTGGATGCCTCAATCTTCTCTCCAGGTATCATGTCCTTTATTCTCATCAGATTCAGGAGAGCCTCTTTGACTTCGACTGCTGCTTGTGAGTCGACTTGGTCTGTGTCCCCTCGCATCTCTATTGAGACTGCCGGGATGCCTTCGTGTGCTGCTTCAGTAGTGAGTGCGCCACGTAATCCTGCAGATTGAGCAGCAAACGGAAGAGCAATCTGTGAAGCCAAGTTTCTGACATGGATGTAATCCCTGTGCATTGCAACGATGTGGCTGGTACAGTTCTGCCATCCTGTTCGAAGCTGGATCACATAGTCTGAAGTAGATGCTCGACGCCAGATTTCCCACGCAGTCCTCTCTGTCACGGTTCCGTATTCGTTCCCAGGAAAGACTGTGTCTAGGTCCTTCGAATCGAGTGCAGACACCCGAGCCCCGAGTCTGAAGGCAAGTGGATTTGCCACAGGTAAGAAAGTGACAGAACCATCAATCCGTTCGAGTCCCTCAAGATGTTTCATAATGAGGTAGCTCGCATAAACATCTGTGGCAGACCGTCCATCAAATGCAGCAACGATCATGATATTGGGCCGCTCCCCACCGAATGTATAGTAGCCCAATGTTGTCCCTGTCTTAGGATCAATGTCTACGGCATCAACCACAGCCTTTACCATTACAACACCTTCTTTCAACTTCTGAGTTGATTATATTCTACAAAAATATGAAGCAGTGTAAGACCTAGAAATAATATTAGATCCAATCTGGTTTGCAGTTGAAAAAGAAGACGTCTGATTTGTACTCTTTCTCAGCGAAGAAATCATGCCTGCTCAGAGCGTGCTTACTCTCGAGAGGAATGTGAGGTCGGTCAAAGATGTCGGTGTGACCACACATGACAGGATTTCCAATCCATGCGAGAGGAATCCCCTCATTCACTATCTCAATTCCGGTCATTGAGAGATAGGGCTCCCAACACATGATCACAAAGGAGGGTGAATACTTCTCTACTGCTTCTAAGGCATCCATGGTTTCAACCCACTTTGGATATCCAATGTTGTAGCGTCCATCCTTACTGTCAGTCGCAATTATCTGCCTCTTGAGTAAGGGCTGAAGAAACTCAGTGAGTCGTCCGTCCCCACTCATCACTTCGAGGACTGGTGGTTTCTTTTTCCGTCGACCCAGAGCTCTGTTGAGCACCTGTGCCAACTCATTCACAAACTCCTTGTTGAATATCTGAAAAATCCATCTGCCAGCAGCATTCGCTCCATCGCAGTATGACTTCAGATCACCTTTCCGCTCAAGCCCTAGGAAGAAGAGATGAATTACCGTATAGGGGAGTAGTTTGTTGTGCACATCCATATACTCGGTTCGACGGGCCATGCTTCAAAACACTCAGTAGTTCGTCTTTTCTAGTCAATCCCATTTGACCATAGGGCTAATAAGGGCGACCTTACACCATGGATGGAGAGAGTGAACCAGGATGGATCGGGTTCTCGATAACTAACAGACACTCCTTTTGCGAGTCCTTTATAGAGGAATCCATCTTGGAAAGTTTCAGTCCCTTAACATCAAGGGAGGATATCAGTCATGAGTGACTTCGCTAAAATCGAGCAGAAATGGCAAAAACGATGGAGCAAAGACAGAATCTTTGAGGCTGACCCCGACCCTAAAAGAAAGAAGTTCTTTCTTACCGTTCCATATCCATATCCTAACGGTGCACTGCACATGGGTCATGGCCGAACGTATACTTTGGGAGATTTAATAGCTCGTTACAAGCGAATGCAAGGATATAATGTATTGTTCCCGATGGCATCCCATATAACTGGAACACCTATTCTAGGAATGGTTGATAGACTAGAGAATGGAGATCCATTTGCTATTGAATCGTACACACGAGACATGCGTGTATATATGGACGATGAGGAAAAAATTCAGGCTCAGCTGAAGAAGTTCACAGACCCGTGGGTGACGGTCAAATTCTTCGCAGATGTTATTTTGAAGGATTTCAAGGCTCTAGGTTATGGCATCGATTGGCGTCGCAATTTCACCACAGGTGACGATATCTACAATCAGTTCATCACTTGGCAATATCAGAAGTTCATGGACTTGGGTTACATCAAGAAGGGATCCTATCCATTACTGTACTGTCCAAATTGTGGGAATCCCGTTGGCGAAGATGATTTGTTAGAAGGCACCACGGCGAAGGTCAAAGAGTTTACTACAATCAAATATCCTTTCGAGGATGGATTTCTGATTGCCGCAACACTGAGACCTGAAACCACGTTCGGCATTACGAACTTGTGGATCAATCCATCGGAAGAGTATGTCAAAGCTAATGTGAATGGTGAAAAGTGGATTGTTTCATCCATAGCTGCAGAGAAGTTGAAGCTACAAGCGAAAGAGATTGAAGTCTTGGAAACATTTTCAGGCTCCAAGTTGATTGGAAAGACATTCAAAACAGTCCACGACGAGAGTAGCAAGCTGATTCTGCCTGCTGACTTTGTCGATGTAACCAATGCAACAGGTGTTGTCTACTCAGTACCTGGGCATGCTCCCTTTGACTACATTGCACTAAGAGACCTGTGGGAGGACCCGTCGGCACTGAAAAAATACGGGATCTCACCCGACGATGTACGTGATATTGAGATTGTCATGATGATATCTATTGAGGGTGGCAGCGAGTTCCTGACGAAGGATGTTGTAGAAAAAATCGGTGTGGAGTCTCAAAATGATGGTGAGAAGCTTGAAGAGGCAACCCAAGAGGTCTACAAGGCCGAGTACTATGAAGGAACCATGATGGCCAACTGCGGTCCCTTTGCAGGCAAAAAGGTCAGTGAAGTAAAGGATGATGTCGTTGAATGGCTAAAGTCACAAAATAGAGGTGATGTTTTCTTTGAACCCGATGAACGACCAGTCATCTGCAAATGTGGTACGGATGTGCAGATTGCAGTTCTAGCTGGACAATGGTTCTTGGACTATGAGAGCCCTGGTTGGAAAGACAAAGCATGGGATGCGTTAAACTCCATGGAAATCATCCCGAAAAACTTCCGCATTTTGTTCGAGTCAACCTTCGACTGGTTAGCCCAGCGGCCTTGTGCAAGGAAGAGGGGAATCGGGACGCCACTTCCATTTGATCCAGACTGGATAATAGAAGCTCTGTCTGACTCCACTATATACATGGCTTTCTACACAATTTCTCACAAAATCACTCAGAACAAATTGAAACCAGAACAACTGACACTGAGTTTCTTTGACCACGTCTTTCTAGGCAAAGGAAAGGTGGAGAAAGTGGAGAAAGAAACAGGCGTTTCATCCAATCTCCTGAAGTCGATGCGTGATGAGTTTCTGTATTGGTATCCCAACGACCAAAGACATACTGCCCCGTCACACATCTCCAATCACTTGAGCTTCGCAATCTTTCATCATGTTGCGATATTCCCAAAGAAGCACTGGATACAATGTATTAGTCTGAATGAACATATGAATATGGAAGGCAGAAAGATGTCCAAGAGTAAGGGGAATACCATACCCCTAGGAGAGATTCCTAAGACACATGGAGCGGATGTCTTCAGGACCTATGTATTGTCAGCTGCGGAACCTGCAACACTGATGGACTGGCGGGAGAAAGACGTCCCGACTGTACGGAACCGTATACGTCAGTTCAAGGAAATCATGAAGAAGTACTCAAAGAAGACACCTAGAGTGTTTACTAAGAAGGAGAACGCAACCACTATCACTCGATGGATCCTATCTCGTGTGAACTCCATTATTCAAGAGTGTACCGACCATCTGGACAACTTCAAGATACGTGACTACGCAATCACAGTCCTGTCTGAAATGATTCGATCAATCAGTCAATATGAGAAACGAAATGTGCCCAAGGAGGAACTAGAGGGAACAATGGGATATGTGTGCGAAAAATGGGTTCGTTTGACTGCACCTATGATTCCCCACACGAGTGAAGAATTCTGGTCCAAAATGAATGGTGATGGCTATGTTTCACTGGCTGACTGGCCAATAGCTGACAAGAATCTGATTGATCCATCAATTGAGAGGGCTCAAGAGGTGGTGGAATCCACGGTCAAAGACATTCGAGAGATTGTGAAGCTGCTGAAGGACAAGAAACCCACGAAGGCACATGTCTACATTGCTCCTGAATGGATGTTCAAGGCCATGAACAGTATTCGGAAAGCCAACCTGCCGATTATCGTCGGAGACATAATGAAGTATTTGATGTCTGATGATGAGTTTAGGAAACATGGGAAACAGGTCAAGGGCATTGTAGATCGTATTGCCAAAGAGAATGGTCTTTGGGACTATGCTCTCAGCTCAAAGGCTGAGATGACTGCGTTACAAGACTCAGCAACCTATATGGGTTCAGAGTTGGGCCTTGAAATTGTCATTCACGCCCCTGAAAGCACTGAATATGACCCACAAAACAAGGCACGTTTTGCACTTCCGGGTCGAGTTTCATTATTCTTAGAGTAGTGAGTCTGACACCGGACTCCTCTCTTTTCTCCAAACATAGATGGTCAGAGCCAGCAAATATCCAACGATTACCCAGAATATCGCCCATTCAAGGGTCAGTCTCATTGAAAACTCTGGTCTTGGTCCTCCCAAACTCTCCCATGGCCCAAATAGGAAGAGTGCAAACACAGTCATGTTGATGAATCCGCCTAATGCCATGCCCTTGTGAATTCGGACCTCTTTCTGGACAAGGATTGCTATTGCCCAAAGGAGAGTCATGACCATGCCACTGAGAAAGAATGAAATCGCAGCCACGGAATGCTGGTACATGTAGTTCATTGGATATACTCCGACCAATACTATAGACACTGCTGAATACACTCCCCCGATGGCAGCTATCTTGCTGATGATGTTGTCAAGATACAATCCAAGTCCAACCATGAAAGGAATATAGAGAATCCCCGCTAGGAACATTCCACTATTGAACATCCAAGCCAGTTCTGACACTCCCAGCTCTCCAAGTTCCGAAACAGCGTGGTTGAACATTGAAAAGGGCTCTCCGAGAGTTCCTGTATAGAAGAACTGCGGAGTCACAATAAAGACAAGACCAACAATGGATCCTGCAAATCCCCAGAATGGAAAGTGTTCCTCATCAATTAGTTCTCCAAGCTTCATGTTCCTAACCTTCAACTCTGGATGAGAAACACACTCATAGTTCTATCGTAGCATTCCAGAATGTGACAGAAACTCGCCAGACCCTGCAATCAAATTTGTATAATCTTGGTCAAATAATCCAGTAAAATTGTGAGAATATGTCATAACTATCTATATCTGTACTTTCAGATTCGATTTTTGTTAGACCGTGTTTGAAAAACTGACTTGGTGGAGTTTCAATTTGATGCAGGCAACAGAACTTGTGATGGAAATGGTTCTATACTTTGCATTCATCACGTTCTATGCGACTGTTTTATGGGGTCTGATTCGCTACTCAAAGAGACAGGGATATAGAATTTGGGCAGCAGGTTGGTTGGTCTACACTGTTGGAGCACTACAAGGAGGATTTGCATCATCAGCAGCAGGTCTCTCTCCTCTTGACGTCATTGCAATAACCACTATGTTCATCGGAGGCACACTCATCCTAGATGGATTACGTGCAACACAGCTGACAAGGAAGAGATTGCAGTTCTATCTGGTTGGAAGCATCTTTTTTGCATGCCTACTATCTCTAGGACTTCTCTTCAACATTGGATTTCAGTATGTCTTCATGCCTTTGGGCTTCTATATCATCTATGTCTGTGTTGCATCTTCTCGAATAGTAATTGGCTTTGAGAATGTTGGAAAAATAGCAAACTGGTGGCTTGTCATTGGGTTCCTGCTCTGGGCGGCGTCTTGGCTTGTCGCGCCTCTAACAATACTTGATTTTGAACTCTTCCAGTTCTTCATAATCCTACAAGCTCTTGGAGTCATCATTGCGGGATCATCAATGCTTACACTCTTCACAAGAACAGTCACCAATGATCTCGAAACACAGTACCAAATATCACAGGTCATCGCCGGTCTTGTCCAGCACGACATCCGGAACTATATCCAGACCGCTCAACATGCTCTTGAGCTCACAGAGAGGAATGACATCATAGAGAACCATTGGATCAACATCGCTACAGAGGTCTTAACAGATGCCGGTCATTTTGTGGATGAGATGCGAGATATCTCTGTATCGATCAGCCAGTTTAAGGCACCCAAGGAGAACATTCTCCTTTTGGTAACTGTAGAGAAAGCTAAGGAACGAGTAATTAAAGAGTACAAACTTGCGCTGGAACAGGTTCAAATCCAAATTCCAGAACACATCATGATTGAACACTCTAGATTGATAGATGAACTTCTATGGAACATCTTTGATAATGCTTTCAAACATGGAAGCCCTTCAATTTCTGTCAAGTGTCGAGAAGCTCCTTCCAATGGCATTGAACTAGTGATCAGTGACAGAGGTGATGGACTTCCTGAAGGGATTAAGAACTTCCTGAACTCACAAAATGGCCTATCCCGCTCAGACCGCCCTCTTGTTGGCCTTGGAGTGCTTCTTATTAAGGGCATCACCTCTCTTTGCGGAATTCCCTTCGTAGTTTCGGACAATGTCGAAGACCTCAGTGTGACTGGGACCTCATATCATCTAAGGCTGAATAGAATCTAACAATCTAACCTTCTTTATACGGAGGGTCTTGGAATCGTAAGAATAGTCTATGAATTGTGCAATTCATAGATTAAGCAAGAGTTTTATGCGTGGTTAAGAATGTGGTACATTAACGGTGTTTCAGAATGATTATCGCATTCATAATGGCCAAGGTCGAGTCAACGAAGTCACGAGCAATACTAGACCAAGTGCGAAATCTCGATGAAGTTGAAGAGGCCTATCTCATCTATGGGGCGTACGACCTACTGATCAAATGCGTCTTCAAGACACCTGAGGCACTGAGCTCATTTGTGGTAAACGACTTGAGGAGGGTGGATGGTGTCAAGGACACCATTACAAATGTATGTGCCACATGTGATTAGTCTAAGTGTCATTTTCAAGGCCCAACCGCTTCAGAGTTTCCTCCAAGGGTAGTCCTGTTTTGAGGTCCCAACCACGTTCAGTGTAGTACTCGTCAAGCATCTGGTCTATCTCGACAACCTCTCCAGCTGAAGGTCCCAGCGGAGCCTTCTCCTGGGTGAGTCTCTCAGGCAGACAGTCATCCTTTCTTGTGATACCGAGTCTAGCATTGAACAGCCTGTTGAGATTCACAATTCGTTCTCCGATTGTCTGAAGATCTTCACGAGTGACCTCGAGACCGTTGTGAATTCTCAGAGCCAATGCAACATCGTCATAGAAGAACTCAGGAGGGATCTGTGTGCCATACTTACAGAGACCCACACTCTCTACCATGACCATAAAGTCTTCGCACTCCTTCACCATGAGACCCTTGTACTTTGGATTGAGGCGGTCTGCAATCTCTGGTAGGTATTGTTTTCCGAAACGTTCCTTGATTTCATCATCAAATCCAGCTTCATCAAGGACTGGGAATGAGTATAGGTGGTCAGCTCCTCGTGCTGCTGTCACTGCAGCAAGTCCCATGGACTTCTGCGCTCTCGGTTCTTGACCAGCAATTTCCTGTTTTTTCACAGCCATGACGAACTTCTCAGTTCCCCTGCCAATCCTCTGGGCGGCACGTGCACTACCCTCTGCCAGCACATCGCCGAACCCCTCTCGTAAAGCTATCATCTTGGTCAGTTTGACAACAGTTTCATGATTACCCCAACTGAGGTCAATTCCTCCGGTGTCGTCGGCAGTGAGTAGACCTTCATCCCACGCTTCCATTGCCCACGATATCGTGGCTCCTAGAGAGATCGTGTCCATCCCGTACTGATTAGCCAGATGATGTCCGAAGAGTACTGACTCCAAGTTGTCATTTCCACATCTTGATCCCATGGATGACTGGGTTTCAAACTCTGGTGCTCCGCCCTCATATGCATAAGGACCTGTCCTAACAGCTGTATACCTCCCGCAACGTTGCAAGCAGGAAAAGTCAGCTCTGGCTTTGACCAGGTACTTCTGATTGATTGCATCGCCGCTTATCTTCTCGAATCCATCAAATACTCCTTGTTTCATATTGTAGCTGGGTAGCCTTCCTATGTGTTGCATAAGTTCAACAAGACTCGTGGTTCCATACTTCACACGACCCTCCATGAATGGATTAGCCATCATTCGCTTGTGAAGCACATCTATCTCCTTTAGGTATATCTTGGGTTCTGCAACTTCCAGCTTTCCAGTTCCTCTGACTGAAACCGCTTTGATCTTCTTTGCGCCCATCACAGCTCCGAGTCCCGAGCGTGCTGAGGCTCGGTCTCTGTCGTTCATCACAGCGGCAAACCTGACCCGGTTCTCTCCAGCCTGTCCAATCGCAAGTGTCCTGCACCTCTTCCCATGCTTCTGCTTCAGGATGTCATCTGTTTCAAAGACATTTTTCCCCCAAACACCTACAGCCTCTGCATCCAATAGCTCTACGACATCATCCTTGATATTCAGATAGACCGGGTCTGATGATGCCCCAGTGAAGATGATGGCGTCATATCCCGCAAACTTCAGTTCTGCACCCCAGAATCCAGCTGCATGGCTCTCACCCCAGACTTCAGTGAGTGGCGAGAGGCCTGCAACAACATGTCTTGAAGCCTGTGGGAACATAGAACCCGTGAGAAGACCTGTAGCAATCCCTAGGACATTCTTGTCGCTAAACGGGTCGATTCCAACAGGTATATGATCAAAGAGTGTCCGAGAAAGATATCCTGCCCCGAGAAGATATTCCTCGACCATGTCCTCTTCCAATGGCCTCTTCTCAATGGATCCCTTGGTAAGGTCCACCCACAGAATGTGTCCACCAACTCCGTATATCATTACCACCCCTCCTTTGCATAGATCTCATCTTTATACTCGTCATAGAGTGCCATAATACTTCCATCCTTGTCCTTCTCAGCGAGCTCCTTCTCGGTTGTAATCCAAATAGCATCGGCGGGGCAACGATCCACACACTGCCCACACTGAATGCACTTGAACGCCTTTCCAGTGTCTGGATGGATTCTAATTGCATAGTATTGACAAGCCTTGACACACTCTCCATGACCGACGCATTTCTTGTTGTTGATGATAACAATCCCCTTTGAGGTCCGAGATATGGCTTGTTCTGGACATGCTGCCAAGCACGGAGTATCTTCGCAGTTCCTACAGAAGAGAGGAAAGTCGAGAGCTGGTTCAATTCTCACGACTCTGTTCCGTGCGCGTTCTGGGCTAATCACCTTGTAATAATACATACTACATGTGTTCGAACAGGTCATACATCCAGAGCACACGCGAGGGTCACCAAATACAAACTTCAGTTCGGCCAAGGCTTTTACTCTCCGTCAGGTCTGCTTCCGCTCCCCATTGCTTGGAATCTTCCGTGTCCTGCTTTTCCTGTAATCTCTCCTTCTTTGTACACCTGCAATCCCCTTGAAAAAGTCATCAGTGGAACACCCTTCATCATCATTCCATCATAGAGAGTCCAGCCACTCTTGGAGAACATCATGTCTGCTGTGATCTTCTCTTCTCTTGTCTGATCAACAATTACAAAGTCTGCGTCCGAACCTATCCGTAGAACTCCTTTCTTTGGATAGAGTCCGAACATCCTTGAAGGATTTCTAGAACCAACTCTTAACAGACGTGAGAGAGGCAACCTCCCCTTGTTGATCCCTTCTGAAAGGAGAACTCTAAGAATCATCTGTGTTCCATCAATTCCAGACCATGCTTCTCGAATGTCCTCTGAGCCAGCCTCTTTCTTCTCGATTGGACATGGTGCATGGTCGCTTACTACCATGTCAATGGATCCTCTTAGGAATGCTGACCACAATGCAGCTCTGTCCTCCTTTGTTCTCAATGGAGGATTCATCTTACTCTTTGGCCCCAGTCTATTCATGTCATCCCGGAAGAAGACCAAGTGGTGTGGACAGACCTCTGTGGTCACCATATTCCCTCTAAGTCTTGCCTTTTCTATTTCCAGAACTCCCTCTTTGGTCGTCACATGAGCAATGTGCAGATGCCCTCCTGTCTTCTCGACAATGTCAATACAAGACCTGATAGCTAATTCTTCTGCAATGTTGGGTCTTGCCAGTGAGTGACTTATGGGTGCATCCCAGTTCCCGTCCATCTCTTTTGAAAACTCATCAAGCACCCCTTGGTCCTCTGCATGTACTGTGAGATGACCTCCGTACTCCGAGACCTCGCTCAGACACTTCACTATCACTCCTCTATTGGTTTCATACGGTTCGCAGGTAAACGCCTTGAAAGCGGCAACTCCCTTTTGAATCAGGTCTGGGATTATGCCCATATTGTCGGAGTTCATCATGCCTCCATAAAACGAGAAATCAATGACACTCATAGACTCTCCCTGAGCAATCTTCTCGTCAACCACCTCTATCGAGTCGACTTGGTTTGTCAATGGCATGTCAATGATAGTTGTGATTCCCCCTGCAGCAGCAGCCTGTGACCCGGTGGTAAAGTCCTCATGTTCCAACATCGACGGATCATGAATGTGAGCATGTGCATCAATGAGTCCAGGCATTAGGATTTTACCCTCTGCATCAATCACCTTTGAAGCATCAGGAAGGTGTTCGTCAGTGGCAATGACAACTATCTTCCCATCAGAAACTCCTATCCCTCCTCGTGTTTCCCCTGACTCTAAGAGGAGTCGGGCATTCCTCACTACGAGGTCTACTACGCCTCTTGACTGTTTTCTAAACTCAGATGTCAAGGTGCTACTCATTCATCCCCCTCCGACTGGAGGAAAGAGTGCGACCGAATCATCATTCTTGAGTATCGTGTCATAACCGTTCAAGAGTTCGATACGCTTACCATTGACCATGCATGAGAAGAACTGCTTGAGCTCGAGTGTACCATCCTTTAGTACTGTCTCAGAAAACTTGGGATAAGTCTTTGACAGAATCTCGAGTAGTTCTTTGATGTCCTTCACATCAAACTCAGCGCTCCGGACTCCTGTGACCTCCCGGACTGTTGCGAAGAACTTAGCTAAGACTCGTGCCATTCTTACACCCTATGACCCCAGATGGAATTTCAGATTTTAACCGTTGCCTTCTGACGTTGGAGCACAGAAGTTATAGGAGAGAGCTTGCGCAGATGCAGTTAGAAGATGGAGATAGTTGTTGTTGGAAACCTGAGCAGAGACCTAATTATTACACCTGAGACCAGACGTGAGGCTCTGGGAGGTGGGACTGCCTATGCCATGCTGGCTCCCGCTATTGGCGCATTTGGAGCTGCTATCATCTCTAATGTTGGATTGGACTTTGAAGAGGGGTATAGGAGGGCACTGGAATCAAGTGGACTGGATCTCGCAGGACTCCGTATAACGGATGGGAAATCGACTCGTTTTGTCAATGAATACGACTTACTTGGAACACGTGTTCAAAGAATTGAATCAGTCGCACCATCCATCACTCCATCTAACTTCAGAGAAGTGCACCAAGATGCCAAGATCATCCACTTTTCCCCCTTAACCCCTGATGAGATCGAACCAGAATGTTTTGAAACTGCTCCAGAAGAAGGTGCTCTCACTTCTCTTGATGTACAAGGGTATCTTAGACATGTTGGGGAAGATGGTCTGGTTTCTCCTAGAAGATGGAACGATCGGGACAAGATACTCAGCAAGGTGGATGTTATCAAGTTCCATGACTCAGAACTCCGACTCACTGATTCCTCTGAATCTGAACTCTCAGCTGTTAGTCATATATTGGACTTAGGTCCAATCATCGTCGTCGTCACGAGAGACCATCGTGGATCAACAATCTACACTCGCAACTCTCAGGTTGACATTCCTCTTGTGCTTTCCAAGAATCAGGTCGACTCGACTGGTTGTGGGGACACGTATGCAATAGGGTTTCTCTTGGAGTATATGAGGTCTCTCGACATTTCCCGAGCTGGTCTATTCGCCGCCACATGTGCATCGTTCAATGCTGAGACTTTTGGTCCCTATGGTATACCTGATCGTGTCAAGATTGAAACAAGAATGCGATCTTATCTTCCAGCTTGAACAGAAGCCTTTTTCATTGACACATAACCTGACGAGCTTAGGGCGAGCGAATTGCTGAAAGATACCGATGCTCTCATGGACAAGTATGAGATTGATGGACTCTTTACATTTGATAGTCCATTCCGTTCTCCAAATCTTCTTTGGTTGACAGGAATGCGAACTAGTGACAACCTTCTTTATCTGAAGAACCGAGGTGAAGAGGGCGTCATTGGAGGCTATTTCAATCAAATCGACCGTGTCAAGAAAGAGAGTATTGTAAAACGGACCTATGATTTGAGCGATCATATTATCCAGCTACTCAAAGAGAACAAAGTTGTGAATGAGTACAGAGATGTACTCATCAGAGCTATGCTCCGTGACGAGTTTTCTGGAGCAACACTCGGTGTTCCAGACGAGATTCCTGCAAGCATCCTTGTAGTCCTGCAAGAACTTGGATATAATGTAAAAGTTGTAGAAGAATTGGTGCCCCAGGCGCGAGCCACAAAGTCTGCTGAAGAAATCAAGATGATTAAGAAAGCCGGAGATGCCACAGTTGGGGCTATCAAAGAGGTAGTTGAGATGATTAAGGACTCAGACGTGGGTCCCAACAAGACACTGATGCGAAATGGCAAACCACTGAAAGTAGGTCAACTCAAGATGGCCATGGAACACTGTCTTGTTGACAGGACCAGTGAATCTTCAGAGGATACAATTCTCGCTGTGGGTGAGAAGGCGTTTGACTGGCATTATCTTGGTGCATCTAATGACAGGCTAAAGGCTGAAGTTCCAATCATCCTAGACGTTTTTCCAAGACTCAAGATTGAACGCTATGTTGCTGATGTCACTCGGACTATCGTAAAGGGAACTCCTCCCAAGAGAGTAAAGGAGATGTTTGAAGCAACTGAAGCAGCAATCGATGCAGCGGTGGACTCCTTGACAGATAGTGCGAAGATTGATGATGTAAACCTAGCCTGCGTTAATAAACTGAAGCAACTTGGATTTGACTCAAGACGACTCAATCCTGATGCAAAGGATGGAATGACCCATGGTCTGGGCCATGGCATTGGACTGGAAGTCCATGAACAACCAAGCATGTATAATCACGAAACACACTTTGATGAGGGAAATGTCATGGCCATTGAGCCTGGTGTCTACTTTGAGAAGATTGGTGGTGTCAGGTTGGAGAATGACTATGCTGTGACGCAAGGCAAGGCGAAAATACTCACTAGGAACCTTGACACGAGGTTGTGGGTTTAACCTGGACTCAATGCATGATACGGACACACGGAGATGCACATTCCGCATGCTTGGCAGAGCGTATCATCTATCTCAAAAATCTCCTTCTTCTTGTCCACAGTAATTGCATCGTATACACATGATTTGGGACAGAGCCCACAGAAGGTGCATTTCGTCATGTCCACACTGGGAGGTGGTTCAAGCGTCGCACTACCGTCAAGATGAGTAAGTGCCTTCCCCCTGATGTCATCCAAGGAGTCATACCCGTGCTGGTCCAGCCAGTCAGAGGTTTCCATTGCAATCTTACCGTAGACTGTATTGCCTTCAAGAATGGCCGCAGTGCAGATCTCTACAGCTGAGGCACCGACCATTGTGAACTCGATTACATCCTCTCCCGAGGTCACTCCACCAACACCAATGACAGGAACACTCACAGCTCGTGCAATGTCTGATACGCATCGTATCGCTAACGGTCTTATCGCGGCTCCACTCATCCATCCATATCCGTCACTGCTCCCCAACAGAGGTTTTCCCGACTCGATATCAATCCTCAGACATGGACCGAAGCTGTTTATTCCGACAATGCCGTCCACATGAGGTTCAAGTGCTTTGGCTATTTCAGCGACATCGACCTTTGGACTGAGTTTGGCAAAGATTGGAATCTCAACGACCTCTTTCAGAGCCTTGGCGATTTCTGTATGCCCACCGACATAGTGTGTGCTGAACTCGATAGCATTCGCTCCAGCCTTCTCGATCTTCGGTGCCAACTGTGAAACCTCTTCAGGCGTGTATCCCACACTGGCAATGAGTGGCAGTCCTGAGCTAAGAGCTATCGCATATTCCTTCTCTAACCACTGCTCGACCGAAATCTCACTCCAGAGCTCAGCATTAAGAATTCCTCTTCGTGAGCCAACTCTCCCGTGGTTCAGAGCGGCCATGTTTGGTCGGGGGACATCTGCAGGTTTGACACTTACAGTTTTGGCGACAAGACCCCCTACTCCTCCTGCTGCTGCATTCAGCAGAGTTATTCCATCTCGAGAGGTAGGACCAGCTGCAGTCATGACTGGATTCTTTAGTTTGATTCCTGCAAACTCAGTACTGATATCTGCCATACTGTGCTTTTTGACATCTCAAACATAAAGTGTTCGACTACTCAAGGCTTGACATCAGTCACCTACATCGATGATATCCGCAGGATCAATGTCTTCCACATCAGTACCCCGTTTCTGCAAATTGATAATGGCTATCTCATATGCTTTGAGAACATCAGCCTTTGTGATGTACCCTATCATCTTGTTGGGTTCTGTTGGACTAACAATAACTGCATGACCCTCATCGCGCTTGATCATGGCTTGAAGCGCGCTGTCCATAGTACACTCTGGAGCAAGATGCAGAAAATCTGGATTCATGAGTTCTCTTACCTGAAGGTCTCTATCTGTTTCCTCAGATTTCCTGAATAAATCCTCTGCAATCATTATTCCTATAATATTGCCAAAGTCATCAATGACCGGGTATTTTGTGTGATGGGTCCTGTCGATGATTTCAAACACTTCGGTTGTAGTCATTGTAGGATGCAGAACTGTTGGGTCTTTTGTCATCACATCTCCAACCCTAATGGTCTTGAGAACTTCGACATGAGTTCCCCTTTGTAGTCTGACCCCTCTTCTGGATAGTTTGAGTGTGTAAATGCTCTCGGGTTCTATAAGCGACGAAACCAGATATGATGCAGAAACTGCAATCATCAGTGGAAGTATCAAGGAATAATCACCCGTCATTTCCATAAGCATAACGATGCATGTGATCGGAGCTCGCCCCGCTCCAGCAAACAGTGCCGCCATACCAACTAATGCGAAAGCCATTGGTTGTGGAACTGCCCACGGAGCAACTATTGAAAATGCCAATCCAAACGCTCCGCCAAATCCAGCTCCCATGAAAAGAGTCGGTGCAAACACACCACCAGAACCTCCGGAGCCAAGAGTAAAACTGGTTGCTAGAACTTTGAAGATGCCAAATATGAAGAGTGCTCCTATTGCTACACCCCCCAATAGAGTTGCGTCAATGAATGCGTAACCCACACCCATCATTACAGGATAATAGGGACGGGCTGCTGAGAATTCCCCAGCGTATGCAAACATTCCCTCCAAATATATAGACGCCACAGCAAGAATTCCAACAAGCAGGCCCCCGACCGCTGGAAGGAAGTATTTTGAAACACGTATTTTTTCTAACAAATCCTCTATGGTATAGAATCCCCTCATCCAGATGACGCTAGTCACCCCAAATATGATTCCGAGTACAAGGTAGAACAGAAGCTCGAGTGGGTGACCCATAGAGAAGAGAGGAGCTTGAAATGACACGGATGTCCCGAGCACGAAATCTGCAAGTGCTGTTGCAACCACCGATGCCAAAATGACCGGAAGGATTGAGAATCCTATTATTCCTCCTGCCAAGACCTCAATTCCAAAGAGAGCCCCACCCAAGGGGGCGTTGAAAGTTGCAGCAATCCCTGATGAGAGTCCACACACCACAAGTGTTCTTCTCTCTCTCTTATCGAACTTGAGTGCAGTTGCTACCGCGGACCCTGCACCCGCACCTATCTGCGCAATTGGTCCCTCTCGCCCGCATGAACCGCCTGAACCAATGCAAATTGCTGAGGCTAGACTCTTTAGAAGGGGTACACGAAAACGTATCCTCCCCTCGCGCAGTGCATATGCTTCTATCACCTCTGGTACTCCATGTCCCTTTGCTTCAGGTGCATATCTCACTACGATAAATGCAACAATCAAGCCTCCTACGATTGGAGCTATCACCCATCCAAGAGTACCAATCACTTGCGGCAGTGTGAGGAAGAGTGTACTAAAACCGAGAATAAGCATTCGGAACAAAATAGCAGCGAATCCTGAAACCACGCCAATCAAAGCTCCAGACGAATACAGGACTATCTGTCTTTTCACCGATTCTCTTTCAGTCATTTCCGAATTTCGCCTTCTGTCTGATGGGAACAGTCAATTTACGTTTGGTCGAGCTTTAATATCTCACTTAAAGCTACTCCCATCATTATCTACTTCGTTATCGAACCATTCCACGAGGCTTCAAGTCTTCAATTACAAAATCAAGCTCCAATTCCTTTAGCTTGGATTCCAGTGGATAACCTGTTTCCTTGTCACAGCCCCGAAACTTGTAGTAGTCGTCGAGCATAATATCTAGGTCTGGGAGACCGCCCTTGGATGGCCCGGTCGGCATAGGATCCTCAAGCAACCTCTTCGGAAGTGTTTCATCCTTTCTAGTGATACCCAACCTGTGGTTGTATGCCCTCCTCAGATGACTGATCCTCTCTGCGGTCCGTCGTACAAACTTCGGGTTTCCCCACTCCTCCATACCTGTGAGGTGAGGTATGACATTGACAAAAGTGTCGAAGTAATAGACCGGAGGCCACATCGTTCCATACTTGCAGATGACGCTCGAGTCTACGAGTGCGTACAAGTCTTCCATGTCCCAGACAAGTTCACCCTTGTGCTCAGGTGACATGATGTCAAGGATAGCCTCAGTCTTTTCTTTTCCAAACCTGTCAGTCACGATGCTGGGATAACCTAGCTCTTCAAGACTAGAGAGGCTTCTGAGATGGTCAGCACCTCTGACATTGGTCGCATAGGTGAGTCCAATGCTTTGGTGCGCTCTTGGGTCCTGTCCTGATGCTTCTAGCCCTTTGACGTGGACAGCATACTTCCAAGCCTCTCCACCTATCTTCTCAGCCGCTTTCCTGACACCTTCAGCTAGAATCTTTCCAAATCCTTCACGTTTTGCGATCTTCTCCACTAGGGCGGCTTGAGACTCAGCATTACCCCAACTAAGGTCAAGTCCATCTGTGTCCTGCGCAGAAATGATTCCTTGCTCCCATAGGTCCATAGCAAATCCTATCGACTTCCCACAGCTGATTGTGTCTAGGCCTAATAGATCACACCGCTTTCCTAGATGGAAAACAGACTCTACATCATTGTTCATGCAGTTCGAACCAAATGCCATAAGAGTTTCATACTCTGGTCCTCCAATTGGACCTGTATTGTATTTGCTATTGGTCACACGGATGATGTATTTACAACCAATTGCACACCCATGGCAGGCTTCCTGACCAATTCGATATCCCTCCCTAATAGTTTCGGGACCTATATCATCTGCACTCTCATAGAAGCCAGTCCAGTGATTCTTCGTAGGCAAGCGTCCAATTTCGTTTATTATCGCAACTAAGTCCGTGGTTCCATACTTTCTCAGAGAGGCAAGTGAATCAGTCCAGAGAGGATCATTTAGCCTCTCCATTTCGACATCATTAGCTTCAAGGTACTTCTCCATGTCATGTACCTCGATACCCAGAGCCCCGCTCGCTGCGATAGCCTTGACATTCTTTGATCCCAAGACTGTACCGAGTCCTGCACGACCTGCGGCGCGATAGAAGTCTACAATGATTGCTCCATATAGGACGCCATTCTCGCCACCAGGTCCTATTACTGCTACTTCAACGGTCGGATCCCTCATCTCCTCTCGAATCATACGTGCTGCAACATCTGTCTCCCTGCCCCACAGATGTGAGGCATCACGGAGCTCAGCATCTCCATCCTTGACAAAGAGATACACGGGTTTCTCTGAGCGTCCATTGAAGATTATGAAGTCGAAGCCTGCATACTTGATCTCTGGACCCATAAAACCTCCAACATGACTTTCCGCCCAGACTCCAGTAAGTGGTCCCTTAGCTGCAAACATGAAACGTCCAGAAGGCGAGAACATTGAACCTGTAAGTGGTCCTGTTCCAACGACAAGGACATTTTCTGGTCCAAGAGGGTTCGTTTCAGGTCCAGTACGTTCCCAGAGTATCCTTGCTGCGACTCCACTCCCACCAAGATAGAGTCGTGCCCATTCCTTCTCCATTTCCTTCTTGTGTATCTTTCCACTCGTCAGATCAACATCCAGATAGTATCCTGCATATCCTTTGTATGGAAATGTCATTGTTGCACCTCTCCTGTATTGAGTCCTAATATCTGAACTACCGGGTCTGTACCATTCTTTCTCGCCATCAGTCCCTTTTTCTTGGCCTCTAGCATACTAATGGCTCCATAATCACACGCCTTGACACAGGCTGGATTCCCCCAACATAGGTCACACTTGATGGCCTTTCTTGTCATCGGATCAATCTCAATACCACCGAATGTACATGCTGTGACGCAGTTTCCACAACCGATGCACACTTTGCTCTTAACATATAGTGTTCCTTTCTCATTGTAGACCAAGGCACCATTAGGGCATGCCTGTTCACAGAGTGGCACCTCACAGTGCAGACAGACCATTGGTAGGATCATATTCTGCGCCTCGTTCTTGAGGATTTGAATCCTCGACCTCTTTGGATTGAACGAGTTAGTGTGCTTGGCTGAGCAGGCTAGTTCACAATTTCTACAACCAGTACACTTGTTGACATCGATGACAAGTATGCTCTTCACAGGTCGACTCTCCGTATGTGGTTCAGCCTTCACTCCCAAGCATTTACCACTTTAAGATGTTGCCCTTTCACTCAATACATCTTACTAATGGTTATTAGCCTGATTCCTAGTCATGCACACGCCCTTCCAGATGTTGATTTGTCGCGCGTTGTTGAATAGGTATAACCAGACACAGAAGTGGGACTATGAAACAGTCATTCAAGAGTAAGACGTCCCCCAAGAGGAAATCGTTCCACGAAGTAGCAGACAGTATGTTGATTCCTGTCATTGAGTTGGACGAGAACTTCGTGTTGACATACGCAAATGGTCCAGCAATTGAGCTTCTGAAACTTGACAAGAACATTCTGAAAGAGGGAGTTTCCGTTCCAGACCTAGTGGTTTCAGAGCAGCTTGCACAGGTTGAAGATGGTCTGCGAACTCTCAGGAAGGGTGTCCCGTCAGTTTCCATGTCTCTCAGAGTTGTCAGGGGAGATGGAGTCAAGGTTCCAACACAGGTCTACACAAACACAATCACTGAGCAAGGCAAGATTATCGGATTCGTGGTCTATGCACTAGACCTGAGTCGTCGAGAATCTATTGAAGATAAGATCGACGAGCAGAAGGAAATCCTGGAATTCATGGTCGACTACTACAGCTTTGCTGGAATGATAGTTGTTGATGATCAATACAAATTCGAGTATGTGAATGACAAGATGTGTGACCTTCTTGGACGGAGAAGAAGTGAGATACTTGGCCATGATTTCCGTGAGTTTGTTCATCCAGACGATGTAGACCTTGTTGCAGAAAGGTATAGGAAACGTCAGAAGGGCGAATCAGTCCCTTCATTGTATGAGTTCAAGATAGTGCGAAAGGATGAGTCTGTGGTTGATATACGGATGAATGTAGGCACCATCCGTGGCAAGGATGGAAAGATCAAAACTACCGCACAGTTGGTTGATATCACTGACGAGAAACTCAGTGCTCGTGCGCTACAAGAGAGCGAGCGTCGGTACAGGTCACTCATAGAAACTATGGACTCAGGGTTGGCTGTGGACAATACAGAAGGAATGATGGTCCTTGCAAATGAGGCACTTTGTAGAATGTTGGGATGTGACAATGTAGAGCAACTGATTGGAGTACCAATCACCGACATCCTACATGGTTGGACAGAGAACAAGGTCCAAGAGAAGATGGAGGAACGAAAAGGAGGCAAGATCGAACACTATGATGCTCTGCTTAAACATAAGTCAGGGACTCTCATCCCTGTTATGATATCCGCTTCTCCCCTCTTTGATCCTGACGGTGAATACATTGGTAGTCTCGCCATCTTTACAGACATCTCTGACGTGAAGAATGCGGAGGCTGAGGTCTACTTCTTACTGGATCTTCTGCTTCATGATATTGGAAACCAGCTCCAGCTTATCTTAGCTGGTGGAGACTTTCTGGAGAAAGATGCTCCTCCGAATCAGATCATGAGGTCAAAACGATATGTCATGGATGGGGCCTTGCGTTGTCTCGAGCTCATTCAGAAGGTCCGAAAGGCTGAGGAGGCAAAGACCGAACCCTTGGGTCCTGTGGATATAGCTCAAGTGATTAGAGCTGAGTCGGAGCTTCTCTTCAAACAGAGAGGTGTCAAGGTCGATATCGAGAAGCTACCGGAGAAGATCATGGTGCTTGCTGATCAGGCAGTCAGCCAGCTCGTATGGAACCTTCTTGAAAATGCAGTCGTTCACAACCTTAAGGATGACTCAGAGAAGATGGTTAAAGTCGGTGGCAGGGCAAAATCAGATGAGTTCTGGTTGACCATTTCAGACAATGGGCCTGGACTTGATGATACAAAGAAGAGGGAGTTGTTCGAACCTACGCGTCGCTATGGGGGTGTGGGCCTTCACCTTGTCAGACGACTAGCTGAGAAGTATGGAAGTACACCACAGGTAGTCGACAGGGTCAAGGGCAACCCCGCCCAAGGTCTCAAGATCAAGGTCAAGTTCTCCATCGCTGAATAAACGGGTTCACCGTAAGTGTTATGTCACGAAACTGATGATGCTCCCCTACATCGGAGGAGTGTGCTGTTGTCTGCAAAATCGATTCTCATAAAGAATGGATACGTCCTTACAATGAACCCTACGCGTGACATCCTCACAAATGGGTCTGTATACATCGAGAATGAAAAGATTGTAGAGGTTGGTAAAGCTGAGGTACTAAAGAACCACAAGCCCGAACTGGTCATCGATGCAAAGAACATGATTGTGATGCCTGGATTGATTGACACCCACACTCATCTCGCCCAAGCACTAATCCGAGGTTGTGCTGATGATGTTTCCCTGGTGGACTGGCTCAAGAAGTACGTCTGGGTTCTTCAAGGCAACTTCACCAAGGATGATGGCAGAGTTTCTGCTGAACTCTGTATGGCTGAGATGATTCGCACAGGAACCACATCATTTGTTGAGTGCATGATTCACACTCGGTATGGCTTTGATGGGATTGCCCTGGCTGCCGAAAAGGCGGGAATGCGAGCTGCACTTTCCAAGATCATCATGGACTCTACTGGATATGCAGACAGTCCTGACATCATGTACCCTGGAATGGTGGAAGACGCTGAAGCCTGTCTAGCCGAGACTGATGAGATGTATAGGAAGTGGCATGGCAAGGCTGATGGCCGAGTCGAGGTCTGGTATGGTTTGCGTTCTCTTGGTGCTGTGACCTCAGACCTGTTCAAGGAAGTAGCACGTAGGACGCGAGAGAAGAAGACAAGGATGACAATGCACCTCGGAGAGGTCGTTGATGATGTACGTTATGTCAAGGATAATTTCGGGACCAATCTGACCACCTTCGCTAAAGACCACGACCTCCTAGGTCCAGACATGGTTTTTGCTCATGGCATCCATTTCGAGGATGAGGAGCTGAAAGTTCTTGCTGAGAGTAAGTCCAACATTTCTCACTGTCCTTCGAGTAACATGAAGCTTGCATCTGGTTTCGCTAAGGTTCCTCAGATGCTTGAAACCGGAGTTCCAGTATCGCTTGGCTGCGACGGGGGTCCCAGTAACAACACCTATGACATGGTCCGAGAGATGAGATTGGCTGCACTCATCCATAAATCGTATGTTGGTGATCCACTCGTTGTGACAGCAGAGCAAGCCATCGAAATGGCTACACTGGGTGGTGCTGTAGCAATGGGAATCGCTGATCGGGTCGGTTCAATAGAGCCTGGGATGCTTGCTGACATCATTCTAATCGGACTCCGAGGCCTCAGCGTGACTCCAGCATCCAATCCGGTTTCAAACTTGGTCTATTCGGGATCAGGTGACGCTGTGGACACAGTCATTGTCAACGGGAAGGTCCTGATGCGTGGGAAGAAACTGCTCACCTTGGATGAGGAAACAGTCAAGGATCGAGCTGTGGAACATGCTGAGATTCTCTTGGACAGGGCTGGAATTGACATCAGTCCGAAGTGGCCAATATCCTAGGCAATGATGGCCTCTCTCTCGAACGCCTTAGCTCCGATAATCAGGAAGACCATCGTGAAAGCTAGCATGTAAACCACGTTAATGGTCAATAGAAAAGCGTTCGGAGCTGGTGACAACACTCCATTGAGAAACATTATCGCATGACTGAACGGTATCAAGTACACAAACAGACCAAACAACCCACCAACCTGACTGATACTGCCTGCAAAGCCAAGTATTCCAATGACCATTGTTGGAACAAGGAGTACCAAGTTATTGATTGACTCTGCAGTCGCTTGGTCTTTTGCCATGGTTGAGATGACTACACCAATCCCGATTGCGCAGAGAAGTATCAAGAACTGGCAGAAGAAGATCAGGGGAATGTTAGCAGGTGCAACACTGTAGAACCCAATCTGACTCTCAGCATTTAGACTTCCAGCACCTCTGACTGCAACCAAAGCATTGTATAGTAATATCCCCACAACTGTAAAAGATGAATATATCATTGTCAGGAGCAGTCCTGCTGCAAGTTTCGCACCTAGAATCCTCAGTCTACTTATTGGGACCACGAGCAATGCCTCTAGAGTGTGTTGCTCTCTCTCTCCTGCAAACGACTTGCTGATGTAGGGACTTGGTGCCATGACAGAAGTTATCATGACAAGAAAGATGGCAAGTTGATGCCCGTAGCTCGCTTCAGTTGAAGGGGGACTGATCTGCTGTACCAAGAGGTCAGTAGCTCTCATCAAGTACTGTGTAAAGCTCTTGGTTCTTTCGAACGCTGCTGAAGCTCTGAAGCTTCCTGAATTGACATAGATGGTTAGCGTTGTAACATTGAAGTTCTCGAAGACTTCTGTGAAGTTTGCAGGTATCAGTATCCAGACAGCCGCTGTTCTATTGTCCCATAACGCCATCCCATCACTTGAACTGACGGTCGTGAGGTTCCTATAGTTCAGCCACTTCTGTTCGTCAGCAATTCCCTTCTCATACTCAAACCGAGCGTGGATACTATTGTACAGATAGTCTCCCCACGTACTGTTGCCACTAAGGCCATCCTCGTTTGTAATGTAAACAAACTCTGGTTCCACTGCTGTGGCAAAGAGAAAGTTGAGGAACACTCCCTGGAAAAGCCAGGCGAACAGGGGACTGATCATGAATCCGAAGAGGAGCCATCTTGAGCGTAGGACTGATTTGACCTCTTTCTTCAAAAGCCAGACTGTCTTTTTTCCATTGTTGGAGGTCTTTTTCCTGCTCTTCATTCACTGTACACCCCCTCACCAGTGACAAGTCCTGTGAACACTTCTTCGAGATTGGCTGCCCTATATTTCTGCTCCAGCTCTGAGGGCTTTCCAATAGCAACGAGTTCCCCGTTGTAAAGAATTCCAACCCTGTCGCAGAGCTCAGACACTTCATTGAGGTCATGTGTCGTAAGAATGATGGTCTGGTCTCTCTCAGCACTCAGTTTTTTCAGTAGATTTCTTACAACCCTAGCTCCTATTGTGTCCACACCAGTTGTTGGTTCATCCATGAATATGATCTCTGGCTCGATGATGAGTGCACGGGCTACAAGCACCTTGCGCTTCATCCCGCCACTGAACCCCTTGACCTGATAGTGCTCCTTCTCTCTCAGCCCGACAATGTCCAATAGGTCGTCCGCTCTGTCATTGAGGACGTCCTCAGGAATCCCATACATGCCGCCATAGTATACAAGGTTCTCTCTTGCTGTGAGACGTTCATAGATTCCTGCTTCTTGGGGAAGGAGTGCGACCCTATTCCTGATCTGGTCAATTTCAGCCACAACATCCAGATCAAGGACGGAGGCTTTCCCTTTCGTTGGGCTGAGCAGGCCAACGAGAATTCGAATCAGTGTTGTCTTCCCTGCCCCGTTGGGTCCTAGGAGTCCAAACACCTCGCCTCGACGAATGTCAAGGCTGACATTGTCTAGTGCTGTCACTTCGTGCTTTTTTCCCTTCTCGAAGATCTTTGTCAGACCCTCGGTCCTGATGACAACGTCGCCCTGCATCTTGACTTCTCCAAGACTACTTCACTCTATCAACTTTGGGGAACGGAGGTTCGCCCTTGAGGTCAACAAAGAACTCGTGTGCCCTGGCTATCTCCTCGTCACCACCTTCGATGAAGAGTGTCACTGAGCCCTCTGCTCCATTAACTCCACCGGCTGCGATTGGGATTGCTGTAGCATCAAATAGTGCCTCTATAGCTTCTATCTCAGTGAATGCAATTCCCTGTGTCAGAGCAATTGCACCAACAGGAGTTCCTATTGCGTAGTCCCAGTCATCCCTTCCAAACTGACCACAAAACTCCTCATATGCCACAGGGATTGACTTCTCGAGCCCTACCGGAACGATGACCTTGATATTCTTCGTAGCAGCAGCACCAACAAACGTACCGATGGTTCCTCCTGTGTCGTCCGCTAGAAGGATTACGGGGATATAGTTCTCATCCAGTGCATTTGCTGACTTTATGATGACATCATTAGATCCCATCTTGTCGATCACATCAATCACCTTTTTGCTGTCTATGTATTCGCCTTTGTGGAAAATTGCATCAAAGGCTCTGCTTTTTTTCTCAGTCACAGCGAGCCCCTTCGGGACAGTTATCCCAGCAATGTGGCGTGTCTTGTCGTACTCTCCAAGAATCTCCTCAGCGAGATACGAAGATGTCGTTCCCATTGTTATGCAGAGGTATCCGTTCTTCAGTGCATTTTGGACTGCCTCAGTAGCAAGTAAACCTCTTGCTATCAGTCGTTTGCCTTCAGATGGTGTCAGCGTAACTTGCAATTTCTTCATGTTGATTCACTCACTTAACCACGTAGGAACTATGTTGTGTGAATTCTTCAAGCCTGATTAGGTTTGCCCAGAATCTATCAGACACTCAACCCGATGTACTTCTTCACACCCGGCTTCAACTCGGGTAGCAGATGCCTTGGGTCAAAGAAGACCTTGTCCGTTAGGTCCTTTGACTTTAGTTCATCCCGTATCTGATCATGTCCCACACACATCACAACTATGTCTGAAGATTTCAGAAAATCATCCATGTCCTTGGCTCTCCTTGCCCCGAAAGAATCAGCTACAAGTGGGTCGTAGACAATGACATCGATGTCAGCAGATGTAAGGGACTTCAACAACTCCACAGTCGGACTGTTCCGTGTGTCTGATACATTCTCCTTAAAGGCCAGACCCAGAAGTCCAACTTTTGTTGTTTCTTTTCTCGTCATGACTTCATCCTTGATTCTCACAGCGACATGTGTAGGCATGCTGTCGTTGACATGACGTGCTGCTGGAATCAGTTCCGCTTGTCCACCCTTTGCTTTCGCTGACTCTACCAGGATCCAACCATCCTTGGGAAGACAGTAGCCTCCGACTCCCAGACCCGGATTCAGGATTGAAACTCGCGGATGGAGGTTCGCCAGCTTGATGACTTCTGAAACATCTATTGACATGTGTGTACATAGCTTGGCCAACTCATTTGCATAGCTTATGTTCACATCACGAAAGGCATTCTCAGCCAGTTTCGCAGCTTCAGACACACCAGAGGATGTCGGATGAATGAGCTCAGGCTTGAAGACTGACTTAAGAAATGCTACTGCAAGAGTTGTAGCATTCTCACTCGTACCCCCTGCGAGACGATGGTTTGTGTCCATTTCCTCAACGACCTTCCCGGGGAGCACCCTTTCAGGACAGTGAGCAAACCAGATTTCTTTGTCATCCAAATTACTTTCCTTGATGAAGAGTTTGAAGAGTGATTGAGTCGTTCCGACTGGGACTGTACTCTCATTCAAAATCAGGCATCCTTGCTTCATCCGTTTCGCGATATCCACAACAGCATTCTCAAGGAATTTTGTGACTGGTTTGCCACTCTTTTCAATAGGTGTCGGAAGACACAGAACACAAACATCAGCATTTTCTACATCATCATAGGTTGTCTGCAGATCTATCTTTGAAAGATACTCTGATGCTAATTCCCCCAGACCTTCCTCATGGATTGGGACCTTTCCTTTCTTCAGGAGGTCGACAAGCTCTGAATTGGTGTCAATACCCAAGACATCAATTCCTCGCATCACATAGAAGATGGCAGTCGGTAGTCCAATGTAACCAAGTCCAATTACTGCTACCCTGACATCTTTGCGTTCTATCTTGTTGAGAAGATCTTCATAGCGGCTCATTGATGATGCCTCTGACTGGGGTGCAAGCCAATCCAAACATAAGCCTTCCCTTGAGTAGTCAGTTGTACCACTATTTGGAAACTATTATCAACCAATGCGATGGATGCGCGTTGGAAATGACGAACAGCGACGACCTCCCCAGTAAACCGACACTCCACAGAATCTTTCAGATTGCTAAATCTGTAAACGAGAATGGATTCGATTCACTGCAGGATGTCTTAGGTCCTGTTAGAATCATCGGTAGACTGCTGCACAGAGAGGCACATTATGAACCCCAGATCTCCTCGATGGCCGCAGGACGTCTTAGAAAGACAGTCGTCGACCTAGGTTGGACAGATGCAGATTCGAAGTCCACAGAGGAGCTACTGGATACAGTAAGGATGGCATCAAAAGCATCAGACATATTGTTGACTGCGTTCTCTAGTACTGAAACCTTTGGTGAGGGCCGGATGCTCACCAAGCAGTTTGCACAGACGTCCACTGTGCCCCTCGCCAGTCTACATGATGACGTGTACGCGTGGCAGTCTGCACTTGCGATTCTCCTTGGTATGGATGCTCATCTGGGGGGATTGGCTGGAAAACGGATTGCAATCACCTGGGGTTTCGGTGATTCGTTTACGAGTCCTGCACCAGCCAACAGCATGCTGATTAGTGCCCTTGCCTTTGGAGCACATGTCCGTCTCGTTGCACCATCCCGGTTTTCTTTTCTCAACCGCGTGAGGAGAGTTGCGGAGGACACCTCACAATGCTGTAATGTTCTGTATGAAGAAATGGACGAGTTTGAAGGATCATTCAAGGACATGGACGCTGTCTTTGCACTGAACTGGATGCGACTAGACGACTTCAACCATCCTGAGAGGAATCAAGAAACAGCACAAGAGTTCAAGGATTGGTATTTTGACAGTCTACCAGCCAATGTGGTCTTTGCTAGCCTCCCTTATTCAAACCCTGGTCTATTGGCCTCGCGCAAAGTTCTCGGGACACAACAAGACACTACTGATTTGTGGATAATGGAGAGAGTCTCCATACTCGTCGCTACCTTGGCCTATCTTGTGGAAACATCATCCTCTGACTCTCCCTCTTTCATCATCTGAAGTTCACAGACCTTTTATCGAGAGTCTACATTTGATGTGGTGTCATGTGGAGACTGATTCGACCCGATGCTAAAAGAGCATGGAGTGAACCAAATGTAGTCCAAAGGCTTTCAAGATACAGGGACATCATTGACCAGAAGAGGAGTGCTAGGTATCTGCTTGCCAAGTCGCAGGCTTGTGATGTTGATCTTGACTCCTCCTCTGATGAGCTCTGGAAGGCGCACCAAGAGATCTCAGACAGTTTCACGGAGTTTGTAAAGAGTACCGATGTCAGTAGAGAGGTTCCTAAACCCCTCCCATCTCATAAACGCAACTTCCTCAACCTCAAGATCGAGCTCGCTCACAGGATTCTTGCAGACTGTCACTTCTGCGAGAGGAGGTGTGGAGCTGACAGGACACGTGATGAGAAAGGTTGGTGTAAACTAGGATCCACCTCAAGGGTATCGTCTGCGTTCCTTCACACAGGTGAGGAAGCTCCTCTGGTTCCTAGTGGGACAATATTCTTCTCCTCTTGCTGCTTTGGTTGTGTCTTCTGCCAGAACGAAGACATCTCCACTAATCCAAACTCCGGACAACCAGTGGGCCCCGAAGGGTTGGCATCCATCGCCGAGTCGCTCTTCAGGCAGGGTGCACTGAACATCAACTATGTCGGGGGCGACCCGATTCCCAACACTCATACCATCATAGCATCATTTGTTCATCAGACCTCGAACATGACGCAACTCTGGAACTCCAATCTATACTGCTCAGAAGAAACAATGAAACTTCTCGTGGATGTCTTCGATGTCTGGCTTCCGGACTTCAAGTATGGAAACAATGCATGTGCCAAACGACTGTCTGGTGTGGAGAACTACTTCGATGTAGTTTCCAGAAACCACCTGATGGCATACAACTTTGGTGAGGTCATCGTTCGTCATCTCGTGATGCCACATCATGTAGAGTGCTGTACAATCCCCATTCTGGAGTGGATCTCTGAGAATATGCCTAACTGCATGGTGAACATCATGGGTCAGTACAGACCTGCCAACAGGGTCCCTCGGGAGAAGGACAGGTTCTCTGACATTGCACGACCAGTTTCACGTCAGGAGATGGACGTCGCATTCGCCAAGGCTGACGAGCTAGGTGTCTACTATCACCATGTGAGTTGAACGAGTTCACATCACAAGAAGACACTTGCTTTGTTCGAAGAGATGGCTCGGATGGAACTGGAGGAGTGACCTGACAAGACTTTTGAAGCACGATGATTAGGATTCAGTTGAGCACTAATGACCGATACTCTAGAATCAATCATGGCTGAACTCCGTGAGAGGATTAACACCGAAGACACTACCACTAGGATCTCTCAAGAGGAGATTGAAAAACTCAAGGCAGAAACGGTCGTTGTGATGCCTGCTGGAGGTAAAGGAACACGAATCAGAGCTGAAACCCATAGTGAGGGGATCAACAAGGTCATGATCAAGATTGATGGCAAGAGAAGCATGATAGAGAAATTGGTAGAGGACTACTCTAGGTGTGGAATAACCAAGTTCGTAGTCCTCACGGGATTTCTTGCTGACAAGGTCGAGGAACACTTGGGTGACGGGTCTAGATGGGACGTCACAATCAAATACTCACAGGATCCTGGTGGGAAAAAGGTCGGAAACGCTGGCGCAATCTTGAACGGATTGAATAACGGAACTATCAATGACAAAATGACTGCGATTGTTCACAATCCAGATGACATGATCGTTCGTATGGACCGACCATATTGCGATGTCTTTCTGGAAGGTCACCTAAAGGGCTGCAAGAAAGGATGCATCGGTACTTTCGTTGTTGTCCCTGAAACGCCGTTTCAATATTCAGGACTAATCATTCAGAATGGCAAGGTCCGTGATATTACAAAGTATCCTCCAATTGCCATTCCTGCTCACACTGGGATAACAATTTTTGACCCAGAGGTCTTTAGCTATTTCAGAAGACTTGTTTCATTGGATGTCGAGTCGTCATTCGAGAATGTTGTCTGTCCAGTCATTGCACGAGAGGACAGACTATCCGCAATCAATATTCCTGCAAAAACGTGGATACCTGTCAATGACCTGAAAGGGATAGAAGAAGCAGAGACTGCGCTCAGTGAATAGCACAATTAGCTCCAGTCGTTTCTGTATTTCTTGAAACCCTCTATCGTCTTTTCGAGTGCGTCCTCAAAGTTCCAAGAGGGCTTCCAATCCCAACGTACAGACTTGAGGGATTGCTTCTTGATTTGAGCTGGAAGCTTCGATTCTACATATTCAGGTTCAATCCCTTCAAAGAATTCTAGAATCTTGAGGACTATCTCTTTCTGATTAAAGACCCAACCGGTTGAGATGTTGAATGAGCCCTTTTTCGAGTGATCATTCATAAGCTGCTGTATGGCGTTCACCTTGTCCTCTACATAGACGTATTCCCTGATAGAGTCATCATTTGTAAAAATCAGAGGCGACTTACCTTGTAGGCACTTCTTGACAACGTTCGGAATAATCCTGTTTGAGAATGGGTCATAACCGAACACATTACAGCAGTGGCTCATCACGATATTCATTCCATATGTTTCCATGTGCGAGTTTGC